>NZ_CP098455.1:1238060-1857091 GCF_023702635.1 Spongiibacter taiwanensis
CGCGGGCTCACTCAGGGGGATGCCAGGGCTCAGGACCAGCTCACTCACACTGGAAAACAAATCGGAATCAAAGGGCCCCAGATGCACCTGCACCTCGGGGAACGCTTTCTCAAAAGAGGATGCCCCCGGCGGCGACAGACGATTATCCGCCATCGCGAAGGGCAGGCCGCAGCGCGCAAAATAACGGGCGATAGATAGCCCGGTCTGACCCAGACCGACTACCAAGCGCGCATTATCTGTTGCAATCAATGCCACGGACCTCTGTCTCCTAACGCAGTTTCAATGTTGCCAGCCCCAGCAGGACCAGCATCACCGTAATAATCCAGAATCGAACGATCACCCGGGGCTCCGGCCAGCCCTTGAGCTCAAAGTGGTGATGTATGGGCGCCATCCGGAAGATGCGTCGGCCGGTTAACTTGAAGGACGCCACCTGCAAAATGACCGATACCGTTTCCAGCACGAAAATACCGCCCATAATGAAAAAGACGATTTCATGCCGGGTAATCACCGCAATGGTTCCCAGGGTGGCACCCAAAGCGAGCGCGCCCACATCGCCCATGAAAACTTGCGCCGGGTAGGTGTTGAACCACAGAAAGCCCAAGCCCGCACCCGCCAGGGCGCCGCAGATAACAATCAATTCACCGGCACCGGCCACATAGGCAATATGAAGATAATCGGCAAATTTGATATTGCCGCTCAGGTAAGCAATCAGGCCCAGGGCACTGCCCACCATGACTGTCGGCAGAATTGCCAAGCCATCCAGGCCATCCGTCAGGTTCACCGCATTGCTGGAACCAACAATCACAAAATACGTAACCACGATTGAAAAAATGCCCATCTCCAAACTGATGTTTTTGAAGAAGGGGATAAACAGCTGGGTATCCACTGGGCTGTCGGCAATGCAATACAGGAATATCGCCGCGCCCAAGCCGGCCACACTTTGCCAGAAGTACTTCCAGCGCGCGGGCAGCCCCCGAGAATTGCGCTGGATCACCTTGCGATAGTCATCTACCCAGCCCACCGCGCCAAAAATGGCGGTGACAATCAGCACCGTCCACACATAGGCGTTGCGCAAATCCGCCCACAGCAGGGTGCTGGTAAAAATCGCAACCAATATCAGCGCACCGCCCATGGTCGGCGTACCGGACTTACTGAGGTGGGACTGAGGGCCGTCGTCACGCACCGCTTGGCCAATCTGATAGAAATTCAAACGGCGAATCATGTAAGGGCCGACCAGCAGCGAAATCGCCAATGCGGTAAGCACCCCAAGGATGCCGCGAAAGGTCAGGTACTGGAAAACCGCGAAACCGCTGATGTATTGGCTCAAATACTCGGCAAGCAAAAGCAACATATCAGCAGCCCTTCCCGTCAAGGTGCTGTGCCAGACGGCTCACCACCAATTCCATCCCTGCACTCCGGGACCCTTTAATCAACACAGCATCTCCACCCTCAACAAATTGAACCAGCGCCGACGCCAGTGTTTCGCGGTCGGCAAATGCCTTGGCACTCGCGCCAAATTTTTCCGCCATCATCGGCGCCCACTCACCGGTAACAAACAAGGCATCAATACCCTTGCTGGCGGCATATTGTGCGACCTCTCGATGACCGCGCTCGGCCTCATCGCCCAGCTCCGCCATTGCCCCCAACACCAGTATCCGCCGACCATCACACTCACTCAGCACATCAATCGCTGCGCGAACTGAACCTGGGTTAGCGTTGTAGCTGTCATCAATAATCTGAATGCCGCCTACCTGACGGCGACTCAAGCGGCCATCCGAGGGACGAACCAAACCCAGCCCAGCGGAAATTTGAGCCAGCGAAGCACCCGCGGCTTGCGCTGCAGCGGCCGCCGCCAGTGCATTGGCAATCATGTGGCGGCCCGGCAACGCGAGGACAACGTCGGCGCTTCCAGCCGGGGTGACTAACCGGAACTCACTACCGCCGTTGGGGCTGAGCACAATATCCTCGGCCCAGACATCGGCAGTGGCGGGGTTAAATCCAAAGCGAACCTGCGCAGCGACGCCCGCCAGTTGTTGCCAGAGGGAGGAAAATTGATCATCGGCATTGATGATTGCCACCCCCTTTCCGCCCAGCGCCTGAAATATCTCGCCCTTGGTCTCAGCCACGCCCTGCAAGCTTCCAAAGCCTTGGATATGCGCCGCTTGCGCGTTTGTCAGCAGCGCAATGGTGGGCTCGGCAAACTCGCAGAGGTAGGCGATATCACCGCGCTTGGCCGCGCCCATTTCAATCACCGCAAACTGCTCTTGGGTCGACATCGACAACAAACTCAGAGGCACACCGACTTCATTATTCAAGTTGCCCTTGGTCGCAAAGGTATCGCCGCACTCGCGCAGAATGCTGGCCAACATTTCTTTGGTGCTGGTCTTACCGCTACTGCCGGTGATCGCCATTACCGGCCCGGCGAAGTGCCGTCGATGCTCCCGTGCAACCAGGCCAAGCGCCCGATAACTGTCGGCCACCACAACGCAAGGCAAACTATCCACCGGCGAATTCACCAGGGCCGCGCCGGCGCCACTGGCGGCCGCTTGGGCAACAAACGTGTTGCCATCGAAATGCTCGCCTTTCAGGGCAACAAACAGATCGCCGGTCTGCAATTTACGGGTATCGGTGCACACTGCAGATACCGACACATCAGCACCGACAAGTTGTCCACCCGTGATGGCCGCAATCTTAGAGAGTGTCAGCGCATTCACGACTGGCCCTCCTGGGTCGCCAGGGCCTCTTGCAAGCAGGCCATATCGCTAAACGGGTAGCGGCGTCCTTCTACCTCTTGGTAACTCTCATGACCTTTACCGGCGACCAGCACAACATCACCCGGCGCGGCCTGGCGAACCGCCAGTTCAATGGCCTTGGCCCGATTGACTTCAATCCGATACTCCCCGCTAAGCCCCCGGCATATGTCGTCAATGATCGCCTGCGGCGCTTCGCTGCGTGGGTTATCGCTGGTCACAATGACCTCATCAGCCAACCTGCTGGCAACCTCTCCCATCAGAGCACGCTTACCGGTGTCCCGATCTCCGCCACAACCGAACACACAGTGCAGGGCGCCACTGGTGAGGGGCCGCAGCGTCGACAGGGCCTTTTCCAGGGCATCGGGTGTATGGGCGTAATCCACCACGAACAAGCGGTTATTTGCGCCGCGGAGGCATTCCATTCGCCCGGGGACCGGACTCAGATTCGGCACCGCATTCTCAAGATCACCCGGCGCCACTCCCATGCCCAGCAGCGCGGCGCAGGAGGCCACCAGATTCGCCAGATTGAAGCTACCCAGCAATTGGGACTGCAGCTGCACCTCGCCGAACTCACTTTTCAGTCGCGCCCGGCTGCCATTGATATCGCAGTGAATCTGATCCACAAATACGGCGGCCCTGGGGTCGCTAAGACTGTAATCCAGCACCCTCTTTGCCCGTGACTTGGCCAGCAAATTCCGACCGAAAAAGTCGTCTCGATTGATGACGGCCAACGCCAGCCCTGGCCAGTCAAACAGCTTGGCCTTTTCTGCGCCATAGGCTTCCATCGTGCCGTGGAAGTCCAGATGATCCTGACTCAGGTTGGTGAAAATCGCCGCGTCAAACTCCAGAGCAGCCACCCGAGACTGGGCGATGCCGTGGGAGGAAACTTCCATTGCCGCCCAGCGGGCACCCCCATCAACCCAATCGCGCAGCAGCGATTGAATAACGACCGCGTTGGGAGTGGTATTGACACTGTCTGTGCGCATATTGCCAATTCGGCCATTCCCCAGGGTGCCGATCAGCCCGCAGGGCTCAGCGAGCTGCTCAAGCAGTTGCGCAATGGTCCAGGCGCAGCTGGTCTTGCCGTTTGTGCCAGTCACACCGATCAAGCGCAGCGCCCGCGAGGGATGGCGATAAAAATTCCCGGCGATTTCGCTGAGTTTCAGATTAAGGTTTTCAACCTCGACCACCGGCAAGGAGTAGCGATCACTTTCGATCGGTGCATCCGCAATCACCGCCACCGCACCCCGTGCGATGGCGTTTTCGATATAGGCGCGACCATCGTTCACATAGCCATTGACTGCGAGAAACACCTCGCCTGGGCCGATCTGCCGACTATCCAGGGACAATCCTGCCACAGGCACTGCGGCCACCTCTGGCGATAGCTTGGGCAACAGCTCACCCAGCAAGCGAGGCGCATTGGGAAACGGTTGCTGTTCCATTGCCATCACGCCGCACCTCCCTTGCCAGCCACTTGAGGTGCCTCAGGCGGCTCAATATCGTCCGGCGCCACATTCAATAGCCGTAGCGCATCGGCAACCACTTTTGAAAACACCGGCGCGGCGACCAGGCCGCCAAAATAATCGCCCTGGGGCTCATCAATAGCGACCACGGCAACTACTCGGGGCACACTGGCTGGCGCCAATCCCGCAAAAATCGAGAAGTAACGGTCCTCGGCGTACCCGCCGGCCTCAGCTTTGTGGGAGGTTCCGGTTTTCCCTGCTACCCGGTAGGCATCCACCCGCGCGCGAGTGGCGGTACCACCAGGCTGGGTAACGGTCTCCATCATATCCACCAACTGACGGGCAACTTTTGCCGAGATCACTTGCTGACCTTCCAATTCCCCTTCCTGCTTCAACAGGGACACCGGCTGAAACACACCATGATTGGCAAACACGGTATAGGCCTGGGCAAGCTGCAAGGGCGTGACGGTCATACCGTATCCAAAAGCAAAGGTCGCACGCTCAATGGATCGCCAGTTGCCGTGATTGGGCAACACACCCGTACTTTCCCCCGGAAAGCCCGACCCGGTTGAACGACCCAGACCAAAACGATTGAACACGTCCCAGACGTCCTGAGCATCCAACGACAACGCGATTTTGGTGGTGCCCACCTGGCTCGATTTTTTCAGCACCTCGCTAACGGTCAGCTCGCCATAATTGCGGTGATCCTTTAGCAGCTTGGGACCCACCTTGATGTAGCCGGGCGCGGTATTGATCGGGCTATCCGGCTGGTACTTGCCACTCTCCAGGGCCGCTACCAGCGTCAGCGGCTTCATGGTCGAGCCGGGTTCAAACATATCGGTCACAGCGCGATTGCGCATGGCACTCGGTTTGATCTGGCTGCGATTGTTTGGGTTGTACGAGGGCTGGTTAACCAAGGCCAACACTTCGCCTGTATGACCATCGACAATAACCACCGAACCGGCTTTTGCGCCGGTTCGTTTGAGTGCTGCCTTGAGTTCCTTGTAGGCCTGATACTGAAGCCGAAGGTCGATGCTCAACTTGAGCTCTTTCCCCGGCTTGGCCGCCTCCCCGGCGTCGATCTCCCGGATTATGTTGCCGTAGAGATCCTTGAGCACCCGCTTTCTGCCCGGGTGGCCGGTAAGCCACTCGTCGTAAGCCAGCTCCAGCCCCTCCTGGCCCTTGTCGTCAATATTGGTAAACCCGAGAATGTGGGCGGTCACCTCACCGGCCGGATAAAAGCGCCGGTATTCGCGCTGCAAGTAGACCCCCGGAATTTTTTTCGCCAGGATCGCCTTGGCTTCAGTGGGGGCCAAGTGGCGACGAAGGTACATAAACTGACTGTCGCTAAACCGCTTCACGCGCGCACTGAGTTCGGCCACGCTCATGCCCAGCGCCTGCGCCAGCACACTCCACTGCCCCTGCGCTTGAAGGAGCTCCTGGGGGTTTGCCCAAATTGACGCCACCGGCGTGCTAACCGCCAGCGGTTCACCGTTGCGATCAGAAATCATGCCCCGGTGGGCCGGAATCACTTCGGTGCGATTGGTGCGGGCATTACCCTGCCCCTGAAGGAAGCGATACCCGCGGTCGACATCCAGCACCTGCAGGGTCAGCGTCCGCCAGACAAGAACCAAGGCGAGGGCAGCCAGCGCCACCGCCACCAGGCGGAAACGCCAGGGTGATATTGGCGCTTTAGTCTGCTTTGCCATAGCCCTTAACCATAATTACCTTGCGCATATCCGGCGCCTGCATTCCCAAATCTTTTTCTGCCAGACTTTGGACCCGATCAGGCGAAGCCCACGTACTTTGCTCCAGCAACAACCGGCCCCACTCTTCTTCCAACTGCATTGCCTCGCGGCGCAAATCCTGCAGCTCGCTAAACATTCGCCGACCTTTATGGGAGGTCTGAACCAGCGCGATACAGGAGGCCAACACCAAAAACAGCATCACCGGCACCAGCAGCCCGCCCAACGGCGACGGCGGAAGCGCCTGCGCATCCCTGGCTTTTGCTGCCTGGGCACGAGCTCTCCCCTCACTCATGCAATCCGCTCCGCCACCCGCATTACTGCACTGCGGGCCCGCGGGTTGATCGCAATCTCGTCATCCCCCGGCTTGATCGCTTTACCGACCAACCGCAGGCGGCAATTTCGCTGCGCTTCGGTCACGGGCAAATAGGCGGGCAACTGATCACCCTTTGCCTCTTTGCGCATAAACCGTTTCACCAGCCGGTCCTCCAGTGAGTGAAAGCTGATCACCACCAGCCGACCACCAATGGCCAAACCGTCAACAACCTGATCGAGCAACTGCTCCAGATCACCTAATTCGTTGTTGATAAAAATCCGAATAGCTTGAAATGCGCGTGTCGCCGGGTGCTTATTTTTTTCCCAGGCAGGATTGGCTTCACTGACAATTTTTGCCAACTGCAGGGTCGACACAATTTCCGTCTCCTCCCGCGCTTTAACAATCGCTCCGGCAATCCGCTTGGCGAAACGTTCCTCACCGAACTCCTTCAGCACCTGGGCAATCTCTGCCGCCTTTGCCCCAGCCAACCACTGGGCAGCACTTTGCCCGGAAGTGGTGTCCATGCGCATATCGAGGGCGCCGTCACGCAAAAAACTGAATCCGCGCTCGGCCTGATCCAACTGGGGCGATGACACCCCGAGATCAAGCAACACCCCGGACAAGCCCTCGGGCTGCTCCAGGTGTGAACTTGCGACCAGGCGCGAAAACTCAGCAAAGGACCCCTGGGCGATGGCAAAGCGCGAATCTTCTTCCATCAGCGCCAACCCTTGGGCAATCGCCTGGGGATCCTTGTCAATTCCCAGCAATCTGCCCTTGTCGGCCAAGCCGGCCAGAATAGCGCGACTGTGGCCGCCACGACCAAACGTCCCGTCAACGTAAAAACCGCTGCGATCCCAGAGCAACGCCTCAACGGCTGGCGCCTTCAGCACAGTTAAATGTTCGCTCATTGGCCGATCACACTCAGAGAGACAAGGTCAGCATTTCATCCGGCATGTCGTCATCTTCGCCGGCGGTATTGAGCCAATCGAACCAGCTGGATTCGCTCCACAACTCCAATTTTTTACCCTGCCCAACCAACAGCAGCTTCTTCTCCAATCCGGCATAGTCACGCAGCGTCGGCGGCAGCAGCACGCGGCCATTGCCATCCATCTCTAAGGGCGTGGCATAACCCAGCAATAGGCGCTGAGCCATCCGGGCCTTGCGATTGATATTGGGCAGCGCCTCAATTTTTGGCAGCAAATCCGCCCATTGAGGCTCTGGATAGACGAGCAGGCAACGCTCTTCCGTGTGGGCGGTGATCACCAAACGGCCGCCACACAGAGACGCAAGGGCATCACGTATTTTGGCTGGAATAGCCAAACGCCCCTTCGCATCCATTGTGATTGCATGACTGCCTAGAAACACGATTCCCCACCCAGAAGGTCATTTAAACCGCAAAAAACCACTAATACCCACATTTATCCACTAGACGACACTATAGGAACTGCCCCAGCGAGGTGTCAAGGCGAACGTGCGGCAAATTGCAGGGATTTTTCTCAAAAACAACAATAACTTGCAGACATCAGCGAGGAATACGGGGGAGGTTTATTCAGTTAGATATGCCGAAACAAAGGCATACGAAAATCACTTAAAGTGATTCTTTAAGTTCAAGGCGGGAAAATTGATATTGGAAGAACAGAGAAGAAAATTGAGTCGGCCGATAAGCCGGGTTCTGTCGTGGACGACCATTCATCTGGGACTTGCGTCACCGCAAACCTCTAGCAGCCTACCCGAATCCACTGCGGGCCACAGTATCGGATTCCTATTTGGCCTTGCTCCGAGCGGGGTTTACCATCGCCGTGAACTGTTGCCAGTCACGCGGTGCGCTCTTACCGCACCTTTTCAACCTTACCGGCAACAACGTTGCTTAGGCGGTTTCCTTTCTGTTGCACTTTCCGTAGGCTTTCGCCCCCCAGGCGTTACCTGGCGCTTTACCCTATGGAGCCCGGACTTTCCTCCCACAGCTTGCGCTGCACGCGGTCGTCTGGCCGACTCAACTGTAAGAATAACCAGTAGTTTTCTTTAGCGCAAGCCCAGCCGCGACTTAAAGCGGATTTTCCAGCGCATATTTATACAACGCATTTTTCTTTTCACCGCTAATCTGGGCTGCCAGCGCTGCCGCCTGCTTGAGCGGTAGCTCTGCGCGAAGCACATCCAATACATGCAAGGTGGCCGAGTCCATGCTGTGCGCTTGCGGCGGGCACCCCTCTACCACCAGCACACACTCACCGCGCTGCTGATTGGTGTCGGCCGCCACGAACTCGCACATCTCCACCAGCGTCATTCGCCGCACCGTCTCAAACAGCTTGGTCAGTTCCCTGGCGAGAGTGACCCGTCGGTCAGGGCCGAAAACCTGTGCCATATCCTCTAGACAGGCCTGCAGTCGATGAGGGGCCTCATAAAAGATCAGCGTGCGGGGTTCTTTGGCGAGCAACTGCAACTGCTGCTGACGACCATGGGGTTTTGCAGCGAGAAACCCTTCAAACATGAAGCGATCTGAGGGCAGCCCCGCCACTGACAGCGCAGCGACCATTGCGCAGGGCCCCGGGATCGGCACCACTTGAAAGGACTCGGCCAACGCGGCGTCTACCAGACGATAACCCGGGTCAGAGATCAGCGGCGTGCCAGCATCCGAGACCATGGCGACGCTCTCCCCGCGACGCAGCACATCCAGTATCTGACCAAGTTCGGCATCGCCGCTGTGATCATGATAGGCCTGCAGCCTCACGGAGATACCAAAATGCTGGAGCAATTGACGCGTGCGGCGAGTGTCCTCCGCCGCCACCAGCGAGACTGATTGTAGGACCTCTGTCGCTCGGGGTACCATATCGGCCAAGTTCCCGATGGGTGTGGCAACAACATAAAGACTGGGGCTGGACGAACCCAAAGCAGCGGTCCTCTGACTATATTCGGCCCGCGCAGACTAACAACGGCGGATCAATGAAGACAAGACTTTTTGCAGGCCTTATCAGCCTCAGCCTCCTCGCGGCCTGTGCCGGACCAGTTACCAGCCCTTCCCCGGATCGCACCAAGTTAATCGTTGATACGCCGAAACAACCGCGGCCATCAACATCGGAGGTCTTTCGCCGGCCATCACCACTGATCACCGACCGACCGGAGCTGGGATTCAACGCCGCAACCGCAAGTGCCGAAATGGCAGAGCAATGGATTGCTGACGCCGAACTCGCGCCGCCAGAAGAGGCCAGCGAA
Organism: Spongiibacter taiwanensis; assembly: GCF_023702635.1. Taxonomy (NCBI): domain Bacteria; kingdom Pseudomonadati; phylum Pseudomonadota; class Gammaproteobacteria; order Cellvibrionales; family Spongiibacteraceae; genus Spongiibacter; species Spongiibacter taiwanensis. The sequence continues at coordinate 1,247,548 of NZ_CP098455.1, forward strand.
TTATTGTTGAGAGCCGCCGAGGTGCTACTGCGCGAGGGCGAGCTGGATCGGGCAGACGATATTGTCCATGAGCTGGTCGCGCCGGAGCTCGAAACCGACCAGGCGGTGCGCTTGGCACTGATCCGCGCGCGAGTATTCAGGGGCCACGCCCAGTTCCAGGAAGCCCTGCAGCAATTATCAGATCCACTTATTGAAGAAGGCATTCTCGAGGCCCCCCTCGCCCGCCAATTGCAGTTCAGTCAGCTGCGCGCGAGCCTGTACTCCATTGAAGGCGACCACCTTCGCGCCGCCCAGGAGTGGATTTATATCGATCCGCTGCTGGCGCCCGGCCAGCAAACCTACAATCGCGCGCAAATCTGGGACTCCTTGATGCAGATTCCCGACAAGCAGCTGGCAAGCCAAATGGATACGGCGGACAACCGTGACTACCTTGGCTGGCTTGAGCTGGCTGCGCTGGCCAAGAACTATCAGGGCAATCTCAATCAGCAGATCATCCAGCGGGACGCCTGGTTGCGCCGCTGGCCAAACCATCCGGCCCAAGGCGCGCTGCCGGGCGGGCTTGGCAAACTTGATCAACTGGTAGTGGAACGACCCGACAAAATCGCCCTGCTGCTGCCCGTCAGCGGCCGACTGGCCCCCTATGGCAAGGCCATTCGCGACGGCTTTTTGGCTGCGTACTATGACGCTCTCAGCCAAGGCGCCACACTTCCCCAGGTGAAACAATACGACACCGAAAGCCGGGACGTTAACGCGGTGTACCAACAAGCACTGCACGAAGGCAACAGCATGGTTATCGGGCCGCTGCAAAAGGAGGACCTGGATGCGCTGATCGACAAGCAAGGCGCCACCATGCCAGTGCCCACGCTGGCCCTGAACCGGGTCCCGGGGCAGCGATTTCCTAATGGGCTCTTCCAGTTTGGCTTAAACCCAGAGGATGAAGCGCAGCAAATCGCCAGCATCGCTGCCGCAAAGGGCTACAAACGCGCCATGATTGTCACACCCGAGGGGAGTTGGGGTACCAAGGTCGCTGAGGCCTTTTCCGAGGCCTGGCAACAGCAAGGGGGACTGGTGGTTGCCAGCACCAACTTTGACGCCAGCGCCAACAACTACTCGAAAAAAATCAAGGATGCCCTGCTGATCGACGCCAGCATCAAGCGTCGCAATCTGCTCCAGCAGATCATCGGCGAACGCCCCCAGTTTGAGCCCTACCGGCGCACCGACGTGGACTTTATCTTCCTGGTGGCCCGGCCCAATGAAGGGCGGGCGATCAAGCCACTGCTCGCCTATCACTACGCCGGCGACATCCCCGTTTACGCGACGTCCCATATCTACCGGGGCACAAAAAGCCCAGACAAGGATCAGGACCTGAACGGCGTGCACTTTATCGATATCCCCTGGATTCTTAACGAAGACAGCAATCTCCATCGGGCCATCGCCAACGAACTGCCACAAAGCAGCAATTACCAGCGTATGTACGCCCTCGGCGTGGACAGCTTCCGCCTGCATTTACGACTTGGCCAACTCCAAAGCGCCGATAGCAGCCGGCTGTTTGGCGAAACCGGCACGCTGCGCCTGAACAACCTGCGCCAAATTGAGCGCAAACTGTCCCTGGCAGAAATGCAAAATGGTGTACCCATCACCGTTCCCATGTCGGAAAATGTCGACGCTGGCGAATAGCGATGATCTGGCGCAGGGATGCAGGTCGGCAATCAGGCCGGCGTGGAAAACAGGCCGAACAGCACGCCACCCACTACCTTGAACAGCAAGGCTGCGAGGTGGTGGCGCGAAATTTTCACTGCCGACTGGGAGAGATTGATATTATTGCCCGCGATGGCGGCACGCTGGCATTTATCGAAGTGCGCTGCCGGCAAAACCCACGCTTTGGTTCGGCCGCAGAGTCCGTAACCCGAAGCAAGCAACAACGCATTCTGGCCGCCGCGCAGCTCTACCTCGCCAAGCAGCCGCGCAGCGACCTCCCCTGCCGCATGGATGTCATCGAGGCACAACCCGACCCCCAGGGGCAATGGCATTTTAATTGGCTTAAAAACGCATTTCAGGAGTAGGGCTTGACCGAGGATCTTTCCGAGAGCGTCATTGACCTCTTTCATCGCCACATCGAAAGCTGCATGTATACGATGGAGGCTATCGGCCCCAACGTCGCCGCCGCCAGCGCCTATATCGTAGAAAGTATGCTGAGCGACGGAAAGGTGCTGTGCTGCGGAGAGGGCAGCTTTGCCCTGCTCGCCCAGCAACTGTCAGGGAACCTCATTAACCGGTATCGCCGGGAGCGACCCTCTCTCCCGGCCATTGCGCTGAATACCGATGCTGCCGCACTCACCGCCATTGCCGCCGACAATGGCTTCAGCGACATTTTTTCAAGTCAGGTTCGGGCGCTGGGACACGAGGGCGACTGCCTGGTGATCTTTTACATGGGCGCCGGGTCAAGCAGCATCCTGCGCTGCATTCAAGCGGCCCATGAACGCGGAATGCGGGTCATCAGCATCAACAATATGAATGGCGGTGACGGCAGTGCGCTTCTCTCTGCCGACGATATCGAGATTGCCATCCCCGTCGAAGATCGGCCCAGAGTCATTGAAATGCAGCTGATCACTGTGCACAGTCTTAGCGAATTAATTGACGCCCAAATTTTCGGAATGGAACAAGCATGATGAAACGCACTATTGCTTTACTCGGCTGCGCTCTGGCGCTTTCTGCCTGCACCCAGGTGATGACGGCAACCACAGAGTCGCCCGTCCAGGATGACCCCGGCACCCGCAGTCTCGGTAGCTACATTGATGACGAAATTATCGAGACCAAGGTGATCGTCAATATCCGCAAAACCAGCCCCGAGCTGGAGGAGAGCCACCTCAGCGCCGTGAGTCACAACGGCATTGTGCTACTTACCGGGCAAACCGCCACCGAATCGCTACGCCAGCAGGCCGAAGAAATTGCCGCTGCGGTGAAGAAAGTCCGCAAGGTCCATAACGAAGTGACCGTGGGCCCCAACTCGACCATGGGCATGCGCGGCAACGACACCTGGATTACAACCAAAGTGAAAAGCAAACTTTCCTTGGACAACACCCTGGATGCCTCGCGGATAAAAGTCGTTACCGAGAGCGGGGTGGTTTACCTCATGGGCCTGGTATCCAGCGCCGAGGCAGAGAAGGCCTCCCAGATCGCCAGTCAGACCAGCGGCGTCCAAAAAGTCGTTCGGGTGTTTGAGTACTACTGAATGGCGTGGAGGTAGTGTCGGCAGCAAAGCCGCCGACACTAATTACTTGACCACTTTCAACTTGGGTCGAGGCGGCGTACCATCATCACCACCCGGTGAGGGTGGCATCGGCGGCGGTGGATCTTCCGAATCAAATAACATTCCCTGGCCATTTTCTCTGGCATAGATTCCCAATACCGCGGCCACCGGCACGGAAATACTTTGGGCAACGCCGCCAAAACGGCCTTTGAACGTAAGATAGTCGTTACTGATGTTCAACCCGACCACCGCGGACGATGAGATATTGAGGATAATCTGGCCATCCTGAATGTACTGCTCCGGCACCTGCACCCCCTCCATCTCAGCATTCACCAAGATATAGGGTGTGCAGTCGTTGTCCGAAACCCACTCGTAAACGGCCCTAACCATATAGGGCCTGCTGGATGTCATCGACATATACCCAATCGGCTCCTCAGGCGACTGACGCCTGATCCCGCAGTTCGCGTTCCTTTTCGGTGAGACTTTCCTGGAAGGAAGGGCGCTCGAACAGACGCTGCATATAATCGAGCAGCGGTTTGGATTGCCGGGTCTGGGGAAGGGCCACACCCAACTGGGGCAGACGCCACAGAATGGGAGCGAGACAACAATCCACCAGTGTGAACTCATCGTTCATGAAGAACGGCTTTTCGGCAAAGATCGGCGCGATGGTCAGCAGACTGTCCCGCAAATCCTTACGCGCCTTATCCAGCTCTTTTTGGCCAGGGTTGCTCAGGATCTCATCAACCATCCGACACCAATCGCGCTCGATGCGATAGATGAACTGACGGCTTTCACCACGAGCAACAGGATATACCGGCAGCAAGGGCGGATGCGGGAAGCGCTCGTCCAGATATTCCATCATCACCTTGGACTCATAGAGTGCCAAATCGCGATCAACCAGCGTCGGCAAGGTGTTGTATGGGTTCAGTTCCGTCACTTCCTCGGGAAGGTCGTTCGGATCAACATCGATAATATCGACAGTGACACCCTTTTCAGCCAACACAATCCTTACACGATGACTGTAGTGACTGGCGGCATCAGAAAAGAAGGTCATGGTAGAACGTTTGGCAACCACGCCCATTGCTCGCACCTCTAATTAACTGTTCAGAGAAAACAAACGGGCGGTCCGCTTAACCAGACTGCCCGCCTTGAAGCCATGTTGATGAACCGCTGGATTAATGAACGTCTTTCCAGTATTCGCGGTTCAGCAAGAAAGCGAAAATGAAGAACAACACGATAAACGCCAGCACATATATCCCAATTCGCTGCCGCTTGGCCTGTACAGGCTCACCCATGTACTCCAGGAAGTTTACCAAGTCGTAGATCACCTTGTCATATTCTTCCGGGCTCAAGGAACCAGCAGGCTGGTAGTCAAAACTGCCACAGGGGTTCAGTGCTTTGCCGTCTTTGCCGTAGAGTACATCTTCACCGGTCAGAGGATCCCGAAGAATCCCGCCGTTTTCGGCGTGGACCGGGCCAGGAGCGCAGACAGGCACACCCTGGAGCTCGGCAAGCACATGGGGCATACCCACATCCTTGAACACTTTGTTGTTCACTCCGTAAGGACGGGAATCATCCTTGTAGAAGGTCCGCAGATAGGTGTACAGCCACTCGGGGCTGCGGGCACGGGCTACCAGCGTCAGGTCCGGCGGCGCAGCACCAAACCATTTCTTGGCGTCTTCTGCCGACATGGCGTTGGTCATCAACGCCCCAATTTTGGCCGACTGATCAAACTTCAGGTGTTCTTCAAACAGATCCTCTGGAATACCGAGGTCGGTCGCCACCCGCTGGTAGCGACCATACTGCAGGGAGTGACAGCCCATGCAGTAGTTCATGTAGGTTTGCGCACCGCTCTGCAAGGAGGGCAGATCGTAAAGATCAGGCTCCATTTCATCACAGGCGACAGTGCCACAGTCGAAAGCCGACTCCGCACCCACCGCTTTCAGCGGCAGGATGGTCAGCAATGCTACGACTGCCAGTACCAGCATGCTCTTCCAGAAGCCCATACCGCCATCAGTCACCCGATCAGGTACTGGTTTGGTCGCCTCAATACGCGTCCAAATCGGCATAAAGAGGAAGAAGCTGAAGTAGATCACCGAACAAATACGCGCCAGCAGCGTCCGCGCTTCGGTGGGCGCCTTCACACCCAGCACACCGAGGATCAGGAAGGATGCGGTGAACAGCAACAGCATCACCTTGCTGATACGGCCTTTGTAACGGAAGGACTTCACCGGGCTGCGATCGAGCCAAGGCAGCAGGAAGATGATCGCGACCGAGGCACCAAAGGCGATGAAGCCGAGCAGTTTATCCGGCACCGCGCGCAATACCGAGTAGAACGGCGTGAAATACCATACCGGAGCAATGTGCTCTGGAGTTTTCAGGCCATTGGCAATTTCGAAGTTGGCGTACTCCAGGAAGTAGCCGCCCATCTCTGGACCAAAAAAGATAATGGCGCAGAATACAAACAGGAACACACCAATCGCCGTCAGATCATGAACGGTGTAGTACGGGTGGAAAGCGATGCCATCCAGTGGCACGCCGTTCTCGTCTTTGTGCTTTTTGATCTCTACGCCATCGGGGTTGTTGGAGCCCACTTCGTGCAGCGCCAGCAGGTGAAGTACCACCAGGCCCAGCAGCACAATCGGCAGCGCGATGACGTGCAGAGCGAAGAAGCGGTTCAGGGTAATACCGGAAATCAGGAAGTCACCGCGAATCCATTGCACGATGTCTTCACCAACAACCGGGATCGCACCGAACAACGAAATAATAACCTGAGCACCCCAGTAAGACATCTGCCCCCAGGGCAGTACGTAGCCCACGAAGGCCTCTGCCATTAACACCAGGAAGATGAGCGTACCGAAGATCCAGATCAGCTCGCGGGGCTTTTGGTAAGATCCATAAAGCAGCGCCCGGAACATATGCAGATACACCACCACAAAGAAGGCCGAAGCGCCGGTGGAGTGCATGTAACGAATAATCCAGCCAAATTCCACATCCCGCATGATGTATTCCACACTGCGGAACGCTTCTTCAGCGCTGGGGGTGTAACTCATTGTCAACCAGATACCGGTCAGCAACTGATTAACCAGAACAACCAGGGAAAGAACCCCGAAGAAATACCAGAAGTTGAAGTTCTTAGGCGCGTAGTACTTACCCATATGGGTGTTCCAGGCACGCATGATCGGCAGACGGGCATCAACCCAGTCGCGCAGTCCAACCAACGTTTTAATCATTATGCAGCCCCCTGATCAACACCAACTACCAGCACGTTATCACCCTCGAAGGAGTATGGCGGCACGATGAGGTTCTGCGATGCGGGCGAACCAGAATACACCCGGCCGGCAAGATCGAAGCGCGAACCGTGACAGGGGCAGAAAAAACCGCCTACCCAGGCTTTGCCACCCAGATCGGGTGTACCCACTTCTGGGCGGAATTTCGGCGCGCACCCCAAGTGCGTGCACAGACCAACGAAGACCATAATCTCCGGCTTGATCGCCCTGGCAGCGCCTTCAATGTACTGAGGCTGATCGGCGTTATTTGAAGCGGGATCTTTTAGGTACTGATCGATCTCAGCGAGCTCTTCGACTTGCTGCTCCGTGCGTTTCAACACATAGACTGGCTTACCGCGCCACTCCACAACGATCATCTGCCCAGCCTGCAACTTACTGATATCGGCTTTAACAGGTGCTCCGGCAGCTTTCGCTTTGGCACTCGGATTCCAGGATCCCACAAAAGGCGTAGCGATACCGACCGCTCCCGCGGCGCCCACGACAGATGTCGCTGCCGTCAGAAAACGCCGACGCCCTTTATTCACGCCGTCACTGCTCATGACGATTCCCCCATTACACACAGAAAACAGAACGGCCACCGCTCGAACAGAGTGGAACCCGCTTCACATTCACAAATGGCCCAAATAGTAATTAACTTGGCCCGCGCTGACAATCATTGCCGCACTAAGTTTCAAGCCATCTTATTCGCCGGGCAAAAAAAAACGCCCACAATTGTAAGGTCGTGGGCGTTTTCTTCGAGAGCCTTCGAGGGCATTCTCCATCAGCCACCAGGCTGAAGCGATTAACGCTTGGAGAACTGAGGCTTCTTACGAGCTTTGCGCAGGCCGACCTTCTTACGCTCCACTTCCCGCGCATCGCGGGTCACGTAACCGGCTTTGCGCAGACCGCTACGCAGGCCTTCATCATATTCCATCAGTGCACGACTGATACCGTGGCGGATTGCGCCAGCTTGTCCAAAGCTACCACCACCGCTAACGGTTACCAGGACATCAAACTTGTCAGTCATCTCAACCAGCTCAAGCGGTTGACGCACGATCATACGCGCAACTTCCCGACCGAAGTACTTGTCCAGCTCACGGTTATTCACAGTGATGTTGCCAGTCCCGGACTTCAAGAACACCCGGGCTGATGAGGTTTTACGGCGGCCAGTGCCGTAATATTGGGTAGCTGACATATTACGCTTCCGTTAGATATTCAGTTCGACTGGCTGTTGAGCAGCATGGGGATGCTCGGTACCAGCGTAGACTTTCAATTTTTTGAACATGGCCCGACCCAGTGGGTTCTTGGGCAACATGCCTTTTACCGCACCCTGCAGAACACGCTCGGGGGCCTTGTCGATCAGCTTCTCAAAGCTCATGGACTTCAGACCGCCGGGGTAGCCGGTGTGGTGGTGATACATTTTGTCCGTGGTTTTGCTGCCAGTGACACGCACTTTTTCGGCGTTAACGACAACAATGTAATCGCCGGTATCAACATGTGGTGTGTATTCGGCTTTATGCTTACCGCGCAGGCGATGCGCAATCTCACTGGCCAAACGACCCAATGTTTTGTCGGCGGCGTCTACCACGTACCAGTCGTGTTTCACATCCTGGGGTTTTGCACTAAAGGTTTTCATTTTCTCGCCTATGGGGCCCGTACCGAACAAAGAGCGCGAATACTACATAAGCGCCCCCGCTTTTTCAAGTGGATTTCTCAGCTTTTTCCAACCACCTGTAACCCGTTATGGACGGTGTTCCTGAGTCAGGTAGTCGGTGGACTGCATCTCCAGCAAACGGCTCTGGGTTCGCTCAAATTCGAAGTCCAGCCGCCCGCCGCTGTAGAGCGTCTCCAACGGCGCGGCCGCAGAGAGTACCAGCTTGACGTTGCGGTCGTAAAACTCATCAACAAGATTAATGAAGCGTCGCGCCTGATCGTCCCGCCCAGCACCCAACACGGGCACATTGCTGACCACCACCGCATGGAATACCCGGGCAATTTCAATATAGTCGTACTGGCTTCGAGGTCCGTCACAGAGCTCATCAAACTCGAACCAGGCCACATCATCGGCCACAAACCGCGCCCGAATGCGCCGCCCCTCAATTTCCAGCAGCTGGTCAGCCTTGGCCGGCTCCGGGGCCAAGCTGCGAAAACTCTTGTCCAGACTCTCCTCCGCTGCCGCGCCCAGCGGATTGTGGTACAACTCTGCTTTCTCCAGCGCCCGCAGGCGATAGTCCACACCACCGTCCACGTTCACCACCTGAACGTTCTCTTTGATCAAGGCAATGGCAGGCAGAAACCGGGCGCGCTGCAGGCCGTCTTGATATAACCCATCGGGGACGATATTTGATGTCGCAACCAGCACCACGTTGCGTTCGAACAGGCGCTGAAACAGCCCTGCCAAAATCATCGCATCAGTAATATCCGAAACAAAGAACTCGTCAAAGCAAATCACCCTTGCCTCGTCGGCAATGCGATCGGCGACCAGTACCAGTGGATTCTTCTCCCCCTCGAGCTGCTTTAGCTCCCGATGCACTCGCTGCATAAAGCGATGAAAATGCGCCCGCATTTTATTTTCAAAGGGCAACGTGTCGAAGAAAGTGTCCATCAAGTAGGTTTTGCCGCGTCCGACACCACCCCAAAAATAGAGGCCGAGAATCTTAGGCCGATCTTTTGCTCGACCGGCAATCTTGGCAGCGAAGCGCCCAAACGCACTTTTTGGCGACTCCGGCGCTGCCACCAACTCATCAAACAGGCGCTGCAAACATTGCACAGCGTATTCCTGAGCCGCATCGCGGCTGAAATCAGGCTGTTCAAGATCCTGCTGATATCGTTGCAAAGGGGTGGACATAGCGTGTTCCTGATGGGGCGACCTGGTCCCGAGTTTCGCGCTAACAGGCCGAAAAAACCGGGCCAACTTTACCGCCACCACCGCGTATTGGCAATTTTTTAGCCGTCATAGCTGTCCGAAAAGGGGGATGCGGATATACTTGCCGAAAGGCACCGCAGTTTGTTTTTGCCTGAGGGAGACTTTTTGTGAACGAGTACGACATCAACACCGTTATCATCACCGCCGTGAGCTGCCTGATTACTGGCGCGCTACTAGGTTACTTTCTGCTGGGTCGATTGAAGCCGGGCCAGCAAAGCCGGACGGCAATTGAAAAGCAGTTCAACGACATTCAGAAGCAACAGCAAGACTATCAGCAGCAGGTCAACCACCACTTTGACCACACCGCCGAGCTGCTCAACGAGCTGGCTGAAAGCTACCGCAGCGTTCACAACCATATTGTTGAAGGCGCCAAAACCCTGCACTCCAGTGGCATCAGCCCGCTGCAACCCCTGCCTGAAGGCCGCCCTGTGCTGGACACCCAGCCCACCCACATGACGCCTTCCCAGCAACCTCTCGACTACGCCCCCAGATCACCGGGCAGCAAAGGCCTCCTCCACGAGGAGTTTGGCCTGGATAAAGAAAGCGAAGAGAAGAAAGTTGAGCCGCCGGTGGCGCCCCACGCCTGACCCGCTCAGGCGGGATTGTCGATATCGATAAAGTGGTGTTCAAGGCCGTGGCGCCGGGCCATGTATTCGCCTACCGCCTTAGCACCATACCGCTCTGTGGCATGGTGGCCGGCCGCGATAAAATGAATGCCCAGCTCACGGGCAACATGGATCGTCGGCTCAGACACCTCTCCAGTTAAATAGGCATCAACGCCCAAGGCCGCAGCTTTCTCGATGTAGGACTGCGCACCACCGGTACACCAGGCTATCCGCGATACTGGTTTGTCGCCTACCGCCTCTAACAACACCGGACGCCCCAATTGCCGACCGACATGCTCGGCCAGCGCTTCAGCAGACAGCGGCTCAGCCAAGCGCCCAACATTTCCCACCGGCAACGGCCCGGACTCCATCCCACCCTCTGAAATAAACCCCAGTCGCTCGGCAAGCTGGGCGTTGTTCCCCAAGGTGGGGTGCGCATCAAGGGGAAGGTGGTAGGCAAACAAATTGATATCGTGCCGCAATAGCGCGGCGAGCCGACGCCGCTTCATTCCGACAACCCGAGGCTCCTCGCCCCGCCAGAAAAAGCCATGATGTACCAACAGTGCATCCGCCCCCTTCTGAATGGCGGCATCAATTAATGCCTGCGAGGCAGTAACACCCGACACCAAACAGCGAATCTGCTCCTTGCCCTCAACCTGCAAGCCATTGGGGCAGTAATCGTTAAATTCGGCAATGCGCAACAAATTGTCGAGTTCGTTCGCAAATTCAGCGTTGGATATCGTCATTCAAGGTCACCGCAATTCGGAATTGGTTTCATTCGTGCTACGCTATGGCTCTTTTGCGCTGGTGCACGCAGGCGCGCCGCCAACAGTATCCGGCCTGCCCCGCCATTGCGGGCACCCCCGGAAACATCATTGGTCGGCTGCCTGGCCAACAACAAAATCAAGGGCTTTCCAGGCGCTGCCCGGCTTTTGCCTCTCAAGGCCTAGCTTAAAGCCCAAATTCAACTAGCTTAAAGGAAAGACGCGCGACAGGCATAGTCGCCGCCAGCGAGGGGAACCCATTGCTACTCGATTTTGCAAGAAAATTGGCTTGGCCAACCGTCTGCGGTGTGCTGCTGGGCCTGTGTATCCTGATGTACCTCGGCGCCAAGCAAAATCAGGATTTTTCCTACGCCGTCGCCAAAGCCGCCCCGGCAGTTGCCAACATTTACACCACCAAAATTGTGCAGCAGCGTCACCCGCTGGCGAACGACCCCCTGTTCAAACATTTTTTTAACCGCAGCGGCCGCGCCAAACAGCAGCTCGAGCGCAGTCTGGGCTCCGGCGTTATTGTCAGCAATGACGGCTACTTGCTGACCAACTATCACGTAATTGAAGGTGCCGATGAAATTCTGGTGCTACTCCAGGACGGCCGCCAAGCACTCGCCAGCGTGATTGGCAGCGACGCCGACACCGACCTCGCCGTGCTGAAAATCGATCTTGAGAACTTGATTAGCATCAAGGTTGCCGAGCCAGACTCCGTCACCGTGGGCAACATTGTTCTGGCCATCGGCAACCCCTACGGCTTTGGTCAGACAGTAACCCAGGGCATTGTCAGCGCCACCGGCCGTTACGGCCTTGGCCTGAGTCAATACGAAAACTTTATTCAGACCGACGCCGCCATCAACCCCGGCAACTCCGGCGGCGCACTGATTGACACCAAGGGTCGGCTGCTCGGTATTAACACCGCAATCTACACTCAAAGCGGTGGCTCCACCGGGATCGGCCTGGCCATTCCAACCGATCTTGCCCTGCGCACGATGAACGATCTTATTCGCTACGGTCGACCACTGCGCGGCTGGCTGGGCCTGGAAGTACAACCGCTGGCAACCGGCACCAACGGCGTGGTCATCACAGGGCTTGCCGTTGAGGGTCCGGCCGCCAAGGCGGGCCTGCGGGTGGGCGATATTCTGACAGATATTAACGGGAAGTTGGTTGGCGATGGTCACGCAGGCATGAAGCTGATCACCTACACTCGCCCCGGCGAGACGGTGAGAATTGGCTTTCTGCGCAACGACACACCAATGACGGTCACAACAGACGTCGCAGCCCGGCCAAATACCTGATTACGTCTTTGCCGATACCAAGCTCGCCAACACTTCGAGCAACCGGTTATTTTGGCTAGCGGTTCCAACCGTGATCCGCAAGAACTGTTCTATCCGGGCCTGTTTAAAGTGCCGAACAATGACCTTCTGCTCTCTCAGGCCCGCAGCAAGTGCCGCCGCATCAAACTCGGGATGGCGACAAAACAGGAAGTTGGCGGCAGAGGGCAGCACCTCAAACCCGAGCACTACCAAAGCCCCCGACAAACGTTCACGCTCTGCGATGACTGCATCGCGGGTTTGTTGAAAATATGCCTCGTCCTCAAAGGACGCCACTGCGCCTGCCAACGCCAGCCGATCCAGCGGGTAGGAGTTAAAACTGTTCTTGATGCGCTCCAAGCCCTCGATCAATTCCGCCGATCCAACGGCAAAACCCACTCTCAAGCCCGCCAGGGACCGGGATTTCGACAGAGTTTGAGTCACCAGTAAGTTGGGGAATTTATCCACCAGCGCTATTGCCGACTCGCCACCGAAATCGACATAAGCCTCGTCGACCACCACCACTGTCTCGGTGTTGATCGACAACAATCGCTCAATCTCCGATAGCGGCAGAAAGCGGCCCGTTGGTGCATTGGGGTTGGGGAAAATAATCCCGCCGTTAATGCCTTTAAAGTCTGCCACCCGTATCTGGAAATCTTCGGCCAGAGGAATCGCCTCATAGGGGATGCCGTAGAGCCCACAATAAACCGGATAAAAACTGTAGGTGATGTCAGGAAACAGCAGCGGATGTTGGCTATCCCGGGCAAACAAACCATGAAATACGTGGGCCAGCACCTCGTCGGAGCCGTTGCCGACGAACACCTGCTCGGCAGCAACCTGATAGTACTCGGCAATCACCGCCTTTAGGGCAGCGCCGTCCGGGTCAGGATACAAGCGTAGGGTATCGTCCGCTGCCGCACTGATGGCCTCTATCGCACGAGGAGAGGGGCCGTATGGGTTTTCATTGGTATTAAGTTTGACCAGATCAGTGACCTTGGGCTGCTCCCCAGGAACATAGGGCACCAGATCTTTAACAAAGGGGCTCCAAAACCTACTCATCTGCGCCGCCCTTCATCCGATACTCAGCACTGATCGCGTGGGCTGTCAGGGATTCTCCTCGAGCCAGCACCGACGCCGTTTTCGCCAATTCGGCGGCCCCGGCGGGTGAGCAGTGAATAATAGAAGAACGCTTCTGGAAGTCGTAAACCCCCAGGGGCGAGGAGAACCGCGCCGTACCCGAGGTTGGCAATACGTGGTTGGGGCCGGCGCAATAATCACCCAGGGCCTCAGGCGTGTGTCGCCCCATAAATATCGCGCCGGCATGGCGGATATCCGGCAGCAGCGCGTCGGGGTCGGCCACCGACAATTCGAGATGCTCGGGGGCGATGCGATTGCTCAGCGCAACCGCCTCTTGCAAACTCCCGACCTCAATCAACGCGCCACGGGCTTTCAATGACTGCCGAATAATCTCCTGGCGATCCGCGTCCGGAAGCAGGCGGGCAATACTCTCCTCCACCTGGTCCAGAAAGGCACTATCGGGGCTAATCAAAATAGATTGAGCGTCTTCGTCGTGCTCGGCCTGGGAGAAAAGATCCATTGCGATCCAATCCGGATCAGTCTGACCATCGCAGATCACCAGAATCTCGGAGGGACCGGCAATCATATCGAGGCCAACCAGCCCAAACACCTGGCGCTTGGCCGTGGCCACATAAATATTGCCGGGACCAACAATTTTGTCTACCCGGGGCACCAGCTGGGTGCCAAAAGCAAGGGCGCCAATGGCCTGAGCACCACCCACAGCAAACACACGATCAACCCCGGCGATGGCCGCGGCAGCCAGCACCATCTCATTCATAAACCCTCTGGGGGTTGGCGACACCATTATCAGCTCGCCCACACCGGCGACCTTTGCCGGGATCGCATTCATCAACACCGACGAGGGGTAGGTCGCCTTGCCCCCGGGAACGTACAAGCCCACGCGATCCATCGGCGTAATTTTCTGGCCAAGCACGGTGCCATCAGCTTCCGCGTACTGCCAGGATTGCTGGCGCTGATGTTCGTGGTACTGGCGAATGCGGGTAGCGGCTTCTTCAAGCGCCTGGCGGGATGCAGCAGGAATATTTGCCAGCGCTTGCCGGCAGCGCTCCAGGGGCACCTCCAGCTCTGCGACATTTTGCGCTGCAACCCCATCAAACTGCCGAGTGTAGTTCAGCAGCGCCTCGTCACCCTCGCGTCTCAGTGCGCTGAGAATATCGGTCACCGCTGACACCACCGTGGGATTAGACACCTCATCCCAAGACAACAGTTTAGCTAACTGGCCATCAAAATCTGGCTCGTCGGCACTCAGCCGCCGAATCAACAGGGGCTCAGCCGACATTGACGGCCTCCCCGCCTGAGCGTCGCTGCACCGCCGCCGCCAAGCTGCTTACAATGGCATCAATACTCTGATATTTACGCTTCATCGCTGCTTTATTAACCACCAACCGGGAACTGACCTCGGCGATCAATTCACGGGGCTCCATTCCATTCGCCCGCAGAGTGTTGCCAGTATCAACGATATCGACGATCAAATCGGCCAAATCCATCAGTGGTGCCAGTTCCATCGCACCGTAGAGTTTAATCAACTCCACCTGAATACCGCGCTCGGCGAAATGTCGCCGGGCGACATTGACAAACTTGGTCGCAACCCGCACCCGGCCCAACGGCAGCGCCTCACCGACACGTCCTGCCGTCATCAAGCGGCAACGCGAAATGCCCAAATCCAGTGGCTCGTACATATCCTCGGCGCCAAATTCCAGCAACATGTCCTTGCCCGAAATTCCCATATCGGCCGACCCCAATTTCACGTAGGTCGGCACGTCGGTGCCCCGGATGACAATCAAGCGCACGTGAGGCAGGTTAGTCTCAAAAATCAGCTTGCGACTGCTGCCGATATCTTCCAGCGGATGGATCCCCGCCTCCGCCAGCAGCGGCAGGGTTTCTTTGAGAATGCGGCCCTTGGTTAGAGCGATGGTGATCGGCTGATCCACTGCAGTGTCCTGTTACTTACTCAACGCGTATTTATCAGCTAGCCAACCGACGAATATCGGCACCCAGCGAGTGAAACTTCTCTTCAATACATTCGTAGCCACGATCAATATGGTAAATCCGGTCCACCACCGTATCACCATCGGCCACCAGGCCAGCGATAACCAGGCTGGCAGAGGCACGCAAATCACTGGCCATCACCGGCGCGGCTTTCAGACGCTCTGTACCCGTAATCAACGCTGTATTGCCCTCTATACTGATTTTCGCGCCCATCCGGTTCATTTCGTGGGTTTGTATCAGGCGGTTTTCAAAAATGGTCTCGGTGACATGGGCCATGCCCTCGGCCACGGTGTTCATGGCGGTAAACTGGGCCTGCATATCGGTCGGGAACCCCGGATACGGTGCTGTTTTTACGCTCACCGATTTTGGGCGCCGCCCTTCCATATCCAAGTCGATCCAATCTGGACCCACCTCGATCTTGGCACCGGCCTCCTGCAATTTTACCAGCACCGCCTCCAGCGTATCGGGGTAGATTTCCCGCAACCGAATGCGGCCCCGGGTGGCCGCGGCGGCAACCAGATAGGTGCCTGCCTCTATGCGGTCCGGCATCACCGAGTATTCGCAACCGCGCAAGCCCTCAACACCCTCCACCACAATTGTGGCGGTGCCGTGGCCAGAAATCTTGGCGCCCATCGCAATCAGAAAATGGGCGAGGTCAACAATTTCAGGCTCCCTTGCGGCGTTCTCCAACACCGTTCGACCGTCGGCCAATGCCGCTGCCATCAGCAAGTTCTCAGTGCCGCCCACTGTCACCATATCGAACAGCACATGGGCGCCTTTCAGCCGCCCATTTGGTGTGGTCGCGGTGATATAGCCCCCTTCCACTTCAATGTGCGCACCCATGGCCTCGAGACCACGCAAGTGCTGATCAACGGGGCGCGAACCAATCGCGCAACCGCCCGGAAAGGATACCCGAGCGTGGCCGAAGCGCGCCAACAGCGGCCCCAGCACCAGAATCGAGGCGCGCATGGTCTTGACCAACTCATAGGGCGCCGTCGTTTCATTGGTGGTACCACCATGAATCTCCACACCCAAGCGTTCATCGACAACGACCTCGGTCCCCATACTGCGCAGCAAGGCGATCATGGTGGTGATGTCATGCAGATGGGGCAAATTGCGAACCAACACCGGTTCCTTTGCCAGCAGTGTTGCCGCCAGTATCGGCAGCGCCGCGTTTTTGGAACCAGATACCCTGATTTCACCATTAAGCGGACCGCCGCCACGTATTAAAAGCTTATCCATGAAATCTCCAGATCTGCCGTGATCTCGCGCTGAGTCAGGGCATCGGCCAGCCTTTGACAGGGCAAATTATTGCTCGTCAGGGGTAAGCGCTTTGATGTTAACGGCATGCAGCGCCCCTTCCCGAATCCAATCGTTGATGGCGGCATAGACAAGCTGCTGACGTCGCACCGGCCGCAAACCGTCAAAGGCACTGCTTACTATCTGCACAGCGTAGTGACTACCGTCGCTTTGGACCTCAATTTGGCCGTCAGGAAAGTGCTCAGCGAGGCGGGATTTGATGTCGTCTATCATTGGGATATGCAATTCCTGCTTGTTCAATTCAAGCGCGGAATTGTACGCAATTACCGGGGGGATAGCGAGATAGCGCCACGGCTGCGGCTATCTCGCACTGTGGGACCGAGCAGCCTTACTTCTGCTCAGCCGCTTTGCCTTCAAGAACGTCCTGAGGAACCACGCTCCAGTTATCGATCACCTTGTCGATATCACCTTGGTAAGTGCGGGCATCCGCAGCAAACTGGTTCTGATACAGCTCGCCCACATTGAGCCCCTCAATGATCACATTGCGAACTTTCCACTTACCGTCGCCGCCTTTCCGCAGCGTGTAGTACACCTGATAGGGCTGGGGGCGATCGCCGTAAATCCGCTGGGCGACGCCAACACTGCCAGACAAGTCTGCATCCTCGGCAAGGGGCAGTACCTCAATCCGGTTTCCGTTGAAGGTCAGCAGCCCCTTGGAGTAAGTATTAATCAGCCCATCCTTGAAGTTCTCGGTGAACCGGATGACCTGGCTACGAAACTTGGCCCGCTCTTCTTCCGTCTTCAAGCTCTGGTAGTAACCACGGCTACCGTATTTACCCATGACACCCCGAGCGAAGCTTTGAAAATCGACGACCTCATCAAGCAGTTCGCGCACTTCGCGCTCAAAGCGCTCCGGCTCCTTATCGGCATAGCCTTTTGCCTCTTCGATAACCGCCATAAGCGCTTGCGTGGTGTCGGCCACCACTTCATAGGGCCCTTTTTCTGTCGCGAACGCGCTGGAACTTGCGCCCACAAAAACCAACAGTGCAAAAATCGCCTTCTTCAACATATCGCTATTTCCTTTCGCAGATAGCCCGAATTCACCGTATGCGGCCTGCCACGGGACCTGAACTTTTTGTTTGACCCCATTCTACGTTAGTCGTCCCCAGGCTGCGGGTCAGCAAAACCTGTTATTTTTTCACATTGGAAATTATCATAGCCCCCGGCATTTCGAGAGCTGCCCAACCTCCACTCACTGAGCGGCCTCATTATTATCGTTGGAAGATTAGCAACAGCTTAACCGGGGGCTAGCACCATCAGCGCAACATCGAGTACGCCCAGGACATTTACTGAGTCCGCGAAACGGGTCATCAGCATGGAGGGAGCCGCGGTGGCGGCCCTCTCAGATCGTATTGACGACGACTTTACCCGCGCCTGCCAATTACTGCTCAATTGCACCGGCAAAGTGGTGGTGACCGGAATGGGAAAATCCGGCCATATCGGCAACAAGATCGCCGCCACCCTGGCGAGCACCGGCACACCGGCTTTCTTCGTCCATCCTGGGGAAGCCAGCCACGGCGACATGGGAATGATCACCGCCGGCGACGTGGTGATTGCCCTGTCAAACTCGGGCACCACCGCCGAGATCGTGACCATTCTGCCGCTGCTCAAGCTGCTGGCCGTTCCCCTGATCGCCATGACCGGCAATCCCGCATCGGAGCTGGCGCAGAGCGCTGATGTTCACCTCAATGTCGGTGTTAAAGAGGAAGCCTGCCCACTGAACCTGGCGCCCACATCCAGCACAACGGTCAGTCTGGTGATGGGCGATGCCCTGGCCATCGCTCTGCTCGAAGCACGCGGCTTCACCGCTGACGACTTCGCCTTCTCCCACCCGGGCGGTGCACTGGGGCGGCGGCTGCTCCTGAAAATCGACGGCATCATGCACACTGGCGACGCTATTCCCAGGGTAAAACTCGGCACAGCCCTCAGCGGTGCCCTGCTGGAAATCAGCAGCAAAGCACTTGGCATGACCACCGTGGTTGACGATGACGGCGTGCTGCAGGGCATTTTCACTGACGGCGACCTACGCCGGGCCATTGATAGCGGCAGCGATATTCGCAACGCTCCCATTGAACAGGTAATGACCCGCAACGGCCGCACTATCAAGCCGGGCACCATGGCCGCGGAGGCATTGCGCATTATGGAAGATCACAAAATTACTGTACTGGTCGCCGTCGATGACCAGCGCCGCCCGGTTGGCGTCATTCACACCCATGACCTGCTCAAAGCAGGCGTTGCCTAAACGGAGAAGCCGACTGTGCACGCGGTAATCGAAAAGGCCAAACTCATTAAACTGCTGGCCATGGACGTGGATGGCGTCCTGACCGACGGCAGCCTGTACTTCGGCAACAGCGGTGAAGAAATCAAAGCCTTCAGTATTCTGGACGGGTTGGGCATCAAACTGGTGAGAGAGGCCGGCATTCGACCGGCAATCATCACCGGCCGCAGCTCCCAGCTACTGGCCCGGCGCGCCGCTGAACTGAAAATCGACCTGATCTACCAGGGCCGCGAGGACAAGCTGGTAGCCCTGACCGAATTGCGCAGCGATCTTGGCCTGGAGCTAAGCGAAATTGCCTATGTGGGCGACGACTTGCCCGACCTGTCTGCCATTGTTGCTGCTGGTCTGGGGATCACCGTTGCCAATGGTCACAGCTTTGTCGCCCGCCACGCCGATTGGCAGACCGATGCCAGAGGCGGACAAGGCGCCATACGGGAAGTCTGCGAGTTGCTGCTAAAAGCCCAAGGGAAACTCAATGCCGCCTGGGAGCAGTTTCTATAATGGCCAAGCGCCGGGGGTTCAATTTCGCTGCATTGTCAGTGCTCTCGGCACTGGCCGCGCTGGGGGGTACCTACCTTTACCTCACGCAGTTCAGCGAGAGCGGCAAGCTGAGCATTGTCGAGCGTTTTGACCCCACCCCGGATGTGGATTCCTACCTTGAAGGCATTGAGGGCATCAAATACCGGGAAGATGGCGCCGTGGCCTACCGTTGGCGGGCCGTCAGCGCCGAACGTTACATTTCAGATGGCTCTGTGCGCTTGCAAGAACCCTCTTATTTAGGGAATATCGCCGAGCAGCGCCCGTGGACTGCCACCGCCACAGAGGGTCGCCTGAACAGTAGCGGCCAGCACCTGCAGCTCAACCAGGATGTGGTCGTGCGCGAATTGATCAGACAAGCTGAAATAAGAACCAACGTGTTGAAAATCGACCTGCAAGAAAGTGAAGTCAGCACCGACCAAGCCCTCACACTGCTCCTGCCCAACGGCACCACAAAAGCCACCGGCATGTACGCGTCGCTGCGAGAAGAGCGGGTAGAACTCCTTGATAACGTCAGGGGGCATTATGCGCCCCGCTAAACTGTTGGCCGCCGCGATAGCCATGTCGACGCTCAACGTTGCGCCCCTGCACGCCTTGCCCGATGACCGCAATCAGGCCATCAATCTCAGCTCAGATCGCGCCACCTATGAAAACAATCAGGGCATCTACAGTGGCAACGTGAAGATGTCCCAGGGCACCCTGAAAATTCAGGCCGACAAACTCACCATTGTCGAGAGTGATCGCAAAGTCGAAAAAGTGATCGCTCAGGGCAACCCGGCCAAATTCGAACAACAACCCAGAGCCGGTGAAGGCGTAGTGGTTGCCAGCGCCGGCACCATTGAATACCGCCTGGCCGACGAGGAAATTCTGCTTCAGCAAAATGCCAGCATCACCCATCAGGGCTCAAAAATCAGCGGTGATCGAGTGGTGTATAGCGGCAAAAAACAAACCGTTGTCGCCGACGGAGGCAGTGCCGCAGAAAACGGCCGGGTGAGAATGACCCTGCAACCCCAGAGCAATGGCGAGGTCAACTCCCAGGGTGGCAAACAAAACACCCCGGTCAATGACGACAACGACGGAGAGACTTCGCCCTAATGCCGGTTCTGAACGCGCACAACCTCGCCAAGGCCTATAAAGGGCGGCAGATTATTCGGGACGTCTCGCTGAGCATCCGCAGCGGCGAAATTGTCGGCTTGCTGGGTCCCAATGGCGCGGGCAAAACCACCTGCTTTTACATGATTGTCGGGATTGTGAACGCCGACCGTGGTCGTATAACGTTGGACGATCGCGACCTTACTCCCATGTCCGTCCATGGCCGGGCCCAATGTGGCGTAGGCTACCTGCCTCAGGAAGCGTCGATTTTTCGCAAATTGAGCGTCGCCGACAACATCATGGCAATTCTCGAAACACGCAAAGACCTGAATCGCAGCCAGCGCAAGGAAAAACTCGAAGCGCTGCTGCAGGAATTTCACATCACCCATATCCGCAAATCCAAGGGCATGACCCTGTCTGGCGGTGAACGTCGCCGGGTCGAGATCGCCCGGGCCCTGGCCACCGAGCCCAGCTTCATCCTGCTCGACGAACCCTTTGCCGGAGTTGACCCCATTTCCGTCAACGATATCCAGCAAATCATCCGTCACCTGCAGGCCCGGGGTATCGGCGTGCTGATCACCGATCACAACGTCCGGGAAACCCTGCACATCTGCGAAAAAGCCTACATTGTCGGTGAAGGCAGAATCGTCGCCGAAGGCGATGCGAACACCGTGCTAAATAGCGAGATCGTCCGGGAAATTTACCTAGGCGACAAATTTACACTTTAATTTCTGCCAGATTTTTGATTCGGCACAGCTATTGCAGGGATCGAGAGAGGCGTCTACACTCAAGTTGGACATTCGAGGGCACTGCCCGTCGTAGAATGCTTGGGCATCCCGCCCTCTGGTAGAGCACAATGTGCTCGCGTTACCTTCTTAATGTTGTAGAAGCCACTGCTTATGAAACAATCGCTCCAGCTCAAGGTTGGCCAGCAGCTGACCATGACCCCGCAGCTGCAACAGGCGATTCGTTTACTTCAACTTTCCACCCTCGATCTTCAGCAAGAAATTCAGTCGGCTCTGGATTCCAATCCACTACTGGAAATCGGCGAGGATGACACCCCAGAAGGCGAACCCGCCCAGCAGAACACCCCCGCCGCGGCGCCAGAATCCACCACCGCTGAACGCAGCCAGACAGAAGAGACTAAAGAAACCTCCGCCAGCAGCGACGACAGCTGGGCCGAGCGCAGCGAAATCCCGGAAGATCTGCCCGTCGACAGCCAGTGGGATGATGTTTACCAAAGCAGCGGCAGCGCCTCCCTCGGGCCAGCCGACGACAGCGAGTTCAGCAATGACTTTCGCCAGGGTAGCTCCGACTCCCTGCAGGACCACTTGCGCTGGCAGCTGAACCTCAGCCGTCTCTCTGATATCGATCAGTTGATCGCCGATGCTATTGTTGATGCCATCGACGAGAAGGGCCGGCTCACCGTGTCGGTGGAGGATCTGGTCGAGAGCTTCGACAATGAAGATATTGAAGCCGAAGAAGTACAGGCGGTATTACGCCTTATCCAGAATTTTGATCCCCCTGGGGTCGGCGGCCGCGACCTCCAGGAATGCCTGCTGATCCAGCTGCGCCAGTTGCCCCCGGAAACGCCCTGGCGGGAGGAAGCGCTGCTAGTGGTCGGCCAGTACATGGCCCAATTGGGCAACCGGGATTACAACCAGATCATGCGCCGCTGTCGCATCAAGGAAGATCAGCTCAAGGAAATCCTCAAGCTGATCCAGTCGCTGAACCCCACTCCTGGCGACGCCATCGGTGGCAGCGAAACGGAATATGTGGTCCCGGATGTGTTCGTCAGCAAAAAGGAAGGCCGCTGGCTGGTGGAGCTGAACCCGGACATCGCCCCCAAAATCCAGATCAACTCCCATTACGCGGCGCTGGCACGGCAAAGTAGCAACAGCAACGACAACGACTACATTCGCGACAATCTGCAGGAGGCTCGCTGGTTCATCAAAAGCCTGCAAAGTCGCAACGAAACACTGATGAAAGTGGCCAGCAAGATTGTTGAATACCAGCGGGGATTTCTAGAATATGGTGAGGAGGCAATGAAGCCTCTCGTTCTGCACGATATCGCCGAGGCCGTAGGCATGCACGAATCCACCATTTCCCGGGTCACCACCCAAAAATACATGCACACCCCCCGCGGCATTTTCGAACTGAAGTTCTTTTTCTCCAGCCATGTGTCCACCGACACCGGCGGGGAATGCTCATCCACCGCCATTCGGGCGCTCATCAAGAAATTGGTTGCGGCCGAAAATCCCAGAAAGCCCCTCAGCGACAGCAAAATTACCGAACTGCTGGCTGACCAGGGCATTCAAGTGGCCCGGCGAACCATTGCGAAATATCGGGAATCACTGGTCATTCCGCCCTCAAACGAGCGGAAGCGGCTGGTATAGTGGCCGCGACTCAGGTCGCGACCGTCACTTGCGCGCCGGGAGGCGCTGATTGCTTACAGCGATGAAGGAGCAAAAATATGCAGATAACTGTTAGTGGTCATCACGTAGAAGTTACCCCCGCTCTCCGCGACTACGTTAACAACAAGCTTTCCAAGCTGCAGCGACATTTCGACAACATTACCAATACCGACGTCACCCTGACGGTCGAAAAGTTAATCCAGAAGGCAGAAGCCACTGTCCATGTTGCCGGCGCAGATCTGTTCGCCACCTGCGAGTCACAGGATATGTACGCCGCCATCGACAGTCTCACCGACAAGCTCGATCGGCAACTCATCAAACACAAGGAAAAGCACCTGGCTCGCTAGCGCCAGCTTTGCTACCAGATTGCGATAACCATGAACCTAGACTCCATCCTCAGCCAAGGACGTACCCATTGTGGTACGTCCGTTAACAGCAAAAAACGCCTCCTTGAACAAGTTGCCAAGTTCATCAGCGAGGACGATCACAACTACGATCCCGACGAGCTGTTCAATGACCTGCTTGCCCGGGAGCGCCTTGGCAGCACCGGCATCGGCCACGGGGTGGCCATTCCCCATTGCCGCAGCAGCCGCTGTGAAAGTATTACCGGCCTGTTGGTACGCCTTGAAAAGGCCATCGAATTTGAATCCATTGACGATCAACCGGTCGACCTGGTGTTTGCCCTGATCGTACCGGCAGAGGCCCACGACGAGCACGTTAAAGTGCTGGGTGCCCTCGCCTCCGCCTTCAACGAAGAGAGTTTTCGTCGCAGCCTGCGCCAGGCAGAAGACGCTGCCGCCCTTTTTAAGGCAGCTATCGCTCACTGACCCAAGGGCGCCAGCCTATGCAACTGACCATCATTAGCGGCCGCTCCGGATCGGGCAAAAGTACCGCACTGCACCAGCTGGAAGACGAAGGCTTTTACGCCATCGACAATCTTCCCATTGCGCTGTTGCCCGAGCTGGTCAGAGAACTGTCCCAAAAGCCCATCAAGGCCCACCAGAAAGTGGCGGTGTGTATCGACGCCCGCAACTCCGAAACCGAGCTACAGCGCTTCAGATCACTGTGCGACCAGGTTCGCCAGTACGCCGATCTGCGCATCGTGTTTCTCGATGCCGCCGAAGACAAACTGATTAAACGGTTCAGCGAAACGCGCCGCCGTCACCCGCTGACCAGCTCGGCGCTGCCGCTGGCCGACGCGATCAAGCTTGAGGCCTTGCTGCTGGAGCCCATCGTGATGGAAGCCTCCCTGACCATCGACAGCAGCGACATGACGGTCCACGACCTGCGCGGCGCGATCCGCGACCGTATTCTGGGTGCCGAGGCAGCAACCCTGGCGATTCAACTAAAATCCTTTGGTTTCAAGCGCGGCCTGCCCATTGATGCCGACCAGGTATACGACTTGCGCATGCTGCCCAATCCCCACTGGGACGAAGCACTGCGCGGTCTTACGGGCCGCGACCAGCCCGTGGCTGACTTCCTCGATGCGCAAGACGACGTGCAGCAGATGTACGCCGACATCCTCGCCTACCTGGGCCATTGGCTGCCCAAAATCGAGGCCAGCAACCGGAGTTACTTCACCGTTGCCATTGGTTGCACGGGCGGACAGCATCGGTCAGTATACATGGCGGAAAAACTGGCCAGTGCTCTTCTCCCCAAGCACCCCGGCCTTCAAGTTCGCCATCGCGAACTGCAACAATAGATGAACTGGCATGGTTGAAACCAAGATAACAATCATAAATAAGCTTGGTCTGCACGCCCGCGCGGCGGCAAAGTTTGTCGGCACGGCGGGCGCTTTCAGCGCCCGGATTGAAGCCGAGGTAAACGGCCGCACCGTGGACGGCAAAAGCATCATGGCCGTCATGATGCTCGCCGCCACCAAAGGCACCGAAATGACCCTTCGCTGCGAAGGCGACGATGAGCAGAAAGCCCTGGCTGCGCTAGTGGAAATAATCAACAACCGCTTTGACGAAGGCGAATAAGCACTCAGCACTGCTACTTTAAGCCGGCAATCGGTCCGCGATTCGATTGTTGTCGACACCCCTTTCAAGGATAATTCTGCACTGCGGCGCACCGGCGACGCCCCTCCCCCAAGATTTTCAGAGAGCCCTATGGCGGCAAGCGCAGAACAGCACTACACCGAATCCCAACTCGAGGCCATTAATCAGGCCCTGAGCGGTGGCGGTTTCCTGCAGATTCGCCGCATGATCAACGGCTTGCCTCCCGCGGATGCCGCCCACCTCATTGAATCCACCCCGCAGAAAGTCCGGGCGGTGCTCTGGCAGCTAGTGGATATCGAAAACGAGGGGGACATTCTCCAGTACCTCAACGATGAGGTGCAGAGTCAGTTCCTGCGGCAAATGGACGCCGAAGAAGTGGCCGCCATGACCGAGGGGCTGGAGGCCGACGATATCGCCGACATCCTCCAGCAACTGCCAGACCGGGTCATCCGGGAAGTGCTGGACTCCATGGACCAGCAGGACCGGCTGCGGATCGAACACGTATTGTCCTACGACGAGGACAGCGCCGGCGGTCTGATGAACACCGACACCATCACGGTGCGGCCTAACATCACCCTGGACGTTGCCCTGCGTTATCTGCGCCGCCATGACAATTTGCCGGAGATGACTGACAGCCTGATTGTGGTGAACCGCAACGACCAGTACATCGGCCTGCTGTCCCTGCGCAAACTGCTAGTGTCTGATCCCAACGTCACCGTGCGGGAGGTAATGGACACCGAGGTAGAGCCCATTCCGGCCGACCTCCCCGCCGCCCAGGTGGCCACCCTGTTCCAGCGCCACGACTGGGTCTCCGCACCAGTTGTCGATGCCGAACACAACCTGCTCGGCCGTATCACCATCGACGATGTGGTCGATGTTATTCGGGAAGAGTCCGACCACTCCCTGATGAGTATGGCGGGCCTGGACGAAGATGAAGACACCTTTGCTGCGGTGCTGACCACCGCCCCCCGCCGGGCCGTATGGCTGGGTATCAACCTGATCACCGCCTTTATCGCCTCCGGGGTGATCAATATGTTCGAGGGCACCATCGAAAAAGTCGTGGCCCTTGCCGTGCTGATGCCCATCGTCGCCAGCATGGGCGGCGTGGCCGGCACCCAGACCCTCACCGTGGTGATTCGCGGCATGGCACTTGGCCATATCAGCCGCAACAACAGTCGCTGGCTGGTGAGCAGAGAATTACTTGTCGGCGCCATGAACGGACTGGTGTGGGCGCTGGTCATCGCGCTGGCGGCCACCCTGTGGTTCGACGACCCGATGATCGGCGTCATCATTGCCGCCGCCATTGTCATCAATCTGATTACCGCTGCCCTCGCCGGGGCGCTGTTGCCCCTGGCAATGAAATCGCTGAATATCGATCCCGCCCTGGCCGGTGGTGTGGTGTTAACCACGGTCACCGATGTGGTGGGCTTCCTTTCATTCCTTGGCTTGGCCAGCCTTTTTTACGCGTAAACCGGATGTAATGTGAACGACGACGCCAACGAAAAACCCAGTAAAACCGCCCTCAAAAAGGAAATGCTGGAGCTCCAGGACCTGGGCAAGCAACTCATCGAACTCAGTGACGCCGAGTTCGCCAAAATTCCAATCAGCGACGACGATCTGATTGAGGCCATCGCCACAGCCAAGCGCATCAAGAGCCGCGAGGGCCTGCGCCGCCAGATGCAGTATATTGGCAAGCTGATGCGCCTGACCGACCCTGAGCCCATTCGCGAAGCCTTAGCGGAGCGCCAGCGAGGCCATCAAGAGCTGGCCCGCCAGTTTCACGCCTTGGAGGAAATGCGGGACCGCCTGGTCGAAGTGGGTATCAGTGCGGTAGAGGAAGTGGTGGAGCAGTACCCCGAAGCGGATCGCCAGCAGCTGCGCCAACTTATTCTGCAAGCGGGAAAGGAAGCCGCAAACAATAAGCCGCCAGCAGCAAAGCGCAAGTTATTTAAATACCTGCGCAGCCTGCACGAGCACCAGAATGAATAAGCCCTAGCGAGGCAAATTGCGGCGGTGACTGGCGACCGGCATTTGCTGGCGAATGCGCTGTTGGGCCGCCGCATCAAACGCGGCGACCACCACCCCGGCGCCGAGCCCCGCCTCCGCAAGCACGGTGCCCCAGGCATCCACCACCATCGATCCACCAGAGCAGAGGCGCGTGGCGCTGTGCATGCCACCCTGATTGGCGCCGATCATCAGCGTCTGGTTCTCAATGGCCCGGGCGCGCATCAGCGGCGACCAATGGGCCCAGCCAGTGCGCCGGGTAAAGGCCGAAGGCACCGCAACGATCTCCGCCCCCTGATCCTGTAGCACCCGAAAATACTCGGGAAAGCGCAGGTCGTAACATACCGCCACACCCAGTCGACCAAACTCGGTGTCCACCACCAAAGCTGAATTTCCCGGTGCATACTGGTCCGACTCACGATAACACTGTTGAGAATCGGCCACGTCGGCATCAAACAAATGGGTCTTTTGGTATACCCCCAGCAGTTCCCCAGCGCGGGAATACACATGGCAGCAAGGTCTCACGCGGCCATCGGCGGCTGGCAGAGGCAGCGTTCCCCCCACCACCAGGACATTCAAATCAACGGCTAACTCAGCAAGAAATCGGCGCAGCCGACCACCCTCGGCTTCGGCCTGCGCAAGGGCCATCACATCCCCCCCGGCAAACAGCGCAAAGCTTTCTGGCAACACCAGCATCTGCGCCCCCTGGGCCACCGCCTGTTCGGCCAACTGCCGCGCCTCGGCAAGATTGGCAGCCACCTCCCCGGTAGACACCATTTGCAACGCCGCCACCACTACTACGCTCACCGGGTTACCCCCTGCTTGCGGCGGGAACTGGCATCGTCACCGCCAGTGGCAGACTCTACGTCAAAAATCTGCTGAAAGGTCAGCTCAGGATTGCTCAGCGTGCCGTCGATGTCGTAGACCGCGCTGGAGAAGCTGTCGACCTGTTCTTCAAATACCTTGCTTACCACATAGGCACCTGCCGCCGCGGGCAAGCCGCCGACCAATGCCGCGATCCAGGGCAAATTGCTACCAATGGGCAGGGTGGCAACCAAACGCAAATCCGGCACTTCCCGCTCCAGGTCGATATCACCGCTCATCTGAAATGCACTGGAGGGCCCCTTCACCTCCATCGGCTTACTAAAAATCAGCTGGCGATCATCCAGCACCAGCGCGCCGCGCATGCTGTCAAAGGCGATCCCACTGGAAAACACATCCCGAAAATCAAATTTCAATCGTCTGACAATATTCGCCATATTAAAGACACTGAGTAGCCGCAAGGCACCGCTGGCCGTGTCCGACACCCGGAAAAACCGACCGTCCTCGATATCAAAATTGAGCTCACCCTCGCTTGATAACAGCTGCCATTGATCGGGAGCCCCCGGCCAGCTGAGGCGGGCATCGATCGAACCCTGCTTGCTCTCGATTGCTCGGCTATACCCCCATTGCTCGAGCACGTCGCCCAAGTCGCCAAGGTCAAACTGGCCATCGAGATAGGAGCGATCACCGCGCTCGTCCCTTAGCCAGTCCAAGCGGGATGGCTGATCTCCGGCGTCGAGCTTGATACCTCGAATCCGGCCACGAAGACGATCAAAGTGGGCGCCGCGACCATCGCTGCGCAGGTCAAAGCCAACGCTGCCCCAGGGCTTTCCAGCAACGGAAAGGTCCGCTATATCCAGGTTGATCGCGGGAAAGTCACGCGGGTCGAGATCGGCCAGGCCACCACCACTCTCACCGCCCTGTTCATCGGCGAGAGAGGCCAGCGCAAGGCGATCCAAGTTCAGCACAATGGGGCTACCCGCCGCCGCTGGCAGGTGGATTTTCCCAGCCAAGTCGGGGCCCGCAAGCCGAACGTTTTTGCCCGCTGAGCCAATGTCGGCGTCGATGGTCACGTCCTGAAAGACCTGCCCCATCGCTTCCAGTGACGCCACCGCCAAACCGCTCACGCTCACCGTGAGCGCCGATGGCACCTCTTCCAGCCCAGCCGGAGATGCCGCTTGAGCCGGGTCATCGGATAAATAACGTTCCATCGCCATTTGCCACTGACTCAGCGCAGCGAAGGGAAGCTGGCCGTCAATCACCAAGCCGTTTGCCCCGGGAGCCACTTCGGCATTCGCCCCGAGCCGCAAATGGCCGCCCAGCAGCTGGCCATCGCGCAGGCGCACGCCAAGTTTGCCCGTGTCCGCCACACCCACCAGAATAGTGGTCTCACCGGGCGGATTATCCAGAGGGATGGTCACCCGGGTTTTACGTTTTTCATCGACATCCTTAAACAGGGGTTGCGGCAACATCAGGGCAAGCCCCTGCAACTCAGAAGTGAATACCAGCTGCGGCTGGTCACCCCCGGCGGTAATCCGCATATGCAGATCCGTTTCGCCATCGAGAATGTTCAGAATTTGCAGCGGTTGCCAGCGCTGCAGATCTGCAGCGCTGAGCCGGGCTCGGCCATCCACCAGCACCTCTCTGCCCCGCTGGGTCACCAGCAGGTTAACCTCCTTGTCAAATACCCTCCCCCGCAGCCCCTCACTGGCAAGCCCGGTTTCGGAGGAGTAATGCAGGCGCCCCTGAACGCCCGATACTGATAGGCGCTGATCAGTCAGGTGCAGCCGGGGAAGCTCAAGCCCCACGCGAGCATCGAATTGGGGGGCCTGCCCGGCGCTCAGGATTTGCTGCAGGTTGAAGGCCACATCGGCGCGGCCCTGCCCGGTCCAGTCGTCCAGAAAGCTGCCGATATGGCGCTGAATGGGAGTATCCAACAGCAGGCGCTTACCCTCAGCAAAGTTAAGCTTGGCCTCAGCAGCGACTGTCAAACGAGGCCGGCCCTTCGCATCTTGATCAATCTCTACCCGAGCCGTGTCAACGTTTGCATCCAGCAGGCTGGCAGCTGATGTGGTCGCGGTGAAATGATGATTATCCAGCAGCAAGCGGGCCTCACCCACCACCAGCTGCGGCCATTCCGACAGGAATTGCAATTGCCCGGCGGCAAGGTTGATCGCCAGCTGAATCGACCGACGATCCTCCTCTGCCTTGCGCAACGACCCGTGGTACAAAAACGCCGCCTCACTGGCGCGACCACTCTGCAATCCCGTGTCCAGCCATTCAAGTAAGGAGGCGTTCAGAATTTTAGGGGTGTACCAGGCATGGCGGCGAACATCCGCATCCTTAGCGCCGATCGCCAGGGTCATTGCCGGCCCCTTCGCCTCGTCGTGCTCCAGGGGAATATCCAGCGCCAGCGACGCCGTCATCGGCTGCCCCAGATGCTTGGCGTGAATTGCACCCGACTGCAGCCCGAGACGCTTATCCGCAATGTGCCAACGCAACTCGGCATTCACGTCGGCCAGCTCAAAGGGCTTGTCGTAGAGCTCGGGAAAACTCAAGGTTGCCCGCTCGGACAATACCGCAACCATCCCGCTGTCTGCGGTCAGCTCCACATAGCCATCGACACCCTCAGCGCCGGGTGCCCCCCGCCAGGGCTGCACGCTGACGGCATGCATCTCGGCCCGCATTCGAAAATCCACCGGCTGTTCTGGCGTTTCCGGTCGCTGCCAATCCAGCCGAATGCGTTTCAATGCGCCCTTGGGCGCAAGCTCCAGCAGTACCTCCTGACCGGGAAAGGGCTCCGCCTCGCTCAGCAATGCCGCCCAGGCGCCAACCGAAAATTGCGGCAGGCTCAGCCCCCAGCGATCCGGCTCCGGGTGAAACAGCGTGAGCCCCGCCAGGTCCAGGGTGTTTCCCCGCCACAGGGCATCAAAATCAGCAAAACTGATCTGCCAGTTATTGTCGGCGTGGTTGCCGACAAAGCGCATATTGACCTGCTCCAGCCGGTAGTCCGGTGCGTTCCACAGCGCCCCCACCGGCAGCGCTGGGGAGTTCAGCTCCCCTTGCAGCGTCAGGCGCTGGCCCCGCCGCCAACTCAGCCAGAGCTGTCCACTGACCTCACTGTCGACCAGCAGGGCTTCTTCCTGAAACAGTGGGGTCAGGGCCGAAAACCGACTCTGATCAATTTTGATGTAGCCGTTGCCATAGAAACCCCGGGTATCTCTGGGGTCACCGTAGGCCTCCGCCAACAGGTAAATTGCGCCCTTGGACTGGGTGTTGAGGCTGGCGAACACACGTCGAAACTCGCCATCCCCCTCCAGGGAGAAGCCCTCCAGCACAACCGATTTGTTCACGCCACTGGCGTAAAGCAGGTTCAGGGACAGCTGGTCGAAGTGGGCCGATTGGATGCCCAGCGCGGTATCGATCAACCAATTGGGGGGCGCCGTGTCACCTCCCGAAGACAAACCGGGCACCGTCCAGGTACCGTCATCGTGCTGCACCAAGTCCAGGCGGAGCTGGCGAAGCCGTATCTTGTTGAATTGCGGGCGACCCAGCAGCAAAGAGCTGAGCACATTGGCCTCTATACTGGCGGCGTCAATGTGAATCGCATCCTGGCTGCCAATGCTCAGATCACCCACCTCAATGACCGGCGCCAGACCAGACCAGCGAGCCCCAAGGCTGTCTAGAGTGACCTCCACTCCGGTGCGGGCCCGGATTTCCTCAAGAATCCACCCCCGGTACTCGCCTACCAGACCGATGTATTGCCGTCCCAAACTGGCGTACAAAGCCAGCAACACCAGCACAATCAGTGCCAGCGCCCAGGTCATCCGGTAAAGCGAACGGAAGGCCAACCTCATCGCAACTCAGACACCCCAGCCTTAAAGGAGCACCACATCGAACTGCTCCTGGGTGTACATTGCCTCTACCTGGAACTGGATACTGGCACCGATGAACTCCTCGAGATCGGCGACATTGGCCGACTCTTCATCCAGCAGCCGGTCAACCACCTCCTGAGATGCCATCACCAGCAGCCGCTTGCTTTCGTAGGCTCTGGCTTCCCGTAAAATCTCCCTGAACACTTCATAACACACCGTTTCAGGCGATTTCAGCGAGCCCCGGCCATGGCAGTAACGACAGGTTTCGCAGAGGATATGCTCCAGGGATTCCCGGGTTCGCTTGCGGGTCATTTCCACCAGCCCCAGCTCTGACACACCGGTAATGCTGGTTTTGGCGTAGTCCTTCTCCATGGCCTTTTCCAAGGCCCGCAACACCTGACGACGGTGCTCTACATCTTTCATATCGATGAAATCGATAATGATGATGCCGCCAAGGTTGCGCAGTCGCAGTTGCCGGGCCAGGGCCGCCGCGGCTTCCAGGTTGGTTTTGAAGATGGTTTCTTCCAGGTTGCGATGCCCGACAAAGGCCCCAGTGTTGATATCGATGGTAGTCATCGCTTCGGTCTGGTCAATGATCAGGTAGCCGCCAGACTTCAATTCGACTTTGCGCCCCAGGGCCTTTTGAATTTCATCCTCAACGCTGTATAGGTCGAAAATCGGCCGCTCGCCGGGGTAGTACTCCAGGCCCGCGCTGATCTCTGGCAGGTAGTCCTGGGCAAATTGGCTGACGCGCTGAAAGCTTTCCCGGGAGTCGATGCGGATTTTTTCTAAACCGGGGCGCACCAGGTCTCGCATGGTGCGCATAAATAACGGCAGGTCTTCGTAGATAATGCTCGGCGCCGGATCCCGTTTCATCCGCCGCTCAACCGCCGCCCACAGTCGCTTTAAAAATGCCACATCCGAGGCCAGCTCGTCTTCACCAATTCCCTCGGCGACGGTGCGGATAATATAGCCATCTTTCAGTGGCGCACCTTCATCACCCTGACCCGCCAGGTTTTCCACCAGCGCGCGCAAGCGCAGACGTTCTTGCTCATCGTCGATGCGATGAGACACGCCAATATGCGCAGCCCCCGGCATAAAGACCAGAAACCGGGAAGAAACCGACAACCGTGTTGTCAAGCGAGCCCCTTTTGTCCCCATCGGGTCTTTGGTCACCTGCACGGTCAGCAACTGACCTTCACGCACTTTGCTGCGAATATCTGCATGCTCGCCACTGGCGGTATCCAGGGCGGCGACGTCCGACGCGTGAATAAAGGCCGTGCGCTCCAAGCCGATATCAACAAAGGCGGCCTGCATCCCCGGCAACACCCGAACCACCTTGCCCTGGTAGATATTGCCAACTATGCCTTTGGAGCGACTGCGTTCGATATACACCTCTTGCAGCACGCCGTTTTCAACGGTGGCAACCCGGGTCTCCACGGGAGTCACGTTAATTAATATCTCTTCACTCATCGCCCGACTCTTGTCTCGCCCCGTGGTCCATCAGCCCCCACTCCCGCAGCTTGGCAGCTACCTCATACAGCGGCAAACCGACCACCGAAGAGTAACTACCTGATATCCCGCTGACAAACTGGGCGGCCCAACCTTGAATTCCGTACGCGCCTGCCTTGTCATCGGCCTCACCGGTGGCGAGGTAGGCCTGAATCTGGGCTTCGCCAATCGGCCCAAAGGTCACCTCGGTGGTGACCAGAAAGCGCTCACTGCGCGCCTGTTTGCCCAGCGCCACCCCGGTCATGACCTGATGGCTACGACCCGCCAGACGCCGCAGCATATTGGCCGCATCGATCCGGTCTACAGGTTTACCCAAAATCTGCCCATCGACCACCACCGCGGTATCCGCCGCCAGCACGATGTCATCGGGCCCGGCCGAGTTACAGGCCAGCGCCTTTTCCCGCGCGACCCGCAGCACGTACGCTGCCGCATCCTCATTGGCCAGAGGCGTCTCATCGACATGACTCGGGCGCGGTTCGGCGTCAATCCCAATTTGCGCCAGCAAGGCCAAGCGCCGCGGCGACTGGGAAGCCAACACCAAACGAGGAGAAGATGACACGATCAATTCACTCCCGCCAGCCGCTGAAACCAGGCCAGAACGGGTCTGGCAAGCAGCCAGGCCAGGGCGGTGGAGAGCACTGGCAGAAATACCAACCAATGAAACTGTGTCCCGCCGTTCAAGCCTTGGGACCATTGATTAATCAACACATGGAACAGGCTGAGCCCCGCAATCAAGCCAGCCTGCTTGACCAGGGTGAACATGCGTAAGCGCTGATAAGACACCTGCAGAATGTAGGCAATCACCGCCAGTGCAAAGGCATGCTGACCAAGCACGTCACCCATCAATATATCGAGCAGAAAACCGCACAGCCAGGCCACAATCACACCCACCCGCTCCGGCAAGACCAGCACCCAATAGGCCAGCACAACCAGCAGGTAGTCAGGTCGCGCCCAGGCAAAACCGCCATCGAGGGGGACAATACTCAGCAGCAGGGCTGCCAACAGAGACAGGATGATAAACCAGGTGCCGTGGCCATGGGGATCCATCACTATTCCCCATCGGTGCTCTGACGATCGCTAAACACCAGCAACACGTTACGGCTGCGGTCTAACTCAGCCAGAGGTTTGGCAGTGACTTCGGCAAAGGGTTTGCCTGGGTCCACCGACACGGAAGTGACTTCGCCCACCGGATAGCCCGCAGGAAAACGGCCACCCAGACCGGAACTGACCAGCAAGTCTCCCACCTGGATATCAGTGGTGGCAGCAACATGGGTCAGGGTTAATTGATTGATCAGGCCCGTGCCTTCGGCAATGGCCCGCAAGCCATTGCGACTGACCCGCACCGGCAGCGCGTGGGCACTATCGGTCAGCAGCAAAACCCGGCTGCTCATGGCGCCAACTTCGGTTATCTGACCGACCAGGCCGTGGGCATCAATCACCGGCTGCCCGACATAGGCACCGTCGCGGCTGCCCTTGTCGACCACCAGTTTTTGCCGGTTGGGATCGGTAGCGACCCCGATTACCTCGGTGACCACCACGGTATCACTGAGACGCTCGGCCGAATTCATCAGCTCGCGCAGACGCACGTTCTCCGCCCGCAGCTCAACGAATTTTTGCAGTTTGGCATTGAGGATCAGCGCCTCAGCTTTGAGTCGCTCATTTTCAGCGAGCAATTCACTGCGGCTGCTCAACATGCCACTGAATTGCTCACTGAGGCGGCTGGGCACGTCTACCAGCCAATAGAAGGGCGCGGTCACTACCGACAATTGACCGCGCAGTTGCTGAGAAATCTCCAGCCGATGACCCAGCAGGATCAAGGCTAGCGCCAAGCCACCGAATATCAGCAATCGCGATCCTACCGAGGAGGAGGACCGATTAGAGAAAACCGGTTTAATTGCGGCCTCCGCTAGCGTTGGGTTGCACCCGTTTACTCAGCAGACAGTATATCGAGATGATGGCGATCAATCATTTCCAGCGCCTTACCACCGCCCCTTGCCACACAGGATAGCGGATCTTCGGCGATAATGACTGGCAAGGCACTTTCATCGGCCAACAGTTGATCGATTCCCCGCAACAGCGCACCACCACCCGTCAGCACAATGCCAGTCTCGGCGATATCGGCTGCCAGTTCCGGTGGTGATTGCTCCAGCGCGCGTTTCACGCCCTGAATGATCACCTGCAGCGGCTCCTGCAATGCCTCGAGGATTTCATCACTATTGAGCGTGAACCGACGGGGAATCCCCTCGGCCAGGTTGCGGCCCCGTACATCAATTTCGCGCAGCTCGGCGCCGGGGTAGGCACAACCAATTTCCTGCTTGATTCGCTCGGCAGTGGCATCGCCAATCAAGCTGCCATAGGTGCGGCGAACATGGGTGACAATGGCTTCGTCAAAGCGATCACCGCCCACGCGCACCGAATCGGAGTACACCACACCATTAAGCGAAATGATGGCAATCTCGGTGGTACCGCCGCCGATATCAACCACCATGGAACCCGCCGCCTCTTCAACTCTCAGCCCGGCACCAATGGCAGCAGCCATGGGTTCCTCAATCAGGCGCACTTCCCGCGCGCCAGCGCTGAGCACTGACTCACGAATCGCGCGACGTTCTACCTGGGTGCTCTTACAGGGCACACTGACCCAAACCCGAGGGCTTGGTCGAATAAAACTGTTCTGATGCACCAGCTTAATAAAATGCTGAAGCATTTTTTCAGTCACCTGAAAGTCGGCGATAACACCATCTTTAAGGGGACGAATGGCGGTGATATTGCCCGGTGTCCGACCCAGCATCCGCTTGGCCTCGATACCTACCGCCTCGATGGTTTTCTGACCATTGTGAACGCGAATCGCCACTACCGAGGGCTCATCCAGGACAATGCCCTGGCCGCGAACATAAATAAGTGTGTTTGCCGTTCCCAGATCAATAGACAGATCGTTGGAGAACATGCCCCTGATACGTTTAAGCATGAGCGAATATCACCTTGTACAGCCCCGTTCTGGGCAGGGCTAGGCTGGCTGAACCCGAGCGTTTTCGCGGCCTCCGACTGACCTGCAGGGCCCAGAATTAAAAACTTTGCCACTCTATCAATGGCAGGGATTTAGGGCAAGGCGCAAATGTGATAAGTTTAGCGGCTTGCACAAGCAAGCGGCGATTCTGCTGCTCTCCGGCAGCCCCTTCCCTGCAATGCGCCGCCGGTCACAATTAACGTTCAAGCAAAGTTAAAGACAGAAAGGCCCAACCGTGATTTGCCACGGACATGGACCCAAGGTGAAAGATGACTATTGAGCAATCCGATATTGCCAAGCTAGCCCGGCTGGCGCGCATCGATATTTCCGAAAATCACAGCGCAGAACTGAGCCAACGCATCGGCGACATTCTTAGTATGGTGGACACCATGCAGGCGGTGAATACCGACAATATCGAGCCGATGGCCAACCCCCACGATGCCACTCAGCGACTGCGCCCGGACCTGGTGACCGAAGAAAACCAGCGGGATCGTTTTCAGGCAATCGCCCCACAAACAGAAGACGGCCTGTATCTGGTTCCCCAGGTAATCGAGTAACCCGCCGCAAGCGCATCCCCGTTCACGCCGAATAATGAGTTTGATAGCCCATGCCCCATTTCACGGTTAGCGACATTCTTGCCGGACTGGCCGACAAGGCCTACTCCAGCGAAGAGCTTACCCAGCAGTATCTGAAGGATATCGCCGAGCGCGACCCCTTGATCAACAGCTACATTACCGTCACCGCCGACAGCGCGCTGGCTCAGGCCCGCCTCGCCGATGAGGCGCGCAGCAAAGGCAATACCGGCCTACTGACCGGTGTTCCACTGGCCCACAAGGATATTTTCTGCACCGAGGGCGTTCGCACCAGCTGCGCGTCGAAAATGCTGGATAATTTCATCTCCCCCTACAACGCCACCCTGGTCGACAAAATGGCCGCCCAGGGCGCGGTGATGCTCGGCAAGACCAATCTGGACGAGTTCGCCATGGGCTCATCCAACGAAACCAGTTATTACGGCCCGGTGCGCAACCCCTGGCAAACCGAGTGCGTTCCCGGCGGCAGCTCGGGCGGTTCTGCCGCCGCCGTTGCGGCTGGCTTGGCAGCGGCGGCAACCGGCACCGACACCGGCGGTTCCATCCGCCAACCGGCGGCACTGTGCGGCATTACCGGCCTGAAGCCCACCTATGGCCGGGTTTCCCGCTACGGCATGATCGCCTTCGCCTCCAGCCTGGACCAGGCGGGCCCAATGGCCAGAACCGCCGAGGACTGCGCCCTGCTTCTGCAGGCAATGGCGGGCTTCGACCAACGCGACAGCACCAGCATGGATTTGGCGGTACCCGATTTTCGCAGTGCGCTGACGCAAGATCTCAGCGGCCTCAGAATTGGCATCCCCAAAGAATACTTCAGCAAAGGCCTCGACCCGGAAATCCAGGCCAGCGTCGAAACCGCACTGCGCGAGTACGAAGCCATGGGCGCCACGCTAAAGGAAATCAGCCTACCCCACACCGAGCTGGCCGTGCCTTGTTACTACGTGATCGCTCCGGCAGAAGCCTCCAGCAACCTGTCCCGCTTCGATGGCGTCCGCTACGGTTATCGCTGTGACAACCCCAAAGACCTGAATGATCTCTACAGCCGCAGCCGGGCCGAAGGCTTTGGCGAAGAGGTGCAACGCCGCATCCTGGTGGGTACCTATGCCCTTTCAGCCGGTTTTTACGACGCCTACTACCGCAAGGCTCAGAAAATTCGCCGCCTGATCAAGCAGGATTTCAGCGAGGCCTTTAAAGAAGTAGACCTGATCGCGGGGCCGACAACACCCAACCCCGCCTTCGCCCTGGGCGAAAAAACCGGCGACCCAGTGACCATGTACCTGGAAGACATTTACACCATTGCCGTCAATCTCGCCGGCTTGCCCGCCATGTCACTGCCTGCAGGATTCACCCATGGCAAGCCCGTCGGCCTGCAGCTTATTGGCCAGGACTTTGATGAGGGCCGCCTGCTGGCAGCCGCGCACCAGTATCAACTGCGCAGCGATTGGCACACACGGCAACCGGGCCAGGAGGGATAAACATGCAGTGGGAAACCGTGATCGGCCTGGAAATTCACGTCCAGCTCAACACCAAATCAAAAATCTTTTCCGGCTCCAGCACTGCCTTCGGCGCGGCGCCCAACACTCAGGCTAGCGCCGTTGATCTCGCCCTGCCGGGCACGCTGCCGGTGCTCAATGAGCAAGCAGTAAAAGACGCCATTCTGTTCGGCCTGGCCATCGACGCTGACATCTGTCGCGCATCGGTGTTTGAGCGGAAGAATTACTTCTATCCCGACCTGCCCAAGGGCTACCAGACCAGCCAAATGGATCACCCGATTGTCGGGCCCGGTGTGGTCGAGATCGCACTGGAGGACGGCAGCAAGCGGCAAATTCGCGTCCACCACGCTCACCTCGAAGAGGATGCCGGCAAATCACTCCATGAAGACTTCTCCGGCATGAGCGGAATCGATTTGAACCGGGCCGGCACCCCGCTCATCGAGATCGTCTCGGAGCCCGATATGCGCAGTGCCGAGGAAGCCGTGGCCTACCTCCGCAAGATTCACTCCATCATTACCTATCTGGGCATCTCTGATGGCGATATGTCTCAAGGTTCGATGCGCTGCGATGCCAACGTCTCGGTGCGCCTCAAGGGTGAGGAGAAACTTGGTACTCGGGCCGAACTGAAAAACATCAACTCCTTCCGCTTTGTCGAACGCGCGATCAAAGTCGAGGCCCAGCGGCAAATTGATCTGCTTGAGGACGGCGGCACCGTTGTTCAGGAAACCCGCCTCTACGACAGCGATAAGAACGAAACCCGCTCCATGCGCAGCAAGGAAGAAGCCAACGACTATCGCTACTTCCCCTGCCCCGACTTATTGCCGGTTCATATTGAAGATGCGCTGATTAAACAATTGCGCGGTGACATGCCCGAGCTGCCCGATGCCAAGCGCGCTCGCTTTGAAAGCCAGTACGGCCTGTCGGCTTACGACGCCGCCCTGCTGACCGGCGAGCGCGCGGTGGCGGACTATTTCGAGCAAGTCGCCGCCGCGGCTGGCGACGCGAAGCTGGCCGCCAACTGGGTCAATGTTGAATTATCCGCCGCCCTCAACCGTGATGATCTGCACTTATCGGCCAGCCCGGTCAGCGCCGAGCAGCTCGGCGGCTTGATTGCACGGATTATCGACGACACCATTTCCGGCAAAATCGCCAAGCAGGTCTTTGACGCCCTGTGGGCCGGCGAGGGCACCAGCGCCGATGAGGTAATCGAGAAGAAAGGCCTGAAGCAAGTTTCGGATACCGGCGCCCTGGAAGCCATGATCGACGAGATCATTGCCAGCAGCCCCGCTCAGGTGGAACAATTCCGCGCCGCCGACGAAGGTAAGCGCAAAAAGCTGATTGGCTATTTTGTCGGCCAGGTAATGAAGGTCTCCAAAGGCCAGGCCAACCCAGGCATGGTTAACAAACTGCTCAACGAAAAGCTGTTGGGTTAATCCAGCCACACTGAATACAACAAGGTTTTACAGCAATGGCAAAAGACAAAGAAAAGGTACTTGACGAGGTTTGGACTGAAGACCGGGTTCGGGAGTTTTTGAGCGTGGAAGCCAAAGCCGGCACCAACCCCGACTTTCACAAACTGCTCAAGGCCTATCAAAGCATGCGCGCCGACGATTTCGAGTTGTTCATCGGCATGTTTCTCGAGTCGGGCGGTGATATCAACGCAACCGACAAAGCGGGTCGCAGCGTGTTGAGCTACGCCAAAGAGCACCGTAACTCCGCCGACTTTGTGACAGCGCTGGAAAAGAACGGCGCCGCGTAAGGCTATGGGGAGACGCAGAACGCAGAACGCAGAACGCAGCTTAGTGTTGCCGCCGGCCGGGCAGGGTCAAGCCTTTGCGTCTCCCGTCTCCCGTCCAGCGTTAATCATCCAGCGCTTTCCGAAATCAGACCGTTGACCGCCCCCGGCTAAATCGATCCCGATTCTCCTGCTTTTTGCGCTCACTCTTGCGCAGCAGCACATATACCGCCCCGGCGCCGCCATGCTGGGGCTGAGCACTGCAAAACCCCTGCACCGCTTCCAGCTCCGGCAGCCAGTGATTAATGTAGGATTTCAGCACCGCACCGCCTTCCCGATTGTGAAACCCCCGGCCGTGAACAATCATCACCGTCCGCAAGTCCATGGCCATGGCATCACGAATGAAATTGAACACCTGTTGCCCGGCCTGCTCGACGGTCATTTTATGTAAATCAAGCCGCGCCTCGATATCGTAGCGCCCCTGCTTGAGCTTGCGAAATACGCCGTGTTGCAAACCGTCCCGCCGGAACTCCAACAGGTAGTAGGGATCGAGGATCGGGATATCACTGGTGCTGAAACCGTGCTGGGGGCCACTTTTGGCCTGAGCCGCATCGCGCCGGGCCTCAGCGCTGAGCTTGCTGATTTCGCCGCGCTTGAGGGCAACGCGCACGTCGTTGACCAAGGGTTTCACCCCGGCCATCTCTGCGGCAAACAAATCATCCTCGGGGTTCATCTCAGCCCTCCCGCCAGCGCGTAAAACCGGTATTATCCCCCGATGAAACCGCAAAATCCAAACGCTTACTGCCCCCTGTGCCAAGGGCAAAACCACTGCGCGATCGCCGCAGGACTGCCCGCCGGTAACTGCTGGTGCATGGACACCCCAATTAGCCCCGCCGCCAGAGAGGCGGCCCACCTTCATGGTGAGGGCGACCGCTGCCTCTGCTCACGCTGCGGCGCAGAAATACCGACCCAGTATTCGAGCCAGGCAAGTCATTCAGATCAACCAAACGACCCGGATCAATAGCCCTCGGCCAGCTCCTGATAGCGGTCGCACTCAGGGGTTATGCTGTCATCGCTTTCTTCAATCTCCTGACAGCTCATGGCCTGCATGGATTTCACACAAGCCAGCGCTGGCTGATACAACGAATGGGCCTGAGCCGCCGCGCCAAAGCGCGCCTGCAGACCGACGCAGGCCATATCGAGCTGCTGGGTGATCATCATTTTCATCTCAGGCGCCATCTCCGCCTCAGCCATACTGTCGAGGGTGCATTGCTTCATTTTTTCGCACAGAGCGGTGACCTCATCGCCCAAATCATCGGCATGGGCTGCCACGCTAGTGAGTAAAACCGCTAAAAAGCTTGCCGCCGTGATCTTTATCGCTTGTTTCATCTGCATCCTCTGCAATTAATGTTTTCATGCCCTGGGGTTTGCACCACTCCTGGTGAGCGACACGTTCAATTGGGAACCCGATCATACGATGCCCCCACCGCCCTTGGAAGCCGCAATCTCGCCACGTAAACTTGAGCCTCCCAGACTAACAGGCAGTTACCCCCATGGCACAAACCAAACACGCTGGCCCCGCTTACTTGATGGAAGGATTCAAGCTGATTCGGGAGCCCGGCCTGCGCTTGTTTGTGCTCATTCCGTTGTCGATCAACATCTTGATCTTCGGCTTTTTCATGACCTTTACCCTGGGCAAATTCTCCGATTGGATCGATCAGGCCATGCTATGGCTGCCCACTTGGCTGGATTTTTTGCGTTGGATTCTCTGGCCTTTGGCGGTGATCCTGGTGCTGGCGGTGGTGATGTACATTTTCAGCAGCGTCGCCAATTTCATCGCAGCGCCTTTTAACGGCCTGCTCGCAGAGAAAGTGGAAGAACGCCTCACCGGCGAAGAGGTCGCCGGTCGGGAAACCTTGCTGCAAGCACTGGCCAGCTTCCCCCGCAGCCTGGGCCGGGAATGCCACAAACTGGCGTACTACCTGTTGTTTGCCGTGCTGACCTTAGTTGCCAGCTTTATTATCTCGCCACTGGCGCCCGTGCTGTGGTTTTGCCTGAATGCCTGGATGATGGCAGTGGAATACGGTGACTACCCGATGGACAACCACAAGCTTAGCTTTGCCGAGGCCCGCCGTAGACTGGGCCGCCAGCGGGCGACCAGCTTCAGTTTCGGTGCAGTGGTGATGCTGGGCACCATGGTGCCCATTCTGAATTTGATCATCATGCCCGCCGCTGTCTGCGGCGGAACCAAGATGTGGGTAGAAAGAATGAAGAGTGACCGCCTGACCGCGCCCTAACGGTCGCGCGACAGGCGACCGCCACGCCGTCAGGCAAACATTATCCCAGCAATTCTTCGGGGGGTTGCTCGCAGTTGAGCTTCATACCCAGCTCCGCCTCAATGGCAGGCAGTAAGAAAGCATCGTCTTCGCAGGCAAAACTGATGGACGTCCCCGTCGCACCGGCCCGCCCGGTACGACCGATCCGGTGAACGTAGTCCTCGGGCTCTTCGGGCAGCGTGTAATTCACCACATGGCTAACGCCGTCCACGTGAATACCCCGGCCCGCCACGTCGGTGGCAACCAGGCACGCAATTTCGCCGTCTTTGAATTGCTGCAAGGTCCGGCTGCGTTTGTTCTGAGGGATTTCACCCGAGAGAATGCCGCACTTGATACCGGATTTGCACAGCCGCTCAAACAGGCGCCGGGTCTCATCACGCCGGTTAGCAAATACGATCACCGACTTGGCATCCTTCTGCTGCACGATGTTGCGCAGCACTTTGAATTTGTCCTGGGACTCAACCAGATAAACCTTCTGGTCAACGGTATCGGTGGCAACAGATTCCGGTTCGATTTCCACCCGCACCGGGTCGAGGGTCCACTGCTCGGTCAGGCGGATAATATCTTCGGTAAAGGTGGCACTGAACAGCAGGGTTTGGCGATGGGTCTTTTTCGGGGTAGAACGAACGATGCGCTTCACCTGGGGGATAAAGCCCATATCAAGCATCCGATCGGCCTCATCAATCACCAACAGTTCAACCTGATCCAGGTAGATATCCCGGCGATTCTCAAAATCCAACAGGCGCCCCGGTGTGGCAACCACAATATCCACCAGGTCTGAAGCGAGTCGGTCCAGCTGCTTCTGGTAATCCATACCGCCGATCAGGGTCACCACATTCAGGCCACAGTGTTTGCCCAGCTGGCGAGCGTCGTCGCCAATCTGCACCACCAGCTCCCGGGTCGGCGCAATGATCAATGCCCGGGGCTCGCCCGCGTAGCGCTCCTCTTCAATGGGGTTGGCCAATAGGTCGTTAAAAATTGTGATCAAAAAGGCGGCAGTCTTACCGGTACCGGTCTGGGCTTTGCCGATCACATCGTTACCCCGCAGGGTGTGCGGCAGGGAGGCAGCCTGAATAGGCGAGCAATATTTAAAGCCCGCGTCGGCAATCCCGTGCATCAGACGCTCGTCCAAGTCCAGGTCGTGAAAGCGAGTTTTGCCGGCCTCCTCAGGCACCTCAAACTGGGCGACACTCCAGGGCGCACCGCCACTGGCTTTGTTGCCGCGACCGCGACGGTTTCGCTGGGAGGAGGATTTTCTGCCTGAGTTGGCAGTATTTTCCGGCGCCCCGTTCTCCTGGGGCGCGGCATTTTCTGATGGGTTGGACACTTGTGACTCAGACTTGCTTAGCAAAATTCAGCTCGACTCAATTGATCAATAATCGCGCATTCTATCACTAACCCATGGTGGGGTTACCAGCGCAAAGTTCGCCGGCTTACGCTTCGGCAGTCTCGGGTTTGCTGGCAGCAACCCGTCGCGCATGGCGATCCAGATAATAGTCCAGACTGAACCAACGCCCCGCGCCAGTAAAAAACAGGCTGAGCAGCATAATAAAGTAGGTCGCGGCGAACTCGATGCCGTTATTGAGAATAACGAAACTGCCCTTTTCAGTTAACCAGTCGTAGTGGCCGTGTTCCTTGAGGATGCTCCGCC
Source organism: Spongiibacter taiwanensis (assembly GCF_023702635.1). Lineage (NCBI taxonomy): Bacteria > Pseudomonadati > Pseudomonadota > Gammaproteobacteria > Cellvibrionales > Spongiibacteraceae > Spongiibacter > Spongiibacter taiwanensis. The sequence continues at coordinate 1,291,428 of NZ_CP098455.1, forward strand.
CCATCTCCAGCCGCCGGGCAACCTCAACAGAATTATTCAGACTTTCTTTGGCCGCAGGAATCCCCATGTCTGCCAGCGGTTTGGCTGCACTGGTAGCCGGATCAGATGGCGCAATGGCAAACCAGCCGTGCTCCCAATGTACGGTGATCGCGGCAACCAGCATGGTCACCATCAAAGGGATGCTGGCCCAGCGTACCGCCAGGCCGAACAGCAGTAAAAAGCCGCCCACCAGCTCGGTGTAAGTGGCTAACACCGCCATTACATCGGGGTAGGGAAGACCCAAACCCTTATCGAACCAGCTGATGATGCTATCGAGGTTTTGCAGTTTATGCATGCCAGCCACAATCATGACCGGTGCCAGATAAAGCCGCATTAACAGTGGCGCCAGGCCACTCAATTTACCAAACAGCCCGAACAGGCCATCGTGCACGAAATAGTAAGCCCGGTAGATTAGCCCCATCGTGATTCCCCATTTGCATTATTGTTTTAGGCCGCGGGCAAGCGCGGTGCAGGGACGTTATGCCACGCAAAGGGGTGAATGTAAACTAGCGTACCAATTCACTCCTGCCGCAGACGGGGCAGTCCGGGTCTTTACTCAAACCCAATTCACGGAACTGGCAAGCCAGGCCATCAAACAGCACCAGCCTGCCGCACAGGCTCTGGCCGGTCTGGGTCAGGCACTTGATTACCTCCAGCGCCTGCAGACTTCCGATGACACCCACCACCGGCGCCAGCACCCCGCTCTCCGAACAATTCAAGTTACTGTCGTCGGCATCGTGGTATAGGCAGCGGTAACAGGGCGAATCGGCACGACGAAAATCGTAGACGCTCAACTGCCCTTCACTGCGGATCGCCGCGCCAGAGACCAGCGGTTTGGCCGCCGCAAAACAGGCCTGATTGACCGCGAACCGGGTGGCGAGGTTATCACTGGCATCGACCACCAGATCCACCGCAGAGACTGCGGCCGTGAGCGTTTGCCCCTCGAGGCGCGCTGGTAGAACAACAACCCGGGTACCGGGGTTTAACGCCGCCACCCGCTCGGCGGCCGATTCGGTCTTGGCCTGACCGATTGCAGCGGTATGGTGGGCAATTTGGCGCTGTAGATTGCTCAGATCGACCGTATCGTCGTCGGCCAGATGGAGCTCGCCAACCCCGGCTGCGGCAAGATACAGCGCCACCGGCGAGCCCAGCCCGCCAAGGCCGACAATCAAGACCTTGCTGGCCAGCAACTTCTCCTGGCCCGCCACATCGATTTCCGGCAGCAGAATATGCCGACTGTAGCGCAGCAGCTGTTCATCATTCATTGGGCCACACTCCCCAGCTCACCCGGTCGTGGCCGGCAATATCCTGGCAACAACCAAGATCAACGTAGCCGTGCTGAGCAAGCAGGGCGGCAACCGCAGCCCCCTGGGCAAAGCCGTGCTCCAGCATTAGCACGCCCCCAGGCACCAGGACACCGGGCGCCTCGGCAATAATTTGCCGAATATCGTCGAGACCGTCCGCCCCGGCCACCAGGGCGGAGCGCGGCTCAAAGCGCACATCGCCCTGTTCCAGATGAGGGTCATCAGCCTCGATATAAGGCGGATTGCTCACGACAAGATCGAATGGGCCGGTGACGGCACTAAACCAGTGGGATTGCACAAACTGGACATTCTCTAATTCCAGCGTTTGGCGGTTTTCTTCAGCCAGGGCCACGGCCTCAGGCACCCGGTCGCAACCCAGCACGCTCCAATCGGGCAGTTCGCAGGCCAGAGCAAGGGCGATGGCACCCGTGCCGGTGCCCAGATCCAAAATCCGGCCACTGGGGCGCTCGCCAGCCCAGGCAAGGGCCTGTTCCACCAGAGTTTCGGTATCTGGCCGGGGAATCAGGCTGACCGGGCTGACTTTGAGCGGCAGTGACCAGAACTCCCGCTGCCCCAAAATGTGAGCCACTGGCTCGCCCGTCTTTCGGCGGGCCAGCATGGCATAAAAGGCGCTCTGTTGATCTTCGGTCAGCAGCTTTTCCGGCCAGGTATATAAATAGCTGCGCGGTTTATCCAGGCAGTGGCAAAGCAGCAGCGCCACATCCACTAGCGGCGAATCGCTGACATCTGCCAGCTGTTGCTGACAGGCCAGGGCGCTGTGAATTGTCAGTGAGCTGGCATTGCTCATGAGGCGGCGGACAGCTCTGACAAGAGATCGGCCTGATATTCCTGTCGCAGGGGCTGGATAATTTGATCCACGTCCCCGGCAACCACCTCATCGAGCTTATAGAGGGTCAAATTGATACGGTGATCTGTCACCCGTCCCTGGGGAAAGTTGTAGGTCCGGATGCGCTCGGAGCGATCACCACTGCCCACCAGGTTGCGCCGTTGATCCGCCTGCACCTGTTGCTGCTCGGCCTGACGGGCGTCGTTTAATCTGGCCGCCAGCAGCGACATCGCCCGGGCGCGGTTCTTGTGCTGGGAGCGCTCATCCTGACACTCCACCACCAAACCACTGGGAATATGGGTGATGCGAATCGCCGAGTCGGTTTTGTTAACGTGCTGGCCACCGGCGCCACTGGCCCGAAAGGTATCGATGCGCAGATCCGCTTTGTTAATCTCAATCTCGTCCTCGTTCTCGGGCTCGGGCATGATCGCCACGGTACAGGCAGAAGTGTGAATTCGCCCCTGGGACTCGGTCTCTGGAACCCGCTGCACGCGATGGGCGCCGGACTCAAACTTCAAGTTGCCGTACACATCCTGACCAGCTACCCGGCTGATGATTTCCTTATAGCCACCGTGCTCGCCGTGGCGCTCACTGAGCACCTCGATTTTCCAGCCCCGGGTTTCGGCGTAGCGGCTGTACATGCGAAACAGGTCACCGGCAAAGATAGCGGCCTCATCACCCCCGGTGCCGGCGCGAATTTCCAAAAACACGTTGTGGGAGTCGTTGGGGTCTTTGGGCAGCAACAGGGTCTGCAACTCCAGTTCTAAGGCTGCCAGGCGCTCTTTGGACTCAGCCAACTCATCCGCCGCCATGGCGCGCAGATCCGGATCATCCTCGTCGAGCAATGCCGTCGCCTCGGCCATATCCGACTTCAGCTGGCGGTAGCGGCCGTAGGCACCGACCACCTCTTCAAGCTCAGCGTACTCCTTGGACAAGCTGCGGAAACGCTCCTGGTCGGCAATGATTTCTGCGTCGCTGAGCAACGCAGAAACCTCTTCGTAACGGTCGCTCAAATTGTCCAATTTGCTGACAATCGATGCTTTCATAGAGTTCTCATCTTCTGGGTGTTCGGGTGATATATGCCTGCCGGAATTGGGTCGACGGGCCAGGGTCTGTTCACACTAATTGAATTGCACCTGCTGGCGGTCATTTTTGCCTCCAGCTAGGCGGAGGAAGCGCAGTTTGGTTATTCCAAATAAGCGACCGAGAACGACGCTGGGGGCAAAAATGGCTCCAGCGGAACGCCGCCCGGCCCTTCGGGTTGTGGCTAAAAATCCACCACTCGTCGTCATTCCTCGTTCATTTGGAATAACCAAACCTCTCTCCTCATTCCCGCGCGGCGTCCGCTAGATTGGCGAATTTTTAGCCACAACAGGCGTAATCCAATTAGTGTGAACAGGCCCTAAGACTCTGGATCTTTCAACTGAAATAGCTCTCGCGCCCAGCTAATCAGGTCATTGCGCCCCTTGGCGCCCGCCTCCTTCAACTGGGTGGTGGGACTGTGGAGTAATTTATTGGTAAGCCCCCGAGCCAGTTGCTCGAGAACGGCCTCCGCGCTGTCGCCTTTGGCCAGCTGCCGCAGCGCCCGGTCAAGCTCGGCATCGCGCAGCTGTTCCGCTTTGGCGCGGTAATCCTTGACGGTACTGATCGCGTCCATCGCTCGCAGCTGGGCATCCCAGCTGGCCGCCGCGGCGACGATTATGTCGTCGGCTTTCAGCGCCTCACTCTCGCGGGCGCGCTTGTTCTCGTCAACAATCTGACGCAGGTCATCCACGGTGTACAGGTAAACATCCGAGAGTTCGGCCACCTGGGGCTCAATATCCCGAGGGACAGCAATGTCCACCATCACCATCGGCCGGTGCTTGCGTTTTTTCAGCGCTGACTCCACCGCACCCTTGCCCAGAATGGGCAACTGGCTGGCAGTGGAGGCGACCACGATATCCGACTGGGGCAGATACTGGGGAATATCGGCCAGCATGACCGCCTCTGCGCCCAGCTCCTCCGCCAGGTGGCGGGCTCGCTCCAGGGTGCGATTGGCAATCACAATATTTTTGATGCCCTTCTCTTTCAGGTGACGAGCAACCAGCTCAATGGTCTCGCCCGCGCCGATCAACAGTGCGCTGCACTGACTGAGCTTGGCAAACACATGCTGGGTCAGATTCACCGCGGCAAAGGCCACCGACACCGGGTTTTCGCCAATGGCGGTATCGGTACGCACCCGCTTGGCAACCGAGAACACCTGGGCAAACACCCGATGCAGGCCACCGTTAGCCGTGCCCGCCTCCACCGCCTGGGCGTAGGCCGACTTCATTTGCCCCAGAATTTGAGGCTCTCCCAACACCATGGAGTCGAGCCCGGCGGCCACCCGCATCATGTGTTCGAGGGCGGCCCTATCGGAAAAACCGTAGGTGCTTTGGGCCAGCTCCGGTGCGGGAACGTGGTGATAGTCTGCCAGCCATTGGGTGAGCTGCTGAACGCTACCCTCCGCCGACTCACCTGCCACCGCGTAGAGCTCAGTGCGATTACAAGTCGACAGAATAGCCATTTCATTTACCCCGGCGCGACCCAGGGCGTCCCGAAGGGCAAGCTCCATCTGCTCAGGCACAAAAGCCACGCGCTCGCGCACTTCGACCGAGGCCGAATTGTGGTTAATGCCGATCACTAGCAGATTCATTAAACCCCGAGCCACCCGCTGGCCCTGCACAGGACGTTAAAAACAGCGGGCAATTCTAGCAAGTTGCCGTAGAAAAGTGGATTTTATTAGCACGAACCCCCACGGAGACCACCTCAATCGAATTCAGAAAAATGCCACCGAGCTCTGCCACCGGAGTCAAGCCGGGCAGACGACAGCCTCCCTCTGCCGCCGGTCACGAAAGGCGTGCTACCATAACTTTCCGATTGATGGACCCGAGACACAATGCGCTTCGTTTTTGCCTCCATTGCCCTTACTTGGGCGCTCCTGTCAGGCTGCGCCAGCACCGCCCCCGTGGCCGAGGAAACCCCACCCACACAGCCCCAGGTCAGTGACGAAGCCGCACCGGCACGCGCCTTCCCCGAAGACACCTTTCTCGACCTGCTGGTAGCCGAGTTCGCCATGCGTCAGCACGACTTTGGCACTGCACTGGATAATTACGCCTACCAGGCAAAACAAACCCAAGACCCGGGTGTGGTCTCAACTGCAACCCGTTTGGCCCAATTTATGGGCCGGGACGATAGCACCCTGAGCCTGGCCCAACAGTGGGTTGCCCTGGAGCCCGATAATATTGAGGCCCTCTTTACCCTGGCATCACAACTGGCAAAGCAAGACCGCCCCCTGGAGGCGCTGCCTTACATGACCCAGGTTCAGGCACTCGGCGGCGAGAGTAACTTCGCCGCCCTGGCGGCAACGGCCCTGTCATTGCCCGCCGCCGAGCGCGATGCGTTTTTTGCCGAGCTCGACGGGGTGGCCAAGCGCTATCCCGATGAAAGCTCTATTCAAATTGCCACCGCACTAAAACTTCAATACGAAGAGCGCGAGGAGCAGGCCCTGGCACTGGTGCGCAAAGTGCTGAGCAAAGATCCAGATAATACCCACGCCCTGCTTATTGAAACGCGCACCCTGGCGCAAATGGGGCGCGACAAAGAGGCGCGAGAACGCCTTCGTTATGCCGTTGACCAGAATCCGGATAACAAGCGGCTGCGTCATGACCTGGCGCGCAACCTGGTCAGCGACAACGTTTACGAGGCCAAGGCCCAGTACGAAGTGCTCGTCTCACAAAACCCGGGGGATGAAGACCTGCTGCTGGAGTTGATGCTGATCAATCGCGAGCTCGAATACGCCGACGAAGCCGACGCCCAGTTGGCCAAGTTGGAAAACAACAGCGATAACAGCAGCCGGGTGAATTACATTCTCGGCCGGGTCGCCGAAGAAGACCGCGACTGGCAACAGGCCATTGGGCACTACGCCAAAGTCACTGGCGCCCCCGAATTCGCCATTGCCGCCCGCCGCCTCACCGCTATCAGCCTGGCCACTGAGGGCGAAGAAGCCACCCTCAACCGGTTGCGCAAGATGCTCGACCACTACCCCCAACACACAGAGGAACTCACTCTCTTAGCCGCCGAGGTGCTGCGCAAAACCGCCCAGTACCAGGAAGGCATGGCGCTGCTCAATCGTGCGATCACCTCCCTGCCCGACAGCAACGACCTGCGCTACAGTCGCTCCCTGTTCGCCGAGCAACTGGGCAACCTGTCATTGGTTGAAAGTGACCTGCGTTACATCCTGGCCAAAGAACCCGACAATGCCGCAGCGCTGAATGCCTTGGGCTATACCCTGGCAAATCACACCGATCGGCTCGATGAGGCCGAGGCCCTGGTCAAAAAGGCTCTCGCGGTAGAGCCCGAAGACGCCGCCATTATCGACAGCTACGGCTGGATTCAATTTCGCCGGGGCAATATCGAAGAAGCCGTCACCCACCTTGATCGCGCCTTTCGCAAAGTACAGGATCACGAAATTGCCGCCCACCTGGGTGAAGCCCTCTGGCTGCTGGGGGAAAAGGACCGCGCAAGGCAGGTGTTTCAGCAGGGACTTCAGGACACCCCCGACAGCCCAATTATTTTGGACACACTACAGCGATTGAACCTGATAGATGACGTCAATGAATAGCGCACTGCGCCGCCTCTCCCTGCTCGCGCTCGCCGTTGTTGCCAGCGCCTGCTCCATGACCCCTGCCACCCCTCCCGACAGCCAGGCAAGCCAATGGCAGTTGTCCGGCAAAATCGGACTGTGGATGGGGGACCAGCAGGAAAGCGCCAGTATCACTTGGCAACACTGCAGCCCAGCCAGTGGCCGGCTCCGCCTGAGCGGCCCCCTCGGCAGCGGCGCGATCGAAATCGTTCAGCAGCCAGGGCAGGTCACGCTGCGCCAGGGGGGCGACAGCCGCACGGCAGACAGCGCGGAGCAGCTGGCGCTCGAGGCCGGCTGGCCTATTCCTGTATCGGCGTTGAGCTTTTGGGTCCGCGGCATGGCCGCCCCCACCTCCGCTCAAGAGAGCCAGCTCAGCCCCCAGGGACAGTTGCGCCACCTTCAACAACTGGGCTGGGAGATTGACTTCAACTATGGGGAAAACCAACAGCTCCCCAATCGGCTTGAGGCGGTCACTGAAGATCAGAAGGTCGTGCTACTGATACGGGAATGGATCGCTGCGCCGGAGTATTGCCAGCAGCCATGAGCGCATCAATCACGCTGCCCTGCCCCGCCAAAATCAACTTGTTTCTGCGCATCACCGGGCGCAGAGCCGATGGCTATCACACCCTGCAAACCCTTTTCCAACTACTCGACTATGGTGACTCGATCACGCTGACGGTTCGAGATGATGGCCAGATTCGCCTGCTCAGCCCCCTGCCGGGCGTTCCGGATCAGGATAATCTGGTGGTCCGGGCGGCTCGAGGCCTGCAGGCAGCCAGCGGGTGCAAACTCGGCGCCGACATTCATCTCGACAAGCGGCTGCCCATGGGCGGCGGAATCGGTGGCGGCAGCTCCAATGCAGCCACAACCCTGCTCGGCCTGAATCACCTTTGGCAAACAGCCATGCCGATTGACGCGCTTTGCGAACTCGGCCTGGGATTAGGCGCCGACATCCCCGTCTTTGTCCGCGGAGAAACCGCCTGGGCGGAAGGAATTGGCGAGACACTGCAACCAGTGGAAATGCCCTCGCGCTGGTACGTCGTCATCAAGCCAGAATGCGAAGTCTCCACCGCGGAAATTTTTTCCCATCAGCAATTGACACGCCATGACTCACCCATCAAAATAGCGGCCTTTCTTGAGGGGGGGTCCCCTAACAGCTGCGAACCACTGGTTCGAAAGCTGTATCCAGAAGTTGATAAAGCCTTGATTTGGCTGGATCAATTTGCCCCCGCCAAGCTAACCGGAACCGGCGCTTGCATCTTTGCAAGCTTCGCAGACCAAGCCAGCGCAGAAGCGGTCCTGGCCCAGCGACCAGACTCGCTGAGCGGATTTGTCGCCCGGGGATTGCAGCACTCACCCGTGCATCAATTGCTGCAATCAAACTGAAGTTTATTGGGGTGTCGCCAAGCGGCAAGGCACTGGGTTTTGATCCCAGCATTCGGAGGTTCGAATCCTCCCACCCCAGCCATATTAAAGAACTGCTAATTAGTTTGGCGGTTTACTGCTGGGAAAGGCGAGACAGCCGGAACCGGGAGGATCGAACCAGGTTCGATAAATGCGCAGCATTTAGGCGTCGCGCTTTCAACCCTCCCACCCCAGCAACGATAGAAAAGAACCGAAGACAGTTTCTTCGGCTATCGCTGGGTTAGGCCACGCGCCTTCACGGCAGGCGTCGAAGCGAAAGCTTAGACCAAAGCGCAGCAATTGGGCGTCGCATTTCTACGCGGCCGGGTAAAGCCCAACAGACGACAGACCGTCTGCACTACGCGGCCTCCCCCACCAGCCCTGAATTGATTGGCGATACACTGCCGAAAACTGAAATGGGCCGGGCAACTCCCCCCCTTTCTCATTCGGCAGGCTAAACATCTCGCCAACCCGTTAACCGAAAAGCAAGGCAGGATCCCACCGTGTCTAGAATGATGGTCTTTACCGGCAACGCCAGCCGCGAACTGGCAAAAAAAGTTGTCGAAAATCTCAGCATTCCCTTGGGCGATGCCACCGTCAGCCGGTTTAGCGATGGCGAAGTCTTCGTTGAAGTAAACGAAAACGTTCGCGGCGCCGACGTGTTCCTGCTGCAATCTACCTGCGCCCCCACCAATGATCACCTGATGGAACTGGTGGTCATGGCCGATGCCATGCGCCGTGCATCAGCGGGTCGCATTACCGCAGTTGTGCCCTACTTCGGCTACGCCAGACAGGATCGCCGGGTGCGCTCTTCCCGGGTGCCCATTTCCGCCAAAGTGGTAGCCGATATTCTCAGCGGCGTTGGCATCGACCGGGTGCTGACAGTTGATCTTCACGCCGAGCAGATTCAGGGCTTTTTTGACGTGCCCGTGGACAATATCTACGGCTCACCCGTACTGCTGGACGACATCTCCCGGCAGAACTACGACAACATGATTGTGGTTTCACCCGATATCGGCGGCGTGGTTCGCGCCCGAGCCGTTGCCAAACAGCTCGATGATGCCGACCTGGCCATTATCGACAAGCGCCGCCCCCAGGCGGGTGTTGCCCAGGTGATGCATATTATCGGTGAAGTCAGCGGCAAGACCTGCCTGCTGGTTGACGACATGGTCGATACCGCCGGCACCCTCTGCAAAGCCGCCACCGCACTGAAAGAACACGGCGCGGCAAAGGTTGTGGCCTACTGTACACATCCTGTATTATCCGGGCCCGCAATTGACAACCTGAGCAACTCTGAGCTGGACGAACTGGTGGTGACCGATACCATCCCGCTGTCTGACGCCGCCCGAAACTCAGGAAAAATTCGCCAGCTTACCCTGGCTAATCTGTTGGCCGAGTCCATGCGACGGGTCAGCAATGAAGAGTCCATCAGCGCGCTGTTCCGCTAGTTTCTAGCCAGCCCTGATAGACAGCCTGCCGCTGCACTGGTCGCGAGTGCGGCGGTTTTTCGCTTTTATAGGAGGACAACAAATGTCCAGCGAATTTAATGTAAACGCCAAAGCGCGTGCAGACGTGGGGAAAGGTGCGAGCCGCCGCCTGCGTCGTCTGGAAGGCCAAGTGCCTGGTATCGTCTACGGTGGCGACAAAGAGCCCCAAATGATCAGCCTGGCCCACAAGGACCTGGTATGGTTCTTGGGTGAAGAGGCATTCTTTACCTCTGTTCTGAACCTGAACATCGACGGCGCCGCCGAGTCAGTAGTGCTGAAAGACCTGCACCGCCATCCGGCCAAAGCGCAAATTTTGCACGCCGACTTCATGCGTGTCAGCGCTGATACCAAACTCACCCTGAATGTTCCCCTGCACTTCCTCAACGAAGAGAGCTGTGTCGGCGTGAAAATGCAGGGCGGTAAAATCACTCACGCCGCAACCGAACTGGAAGTAGCGTGTCTGCCTAAAGATCTGCCCGAGTTCATCGAAGTAGACATGAAGGACGTGAATGCCGGTCAGACCCTGCACATTTCCGACCTGACCCTGCCCGCCGGTGTTGAATCCACTGCGCTGGCACTGGGTGCCGATCACGACCAGGCCATCGCCAGCGTTCTGGCCCCACGCGGCGGCAGCGACGATGACAGCGCTGCCGAAGAAGGCGAAAGCGAAGAATCCTGATAAGCCGTCACGGCGCCAGCAGGTAGCGCATTGGAAACGATAAAACTGATTGTAGGGCTGGCCAACCCCGGCCAACAATATCAGGACACCCGTCACAATGCCGGCGCCTGGCTGGTTCAGGAGCTCGCCAGACAGCACAGTGTCTCGCTGTCTGGCGAAGCCCGCTTTTTTGGCGACACCGCCCGACTGACCTTTTACGGCCACGATCTTCGACTGCTGATTCCAAGCACCTTTATGAATCGCAGCGGCCAGGCCATTGCCGCCATGGCCAACTTCTTCAAAATTCCCCCAGAAGCCATCCTGATCGTTCACGACGAATTGGACTTACCCCCGGGCAGCGCACGCTTCAAAAAAGGCGGCGGTCACGGCGGTCACAACGGCTTGCGGGACAGCATTGCGCAACTCGGCAACAACAGTAACTTCCAACGCCTGCGCATTGGCATCGGTCACCCCGGCAGCGCAGCGCAAGTCACCAATTACGTTCTGGGCAAGCCCTCTGCCGACGACAGAGTCAGCATCGATGCCTGCATTGAGGAGGCCATTCGCTGCCTTCCCGATGCCATCAAGGGCGATATGGCGAAGGCCATGAATCAACTACACAGTTATAAGCAAGGATAAGTCATGGGTTTTAATTGCGGCATTGTTGGCCTCCCCAACGTAGGCAAATCCACCCTATTTAACGCCCTGACCAAGGCGGGCATCGACGCAGAGAACTTCCCCTTCTGCACCATCGAGCCCAACTCCGGCATCGTTGCGGTTCCCGACCCCCGACTCGCTGCACTGACCGCCATCGTCAAGCCGGAAAAAGTCATCCCCGCCACTATGGAGTTTGTCGATATCGCCGGCCTGGTTGCCGGCGCCTCCAAGGGCGAGGGCCTGGGCAATAAGTTTTTGGCAAATATCCGCGAAACCGATGCTATCGCCCACGTGGTGCGCTGCTTTGACAACGACAATGTCATCCACGTCGCCAACAAGGTTGACCCGGCCAGCGACATCGACGTCATCAACACCGAGCTGGCCCTGGCCGACCTCGATAGCGTCGAAAAGCAGCTGCAGAAAGTGGCGCGTACTGCCAAGAGCGGCGACAAAGACGCCATCGCCATGAAGGCTGTGCTAGAAAAATTGCAGACCCAGCTCGACCAGGGCAAACCCGTACGCGGCTTGAGCCTGAATGAAGCAGAACAAAAGCTGGTCGACTCGCTGCACCTGCTGACCACCAAGCCAACCATGTACATCGCCAACGTCAACGAAGACGGCTTTGAGGATAACCCTTACCTGGACGTGGTTCGCCAGATAGCCGCCGACGAAAACGCGATTGTAGTGACCATTTGCAATAAGCTCGAATCTGAAATCGCCGAACTGGACGACGAAGAAAAAGGCGAATTTCTGGCCGACCTGGGCATGGATGAGGCCGGCCTGGACCGCGTTATTCGCGCTGGCTACGACCTGCTGGGGCTGCAAACTTATTTCACCGCCGGAGTGAAAGAAGTGCGCGCCTGGACCATCCCCGTTGGCGCCACCGCCCCGCAAGCCGCCGGCAAAATCCACACCGATTTTGAAAAAGGCTTTATTCGCGCCGAAGTGATCGGCTACGACGACTACGTCACCCTCAAAGGTGAACAAGGCGCCAAAGACGCCGGCAAATGGCGCCTTGAAGGCAAGGATTACATCGTCAAAGACGGCGACGTCGTCCACTTCCGCTTCAACGTCTAGCGCTGACCGAGGAGACTTGACAAGGCGCCCGTTAGCCGTGAAAATGCGCGCCTTCTCAAATTCGAGATCACCCGAAAACGAGAACACATTGGCAAGGTAGCTCAGTTGGTTAGAGCACAACACTCATAATGTTGGGGTCGGCGGTTCGAATCCGCCCCTTGCTACCAGATACCAAAAAGGCCACCCCACAAGGGTGGCCTTTTTGGTATCTGGTGGTCAGGCTCGGTGAGAACCGCCCCCGGTTCGACAAAAATGCGCCAGCATTTTTAGACGCCGCAGCAACGCGGAGGCGCCCGAAGGGGCAAAACAGGCCCTAGCCTGTTTTGATCAATCCGCCTAAAAGCAATCAGCCCGCTTCAATCACTCCACTATTGAGCAACCAGCCCCCAACTAACACCCTCCAACACCCAGCCCCAACAATTCTCCAACACAAACATGCTTTAATTGTTAGTCACTTACTGCACTGACCTAAAGATCGTTGTAGTCTTAAGCCTTTATAAGGTCCGGCGAGACCAATGACACAAGAGGACGAGGGTATGAAGCTGTTTCTTCGCGTATGGCTGCTACTGCTGGCAGCGGTATTCTTTACGGCCTGCGGCGGAGGGGGCGGCGACGGCGACCCCACCATCGGTCCCGGAGAAGATAACGGCAGCACCGATGGCGGCTCAACCGGCGGTGACACCGGCGGCTCTGGCGATGGCTCTACCCAGCAAACGGTGGTCCGCTTTGGGTCATTCACTAGCGGCACTTTTACCGCAGGCGCAATCGCCAGCAACAAAACCGCTCTGGAAGCGGGACAGAGCGCCACGCTGAGCGTTTCTTTCGTCGACCAAAACACCAACCTGGTCACCGACGATGCCAGCATCCTTTTTACTTCTGCCTGTATTGCCTCAGGCCTGTCTGAAGTCACCCCCGCCATCATTAACAACACCACCGGCACCGTCAGTGTCACTTACACTGCCCGCGGTTGCAGCGGCCAGGATACAATCAGCGCCCAGACCGCGCTGGACGGCACAACCTATGGCGCCAGCGTTCAGATTACGACCACACCGGCTCCGCTCGGCTCGATCAGCTTTGCCTCTGCCACACCTGCCATCATCGGCATCAAGGGTTCAGGTGCCATACCAGAACAGTCCGTCGTCTCTTTCTTGGTTACTGACGCAACTGGCAACCCCGTGCCCAACCAGGACGTGACCTTCACCCTTAACAACACCAGCGGTGGCATCACCTTAAGCAATACCACCGACACCTCCAATGCCAGCGGTATTGCCAGCACCACGGTCGCCTCGGGAACCGTAGCAACTTCAGTCCGAGTTACCGCGACAGCGATCCGAGATGCCATCACCAGCTCAGCCCAATCAAGCGCGCTGGCGATTACCACTGGCATTCCAGACCACGACAGCTTCTCCCTCAGCGCAACCACCCTCAATATTGAAGGGTATGATTACGACGGCATCACCACCACCTTGACACTGCGCGCGGCTGACCGATTCAACAACCCGGTTCCCGATGGCACCGCCATCGCTTTTCAGGCTGAAGGCGCGTCGGTGCAGGGCAGCTGCGTCACGTCAGCGGGTGCCTGCTCGGTCGAGCTGACCTCTCAACGCCCCCGCCCTGCTGACGGTCGAGTGACCGTGCTTGCCTCAGGCATTGGTGAGGAAAGTTTCACCGATAGCAACCCATCCAATGGACGCTTTGACGACGCCGAAACCTTTATCGACCTGCCCGAAGCATTCCGGGACGACAACGAAAATGGCGTTCGCGACAGCAATGAACCCTATGTCAATTTTGACGACGACGTTAATGAAACCTACGACGCCGCCAGTGGCCTCTACGAAGGCCTGCTGTGCAAAGGACCCAGCTCATGCAACCCGGACCAGACCACCGTAACTCTCAGCCAAAACATTGTGATTGTGCTGTCCGGCTCGAGCTTTTTTATTGACACGCAGCCAGGCCTGATCGATCTGGACGGTGGCATCGTCAACGTCACCGTCAACGTCGTTGACGCGCAAGGTCAAGTGCCACCAGCGGGCAGCATTATCGAAGTCAGCACCAGTCAGGGCTCTATTGAGGGGGATTCGTCATTTACCCAGCTGTCGACCAACGCGGCGGGACCGTCCTCCTTCTTCTTCCGCGTCAAGCCCGGCGACGAAGCGGGGAACGGGACCTTCACAGTCAAGGTCACCACGCCCAGAGGGGTTATCTCATCGGACTTTGCCGATGTAGTACAAACCGTTACCCCTTAAATGTAGTTGCCCCTCGCTCATGCTGGCTCCCCTTTCATCAGGAAGGCGAGTCAGCATAATTATTGCATCGCGATCCCCAACCTACCGTAACTTCAGGACTGACCATGACACGGATAACGAAAATACCCCTCCTCGGCGCTGCCTTGTCAGCCATCGCCCTTGGCGCCCACGCCAACAGTCTCGACGTCCCCCAGCACTACAACTATCTGGAAGCAGCCTATGCCTACCAGAGCACCGATTGGGGCCCCTTCGAGGAGGAGCACAACGTTACGCTGTTGGCCAGCGCCTCAATTCACGAATATATCCACGTCCATGCCCGCTACAATAACGGCGACACGCGCCTCCCCAAAGGAAAACGCCAGGACGGCTGGCTGACCTACGGTATCGGCTTTCACTATTACCTTTCAGGCGCCACCTCGGTCTTCTTCGGCTTTGACAAGCATGAGCTCGACGGCTATGGCGGCCGACCCAGTGAAACTGACGAAGACGGCGGCGAATACAAAGTGGGTATTCGCCACGACCTCAACGATCAGTGGCGCCTGACGCTGGAAGCCGGTGAGCACGACCTGATTGTGGAAGACGACACGACCTTTATCGTCGAGGCCCTCTACCAGCCCTTCGACAGTGTTGGTTTCACCTTCCGGGTGCGCGACTACGACGAGTTGGACTTGAGCTCCTACGAGCTCGGTGTGCGCTGGAGCTTCTAAATCCTCGCCCGCCGGGGTCTGTGGTAAAATCCCGCTCCTTTTGAGCCCGGACACCGCGATGGACCACAAGCGCGACACCTACTACGCCGACAAACACGAGCGCCTGGATCGATTTGCCTTTAACGAGCAGGTGGTCGACGTGTTTCCGGATATGATTCAACGCTCTGTCCCGGGCTATGCCACGATCATCGCCATGACCGGCGTTATCGCCGGGCGGTACGCCCAGGCCGGCAGTCACTGTTATGACCTGGGCTGCTCGCTGGGCGCCAGTTCGCTGGCGATGGACCGGGAACTGGCCAGCCGCGAGTTCCAAATCATCGGGGTGGACAACTCCCCTGCCATGATCGAACGCTGTCGCAGCCACATTGGCAAGGCCCAATGTGACATCGCCTTACGCTGCGAAAGTATCGAGGACACCGATATTCGCAACGCCTCGGTGGTGGTGCTGAATTTCACCCTGCAATTTGTGCCCGCCCCCGCCCGAGACGCGCTGATTCGCAAAATCGCTGATGCCCTGCTGCCTGGCGGTGTATTGGTCCTGTCCGAAAAGATCCAGTTTGACGACCCCCACCTCCAGCAACTCAACACCGATTTGCACCACGCCTTCAAGCGAGCCAACGGCTACAGCGAGATGGAGGTCGCCCAAAAGCGCAGCGCCCTGGAAAACGTCCTCGTCCCGGAAACCTTGGCCAAGCACAAGCAGCGCCTTCACGGAGCGGGCTTCAGCAGCGTTGACGTGTGGTTCCAATGTTTCAACTTCGCCTCAATGGTGGCCATTAAATGATGGACTACCAAACCTTTCTCCAGCATCTGGACGGAGAGGAGTTTGCCCGCTGGCGGGCCGCCCTTCCCGAGCAGATTGCCGCAGGACTGAACCCCAAACGTTACGGCGACTTGCCGCGCTGGCAATCCGCGCTGGCAGAGCTCCCCGAATTAAGGGCTGAGTCAGTCAACCTGAATCAATCCAGAGTGGGTGTGAGCGGCCCCCTAGATACCCCTGGCCAGCAGCAACTAACGGACACCCTCAAAAAACTGCACCCCTGGCGCAAAGGCCCCTTTGAATTGTTCGGCGTGCATATCGACACCGAGTGGCGCTCAGACTGGAAGTGGGATCGCCTTGAAGACCATATCTCCCCCCTGAGCGGCCGCAAGGTCCTGGATGTGGGCTGCGGCAGCGGCTACCACTGCTGGCGTATGCGTGGCGCCGGGGCAGATCTGGTGGTGGGCATCGACCCCACCCCCCTGTTTGTCGTGCAATATTTTGCCCTGCAAAAATACATTCAGGACTCGCGGGTGGCAGTGTTGCCGCTGGGCATCGAGCATGTGCCCGAGAACCTGCGATGTTTCGACACGGTTTTTTCCATGGGGATTCTCTACCATCGGCGCTCCCCCATTGACCACCTCTACGCCCTGCGCGATTGTCTGCGCCCGGGTGGAGAACTGGTGCTGGAAACACTGGTAATCGAAGGCGACGAGGGCGAAATACTGGTGCCCGAGGGGCGCTACAGCAAAATGGGCAACGTCTGGTTCATTCCCAGCCCGGCCAGCATGATGACCTGGCTGCGAAAATGCGGCTTCAAGGAGGTTAAGCTCGTCGATATCAACCAAACCTCCACGGCAGAGCAACGCAGCACTGAGTGGATGCAATTCCATTCCCTGGCGGATTTTTTGCACCCAGAGAATCCCGCGCTAACCGTTGAAGGCTATCCCGCACCGCGCCGGGCCACTTTCGTTGCCACAGCGCCCTGAAATTGACTTTCTGTAAAAAAACGGTCATTTTTCATCCATATTTGCACACACCATTGAATTTATGTGTTAGATTAATCCCCAGATAAAAACAACTGGAACGCCGTCGACCAAGCGGCCCTCACAGACCGCAGCCGTCGGCAAGGATTGCCCAACATGCAAAAAAGCCAGCTGGACCAGCAATTACAGGAAAGCGTGACACTGTGGTTTCACCGCGCCTGTCGCCACTACACCGTTCGCCTGGCCGACAACCTTCAACGACGCGCCCAGAATCTCCCCATCGCCCAGGCTAAAAGTTTGCTGGACCAGCACCAACGGATTAATCAGCACCATCGCCGGGCACTCACGCTATTTGCCGAGCATATTCAATACCAACTGGACCAGGGTCGGCCCTACCAGGACGGCACCCACCCGCAACTGGACCGACTGGCCAAAAACCTTCGCAGCCGCGGTGAGCTCGACGATCTCTGCCGCGCCATCTCTCCCATGAGCGTATTTGCCGGCTTTAAAGAGCTGAGCGACGCCCTGGAAATCCACGCTGACCACTACGACCAGGCCGTTACCCTGTTCAACATTCTGGTCCTGGGTGAGCTCGATAAGCTCTATGGCCAACTGATTGAGGAAGCCCCCCGGGCCGTTGTCGGCAACGAAACCCAGCAATGGATTCGCCACATTGAGTCCCAATTGGTGAACGATCAGCTCAGCGCTGAAAAGCGGGCGCTGGCGGAACGACGCCTTGGCCAGCTGCGCGGCGCCAGCGGTAACTGCGTTACCCTGACCCGCCAACAGCTGATCGCCCTTGCCGACAGCATGTTTGCCACAACAGCGCCACTGCCGGAGCTGTCAACGGGCATGAACGCCAAATTGGCGCGCCTGAAACTGCAATTGCGAGATACCGCCATTCGTGAGCAGCGGCTGTTCACCAACGCCCTGCATCCGGCCCGACGTTTATGCCGTCAACTGGTGGCCACCCTGGCCCAGTGGGACCGGGGCACCACCACCGCACGCCGCGCCCTTGAAGTCGGCGTAGAGAAGTTCACTGCCGCACTGGAGCAACGCCCCAGCATTAGCACCAAAGAATTGCTCCGTGTCGCTGACCAGCTGGAGTTTGCCTGTCGGCACTTCAACGACGCTGTCGACGATCAGCGCACCGAAAAACGCGCGGTCGCCAGCCAGAACAAACGCCTGGACCAACTTCGCGACAGCATTCATCAGCTTATTGAGCGCAAAACCGCCGGCCATGCCCTACCCAAAAGCGTCAAAGAGATGCTCCTCGGGCCCTGGAGTTCGGTAATGTTGTACCACTGGCTGCGCCACGGCCGCGACAGCGACGCCGCAAAACGCTGCCTGCACTTTGTCGACGATATTATTTGGTATATCACTCCCCACAGTGACTGGCGGGACCTGCGCCGCGCCAAAGGCATGGCCAGCCAAATTGAGCACGACATGCTCGAAGGCATGGCGCGTATCAATATGCCCGCCAACCTCGCAAACAACATTATCGGCGACCTGCATCAATGTCGCCTTGCCGCCCTGACCGCCCGAGGCAATGTGAGCAGTCAGTCCGCGCCGGCGAGCTAAAGCGCCTCAGAGCGCCCCTCACCCTTCCCATCCAGGCGGGATCAGCACCCGCCTCAGCTGACGTTCCGCGCCGAACCCGTTATACTTTGCAGCCCCGCGCACTCGGGCCTCTGGCACATGCCCCGCCCTGGTTACGGACGGGCAAGCCGCCCCGGGTTCGCAACACCCTCAATTCAGCAACGCTCCCAAGGTGATGATTTTGGAACTTAATCAAGCGTCAAATGAACAACTCCGCGACTGGGAAAAGGCCCTGACGGAAGAATACCAGCGCTACCAGGCATCCGGCCTCAACCTGGACCTGACCCGCGGTAAACCCAGCGCCGAACAGCTCTCACTTTCCGACGAGATTGTTGAAATTCTTGGCGGTGACTTGAGCAATCAAGCCAACATTGACCTGCGCAACTATGGCGGTTTGGACGGCATTGCCGAATGCAAGGCGCTGTTTGCCCCCGTGCTTGATGTGAACACCGACGAGATTCTGATTGGCGGCAATAGCAGCCTGACCTTGATGTACTTTGCCGTATTATTTGCTCACAGCCAGGGTTTTGGCGAACTGGGTAAGAGCTGGCTCAGCGAGGGCAACACCGTCAAGTTCCTGTGCCCGGTACCTGGTTACGACCGCCACTTCAGCATCTGCGAACACCTGGGTATCGAGATGATCCCGGTCGCGCTCAATGACGATGGCCCCGACATGGATGAGGTTGAAGCGCTGATCAAGGGCGACAGCAGCATCAAGGGCATCTGGTGTGTTCCCCGTTTTAGCAACCCCACTGGCACGGTATACAGCGATGCAGTGGTAGAGCGGATCGCCAAACTCGGCAGTATCGCCGGGAGCAATTTCCGGGTGTTCTGGGACAATGCCTATGCCGTTCACGCCCTCACCGATAGCGCCCCTGACGTTGCCAGCCTGATGGCCAAGTGCAAACAATTTGGCACAGAAGACAGCGTCTACCTGTTTGGTTCAACCTCCAAGATCACCTATGCCGGTGCTGGCGTGGCCTTTATGGGCATGTCCAAGGCCAATCTAAAGGCCTTCAGCAAGCACCTGGGCATGACCCAGATTGGCCCGGACAAGGTCAACCAGCTGCGCCACGTTCGCCTGCTCAAAGATGCCGAGGGCCTCACCGCCCATATGCGCAAACATGCCGCCGTGCTCAAACCCCGCTTTGACATCGTGTTGCAGAATCTGGAAGCGAGCCTGGCCGGCACCGGCATGGCGGAGTGGACCGCGCCCGAGGGCGGTTACTTTATTTCCCTGAATACGCTTCCGGGGCTGGCCCAGGATGTGGTTCGCCTGGCGGCAGAAGCGGGGGTAAAACTCACACCAGCGGGCGCAACCTTCCCTTATGGCAAAGACCCGGAAAATCGCAATATCCGTATTGCGCCCAGCGTGCCGACCCAAGAGGAAATCGACCGGGCAATGAAGGTGTTCGTCAATTGCGTGAAGCTGGCATCGGTGCGGCAAAAGCTGGCCCAAGCCTAAATCTCCACGCACCCAGCCCGCAAAAACAAAAAAGCCCCGAGTTCGGGGCTTTTTTGTTTCGCTGGCAACGCAGGCCGCCAGACAATGTGGATTTGGCGCTAAGCGCTTACTCGCTGTCGGGCCCCTTGCTGACCGGCCGACCGCCTGGAATGGGAAAACTGCGAATATTGCTGCCGCCTTCCGATTCGACAATTTTACCCGCGCCTTCTTTTTCTACCTCATCAATGCGGACAATGGCGTGCATGGGGATATAACTGCGCGTAACGCCATTGAATTCGGTCTTGAGCTTCTCCTCGCCCGGATTTACCACCAACTGGCTCTGCTCTCCGAAGACAAATTCCTCAACCTCAATAAAGCCGTACATATCACTTTGATAGATGGCCCGGGCATACAATTCGTACACCTTGTTGTTATTGTGGAAAATCACCTTATAGATGGGGGATTTTACGATACTCATCAACACTCTCCGGAGGGGGCTTCGCCGCGCTGCGCCCCCTGAAAATCGGGGCGCCGGATAATAGCACAAAATCCCCATCTGCACCGCAATTGTGGGTTTTAGGCGGCAACATCGGTATAATACGCCGCCATTTGTCCGACACTGCAAATTTGACGGAAGCGATACCAGAGCCACTATGTCAGACACACCCAAAAAGCTGTACATCAAGACCCACGGTTGCCAGATGAACGAATACGACTCCGCCCGTATTCAGGATTTGCTGGGGGTGAGTCATGGCCTGGTGCCCACCGACAATCCGGAGGAGGCTGACGTCCTGCTGCTCAACACCTGCTCTATTCGGGAAAAGGCCCAGGAGAAGGTGTTCCACCAGCTTGGCCGCTGGAAAAAGCTCAAGGACAAAAACCCTAATCTGAAAATCGGCGTGGGTGGCTGCGTAGCCAGTCAGGAAGGCGCCGATATCGGTAAGCGGGCACCCTATGTCGACGTGGTCTTTGGCCCCCAAACCCTGCACCGGGTGCCGGATATGCTGACCAGCAAAAAAGTCGATGGCCCCATTGTAGTGGACGTGACCTTCCCGGAAATCGAGAAATTCGACTCCCTGCCCGAGCCCAGCGTCGATGGCCCCAGCGCCTTCGTTTCCATCATGGAAGGCTGCTCCAAATACTGTACCTTCTGCGTGGTGCCCTACACCCGGGGCGAGGAAGTCAGCCGCCCCTTTGACGATGTCATCGCCGAGATCGCCCAGCTGGCCGCCAAAGGCGTGCGCGAGGTCAATCTGCTGGGACAAAACGTCAACGCCTACCGGGGCGAAAATCACGAGGGCGACATTGTCGATTTCGCCGAATTGCTCGGCTTTGTCGGCCGCATTCCCGGCATCGAGCGGATTCGCTACACCACTTCCCACCCAGTGGAATTCAGCGATGCGCTGATAGAAGCCTACGCCAACGTGCCGCAACTGGTAGACCACCTTCACCTGCCGGTACAAAGCGGCAGCGACCGCATTCTCAGCGCCATGAAGCGCGGCCACAACAACGCCGAATACCGGGCAAAAATCGACAAACTCCGGGCCATTCGCCCCAACATCAGTTTGTCATCCGATTTCATTGTCGGCTTCCCTGGCGAGACCGACGACGACTTCGAAGACACCATGACACTGATCACTGATATCGGCTTTGATCACTCTTTCAGCTTTATCTACAGCGCCCGGCCCGGCACGCCGGCCGCCCAGCTGGCCGATGACACCGCGGAAGAAGTCAAAAAGGCCCGGCTGCAACGCCTGCAACACACCATCCTTAACCAGGCCGCCCAGATCAGCCGCCAGATGGTGGGCACCGAACAGCGCATTCTGGTCACCGGTGTTTCCAAAAAGGACCCCGGCGAACTGCAGGGCCGCACCGAAAACAACCGAGTGGTGAATTTCCGCAGCGACGATCACGCCTTGATCGGCGAGTTCGTTAACGTGGTCATCGATGACGCCCTGCCCAACTCCCTGCGCGGCAGCCTGTGCCAGCAGCGCCATTGAATTTTGAGAAATTTCCCAATAGCGTTATGCTCCCCGTTCATCCTAGACTTACGCCGCAATCCTGGCGATTGGTGATCCATTGACTGCGCAAACTCAGGCAGCACAACGCATCCTGACCCTCGAGCCCAACAACAGCCAGCTTTTGGCTGACCTGTGCGGCCAGCTCGACGAACACCTCAAGCTGATCGAGCAGCGACTGAGCGTGCGCATTGCCGCCCGGGCCAATACCTTTCAAATCAGCGGTGACGACGACGCGGTCGACGATGCTGTTCAGCTCATCAAGCAGCTGTATCTCGAAGTCCAGGGCGGCGCCCATCTCAGCCCGGAATCGGTCCACTTACACCTGCAAAAGGCCGGGCTGGAACAAATCAGCCAGGGCGACCCGGGTAACCCCGTGGTAATCCATACCAAAAAGGGCAGCATCAAGCCCCGGGGCGGGAATCAGCAGCGCTATGTGCGGGCGATTCGCGAATGCGATATCAATTTCGGCATCGGCCCTGCCGGCACCGGTAAAACCTATTTGGCAGTGGCATGCGCCGTTGAAGCCTTGCTGGGTCACGGCGTACAGCGCATCCTGCTGGTTCGCCCAGCGGTGGAAGCCGGCGAGAAGCTCGGCTTTTTGCCGGGTGATCTGGCCCAAAAAATAGACCCCTATTTGCGGCCACTGTACGACGCTCTGTATGAAATGATCGGCGTTGAAACGGTAACCAAGCTGATTGAGCGCAATGTGATTGAAATTGCGCCACTGGCATACATGCGCGGCCGCACCCTCAACGACTCCTTCATCATCCTCGATGAGGCCCAGAACACCACCCGGGAGCAGATGAAAATGTTCCTCACCCGGATCGGCTTTGGTTCGACCGCCGTCATTACCGGCGACGCAACCCAGATCGATTTACCCCGGGGCACGCCATCAGGCTTGCTGCATGTCATGCAGGTCTTGAAGGACATTGAGGGAATCAGCGTCAACTACTTTGAATCCCGCGATGTGGTTCGCCACCCACTGGTTCAGCGCGTGGTTGAAGCCTACGCCGCCTTCGACGAACAACATGCCCGCACCTGAGCCCACCCACCCCGGTCAGACGCTGGACCTGGACCTGCAGCTGGCCTGCGCCGAGGACAATTTGCCCGCCGAGGCCGATTTTTATCGCTGGGCGCTGGCGGCTCTGCCCGCCGATCGCCCCCAGTCCGAAATGACAATTCGCTTGGTCGACGAGGCCGAGAGCGCCGAGCTCAACAGTCAGTACCGGGGCAAAGCCGGCCCTACCAATGTGCTGTCGTTTCCAGCCGACTTGCCAGACGAGCTGGATATTCCGCTGCTGGGTGATCTGGTTATCTGTAAGCAGGTGGTCGAGCGGGAAGCCTCAGCCCAGGGCAAAGCGCTGGACCACCACTGGGCGCACATGGTGATTCACGGTACACTCCACCTGCTCGGCTACGACCATACTAACGACGCAGAGGCCGAGCAAATGGAAGGATTAGAAATTCGCCTGCTCGACCAACTGCACATTGCCAACCCCTATACCCCACTGTGTGAGGACAGCACCCAAAATCATGAGTGAAGATCGATCTAGCACCGATCCAAGTGAAAAGTCTTGGATCGAAAAAATTGCCCATGCTTTTTCATCTGAACCCAAAACCCGAGAAGACCTGCTGGAAATGCTGGCCGTGGCCAAGCAGAACGAGGTTATCGACGACGATGCGGTAAGCATTGTCGAGGGCGCCATGCATATCAGCGATATGCAGGCCCGGGAAATCATGGTGCCCCGCCCGCAAATGGTGGTGGTCAAAATCAATCAGCCCCTCAGCGAGCTGCTGCCAATCATTGTCGACACCGGCCATTCCCGCTACCCCGTGATTGGCGACACCCTCGATGATGTGCACGGCATATTGCTCTCCAAAGACCTGCTGCCGCTGCTGTGGCAGAAAGACAAGGGCGAAGAAATCGACCTCAGCACCATCATCCGTCCCGCCACCCTGGTACCCGAGAGCAAGCGACTCAATGTGCTGCTGCGGGATTTTCGGGAGAAGCGCAACCACATGGCGGTGGTCATCGACGAGTACGGCGGCGCAGCGGGACTGATCACCATTGAGGACATCCTCGAGCAGATCGTCGGCGACATCGAAGACGAATACGACGAGGACGACGATCTGCCCATTCGCAAGATCGCCGACAACGACTACGTGGTGCAAGCCCTCACACCCATCGAAGACTTCAACGAGTACTTCAAGGCACAGCTCAGCGATGAGGAGTTCGACACCATTGGTGGCCTGCTGCTCAAAGCCTTTGGGCACCTGCCATCGCGCAATGAAACCACTCGCCTGGATGACTTTGAATTCAAGGTGGTGAATGCCGACAACCGGCAGATACACTTGCTGCGGATGCGCCACAACCGCCACGAGGTCAACTGATCTACATGAGGCAGGGCTGCCCCCTGCCTCATGCTCCCGCCGCCTCACGCTTTTCCCCACATCGTATTGCATGTACGCGTTAATGCTGCTGAACTCCGCGTATCTGCGCGGTCTACACTGACCTGACGCCTTAGCTGACAGGGAGAACACCGTGGACACCGGAACAATGGACACCCTCCAACGCATCGCCAGCGGTTTTATCGAATACAGCGCGCTCAGTCTGTTGGTGGCCTTTGGCGTGGGTATCGCCTACATCGCCTACTTGTATGTCCGCGACGTTACCCAAACCCAGCATGCCGTGCGCCGCAACTACCCGGTCATCGGTCGCTTTCGCTACCTGTTTGAACATCTCGGCGAGTTTTTCCGCCAGTATTTCTTTGCCATGGACCGGGAGGAGCTGCCCTTCAATCGGTCCCAGCGGGCCTGGGTATACCGGGCGGCCAAAAACCTCGACAACACCATTGCCTTTGGCTCCACCCGGCCACTCAATCAGAGCAATGAAGTGCTGTTTATGAACTGTCTCTTTCCAACACTGAGTCAGGACGTCGTGCCAACCCATGCCGTTACCATCGGACAGGATTACGCCCGCCACCCCTACACCAGCTCCGCCATTTTCCATATTTCCGGCATGAGTTACGGCGCCATATCCAAGCCCGCCATTCGTGCGCTGACGGTTGGCGCCAAAGAGGCCGGCATCTGGTTGAATACCGGGGAAGGGGGCTTATCGCCTTACCACCTGGAGGGCGGCTGCGACCTGGTATTTCAGATTGGCACCGCAAAATACGGGGTGCGCGACAGTGAGGGGCACCTCAGCGATGAGAAGCTACGCAGCATCGCCCGCCACGAGCAAGTGCGCATGTTTGAAATCAAACTCAGTCAGGGAGCCAAGCCTGGCAAAGGCGGCATTTTGCCAGGCGGCAAAGTGACCGCAGAAGTCGCCAGCATTCGCGGTATTAAGGAGGGCAAAGACTCCATCAGCCCCAACGGCCATACCGATATCCATAATATCGATGACTTGTTGGACATGATCGCGCGCATCCGAGAAGTCACTGGCAAGCCGGTTGGATTCAAAGTGGTGGTCGGTTTCTCCGAGTGGCTCGATGAATTGCTCGGCCGGGTTCACCAGCGCGGCCAGCAATTCGCCCCCGACTTTATCACCATCGACAGCGCCGACGGCGGCACCGGCGCCGCACCCCAGAGCCTGATGGATTACGTTGGCCTGCCGCTGCGTCGCAGCCTGCCCCTGGTGGTCGATAAGCTCAATGAATACAACCTGCGCAACCGCATCAAGGTGATCGCCTCCGGTAAAATGATCAATCCCGCCGAAGCGGCCTGGGCACTGTGTGTTGGCGCCGATTTTATTGTCAGCGCCCGGGGCTTTATGTTTGCCCTCGGCTGCATCCAGGCCCTGCAATGCAATAAGAACACCTGCCCCACCGGGGTCACCACCCACGACCCGGAGCTGCAGCGAGGCCTGGTGCCCGCAGACAAGGCCAAGCGTGTGAAGAACTATGCCTTGAACTTAATGCACGAGGTTGGGGTGATTGCCCACTCCTGCGGGGTCAAGGAAGCCCGCTCCCTGAGCCGCAAGCACGTGTATTTGATCGATGCCCGAGGCGTACCGGAGCCGCTCACCGACCGCTACCCCGACATGCCGTCTAAACCGGAATACATTATCGCCAGCACCCGGCAGCAAACCGCCTCTGACAGCGTTACCGGCTAATGCTGGGAGCCGCGTCTTTAGTTGGCGGAGCCGCCAGACCGGCGATTAATCCATGTCACTCTGGCCTTCAGGCTGGCAGCAATGCGGCCAGCCCACTACACTAAGCCACCCCATTCCCTACCCGGGTTGACTGCCTTGGTCCGTCGAATCGCTCCCTACCTGCTCGCCGCACTATCCGGCGCCCTGCTCCCACTGGCCCTCGCCCCCTTTCACCTGTGGTGGATGGCCGTCATATCACTGGGCGTGCTGGCCTATTTGCTGCGCCACGTTGCGCCCCGCCAGGGCGCCCTGCTCGGCTGGGCCCACGGCAGCGGCAGCTTTCTGGTGGGGGTCTCCTGGATTTACATTGCCATCCACGATTTCGGCTATTACTCGGTCGGCCTGTCGGTATTGATGACAGCGGCATTCTGTATTGCCATGGGCCTGCTGCCGGGGGTCATGGGCTACGGGTATTGCCGCTGGGTCCGCGATGGTCTGGGCGGGCACGTCCTGGGCTTTGCGGCAGTCTGGTTACTGGTGGAATGGCTGCGCAGCTGGGTGCTAACGGGCTTTCCGTGGCTGTTGGCAGGCTATGCCATGATCGATACCCCAGTGGCCGGCTGGGCGCCGGTGATCGGGGTATTCGGCTTGACGTTCTGGGTCGCCCTTGCCGGCGGCGCATTGGCCGGACTGGCAAGCCATTGGCGCCGCGGTCTGCCACCCTTCATTGCCAGCCTGGCACTCGCCGGTCTCGGTCTGTCGCTGCAGCAACAGCAGTGGACTCAGCCCGCTGACAAAGCCCCCCTCACTGTCGGCCTGGTGCAATCAAATATTTCCCAGGACAAAAAATGGCAGGACGCCGAATTCTGGGCGACCCTGGAATTTTACGATGTGGCGTCCCAGCCCCTGTGGGGCAGTACGGACCTGGTCATCTGGCCCGAGGCCGCCGTGCCGGCGCTGTATCACCACGCCATTCCCTACTTCGACTACATTCGGGACCTGGCAGACAAAGCAGGCGGGGCACTGATTACCGGCGTGCCGACTCGTAACGGCGATGATTTGTATAACTCGGTGATGGTGATCAGTGGTGGCGAGGGCATCTACAACAAACAGCGTCTGGTGCCCTTCGGCGAGTACGTTCCCCTCCGCCAGTTCATGGGCACGCTGATCAGTATTTTCGACCTGCCCTTGTCCAGTTTCAGCCGCGGTAAGCCAGATCAACCGCACCTGGACGTGAAAGGCTGGCAACTCGCCGGTTCAATTTGCTATGAAATAGTCTACCCCGACCTGATTGCTCGCGGAGCCGAGGGCGCTGACATCCTCTTCACTATCAGCAACGACGGCTGGTTTGGCGACTCCATCGGCCCGAGCCAGCACATGCAAATGGCGCAGATGCGGGCCCTGGAAAACGGCCGCGAACTGATTCGGGTAACCAGCACCGGCATCACCGGCCTGATTGATCACCGCGGCCAGATCACCCACCGCCTGCCCAGTTTTACCCAAGGCACCCTGGTGGAAACCGTGCAGGCCCGGGTCGGCACCACACCCTTTACCCGTTTTGGCTCAGCGCCAATATTGATCCTGGCCGCCCTCACCGCGGCACTGGCCACCTTGACCCGCAGGCAAACTTCGCCCTGAGAATTGCCCGGCCCCGGCGGTTATTCAGGGGCCATTTAGCTGCTAGAATACCCGGCTTTCCAAATCCGCTTGACGAGACGATACACCCACCATGGATCAGCACTACGCCCCGCGCGAGATCGAGGCCCAAGCCCAGGCATTCTGGGCCGAGCAACAAAGCTTTGCCGCCATTGAGGACTTCAGCAAAGAGAAGTACTACTGCCTGGCCATGTTCCCCTACCCCAGCGGCAAGCTGCATATGGGCCATGTGCGCAACTACTCCATTGCCGATGTGATCTCCCGCTACCAGCGCATGCTGGGCAAAAATGTGCTGCAGCCCATGGGTTGGGACGCCTTCGGCCTGCCCGCCGAAAATGCCGCGGTTAAAAACAACACCGCCCCGGCCAAATGGACGGTGGAAAATATCGCCTACATGCGCGACCAGCTCAAACAGTTGGGCTTTGCCTACGACTGGAACCGGGAGCTGGCCACCTGCAAGCCCGATTACTATCGCTGGGAGCAGTGGTTCTTCACCCGCCTGTACGAGAAAGGCATGGTCTACAAAAAGACCTCGGCGGTGAACTGGTGCCCGGTGGACGAAACCGTACTGGCCAACGAGCAGGTTATCGACGGCTGCTGCTGGCGCTGCGACACCGTGGTTCAGCGCAAAGAGATTCCCCAGTGGTTTATCAAAATCACTGACTACGCCGACCAGTTGTTGGCGGATCTGGATCAGCTGGACGGCTGGCCCGAGCAGGTCAAAACCATGCAGCGCAACTGGATCGGCCGCTCCCAGGGCGTGCAGATGCGCTTCGACCTGGAAGCGCCGGTGGCCGGCATGGACCACTTCGAGGTTTACACCACTCGCCCCGACACCCTGATGGGTGTCACCTACGTCAGCCTGGCGGCCGAACACCCCATCAGTCTGGAATTGGCGAAAGGCAATGCTGAGCTGGCCGCCTTTATCGAGCAGTGCAAATCCAGCTCCGTGGCCGAGGCTGATATGGCCACCATGGAAAAGAAAGGCATGGCCGCTGGCATTGAGGCCATTCACCCGATTACCGGCAAGACCGTGCCGGTATGGATCGCCAACTATGTATTAATGGACTACGGCTCTGGGGCTGTCATGGCGGTGCCCGCCCACGACCAACGGGACTTTGAATTCGCCCAGAAATACAACCTGGAAATCAAACAGGTGATCGCCCCCGCCGACGGCGCCGCGATCGATCTGGCTACCGAAGCCTTTACTGACAAAGGCGTGCTGGTGAATTCCAGCCAGTTCGACGGCCTGGATTTTGACGGCGCCTTCAACGCCATTGCCGAAGCACTGGCCAGCCAGAACAAGGGCCGGGTGACTACCAACTACCGCCTGCGAGACTGGGGTGTCTCCCGTCAGCGTTACTGGGGCGCGCCGATCCCCATGTTCAATCTGCCCGAAGGCGGCGAGATTCCGGTGCCCGCCGCCAAGCTGCCCATTCTGTTGCCCGAAGATGTGCAGATGGACGGCGTCCAGTCGCCCATCAAGGCCGACCCTGAGTGGCGCAAAGACGAGTTGAACGGTGAAGCGGTAGAGCGGGAAACGGATACCTTCGACACCTTTATGGAGTCATCCTGGTATTACGCCCGCTTTACCTGCCCCGACTTTGAAGAGGGCATGCTGGACAGCGAACGGGCCAACTACTGGCTGCCAGTGGACCAGTATGTGGGCGGCATTGAGCACGCCATTCTTCACCTGTTATACGCCCGCTTCTTCCACAAATTGATGCGGGATGAGGGCCTGGTCAACACCGACGAGCCCTTCAAGCAGCTGCTGTGTCAGGGCATGGTGCTCAAAGACGGCGCCAAAATGTCCAAGTCCAAGGGCAACACGGTTGACCCCCAGGCCTTGATTGAAGAATACGGCGCCGACACCGTGCGCCTGTTTATTATGTTTGCTGCGCCGCCAGAGCAATCGCTGGAATGGTCCGACAGCGCCGTGGAAGGCGCCCACCGCTTCCTTAAACGCTTGTGGAAACTGGTCGCCACCCATCTTGAGGCGGGCAGCGTCGCCGCGCTGGACACTACCCAGTTGAGTAAGGCTGATGCCGATCTGCGCCGCAAAACCCACGAGACCATTGCCAAGGTCAGCGATGACTACGGCCGCCGCCTGACCTTCAACACCGCCATTGCCGCGGTGATGGAACTGGTGAACGAGATCTCCCGTTTTGACGGCGACAGCGATCAGAGCAATGCCGTGGTGCGCGAAGCCATCGAAGCGGCGGTTGTTCTGCTGGCCCCCATCGTGCCTCACATCTGCCACCGCCTGTGGGCGGAACTGGGCCACAGCGACGCCGTCATCGATGCACCCTGGCCCGCTGTCGACGACGCCGCCCTGGTGCGCAACACCATTGAAATGGCCGTACAGGTTAACGGTAAACTGCGGGGCACCATTGAAGTGGCCGCCGACGCCGATGCAGAATCCATTAAGGCCTTGGCCCGGAGTCAGGAAAACGTCCAACGCTTTATCGACGGCCTGACCATCCGCAAGGAAATTGTGGTGCCCAAAAAACTGGTGAATATCGTTGCGAACTAAACCGCTCCTCCCTGCTGCTTTACTCGTGCTGTTCAGCCTCGCGCTGAGCGGCTGCGGCTTTGCCCTGCGGGGCAATGTGTCGGTACCTGCCCAGCTGCAACCGGTATTTATCGAGACTAGTCGGGAAAGCATCGAGCTCAAGGACTCGCTCAAGCGCCAACTGGCCATCAACGCGGTGAAGGTCACCACCCGCCGCAAGGAAGCCGCGCTGATCCTGCGTATGGAATTACTCGACCAGGACACCCGCAGCGTCGCCCTGGACAACGAAGCCCGTGACGCCGAGTACGCCCTGTTTGAATCTGCCAGAATCATGCTGCTCAATATTCAGGGCGAGACCCTGCGCGGACCACGCACGCTACAGCAACGCCGCGTTATTGTTAATGACCCGGACAACCCGGTCGGGGAAGAGACTGAATCGGAGATTGTGCGCAGCGAAATGCTGGAGCAGCTCAGTATCCGCATTGCCCAGCAGTTGGAATACTGGAGCAAGCAATTGGTCGAGACCCCCTGATGCGCCTGCGCCCAGAGCAACTCCCGGCGCACCTGGAAAAATCCCTCCACACCGCCTACCTGGTCACTGGTGACGAACTGTTGCTCACGCAGGAGTGCTGTGACCAGATTCGCCGCGCCTGCCGCACACAAGGAATCGACGAGCGGGAAGTGCTTGAAGTCGATCGCAGCTTCGACTGGAATCAATTGCTCGCCGCCGGCAACAGCCTGTCGCTGTTTGCCGAGCGCAAGTTGATCGAGCTGCGCCTGGGCACCGTCAAAATGGACCAGAAAAGTTCTGCCGCCCTGCAGGAATACCTTCAGCACAGCGACGGCAGCAATATCCTGCTGGTCAGTTGCGGTCGCCTCGACAGCCGCAGCATGAACGCCAAATGGGTCAAAGCACTCGATGGCGCGGGCGCGGTGATTCAAGTGTGGCCGGTGGAGCGGCGCCAGCTGGGCCCGTGGATTGCCCAGCGTATGCAGTCCCGTGGCATGCAAGC
The DNA here is from genome assembly GCF_023702635.1 of Spongiibacter taiwanensis. Taxonomy (NCBI): domain Bacteria; kingdom Pseudomonadati; phylum Pseudomonadota; class Gammaproteobacteria; order Cellvibrionales; family Spongiibacteraceae; genus Spongiibacter; species Spongiibacter taiwanensis. Next base: position 1,322,601 of record NZ_CP098455.1, read on the forward strand.
CGATCGCGCTGCCATAGAACTGCTGGCTGACCGGGTGGAGGGCAACCTGCTGGCCGCCGACCAGGAAATCGAAAAACTCCGGGTACTGGTGGGAGAGCGCCCTATTGACGCCGACATCGTCGCCAGCGCCGTGGCCAGCAGTGCCCGCTACGACGTTTTCAAACTCATCGATGCCGCCCTGGCGGGCAACGCCGGCCACGCCCTGACCATGTTGAACTACCTCAGCGCGGAAGGCGGCGAGGAAATCCCCATGCTGGGCGCCCTGTGCCGAGAGCTGCGCACCCTTTATCAATGCGCGACCGCCATTGAGCAGGGCAATGGCATCGAGCGAGTGCTGGACAATGCTCGGGTCTGGGACAAACGCAAAGCCCTTTATAAGCAGTGTTTGCAGCGCCACTCAAGCCAAGCACTTGGCAACCTGCTGCAATTGTCTGCACGGATCGACCCCGCCCTGAAGGGCCAAAGCGGGGAAAATGGCAAGTTGCTGCTCACCGAAATGGTGGCAATGCTGGCCGGCCGACCTTTTCTGCCAAACTGATTCTTCTTGGGCCGCCGCCCTTTTCACAGCGCCAACGCAACGCCCGCGGCACATCTCGTTAGCGCCGTTCCACCCGGCTGATGCCCCTCTGCGACCATTTGCCACACCGGTCATTGCCACAGCGTCGACTACACTACGCGCCCAACAGGGCCTGCTAACACTTGGGCCTGTTCACACTGATTTGATTGTTCCTGCTGGCAGGTGATTTTCACTTCCCGTTAGCGGTGCGCCGCCCGGCCAGTCGGGCTGAGGCAAAAAATCCCGTTAGTGTTAACAGACCCTTAGCAGCCCACACTGCCCCCGAATTGTTACCCAAGATCAGGATATTCCATGTCGCGTTGTCACCCCCTCTTTCCGCACCGAGCACTGTGGTTCAGTCTAAGCCTGCCGCTGGCCGCTACTGCCCAAGCCGCAGACGGTCAGAAAAAAAACCTGGAAACCCTGACGGTTTACGGTCAGGAGAGCAAACTCGAACTGGAAGCGGAGCAGTCACTGACACCTGGCGGTGTCACTCTGCTCGACAGCGCCGACCTGTTCCAACGGGGCGCGGCAAATCTGGCCGACATGCTGCGCTATGTGCCCGGCCTGTGGGTGGCCAGCGGTTCCACTGGTGACGGCAGTTACTTTTCCAGCCGCGGCTCCAACCTCGATGCCGTCAGCTATGACGGCAATGGTGTGCGCCTGATGCAAGACGGCCTGCCCATTACGGCCGCCGACGGCAACAATCATAACCGTACCATCGACCCCCTCAGCACCCGCTATGCCGTGGTCGCCCGGGGAGCCAATGCCATGACCTATGGCGCTGCCACCCTGGGGGGCGCCATCGACTTCATTACCCCGACTGCCCGCGACTCAGCACCAATGGAGTTTTACTACACCGGCGGCAGCGACAACCTGCAACAGGGCCGCCTGACCGCCGGCACCGTACAGGGCCAATTCGACGGCCTGATCACCCTGGAGTCACGCAATTGGGACGGCTATCGGGACCACCAGGAGCAAGATCGTCTCGGGGTGTACAGCAACGCCGGGTGGCAGTTCAGTGACGCGGTCAGCACCCGGGTGTACTTCCAGCAAATCAGCAATGACCAAGAGCTGCCTGGCGCCCTGACCCGTGCCCAATGGAAGGATGACCCAGAGCAGGCCAACCCCAGCAATGAAGTGGGTCATTTTCTGCTAAACGTGGACAGCTGGCGCCTGGCAAATAAAACCGTTTGGGATATCGACGAGCAAACCAGTCTGACTGCGGGCATCGCCTATGAAGAGCAGGACCTGTATCACCCAATTGTGTTCAGCCCCTTCTTCAGCCTGCTGATCGACACCAAGCAGACCAACACCGCTACTACCCTGCGGTACAACGCCCGGCGTGGCGACCATGATGTAATGGTCGGTCTTAATTACGGCGTTACCGAGGTTGAAGGCGGCAACTACAGCCACGTTGCCGGGGTGCGCACGACCCGCAGCACGAAGGTGGATAACGACGCCGAAAGCCTGGAGCTGTTTGTCGTGGATCGCTGGAAGTTTACGCCCCAGTGGACCGCAGTCATCGGCGCTCAGTTTGTTGACGCCACCCGAGAGATTCGCAACGAGACAGTGTCATCAGGCACCGTGCGCGATCCCAAGGGGGATTACGACAGCATTAACCCCCGCGTCGGCGTGATTTACCAAATCAACGACGAGATCGCCCTGTTCGCCAACCTCAGCAAACTCTATGAGGCGCCAACCCTGTACGAGCTGGAAGACGACGCCCGGGGCAATCAAGAAACCTTGAACGCCATGCAAGGCACGGTGGCCGAGATCGGCAGCCGGGGCAGCCAAAAGCTGGGCACGGCAAGCAGCTGGAACTGGGACGTCTCGCTGTACCTGGCTCACCTGGAGGACGAAATTCTGTCTCGGGACGACCCGTCCGCTCCCGGCACCAGCTTGTCAATCAATGCCGAGGATACCCTCCACGGCGGGCTGGAAGCCCTGTTCAGCGCTCGTGTTGCCCTGGGCCAGAGTGGCGTTCACAGTCTGAACCCCACACTCAACCTGACCCTGAACGAGTTTTCGTTTGACGGCGACCGGGCTTACGGCGACAACGAGTTGCCCGTCGCCCCACGGCATTTCATCAAGGGTGAGCTGCTCTACCGCCACAGTAATGGTTTCTTTGCCGGCCCGACCTTTGACATTGTCGATGAACGCTATGCCGACTTTGCCAACAACTACGTGGTTGAAGGCTACGAATTACTGGGCCTGCGGATCGGCTACAGCCGGGAAACCTGGGAAGTCTGGGGTGAGCTGCGCAATCTCACCGACAAAGACTACATTACCCAGGTCAGCGTGAAAGACAGTATCGATCCAAGCACCGACCCGGCAATTCTGACACCGGGAGAGGGTCGCGCCTTTTACTTCGGCGTGCGCTTCCAGCTATAGCCCCGTTGCAATGGAGCGCTGCCAACGCTGGGGGCAAACAGGATTTCACCACAGATTTTCACCACTCAATTACACACTCAATTTCACTAGGGAGCGGCGTCAGTGACGCGGCTCCCTTCAGCCAAGCAGACAACCTATGAGCACAGAGACCCGCCATCAGGCGAGCCATCCGCCCGAAGCCCGCAACTCAGACCAGCCTCTGGCGCCCCTTTACCGGGCCGTGTGGCGCTGGCACTTTTTTGCGGGCATCGTTGTACTGCCCTTTTTGTTTGTTTTATCGGTCAGCGGCCTGCTGATGCTGATCAGCAAGCCCTTGGAACCCCTGCTGCTCAATGAGCTGACCACCGTGACTGCCACCGAACCGGCCTTGCCCGCCTCTGCGCTGCTCGCCACGGTAGAAGCCGCCCACCCACACCAACAGGTGAAACTCTATCTGCCTCCAAGCAGCCCCACTGAATCAGCCCGCTTCGTGTTGGTCGCACATGGTGGCGCCGGTCATGGCGGTCACGGTGCCCCTGCCACCACTGTCTTTATCAATCCCTACTCAGGCGAAATCCTTGGCAGCCACGACCCCGCCAGCACCTTCTACGCTCAGGTCAAAACCCTTCACGGCTCGCTCATGCTGGGGAACCTCGGCGATACCCTCATCGAGGTGGTCGCCGGGCTGGCGGTGCTGATGGTCATCACCGGGCTGTATCTGGCCATCCGGGGAAAACGTCGGCAGACAAGTGCCCAAACTGCCTTTGCACAGCGTGAAAACTGGCGCCAGGCCCATCGCTGGACCGGTGTGGCCGTGGCATTGCCGCTGCTGTTCTTTCTGCTTTCTGGTATGGCCTGGACCAATGTCTGGGGAGGCAAGATGGTCCAAGGCTGGAGCGCTCTGCCCGGCACCCGCCTCGACGCGGCCCTGGCCGCCCGGGATCTGCGCTCCTCCGAACCGCCCCCCAGTACCGAGCAGCACCAACACAGCGCCATGAACGAGAGCGGCGTGCACCAAGTGCCCTGGGTACTGGAGCAGACCCCCATGCCCAGCCCGACATCGGGCACTCCCCATGCCCCCGGACTCGACCTGGATGCCGTTAACGCAATTGCCACCGCCGAGGGACTGGAAACGTTTCGGGTGCACTTGCCCCAGGATGCCAATGGCGTATGGACCGTGTCGGCCACCACCATCGCGGGTGATATCACCAACCCGTTGAATGAACGGGTGCTGCATCTCGACCCACATAACGGCCAGCTCATCGCGGAGCTGACCTTTGCCGACTACCCCTGGCTGGGCAAGGCAATGGCCGCATTTATCCCCACCCATCAGGGTGACCTGGGCTTATGGAACTGGTTATTGAACCTGCTGCTGGTGCTGGCGATCATCGCCCTGATGATTGCCAGTGTGGTGATGTGGTGGAAGCGCCGTCCGGCCCGGGCATATCAACTGGCGCCACCGGCAGCCACACCGGCCCAGAGTCGAGGCGTTATCGCGGTGATGCTGGTTTTAGCAGTGTGTTTTCCCCTGTCCGGGGCAGCCATGGTCGTGGTGATACTGGTCGACACCCTGCTGATTTCCCGAGTGCCGACCCTGCGCGCACTGCTGAAATAGCGCGCTGCGGCGGCCACCCTGTCAGCCGCAAAACGCCCCATCCTGCGCTGCCGGTGTGGGGGCGCTGTCAATCGAGGATACCGCTAGCAGACTTCGACAGCGACCGCTGTGGCCTCACCGCCGCCGATGCAGAGGCTGGCAATACCGCGCTTCAGCCCCCGAGTCTGCAGTGCATGGATCAGGGTCACCAGAATTCGAGCACCAGAGCAGCCGAGGGGGTGTCCCAGCGAGCAGGCCCCGCCGTTGACGTTGATTTTTTCCACCGGGATGCCGATCAATTTATGGGGCAGCAGCGCTACCAGAGCGAAGGCCTCGTTAATTTCGTATAAATCCACATCACCGGCCTGCCAACCCAGCTGCTTGAGCAGGTTCTCAACCGCATACACCGGGGCAACCGGAAACTGCTCCGGGGCGGCCGCAAACCGGGTGTAGCCCTTGATCTCGGCCAGGGGGGCCATCTCGATACTGGCATCACCAACCAACAGCGCGGCACCGCCGTCAGAAATGGAACTGCTGTTGGCCGCGGTCAGCACGCCGTCGGCAGCAAAGGCCGGACGCAATTGCCGAATCTTATCCGGCCGCGCATTGCCGGGCTGCTCGTCCTGATCAATCTCTCCAAGAGCAACAATCTCGGCGGCAAAGGCGCCACTGCGCTGGGCCGCCAGGGCCCGCTCCAAAGATAGCAACGCGTAATCGTCCAGGGCTTCACGCGTAAACTGATGCTCTGCGGCAACCTGCTCCGCCACCTGGCCCATCAATTTGCCGGAATAGGCGTCTTCCAGTCCGTCGACAAACATCGCATCGCGCACTTGTTGGTGGCCAATGCGATAGCCCTGGCGAGCCTTGTCGAGCAGATAGGGCGCATTGGACATGCTCTCCATCCCGCCAGCCACCACCAGTCGGCTGCTGCCAGCGCGAATCTGGTCGGCAGCAGTCATCACTGCCTGCATTCCCGAACCGCACACTTTACTCACCGTGGTACAGGGAATGTGGCTGCCCAGCCCGGCGCCGAGGGAGGCCTGACGGGCCGGGGCCTGCCCCACACCCGCCGAGATCACGTTGCCCATCAACACCTCATCAACCTGGCCGCGCAGCGCCTCGGGGCAGGCGGCCGCAATGGCGGCGGCACCCAATGCGGGCCCGCTATGGGCGCTCAGCGCACCATTCAGGCCACCCAGGGCCGTGCGTTTGGCGGTGTAAATAAAGGGCATGATGTTTCTCCACAACTCAGAAAAATTGAAACCTTAGCGCACGGCGCTAGCGCCGCCATTGGCCGCGCTGAGCAATCAACTTGTCCAGCGCGCCATCGTATTCCTGTTTGAACTGACCAATAATTTCCGCCGTCGGCTGAACCGCCTTGATGGCGCCCACCCCCTGCCCGGCAGACCAAATATCCTTCCAGGCTTTGGATTCACCACTCAGCTCCTCCTCCGCATCCATTTCTGGCGTGCTCATTTTTGCCAGATCCAGACCGGCAGCCTTGATACTCGAGCCGAGGAAGTTGGCATTTACCCCAGAAATTTTCGGGGTGTAGACGATATCGGCGGCGTCTTTCTCAACCAGCATGGCCTTGTAGCCCGGGTTGGCCAGACTTTCCTCCGCGGCAATAAAGCGGGTGCCGGCGTAAGCAAAGTCAGCACCGCATGCCTGGGCCGCCAGCACCGACTCACCGTTACTGATACAGCCCGAGGCAATAATGGTTTTGTCGGTGAGCTCCCTTAACTCGCTGATAAAAGCAAAGGGGTTGTAGGTACCCGCATGACCGCCGGCCCCGGCACACACCGCAATCAAGCCATCGACCCCGGCGTCCAGGGCCTTTTTGGCAAAGCGGGTATTGATCACATCGTGATAGACCAGGCCGCCATAGCTGTGCACCGCCTCAACCACCTCACTCGCCGCCCCCAGGGAGGTAATCACGATGGGCACCTTGTACTTCACCGTTAATGCAATATCGGCGGCAAGGCGGGGATTGGTTTTGTGGACGATCAGATTGACCGCGTAGGGTGCATCCCCCTCACCCAGCGCACTGTTGATTTCCTGCAACCACTGCTCATAGCCCTCGCTGCTACGCTGATTCAGCGCGGGGAAACTGCCAACGACTCCCGACCGACAACAGGCAATGACCAACTCGGGACCCGACACCAAAAACATCGGTGCGGCAATCAGCGGGAGAGAGAGGTTGGCAGCAATCGACTCGGGAATGGGCATAAATAACTCCGAAAATTATTGTGTGAGAGGTTTGCAAAATGCGGGGATCAGTGCAGGCCCAGCATCCTTGGATCAGATCACCTTTGATATTAGCAATTTTCGCCAAGCGGTAGCCGATTAGCCATGACAGGGGGCGCAATTTTCTTTGACATTTCGTTACAATACAGACCTCATTATTCGATTGAACTTCTATGCACGCCCCCACTGTCGCCATTTACTTCGTCCGCGCTGCCACCCTGCATTTGGCTGACCAGCCAGATGTCTTGCAGCACGTGTTAAGGAAGAATCATATTCCCCCAACCCTGCTGGAAAAGGAGTATGCCCGGGTCCCCGGAGAGGACTTCTCCAACTTACTCCGCGATACCATGCTCATCACCCAGGATGAGCAGCTCGGACATGCCGCCGTTGCCCAGCCACTGGGGTCCTGGCAAACGGTGACGCAACTTACCATCAACGCCCCCCACCTCGGTGAAGCCCTGCGCCGCTTTGCACGCTTTTACCGCCTGCTCCCCTGGGGCGTAGCAACCCGACTGGTGGAAGAGGGCAACAATGCCAGGTTTGTGATGGAGAGCACCAGCGACAAGGTGTTTTCGAATTATCTGTACGAGTCCTTTTTGTTTTATGTCTCGCGCTACAGCAATTGGCTGATCAACAAGCAAATTCCGCTGATCAGCGCTGGCTTCAACTTTCCACCCTCTCCCCAGCGGGCGGAATACCGCAATCTTTTCCTGACCAGTCACTTCGAATTTAACCAGCGCTGCTGTTACATTTCCTTCCCCCGTCGCTACTTGCAGGAACCCATCCGCCAGAGCCCGGACAACCTCAAGAAATTCCTCGAACACACCAACCTGGCGATGGTAGCGCAGCACTACCGCCACAAAAATTGGCGCACCCAGGTGCAGCAGATATTGCTCAACAACCTCGCCCGCAGCCCCGGTATCGCCGAGATTGCGAGCACGCTCAGCGTGCATCCCCATACACTTCGGGCGAGACTCCGAGACGAGGGGGTTAAGTTCCGGGAAATCAGGGATCAACTGCGCTGCGAGGTCGCCATCGACCTGTTACGTCAACAGCGCTGCACAGTGGAAGAAACCGCGAACCGACTGGGTTACTCCGAAACCAGCGCCTTTAGTCGCGCCTTCAAAAGCTGGATGGGCGTCTCGCCCTACAAATACCAGAACTACCGGGCCGAAGACGAAAGCGGGGAAGAAAACAACGCCGCCGAAGGCGAGCGCCCGGGATTCAGGCTTGCCCCATAAAGGCCTGCTCAGCTGGCTGTTGCATCGACCCGCCGAATAACATCACCGGCAGCCCGATCAGCAAAAACCACCCGGTCGCGCCCCTCATGTTTGGCTCGATACAATGCTTTGTCTGCCCGGCTTAGCACCGCCTCCGCAGACTCTCTGCCATCATAGATCGCAACACCCATGCTGGCGGTCAGTGGCGGCAGCCCCTCGGGCCACTGCTCCCGGGTACGGGCCTGAAGGTGCTCGCATAAGGTTGCGGCGCCTCGTTGACCAGTATGTCGCGCCAAAACCACAAACTCTTCGCCGCCGTAGCGGGCAGCAATATCTGACTTGCGGATCCCCGCCGTCAACAGCGCAGCGTAAGACCTCAAAACCTGGTCACCAACGTCGTGACCATAGGTATCGTTGATCTTTTTAAAATGGTCCAGATCAATCAAAACAACAGCAAACTCCTGGGCGCAGCCGCCGACATTGCGAATTTCCTGGTTGAGATGGGTCAGCAGATAGCGACGGTTAAATATCTCTGTTAGCTCGTCAGTGATTGCCAAACGGCCCAAATTACGGGCCTCTCTGGTGGTGTGCTTGGTCGCCTTGTAAAAGGTCAATAGCAGAAAAACGAACCCGAGAATTTGTGCCACCCCCTCAAACCACAGGGTGTACACGTACTCGACTTCCACCAATTCATCGAGGGTATCCATGCTCATCGACAACAACAGAAAGGCAAAACTAATCATCGCCAAGCCATAAATATGGGGAATGCGCTGCCTCGCATTAATGACGACAAAGGTGCCGATCAGCGGCATAAGTACTAACAGGCCCTCCAGCATGGCATTGGCGAAATGCACGTCATCCACCATGGGCGAGGTTACGAAGATCACCCCGGTAATCAGCGCAGAGACAAGGAGGGAGGGAAGCACCCAGAGGTATTTAGTGACAGCGTTCAACATGCTCCAAGGAGTGCTCCTCGACAAAGATGTTAGTATGTTTCATCTTTGCTACAGATTGATGAATCCGGACCTGTTCAAACATACGTTATATACAAAGGATAGGCCAAAGAATCACCACGTTATCAGCCAGTAGGAGTGAGTTTAATAGGTAATTGACACCCGCTCGCCTTAGCGAAGGAACTTCGATACCCCACTCCCAGGGCTGTCGCCTCCGTGCCGACCAACGGCCGAAAATCCGCAAGATACGTAAAACGCCCTATACCCCCACCTGACACACTTCCGCTTAAATCGAGACTCGCGTCACACTTTCAAGACACCCCGAACTGATATGGGAGCTGACTCCATGACCGCCGCCAGCCCGAGTGCTTTACAGAGTACTGAGCCTCACTATCTTCGTTCGGAGCTGTACACGCTGGTTCGCGAAGATAGTCGTGTGTTCGACTTCATTCAGAGTGGCTCTCTGGACGGCATCTGGTACTGGGATATCGAAAACCCCGAGCACGAATGGATGAGCCCGCGGTTTTGGGAAACGTTGGGCTACGACCCCACCGTCAAACCGCATCTGGCGAGCGCCTGGCAGGACATTATCAATCAGGACGATCTGGCCCTTGCCCTGGAAAATTTTCAGCGGCACTGTGACGACCCCGCCCACTCCTATGATCAGATAGTTCGCTATCGCCACCGTGACGGCTCCACGGTGTGGATACGCTGCCGGGGGCTCGCCATTCGCGATGGTGCCGGACGGCCCATCCGCATGCTGGGTGCCCATTCCGACGTTACCTCATTAAAAGAAGCCGAACTAAAACTGCAACAAAAAAACGACGAACTGCTCAAATACAGCTACGCCATAAGCCATGATTTAAAGGGCCCCATTGGTAACGCTGCACTGGCGTTAAAAATTATCAGCGCAAAATATGGCAGCACAATGGACGCAATGAGCCAGCGTTTAATAGACGAGCTGCAGCTTTCAATGTCTCGAATGACCGGCGTTATCGAGGAGCTGCACCGCATCGCTTCCCTTGACGAAACGCCGGATTGTACCGAGGTCGTCACCCTCTCAGATGCACTGGCAGCGGTGCAACGCGACGTAGGCAGCGAAATCGCGCAAACCCAGGCCACCATCACTCTCAACGGCGACGCCGACATTACCACCAGCAAAATTCTGTTTACCCAGGTGCTCTACAACCTGATACAAAACGCCATCAAATATCGGCGCGATGATATTGCACCGCAAATTCGGGTAACGGCGTGCAATACCGGGGTGCACTGGCAAATCTCCATTACTGACAATGGGCTGGGTATTGCCGAAGAAAACCAGGGGCGCGTGTTCGAGTTTCTAAAACGGGTACATGGCAAACCCAATATTCCCGGCGTGGGTCTGGGACTGAGTTTCTGCAAGAAGGCCATTGAGCGGCTGGGCGGTAGTATTTCACTCACCTCCACACTCAATGAAGGTTCGGAGTTTGTGCTGAAGCTTCCTGTAAACGTCGGCCTGGCCACAGCACACTAGGGCCTGTTGACACTAAATTATCGCCACACGAACTGGCGCTCCCACAACGAGCGCCTCCCGCCCCCCAAACCTGTTACCCTGAGGGCTAGCCCGCCATTTTCGCTGATTGGAGAACCCGGAATTGACCCCCTCATCTTCGCCCAAAGAGCGGCGGCCACGTATTCTCCCGCAAATTCTGATACCCACTCTGTCACTACTGCTGGTCAGCAACTTACTCATTCTCATCACCACCTACACGGTGCTGGATTCTGAACTGCGCACACGTGATGCCTCGCTCTTGTTAGGCGAAACCCGCCAGGTCGCCGATAGAATCGACACTGCCATCGAACGGCTTGAGATCGATGTTCGCCAGGCCAGCACCTTTCCCGCCGTAGAGGAAGTGGTACGCGCCGCCAATAACGGCCTCAGCACCACCGAAACACGCCTGTGGGAAAACCGCGTGGCGCAACTGTTTACCGGTATGCTCAAGGCCAACCCCGCCCTGTCACAGGCAAGACTGATTGATGCCACAGGACAGGAAGTGGTCCGGGTTGACCGCTATGGTGACAGCAAACGTATACGCCGGGTGGCGCAAGGCAATTTACAAAACAAGCAGGATCGCCCCTACTTTCAATCGGCCATGGCGATGCCCCCGGGGCAGGTGTTTTTATCAGACATCGATTTGAACCAGGAAAACAACCAAATTGTTGAGCCCCGCGAACTGGTTATCCGCGGCGCGATGCCCCTGTTCGCCGATGAAAACAGCACCCAGGCTTTTGGCATCATTATCCTGAATGTGGGGATGGACCCCATGCTCCAGTCGCTACCTCAACTGGTCGCCCCCAACCATAGTATTACTGTCGCCAATAGCCACGGGCAGTATTTGTTCCACTCCAGTCGCCCCATTGCCATCACCCACGCCGATGCCGGAGACGCCAATTTTTTCAGCGATACCCAGCGCAAGAGCCGCACGGCCCACCGCAGCGCAAGTCCAGTATTCACGCATAATGGCAAAACCATTGCCATTGTCCCGGTACAATACGGTTCGGCGCAGCATCCCCAGCAGCTGCAGGTGGCGGCAGAAGGCCAGATATCTGACTCTCTGGCAGTGCGCAATAAGGTGATCGAGCGCTCTGCGATTATTCTTGCCGGCCTGCTACTTTTTTCAGTGGCGCTGTCGGTGTACATGAGCCGTCGCATCATCCGGCCCATCGCGGACGTTACCGAGCGAATTCAGCGCGGCGAGCGCAGTCAGCTCTCTCAAGCTGTATCGCGCAGCGCCCCGCAGGAGTTTTATCAACTGGCATCGTCTCTGGATGAGGCCTATCAACAACTTACCCTGCAGCAGTCGGCATTGGAGCAAGAAGTTCACGCCCGACAAACCGCCCAGCTGTCTCTGGAAGACAAGGTGGAACAGCTGAGCCGCGCCAACCAGGAGCTCAAGCAGTTTACCTATATTGCCTCCCACGACCTGCAAGAACCGCTCAGAACCATTAGAAGCTTCATTGAACTGCTGATGCAGCATCACGCCAACGGCCTGAGCGACAATGCCCGCACCATGATGCAGTTTGTGGAGGACGCCAGCGCCCGTATGCAAACCCTGGTTAAGGATCTGCTGGACTACGGGCGCATCGGCACAAAAAGCAAGACCAAACTCCTGGATATGAACCTGCTGGTCGCCGCGGTTCTGGAAGATTTGTCCAGCGCAATACAAGACAGTGGCGCTACCGTCACCCTGGGCAAGCTCCCTGCCCTGCAAGGCTTTGAGACCGAGCTGCGACTGTTATTCCAGAATTTGCTCTCCAACGCGCTGAAGTTTTCACGGCCGGAAGTAGCACCCGTCATTCACGTATCCGCGTCTCGGCAGGGTAGCGGGTGGCAATTTCAGGTCTGCGACAATGGCATTGGCATTGAACCCCAATACCGGGATAAGATCTTTGGCGTATTCAAACGCCTGCATGCCAAGCAAGAGTACCCAGGCACCGGCATCGGGCTCGCCCACTGCCAAAAAGTAGTAGAACTTCACCAAGGTAAAATCTGGGTGGAATCTGCCGAGCCTTGCGGCAGCTGCTTTGTATTCACCCTAAAGGAACCCCGACATGAAGACTCTCAGTAAAGTGCTGCTGGTGGATGACGATTTGGCCACCAACTTCCTGCACCGCATGGTGATCGAGGAGCACGGTTTTGCCGAAGAGGTGGTAGAAGCCTGTGATGGTAGAGATGCATTGGAATACCTGACCACCGCTGTCGACGGCGTTTATCCAAAGCCAGACATTATATTTTTGGATATTAATATGCCGCGCATGGACGGTTGGGAATTTCTGGAGGCCTATGCCGACATCGCTGCAGAATGCAAAGCCGGAGCCGTCATTGCGATGCTGACTACCTCGCTTAATCCTGACGATCGCGAGAGAGCGGCCAGCTTTGACTGCGTTCAGCACTACGAAAATAAGCCGCTAACCGTAGAAAAAATCGACGACCTACTGCGCGATACCTTCCCTGACTGCGTCAGAGATGCATAAGCCTTAATCCTCGTGAGCCAATACCCTATTAGCGGACGCCTCAAAATAACCTCTTAAGGGCCTGTTATGACACCCAACATTGAACGGGCCACCATTCTGGTGGTGGAAGATGAACTCGCCAGTGCCACCCTGCTGTCGATACTGCTCTCCGAGCAGTATCAGGTCACCGTCGTCAATTGTGGCGAAGATGCGGTTGCCAGCGTGACCACCAACCGTCCAGATCTGATACTGCTGGACATCATGATGCCGGGCCTGGATGGCTATGCGGTGTTAGACCGAGTGCTGGAGCTGTACCCGGAGGACCCCATCCCGGTCATATTTCTAACCGGCATTACACAAGCGGAAGCGGAAGTGCGCAGCTTAAACGGCGGCGCGGTCGATTACATCACCAAACCCTACCACCCTGACGTGGTTCAGGCGCGGGTGAATCTTCATCTTGAACTACAGACAAAAACCCGCGCGCTGACCCAGGCTAACGAAGAACTCTCTCACCTTTCCACCATTGATGCCCTTACCGGGGCGCGCAACCGTCGCTACTTCTACGAGTTTGCCGAGGCTGAGCAAAGCCGCGCCCTGCGCCACCAACTGCCGCTCTGCCTGGTGATGTTAGATATTGATCATTTTAAACGCATCAACGACGTTTACGGCCATGCCACCGGCGATACCGTACTAACCACCTTTGCCAAGCACATGGGCCAGCTTATCCGCAGCGGTGACTGCCTGGCCCGCCTGGGGGGCGAAGAATTCGCCATACTATTACCCCACACCCAGCCTGAAGAGGCACATCATCTGGCGCAGCGCTTCACCGCCCAAATAGCCAAGCTGAGTATTGAGACCCCCGACGATACCCCCCTCTCGATCACCATCTCCTGCGGCGTAACACAGGTGCTGCCGGAAGACACTAATATTGACCAAGCCCTGAAGCGCGCCGACGACGCCATGTACATCGCCAAGGGAGAAGGCCGCAACCGGGTGGTAACGGCGTTTTAGCACTCCACTGGCGAGAGTGGTTTTGGGGGATACACTGCCCGCGAGGTTATTTCAGCAGGCTAAGATCAACCTGCTTGTCGGCATGGTAAGAAGAACGCACCATCGGTCCGCTCGCCACGCTTTTGAAGCCGAGTTCTTCGGCAATGCGGCCAAACTCGTCGAACTCTTCCGGGGTGACAAAGCGCTCAACCGCCAGGTGATCACGGCTGGGCTGCAGGTACTGGCCCAAGGTAATCATGTCGATATCGTGGGCGCGCATATCCTTCATCACTTGCATCAGCTCTTCCGGTGTTTCCCCCAATCCGAGCATTAAGCCGGATTTGGTCAGCACATCGGGACGACGCTGTTTGTATTTCTTGAGCAAATCCAGCGACCACTGATAATCTGAGCCGGGGCGAATTTTCTTGTACAGGCTGGGCACCGACTCCAGGTTGTGATTAAACACATCCGGCGCCTCACCCTCGAGGATATCCAGCGCCACCTCCATACGGCCACGAAAGTCGGGCACCAGGACTTCAATGCGAATACCGGGCATCCGCGCCCGGGTCTCACGAATACAGTTGGCAAAGTGCTGGGCGCCGCCATCGCGCAGGTCATCCCGGTCCACCGAGGTGATCACCACGTACTTTAGCTGCATTTCGGCAATGGCCTCGGCCAGCTCCACCGGTTCGTTTTCATCCAGGGCGTTGGGGCGGCCGTGGGCCACATCGCAGAAGGGGCAACGGCGGGTACAGATTTCGCCCATGATCATAAAGGTGGCCGTTCCGCCACTGAAGCATTCACCCAGATTGGGGCAAGCGGCTTCTTCGCACACCGAGGCCAGCTTGTGCTTGCGCAAAATACTCTTGATACGGCTGATTTCCGGGCTGGCAGGAAGCTTGGCCCGAATCCAACTGGGCTTTACCGGCAGTTCGACACTGGGAATGACCTTGACGGGAATCCGCGCCACTTTCTCGGCACCCCGGAGCTTCTCACCCTGCACAACTTTTTTTGCAGCCGGGCGAGGTGCTGAAACGGTTTTGGTGTCGGCGTCTGAACTCATTGCTCTTCCTCGGCGGCGGGCAAGTCGGCACCGCCCTCCTCAATATGCTGATAACCCAGGGCACTTGCCAGCGCGGTGGCCACCCGGGTTTCTATGGTCGCCCAATCGGGCACTTGGGTGTTGCTCTGGTGGGCAATGTCGGTCACTTCCATTCCGGCATGGCCACAGGGATTAATGCGCTGAAAGACCGCCAGATCCATATCCACATTCAGACTCAGCCCGTGAAAGCTGCACCCCCGGCGGACTCGCAAGCCCAACTGCGCAATTTTAGCACCATTAGGCAGGTACACCCCAGGGGCGTCGGGTCGCGGGTGCGCTGCAATCCCCAGCTCGGCCAACACCCTGACCAGGCTCTGTTCAATGGCGGTAACCAGGTCGCGCACGCCGATACCCCGGCGGCGCAGATCCACCAGCACATAGCCCACCAACTGCCCCGGACCGTGGTAGGTCACCTGACCTCCCCGGTCAGCCTGAACCACCGGAATATCCCCCGGCATCAGCAAATGTTCGGCTTTGCCCGCCTGACCCTGG
The DNA here is from genome assembly GCF_023702635.1 of Spongiibacter taiwanensis. NCBI lineage: Bacteria > Pseudomonadati > Pseudomonadota > Gammaproteobacteria > Cellvibrionales > Spongiibacteraceae > Spongiibacter > Spongiibacter taiwanensis. Next base: position 1,338,121 of record NZ_CP098455.1, read on the forward strand.
GTAAAGACTGGGTCGTGCTCCAGCAGCCACAGTTCATCGCGGCTGCCTTCATTACGGTGGGCGGTATAGTCTTGCATGGCCTGCCAGACAGGCAGGTAGGGCTGTCGCCCGAGGCGGCGACACCAGAGGGTGGCGGGAGCCACTACAGCACCATTTTCACAACGCCGGTTTTTTTCAGATCGGCGAAGATATCTTCCAGCTGAGGTTGGCCGGTGGCCACGATGGTGACCGTGATGGAAATAAACCGCCCCTCCCGGCTCTGCCGCTCGGTAATCAGCGCCTCATCAACCTCACCCGCATGCCGGCGCATGATCTCAATCACCCTTTCCCGCAGACCAACTCCCGTGTCACCAATCACCTTGATCGGATAGTCGCAGGGAAACTCAATCTTAGGCGGTTCTTGTTCACTCAAGGGACGCATCCTTGTCCTCAGGAAAACAGGCCAACAAAGAACAGCACGATGCTGTCCCACAGGCGTTTGAAAATGCTGCCCTGTTCAACCGAATCCAGCGCCACCAAGGGCACATTAACCTGCTGCTTGCCGTCGAGATTCACCACCAGCTCGCCGTACTGGCCATCACCGGCAATCGGTGCAACCAGGGTGTCGTCCACATTCAGCTGGGCGTCGAGCGCGTCGCTCTTGCCCCGGGGAATCGTCAGATACACATCTTCTTTCAAGCCCAGGGAGACCACATCAGAGGCGCCCTTCCACACTTTGGCCGTCGTCAGTTCAGTGCCAGCGGCGTAGAGGTGATGGGTTTCAAAATAGCGGAAGCCATAAGACAGCAGTTTCTGTGTTTCCCGCTCCCGTGCAGAGGTGCTAGAAGCCCCCATCACCACCGAAATCAGGCGCATACCGTCGCGCTTGGCTGAGGTCACCAGGCAGTAGCCCGCCTCTTCAGTGTGGCCGGTTTTCAAGCCATCGACGCTGGGATCCGTCCACAGCAGACCATTGCGATTGGATTGTTTGATGCCATTGAAGGTGAAGTCCTTCTGGCTGTACATCGCATACTCTTCGGGAAAGCCGATAATCGCCTTGGCGAGAATTGCCAGGTCCCGGGGCGAGGTGTAGTGCTCAGGGTCTGGCAGACCGTGGGAGTTCACAAAGTGACTGTTGGTCATGCCCAAGCGCGCGGCATGCTGGTTCATCATGCCGGCAAAGGCGTCTTCACTGCCGGCCAGGTGCTCGGCTACCGCCACGGTGGCATCGTTGCCAGAGGAAATGATAATACCCAAGTGGAGGTCATGCAGTTTCACCTGCTTGCCCACCTCGATCCACATCAGCGAAGAACCGGCAAAAAGCGGATTCTGCGCCCAGGCATTTTTGCTGATGGTGACCATGTCATCATTGTTGACCTGACCCCGCTCCAGCTCATATGACAGCACATAGCTGGTCATCAGCTTGGTCAGACTCGCCGGCGGCAGGCGCTGGTCGGCATTGTGTTCAATCAGTACCGCACCGCTATCGGCATCCATCAGCAGATAGGCGCTGGCAGCCACCGCCGGGGGAGAAGGAATAACATCGGGCTGTGCCCAGACTGGCAGCGAAGAAACCGCAACCGTGACGGCAATCAGTAATTTTTTAAGCATGACTCTCGTTCTTTGAATAGATTCTCTGGTTTCAGCCCTGGCGGCCCTGCTCAACCACAAGACTCGCGCCCCCGGACCAGCGCTGTAGCACCACTTTCTTCGCCGCCTGAGCGGCCGGGTAATCTGCGAAGGGACCAATCCGCACCCGGTGCAGACCGTCTTCGCTGCTCGACGCCACGGCCACCGAGTAACTCAACTGGCTACTCAACTGGGCCTGGAGCCGATTCGCCGAGTCCAGCTCCCGGAACGCGCCAACCTGAAGAAAATAGCTGGCGCTCGCGTCGCTGGCCGTGCGCATATTATCCGTATCGACGACTTCGATTTCCACCGTGGCGGTCCCCTTCTGGGCAAAACCCAGCTTAACCGCAGCGGCATAGGATAAATCGATAATTCGGTCTGAATGGAACGGCCCGCGATCATTTACCCGGACGATGGCCTGGCGGCCATTGTCCAGATTGGTCACCCTGACATAGAGGGGAATCGGCAAGGTCTTGTGCGCCGCGCTCATCGAATAAAGGCTATACACCTCACCATTAGACGTCTTGCGACCGTGAAACTTAGTGCCGTACCAGGACGCCTTGCCGCGCTGACGAAAGCCGCGGTAGTCATCAACCAAATGGTACTCTTCGCCCCCCACTGAATAGGGGCTCAGATTGCCGTCTACCTTGATAATGTCAAAGCGCGGCACCGCATCGGCAATGGTTTCGGGGTCCAGCGTGCGGGGAGGCGCACCATCCTTTAACTCATCCAGAGGTGTGTTCGGGTCGTGAAAGGGCACAACCTCTTCCACCACCGGCTCTTTGTCTGGCGCCGTCACCGGCGACGGCGACCGGGTCTGCTGCCCGACAGGCTGGGTAGTACAGGCCGCCAGCGCCGCAAGCGCAACAGCTACACCAATTCTCAGCATTATTTAGCGGTCTCGGCGCCAACCCGGGCAGCAATCATCTGGCTCAGCTGATAGGCCGCCATGGCGTACATCGCACTGTGGTTGTAGCGGGTAATAACGTAAAAATTCTCCAGGCCCATCCAGAACTCATCGCCCTCATCCGCGTCCAGCCGCATTGCGGTGGCCTTCATAGCGCCCTTTACCTTGCGATGATCGGCCTTAATTCCGCCTTTCGCGAGTTCGGCCACGGTAAATTTGGGTTTTAGACCGGTGTTAAACATATCGGCGTTGTAGTTCTTCGACAGCACCACCGAGCTGACCACAGGCTCGCCGTACTTCCAGCCGTGTTTGGCGAAGTAATTGGCCACACTGCCAATGGCATCAACCGGATTGTTAACAATATCGGCCTGACCGTCGCCGTCAAAATCCACCGCGTAAGCGCGATAGCTGCTGGGAATAAACTGGCCATAGCCCATTGCCCCGGCGTAGGAGCCTTTCAATTCGTAGGGGTCAAAATGTTGCTCACGCACCATCAGCAGGTACTGCTCGAGCTGCCCCAGAAAGAATTCGCTGCGGCGGGGGAAGTCAAAGCCCAGGGTCGCCAGGGCATCCACCACCCGATAGCTGCCCTTGTTGGAGCCGTACCGGGTTTCTACCCCGATAATGGCAACAATCATCCAGGCCGGGACCTTGTAGGTTTCTTCCGCCCGAGTCAGGGCCTCGCGGTACTCATCCCAAAACTGGACTCCCTGGTTGATGCGGGATTCCTGAATAAATATTTTGCGGTAGCGCCCCCAGGTCATCACTGACTCGGCAGGACGGGACATGGCGTCGAGGATGGACTGTTTCTTCTCGGCCTGGGTCAGCACACCCTCAACCCAAGCCCGGTCAAAGCCGTGCTTGCTGACCATTTTGTCGACAAAGCCCTGACTGAGGGCGTGGCCGGAATAATCTGCCCAGCTGACCTGGGCCGCCAACAATCCCACCGCTGCAACGGCAGCCAGTCGGGAGAAAAACGTCGCGAATAAACCGTTATTGTATTTTTTCACAATGCATCCTGTAGGTTATTGGTGTACCAGTCGTTCGTCCGCCCGGATACTCATCAGAATACCAAATCCGACCAGCAAACTGATCAATGAGGTGCCGCCCTGACTCACCAGCGGCAGGGGAACCCCAACCACGGGCAGTAAGCCGGAGACCATCCCCATATTCACAAACACATAGACAAAAAAAGTCAGAATAATACTCCCGCCCAACAGGCGGCCAAAACACTGATTTGCCTGGGTTGCGATCCAGATTCCCCGACTGATGATCAAACCGTATAGCAGCAGCAACAATAACACGCCCCGCAGGCCAAATTCCTCTGCCAACACGGCGATAATGAAGTCGGTGTGGCTCTCGGGCAAAAAGTCCAGGTGGGACTGGGTACCGTGCAACCAGCCTTTACCGTCAAAGCCACCTGAACCGATGGCCGTTTTCGATTGAATGATGTTCCAGCCTGCGCCGAGCTTGTCACTTTCGGGGTTAAGCAGGGTCAGCACCCGCTGGCGTTGATAATCGTGCATCACGAAATGCCACATCGGGTAGATCGACAAGGCTGCCAGGGTCAAACCGCTGAAAATAAAGGTCCAGCTGATCCCCGCCAGAAACAAAACAAACACCCCGGCGGTGGCCACCAGAATCGAGGTGCCCAGATCGGGCTGGATCGCCACCAGCACCGACGGCACGATAATCAGCACCAAACTGACTGCCGAGTGGCGGGCGGCCGGTGGCAGCGGGTGACTGGCCAGATACCAGGCCAAGGCCATCGGCATGATCAATTTGGCCAATTCTGAGGGCTGAAAGCGAAACCCGCCAATCGACAACCAGCGCTGGGCTCCCTTGGCCCCGGTGCCGACGAACTCCACCGCCAGTAGCAGCACCAAGCACCCCACATACGCGAAGGGCGCCCAGCGCTTGAGCTGTTCCGGGTGAATTTGGGCAACCAGCACCATGACCACAAAGGCCACCGACAGAAACCGGCCCTGGCGCAATACGGCATCCATACTCTGGTCGCTGGCGCTGTACAGCACGGCCAGTCCAACCCCGCTGAGAATCATCAGCAACAGCATCAGCGGCATATCGATGCGCAAGCGACGACTGATACTGCGCTGGCTGTGCATGCTGGTGCCGCCGCCCGGCATTTGTCGCAGAAAATCGTTACTCATCGCCTCTCTCTCAGTCGCCCCTGCGGTCGCACCTGAACACGCTTAATCACCACTGGCGGGCAACTGCCCGTCAAAGGGCTGGGCCTGCTCGCCAAGAATATAGGCATCCAGCACCTGGCGGGCAATCGGCCCCGCCACGCTACCGCCATGCTCACCATTTTCGACCACTACCGCCACCGCCAGCTCAGGTGCCTCGGCCGGAGCAAAGGCGACAAACAAGGCGTGATCGCGCTTGCGGGCCTCCAGAGCAGCGGAGTCATAACGCTCGCCAGCGGCGATGCCAACCACCTGCGCAGTCCCCGTTTTACTGGCAATCCGATATTTCAGATTTTGGGTCAACCCGCGAGCGGTCCCTCTGGGGCCGTGGACCACGGTCTCCATTGAGCGCGTGACCTCCTTCCAGTGTTCGGCGGTCACGTCTTCAATCTTACCCATCAATGGCGCCACAATGGATTCACCACCAACCGATGCCAACAACCTCGGCGCCCGAAGGTCACCCTTGGACGCCAGCACGGTCGTCGCCACCGCCAACTGCAGCGGAGTGGCAAGGGTGAAGCCCTGCCCGATGCCCACATTAATTGTCTCACCGGGATACCAATTGTGGCCGCGGGTACGCTGTTTCCACTCCCTGGACGGCAGCAGACCGGCCCGCTCGTTGGTATTGTCGATTCCGGTGACTTCACCCAGGCCAAAGCGGGCGCCGAAATCATGCAACTTGTCGATGCCGAGTTTGTGGGCCAACTCATAAAAGTAAACATCGCAGGATTCCTGTACGGCCTGCTCCAAATCCACGCGCACGCCGTGGCCGCCCCGCTTCCAGTCGCGATAGCGACGGCTGTCGTTGGGCAGGGTGAAAAACCCCGGGTCATAGTAGGTGGTAGAGGCCGTCACGGCGCCGTAGTATAGGCCAGCCAGGCCCCAGATCGGCTTGATGGTGGACGCTGGCGGATACTGCCCTTGCAGCGCCCGATTGTACAGTGGCAGATCAGGGTCTGAGCGCAGCGCGGAATAATCCTTGGAGCTGATGCCATTCACAAACAGATTGGCGTCAAAGCTGGGCGCGCTGACCATCGCCACCACACCGCCGCTGCGCGGATCAATGGCCACTATCGCACCGCGCCGCCCCTCCATGGCTTTGGCGGCCACCTTTTGCACCTCGGCATCCACATGCAAATGAATATCGCCCCCGGGCAGCGGGTCGTGTCGCTCCAGCACCCGCAGAATCCGGCCGTGGGCATTGGTTTCGACATTCTGGTAACCCACCGTGCCGTGGAGGATATCTTCGTAATACTTTTCCAGGCCGATCTTGCCGATGTAGTGGGTGCCGCTGTAATTGACCGGGTCGATCTCGGCCTGCTCCTGCTCATTGATTCGGCCGACGTAGCCGAGCATATGCGCAAACAGCTCACCAAAGGGGTAGTGGCGAACCAGCTGGGCATCAATCTCCACCCCCGGCAGGCGATGGCGATTGACCGAGATCACCGCAATCTCCTCCTCGGTCAGACGAAATTTCAGCGGAATCGCCTGGTAAGGCCGGCCCCGGCGATTGCGGAATTCTGCAATATCGTCATCTGTCAGTTCCACCAACTGGCCAATCTCGGCCAGAGTGGTGTCCATATCACCAACCCGCTCCCGCACCAGGTTCAGGGTATAACTGGGGATGTTCTCGGCCAGCAACACCCCGTTGCGGTCAAAGATCAACCCACGCTTAGGCGCAATCGGCAGCAGCTGAATGCGGTTGCGGTCAGACTGGGTGATATACACCTGGTAGTCGGCTATCTGCAGCTGGGTATACCGCCCGACCAAAATACCCACCATGACCAGCACCACCAACACCGAAACCAGTATCCGGCGCCGATACACAAGGCGCTCGCGGAAGGTGTTTTTGAGGGTCAGGCGACGGGGCATCAGCGGTGGTAGGGGTGGTTGCTTAGAATAGTCCAGGCCCGGTAGAGCTGCTCAACAAACAGCACCCGAACGAGGGGATGGGGTAACGTCATGGCGGACAGCGACCATTTTTGGGCCGCCAAATCCACACAGCGCGGGCACAAGCCATCGGGGCCGCCCACCAGAATACTGATATTGTCACCGTCCATCAGCCAGTCATCCAGGGCGTCAGACAGCCCTTCGGTGCTGATCGCCTTGCCTTTCACATCGAGGGCAATCACCCGGTCGGCAGGGTTGATGGCCGCCAGCATGGCCTCCCCTTCCTGGGCAATGGCGCGGTTGATATCCAGCCCTTTGCCGCGCTTGGCCAAGGGCAGTTCGCGGATCTCAAAGTTGAACTCGGGGGGCAGGCGTTTCTGATATTCCGCCACCCCGGCTTCAACCCAGGCGGGCATTTTCGTGCCCACGCAGATCAGACTAATTTTCATGCTTATCGCTTTGGGCAGGCACTTGCCAGAGACGCTCTAAATCGTAGAACTCTCTTGCCTCGGGCAACATCACATGGGCAACCACGTCACCAAAATCGACCAGAATCCAGTCGGAGGAGCGCTGCCCCTCCATGCCCAGTGGAGTGGCGCCGTGCTTCTTCGCCTCAATCCACACGTTATCAGCCAGCGATTTCACATGCCGACTCGACGTTCCGCTGCACACCACCATGTAGTCGGTGACACCGCTCATGCCGCGCACATCGAGGGTGACAATATCCCTGCCCTTACGTTCTTCGAGGGCATCGACAATGACATCTTTCAATTGATCAACATCCATTAAGATTGAGTTTCCTGTTTTCCAGCACGATATAGTCCTTGCTCATTGATAATTTGTCTAACCCCCTCTGGCAGCAGATACCGCACCGACCGCCCCTGGGCAATACGCTGACGGATATCGGTGGCGGAAATCGCCAGCTGGCAGAGCTGAACCCGCAACGCCTGCCCGCCGGGCTGAGCCAGCAAAGCCTCGGTATCATCAGCCCAGCGGCGCGCCAGAAACTGGGCGACCTCAGCATCCGGCGCCATGGGGAAATCGGGGCGCTCCATCACCACCAGATGGGCACTGGCAAAAATACCCTGCCAGTCGTGCCAACGGTGCAGTTGGTTAAAGGCATCACTGCCAACGATAAATAATAAGGGGGCGGAGGGGCCGCACTCCCGGCGCAGTTCCGCCAGCGTATCAGCACTGTAGGAGGGGCCGCTGCGACGCATCTCCCGGCTCTCGACTGCAAGGCCAGGCTCGCCGTCGATGGCCGCCTCGACCATGGCCAGACGCAACTCACTACTGGCACCGGGATCATCCCGCAACGGAGGCTGGTGGCTGGGCATCAAGCGCAGCTCACTCACGCCGAGCAGCTCGCGCAGCTCGACCGCCGAGCGGAGATGGCCGTGATGGATCGGGTCGAATGTGCCGCCGAGGATACCGACGCTGGGCACTCGCCCCGACGGGGAAGAAGAGGAAGTCACCGGCCCGCTACTGACGGATGTGGCCATCGCCCAGCACGATATATTTCTGCGATGTCAGGCCTTCCAGGCCCACCGGCCCTCGGGCGTGGATCTTGTCCGTGGAGATACCGATTTCTGCACCCAAACCATATTCAAAACCGTCGGCGAAACGGGTTGAGGCATTAATCATCACCGAGCTGGAATCGACTTCCCGCAGGAAACGCCGACCCCGACTGTAATTCTCAGTGACAATTGACTCAGTATGACCGGAGCTGAACTGGGCAATATGCGCCATCGCCTCATCCAGCCCGGCAACCACCCGGATGGACAAGATGGGCGCCAGGTACTCGGTCGCCCAATCATCATCGGTGGCCTCCACCGCACCCATCAGAATCTGCCGAGTGCGGGGGCAGCCCCGCAATTCCACACCCTTTTCCTGGAGCTGCTCGGCGATCGCCGGCAGTAACTCCTCAGCGCGGCTCTCGGCCACCAGCAGGGTTTCCATGGTGTTGCAGGTGCCGTAACGCTGGGTTTTCGCATTGACCGCGATGGCCAGGGCCTTATCGGTGTCCGCCTCGTCATCGAGGTAAACATGGCAAATACCGTCGAGGTGCTTGATTACCGTCACCGTGGCATCCCGGGCAATTCGCTCGATCAGACCCTTGCCGCCACGGGGCACTACCACATCCACGTACTCGGGCATGGTGATCAATTCACCGACCGCCGCCCGGTCAGTGGTTTCCAGCACCTGCACCACGTTTTCAGGAAGGCCCGCCGCCGCCAGGCCGGTGCGGATACAGGCCGCCAGCGCCTGGTTGGAATGAATGGCCTCCGAGCCTCCGCGCAGAATCGCGGCATTGCCAGACTTGAGACACAGGCTGGCCGCTTCGATGGTCACATTGGGGCGACTCTCGTAAATGATACCCACCACACCGAGGGGCACCCGCATGCGCCCCACTTGAATACCACTGGGACGGTAGTTGAGATCGCTGATCGCACCCACCGGATCGGCCAGGGCGGCCACCTGATGCAGCCCCTCAATCATGCCGTCGATGGTGGCAGGGCTGATGGTAAGACGATCAAGCAGGGCCGCTTCGAGGCCGGAGGCGCGACCGGCAGCCAGGTCTTTTTCGTTGGCGCTGAGAATGGCTTCCTGACTGGCTTTGATGGCCGTGGCGATGGCCAACAATGCCCGATTTTTCACCCCGGTGTCGGCGGCGGCAATGTGGCGACCCGCCGCCCGGGCGGCCTGCCCCACCTCAGCCATGTACTGCGTAATATCCATGATCGGTAAAACCCTAAAACCTGCTGCGAAAAAGGCGCATAGTATACCGGAATGCCCCGGCACTCACTATCGACGGGCCCCGCCGCTAGCGGGCCATGTGATCAAGGGCTTCCTGAAGTGCATTGAGGCGGACGACAGGATCGTCAATCGCCAGCAGCTGCTGGGCGACATAGGGGTCAATGGGCAGCATTTGCGCCAGCCGGTTGGCCAGTAGACCGGCATCGTCGACCTCCAGTGACATGCCCAAACGCTGAATATGAGGGTGCTCGCCCAGCTGCTGCAGCAGACGCTGCAACTCCTGGCTGCGCTCGGGTAGCGGCGCAATGGGTTCGTCGGCTAACCATTCCACCTCGGCCATGTAAACGCCGCCGGCATCCTGACTGAGAGAGCCGATCCGAAAGCGCCGCCCCCCTTCAATCACAATACCGAGCAAGCCATCGGGCTGCTGATTCCAATCGACGATATTCGCTTCGGTGCCCACCTCACCCAACTCCGGCAGGCTGGCACCGTCTTCCAGCACTTCGCTACCGCCCTGTTCGAGCCAGGCGATACCGAAACTCTGCTGTTGGCGCAGACTGTTTCTTACCAGGTCCAGGTAGCGGCGCTCGAAAATCCGCAGCGCCATACGCCCGCCCGGGAACAACACGCTGCGCAACGGAAATAACGGATACAGTGACATGGCTCAGCCCTGTTGCCCCTGGCTGCCCTCGGGCCCCAGCGGCTTGATCAACAGAATTAACTTGGGCAACAGCAGCATGGCGCCCAGCAGCGCCGCCACCATTGCCAGGCTGGTTAGCAAGCCGAAATAAATACTCGGTTTGAAGTTGGACAACGACAGCATGGAGAAACCAAACACAATAATCACCGAGGTGTAGTACATCGCCTTGCCGATGCTGCCGTGGCAGCGATACATGGCCGCGAGGTAATTGCGATCGGTGACAAACTCACTCTTGAAGCGGTGCACGTAGTGAATCGTGTCATCCACCCCGATACCCACCGTAATTGCGGCAATGGTAATGGTCATCATATCCAGCGGAATACCGGCAAGCCCCATGCCGCCGAGCACCGCGCCAGCGGCGAGCAGGTTGGGTGTCAGTGCAATCAACGCCAGACTCAACGAGCGGAACAGCACCACAAACATGCCCAGTATGGCGACAAACACGGCGCTCAAGGTCATGATCTGGGAGGTGAACAGGCTTTGCAGCATGTTGTTATACAGCACCAGCATGCCGGTCAGGTGCACCTGATCCTCGGAAAAATTCAGCTCTTCAACCAGGTAGCGTTTAATTTCGGTCAGCAATTCCTGGCGATGCAGTGAGCGACTGGTTTCCTTGACCCGCACGCTGATCCGAACCTGGTCTTCCTCCGCCGAATAATAGGGGTCGACCAGCACCGACGAGAGCGTTTCGGGCAAGGCCCGGGCCGCCAGGGCCAGCTGCAGGTCGTCGACGCTGCCCATCACCATTTCCATTAATTCATAGAAGGTGGCCAGCGACAGCACCTTACCGGTCTCTTCCAGGCTGTCGACGTAGTTGTGCACCTCGGCCACCCGACGCAGTCCGGCAACTTTGAACCACTTGCCGCTTGGCGCAGCGCTTTGGCCGCCACCAAAATCATCAGAGAAATCGCTGTCGAAATCATTGCTGAAATCGCCATTGAAATCTCCGCCAAAATCGTCAGAGAAATCGCTGGCTTCGTCGCCGCCAAAGGCCGCGTCGAATTCATCATCCACGGCGCTCGTATCAGCAGTGCCATCATCAGCCGAGGCACTTGCCGGCCCCATCTCCTCCGGCGGGAATACCGGCAGATCAATAATAATGTCCAGCGGAATGGTGCCACCAAGCTCGGCGTCAATGGTTTCCATGCCCTGATAAATTTCGGTGTCTTCGTGGAAGTAGTCGATAAAGCGGTTTTCTACTTTCAGCGTGCTGATACCCCACACACTGACCACCAACATCGCCGCCGACACCGCCAGAATGATCCCGCCATAATGCTCAGTGGCCGCCGCAAAATAGCGGGTAAAGCCGCTTTTTGCCTCACCGCCCCCTTTCTCCTCTTTGGGCTTAAGCAGCATCAGCGCGCAGGGCAGAAAGACGAATGTCATGACCAGGGCAACGGTGACCCCCATGCTCATCATCCAGCCAAAATCGATGACCGGGCGGATACCGCTGACCACCAGCGAGGCGAAAGCCACCAGGGTCGTCAGCGAGGTATACACACAGGGTTTGGCCATGAGCGCCGCGGTCCGGGAGACCCGCTCCATCTGATTCAGGCCCGGGTCTCCGGCAGCGATCTCCCGGTAGCGGACCACAATATGAATGGTGATCGACAGGGTAATGATCAACAGCAGGGCAACAAAATTGGCCGAGATCACCGTCAGCTTCCAATCAAGAAAACTGAGCAGGCCCAGCATAAACACCGCGGTTAGCAGGCAGTTGGCCACCGGCAGAACGATCCAGCGAAAACTGCGAAAAATCACCGCCAGCAGCAGCACAATAAACAGCAGAATGCCGGTGCCAAACACCCGTAAGTCGGCTTTGACAAAGTCGATCATGTCCACCGCGATCATCGGCACCCCGCCGAGGAACACCCGGGCATCGTCTTTGTAATCGGCCAGAATCGCCCTAGCCTTGGCCACCAGATCTGCCTGGCGCTCGTGGGCCTCGGCGACATAATCAGAGAATGCCGTTTCCAGATCGCGCAGCTCTGCGGCCTCAGCCTCGCTCAACGCCCCCTGGTTAGCCTTGGCGCGCAGGTCATCCCGGGCATTGAGCAGCGCAAAATACTTTTCATCCCGCTCCAGATTCACCTGAATGGCGGTGGTAGTGTTGTCCACACTGGTCAGCAACGACCGGTAAATCGGGCTGGTCGACAGCTCTTCGCGTACCAACGCCTTATCAATATCCGGGTCGGTCAACCGGGGAATCTCCCCAGAGGTCACCTGCGACAAACCAATGGGCGGGCTCTCCAGCAAGGGAATATCGAGAATGGAGTTAACCCCGGACACCCGTGGCAGCCCGGCGAGTCGGTCGCGCAGCTCCTTGAGCATGGCCAGATTTTCGTCGCTGTAGAGGTCGCCCTTGGGCTGCACCGTCACCAGCAAAAAGTCCTCGGTTTCATACCGCTTGCTGATCTCCCGGTAATACTCCAGGGACTTGTCTCCCTCGAGCACCAGGGCGTCGGCGGACGCATCCATTTTCAGGCTCGGCACATAAGACCCGAGAAAGCCAACCAGAAGTAACAGCAACACCATCACCACTGGCGCTTTGGCCAATATCCAGCGCTGGTAAAGGGAAGCCAAGGCTGCGCTCATGCAGAATTCCTTTTGTAGATTTTATTCAGGAAGGCTCGCCCCAACGGGCGACCAACGATTGCTCAATGCCCAGATGATCGAGTATCCGGGCAACCACAAAATCGACCAGATCCGCGACCGTTTGGGGGTTTCGGTAAAAGCCGGGCGACGCCGGCATAATGGTGACACCCATCTGACTCAGGCTGAGCATATGCTGCAAATGCAAGGTCGACAGCGGCATCTCCCGGGTCACCAGAATGAGCTGACGACGCTCTTTGAGCACCACGTCGGCGGCCCGTTCAATCAAATTATTGCTGGCACCGCAGGCAATCGCCGACAAGGTGCCAGTGCTGGCGGGACACACCACCATTCGCGACGGCGCGCCGCTGCCCGAGGCCACCGGCGCCATCCAGTCTTCCCGGCCATGAACCTGCAGCAGCGCAGGGTCGCAGTCAAAGTGGGAACACAGGGTTTGGCGAAGGGCTTCTGGCTTGGGCGGCAGCTGCAGCTCCGTCTCGGTCGCCACCACCAGCAGTGCCGCTTTGGAAATCATAAAGTGCACCGGGCACCCCGCCTGCAGCAGGCACTCCAGCAAGCGCAGCCCATATTGGGCGCCAGACGCGCCAGTCATGGCCAGCGTTACCGGTGTCACGCGGAGGCCTCCCAGCGCTGACGCAAGGCTGCGAGCAGGCGCTGGTGCACGCCGTCAAAGCCGCCATTACTCATAATGACCAAGTGATCCCCCGCCGCCAATTCATCCACTAACCCGGCAATGGTGGCATTCAGGTCGGTACTCAATTCCGCCGCCACCGGGCTATCAGCAATGACCTGATCCAAGGACCAGTCCAGGCCGGGAGGCTGGTACCAGATTGCCTGATCCGCCGCTGCCACCGAAGCTGCCAGGCGATCCTGATAAATACCCATACGCATGGTGTTGGAGCGCGGTTCAATCAGGGCAATGATTCGCCCCGCCACCCGGCCACGCAGGCCTTCAAGGGTGGTCGCAATCGCCGTGGGGTGATGGGCAAAGTCATCATAAACGGCAATACCGGCGACGGTTGCCAACAACTCCATCCGTCGCTTAACACCCTGAAAGGCATTCAGGGCGTCAATGCCCAGGGTGGGCAACACGCCAACATGATGGGCCGCCGCCAGGGCGCCCAAAGCGTTGTGCAGATTGTGCTCGCCGCTGTGTTGCCATTTCACCTCGCCCTGCAGTTCCCCCTGGTGGAACACCTGAAAATGGGAGAAGTCCGCCGTCAATGGCTGCCCCTGCCATTCCGCCGCCTCGTCGCCCTGGGGCGCGGCGGCAATGCGCTGCACGTCACTCCAGCAGCCTTTGTCCAAGACTTCCTGCAGCGGCGCACAATCCTGGGGAACCAGAATTCGCCCGCCGGAGGGAATGGTTCTGACCAAGTGATGAAATTGACGCTGGATGGCCGCCAGGTCGTCAAAAATATCGGCGTGATCAAACTCGAGATTATTGAGAATGGCAGTGCGCGGACGGTAGTGGACAAACTTGGAACGCTTGTCAAAAAAAGCACTGTCGTATTCGTCAGCTTCAATCACGAAAAAGTCCGAGCCGCCCAAGCGCGCAGACTGACCAAAATCAGCAGGCACACCGCCAATCAAAAAGCCGGGCTCATAGCCGTTGTGCTCAAGAATCCACGCCAGCATGGAGGTGGTGGTGGTCTTACCATGGGTGCCGGCACAGGCCAGCACCCAACGGTCTTGCAGCACTTGCTCGCACAGCCACTGAGGGCCAGAGGTGTAGCGCAGCCCCCGGTCAAGCATGTATTCCACACAGGGGTTACCGCGACTCATGGCATTGCCGACTATCACCAGGTCCGGTGCGGGGTCGAGATGGGCAGGGTCATAGCCCTCCATCAGACCAATGCCCTGGGCTTCGAGCTGGGTGCTCATCGGCGGGTACACATTGGCATCGGAGCCGGTCACTTTGTGCCCTAACTCCCGGGCCAAAATGGCGAGACCACCCATAAAGGTGCCGCATATCCCCAAAATATGAAGGTGCATAAATGAAAAAGCCACACAGTTTTAACTGTGTGGCATGTTATCACCGCCGTTGTGCTATCTCTATGGACAAAACCGCGCGATCGTCACAACAGCGTTGGGCGCGGTCGTTAGAAGCTCAGGCCCACCCACAACCACAGTTTGTCGGTGTCAACGGCATATTCATCGGCTGAGTAAGCGGAGTACTTGATACCCGCATTATAGATACCGAACTTCTTGCTGTAGACCAGATCGATTTCGTCACCATAGGCATCGGGACCAGTGCTGTCATCGTCAGCGCTAAAGTCGTGATAAACCACGGCCCAGCTACCGCCAGCGAGACTACCACCAATAGAAAGATAGGTATCGACGAGACCGCCATCTGGGGAGTTTGAAGGCTCTGTCGGAACGATGAACATATCTGCCCAACCGTTAAACTTGTGCAACGTGGCCAAGGGCGTGCCGAAACCATACATACCGTCGTCTGAGCCCAACACTTCATACCCCAATTTAACGGTAATACCGGAGACCGCCACACCGCCTTCCAACATCATATAGTCAGCATCGTACTCAGTACTGCCCGATTCAAAGGTTTGGGTAGCGAATTCAGCCGCATAGAGAAACTTCACGTCGCCGCCAGCTGACCCAGTGAAGCTGGCACCGTAAGTATCCAGAGTGGCATCGTTACCGGTGAAGTCATTCTCCAACATGTAGGAATATCCCACCAGGGTACCTACAGGCGTGGTGTAAGCCACGTTGATAAAATGATCTTTGGAATCCTGATCTGCTGCCTCGGCAAAAATACGATTGCGCTGAGTGATGTAGGCGTAGTTGATCGCCAGCTCTTTGGTCGGAGTGACCGCCAGAGTCAAACCATCAAAGGTTTGGCGATCCTGGCGCCAGCCCACATGACCAACAAAGCGGTGGCCATCATAGGTCAACACCTGACGACCAAATTTAGCCGTTACGATGCCGTTTTTGTACTGAATGAAGCCCTGATCCAGCTCTGTTGTTTCTGGATCGGCGATAACGGAGTACTCACCGGTGTTAAAGCCAGTGGGCGGCACCGAGTAGGCGTCGCCACCAGCAACGATGCGGCTGTCTTCTACTTCTATCGTGGCAGAAAAGCCCTCCACACTGCCCGTGGTGTAGCCAATCATCGTACGCAGCGTCAGCGCTTCGGCCTCATCCACAGCATCGGTATCCTGATCAACCGTTTCGTAACGCAGACGAAGATCACCATAGGCCTTGCCACCGGTAATGGCATCGGCAATGGCATCAGCCATCAGGTTGGAGCTGGACATTGCCGCCAGGGCAACGCAGGACGCTGAAATCAATTTTGTGGGTAACTTACTCATTGGAAACCTCTCCTAAATACCATCGATCAATAAAAAAATAGGTGTCGTGCTTTCATTTACTTCACGTTCTCGCGAGCCCTTGCCACCGCTCGACCCAAGTACCGCATAAGGCCCTAACGAACCGCTTCGGCACCGCGGGCTCCCCCAAGAGCGAGCCACTCACTCAAACCATGCAGAAATGCAAGCTATTGAATTACTTGTACAAAAAGGCAGAAACACACCCAAAAACATCCGCAGCAGGTAGTCGACCTGCCATCGCTTCTCTCTTTTTGCCGCCACAACAGCTTGAACGAGGCCGGTCTCCAACGACCCATTCGAGCGGTATTCAGCAAACGCTATGCCAGCGCTGAAACTTGCCTTTAACAATCGCGATCACCACCAAACATGCACACAAAATGCATTAATAATTTAATTAATGCACTGAAAATGCATGTATTTAGGCCATGCCGTTTTCGTCACTCAATTGACTCGGTTTTCGTTACAGGTGGTTTTTCGCACCAGAATGATGCGAACGCGAAATAAGCACTGACAATGAGTGCACCAAAACAGATATATCAGGAGGGAAGACACCAGTGATCACATCACGCCGTCGGCCGGCGCAATATCATCTTGTCGTCATAAAGAATAAAAAAGCTCGACCCCCGAAGCGATGGGTGAAGGCGAGGATGGGGGCCGAGCTATCTAACTGACATTGTGGGAAGGGGGCTACTGAACAATGACCTTGCCCGACATTTTGTCGCCGTGAATAGCGCACAGGTAGTCGTAGCTGCCGGGCGTTGTAAATTGCTTGCTGTACTGAGCATCGTGACGAAGGCGCGGGCTGGTGCTATCGGTAAACTGAATCTTGTGATTGGACCCGTCCTGGTTAATCCAGGTGACGGTTTGCCCCGCCCGAATCGTGATTTCAACCGGCTCAAATCGCATAAAATCGACAATTCGGACAACTTGTTGATCACTGTCCGCTCCGGAATCCGGCGCGACTGGCGGCTCAGCGGCAGACGACCACAGCGGCACCAGCATGCAGATCAATGGCAGAAGGCGAGGAGGAAGCAAGGTCTTAGCAAGGGTCATAGGCACTCCGTAGGGTGTTTATGAAGGAATAAACGTGATGGGGTAGGCCGAGTAGGTAAACACCGGCACATTCTTACTCTCAAAACGCAGGCCCCGGACTTGCTCCAATAATTGCGCCAGCACCTGGGGGTCGCGAATACTCGATGACACGATCCGGCAGTCAGTCACCTGCCCCCGGGGGGACACGGTCAGACTAACCACCACCGCGCCACCGCCGGGCAACCCACCATCACGGGTTGCCCGGCGAAACAGGGCGAAAAAGGCCAACTTTTGCGCCTCGAAGGCGAGCTGAATTTCTTCCAGGGTACGCCCGGGCAAGGACGAGGCGGCGCCGCGATCCGCCACATTCACCGCCGCAGACAAACCTTGCCCCGGGACGCGCTCCTCGCGGCGGACCGGTGACTCCAGCTGCCCCAGCGCCTTGCCGACCAGCGCGCCCGCCTCTGCAACCACGTCACCACTGCCCCGGTACATAGACGGGGGCGATCCACCGCTGTCTGGATCGGTAGCCTTCGCTGGGGCAGCCCCGCTGCTAGCCAACTCACCCACCCGTGGCAAGGCACTGCCGTGCAAGGCCCTGAGCTCAGACTTCAATGCCAGTAGGCCCGCCGTTCCTGGCGCCGAATCACGGTGTTGGGCAGCCTCCGGCCTGCTTGGTGGAGAGGCCGCTGCGGCATTGCCGGGAGCGATTTGCGAGCCAGGCTCAGGCCGGGCAGCCGGTGCTGCGGATGCTGCAGGCTTCGGCGGCGCCTTGGGCATCCTGACTTGTGACATCCTGACTTGTGACATCCTGACTTGGGACATAGCGGCTTGGGTCATGACGGCTTGGGGCTTCACCTCGGCAGGGGCTGTCACCAAGGACAAGGCAAGGGGCGGAGGAGCTTCCGCTACATTCTGGCGGGCCACGGGCAGGGGCGGCAGGCGCTGAGCCCAATAAGCCAACCCGGTGGCCAGCAGGACCAGCAGCAAGAGCCAGCTGCGGAAAGCCCGATCCCCCCGGGCTTGCAAATGCCAGGGGTCACCACCAAATCGCCCCCAATAAACGGCCTCGCTCATCCCTGGCTCCCCGGCGACTCCACCGCCAGCAAAACCCCGGCAACCCCTGCCTCGGCGCAGCTGGCCAAAATTCGCTTCAACAACCCATAGGGGATTTCCCGATCCGCCACAATATTCCAGGTTTGGGCCACCCCCGCGCCTTCTGCAGAAGCGTCCGTCCCCGACAAGGCCGCAACCAACGCGGGAATGGCGGCGTCACTCCCCGCCTCCTCCCTGTCCAGAGCCTGCCTGGTTATCAGAGGCTGGTCATCCACCAGAATCCAATCCCGCCCGACGGCCAACACCCGCTTCCGCTCGGGAGGCCTCGAGGCTTCTGCCCTCGGCAAAGTGATATCTTGATACCGGGGTATCACCTCCACCACCAATGCGTTCACCAACAAATAGAAAACCAGAATGGCGAAGATATCGATCAGCGACACCACATTGATCTCGCCTTGGTCGGGCCGGTTGCGGGCACGCCGCCCCTTACGTGTTGTCAATGCGGCCATTAATCGCCTCCCCCGCTCGCTTGTGCAGGCAACCCGGCGAGGGCGATCGCCGGAAACAGAGCGCCGCCACCCGGCGTTGGAGCGCGCAAGAGCGCCATCAATGCCACAACATCGGCATATTTCACCCGGTCAGCTACCGCCAGCGTGGCTCGATTCAAATCCGGATGCCGCGCTTTCAACTCCTCCAGCAAAGCGCGTAATTGCGCCTTGAGCAGCGCGTCTTCTCCCAGGTCAACCTCGCTTGGCCGAGAAAGGCGGTGCGACCCACTGCCGTCGTCTACCACCACTGAGGTCGCGTCCAAGCGCAACTCCAATATCGGCAGCTCGGGCTGTGCTTGCGCCTCATCCCGTTCGCCAACCCCGGCAAGTTGCGCTGGTATCGTTTGTACTTTGGCGGCAGTGATCGAGGCGCCAGAGAGCAAAAAGAACACAAGCACCGCAAACACATCTATCAGCGAAACGATATTGAGGTGGGGTCGCGCCCACGGGGTCGCACCGCGTCCCCGCCGTCGTCCGCTGCCTTTTTCGCCTCCCCGCAGACCAACCACCACTTCAAGTCCTAAGCCGCGACCACTGCGGCCGGGCGCCGCAGCCAGCGAACGAAGCGAGCACTGGCGTTTTCCATGGCATCAATCAGGCTGAGGGTCTGATTTTGCAGATAGGCATGCAGCAGCAGCGCCGGTATCGCCACCATCAAGCCAAAGGCGGTACAGCTCATTGCCTCAGAGATACCGGCTGACAGCAGATTCGCCTTTTCCATCGGGTCGGCGTTACCCAGCGCACCGAAGGCACCAATCAGCCCGAACACCGTGCCCAGCAATCCCAGCAGCGTCGCCACATTTGAGAATGTCGCGAGATAGGAAGTGCGCCGCTCCACCCCCGGAAGAATTTCAAATAGCTGTTGCTCGGCCACGGTTTCCATATCGCTGAAATGCCCAGAGCTGCGGGACTGCTGCAGCGTGCCTAACAGCACCACCGCGATGGTGGCCCGGGAGCTTTTCAGCAACTGCTCTGCCTCGCCGAGGTTGGCCCCTTTCAGCAAAGGCTCCAGCTTTTTCCAGAGGCAGCGATTGCGATGAAGAGACACCGTCAGAAATACAAAGCGCTCCAGCGCAATTGCCAAGGTCAGTATCAACACCGCCGCAATGGGGTACATAAACAGCCCACCCTCATTAAAAAAAGTTGCCGCTCGCACTGTGAGCTCCATTCCCCTACGCCTCCCCTCGATCAATAAACATGGTGCCAACTACCAGTTGTTCCGCTGCAACCGCCAGCGGCGATAGGCCTGCTGGGCTTCATACCACTCGACGTAGCGCTGAAAACTTTGCGGGTCCAGCACCTCGGGCTTGCCGGCCAACAACCGGGGAGGTCGATCAACATCACTGCCCTCTCCGCTCTGCCAAGGCATAAGAAAGAGCCCGGCCGCCGACTCATTGTCGCCATAAATCCGTGTGGCCAAACTGACCTCCTCCACCGCCGCGCCCGACAGCGGCCACAGCAATAACAGCGCACTCAAATACCGTCGTTTCATTTGCGTACTACCTTGTAGTGGGTTTTTGAATCTGCATTTTCCAAGTCGAGAATCCACGCAGCGACCAGCAAGTCCTCGCCGCCGCTGAGTTGCTGGTAGCGGCGATAATGCCGCAACGCCGAAGCCGGTTGATGAAGGGCTTTGTCGTAGAGCACTGCCAGATTCAAATGGGCCTCAGCATAGGCCGGGCGCAGCGCCAGAGCCTGTTGGTAGAGGCCCAGCGCCGCGGTCACCTCCCCCCGTTGATAACGCAGCGTCGCCAAGGCTGCGGTGGCCACCGCATTGCTGGGGTTGGCTTTTAACGCCGCGGCAAGCAGGCCCTCCGCCAATGAATGATCGCCCCGCCCGGCGGCAAGAATGCCCAGATTGGTCCAGGGGCCTGAATAGTGAGGATAACGCTGGGCGAGAGACCTAAAGGCAGCTTCGGCGGCGGCGAGCTCTCCCTGATCCATCAAGCCCAGCGCCCGCGCAAAGGCAGCCTTTGGCATCGCCTCGGGCGCCGGACGCCCCCGGTCACCACCGGGGCCACTGGCGCAACCAACTGCGAGCAACACCAGCAACACGGCCAGAAACCTAGCGCAAATCATCGTAGCTCCCCGCCAGGCGCACCTGCTTGGCATAGCGGCCGGGCAACATCACCTCGAGCGCGGCAAGACTTTGTTGCAGCGCGTCATTCCACAACCCCTGACGGACATGCCCCAAGTTGTGTTCAAAGGCAGAAATTGCCCTCTCTTCAAAGGGGGAGGCCTCTTGCTCAAGCAATTGCAGATATTCCCCCAACACCTCCCCCGTCAGATCGGAGGGACGCTGGGACGCGAGAATGGCATGGGCGAAATCCCGATACAGCAAGCCGAGCTCATTCAGGGCAATACTGGATACGTCCGCATAACCATACTCCGCCGCGCGATGAAAACCCTGGGCAGCCTGCTCCAGCAGCCGTCCCTTGGTTGCCAGCGACGTGGCCAGGGGCGCTACCAGAGCAATCTGGCGACCCCGGCTGGCGACCTCCTGGGCCAGCTGCAAATGGGCCTGGGCGGCAATCAGTCGACTGGTGTCCGGCGACCCGGTCCCGATCTCATCCGCCGCAACAATCTCTTTGAGATACCGCTGTCGCTCAGAACTATGTGGGGGTAACAGCCCGACAACATGCCAACGAACGCGTTGAGCCGCCTCTGCGTCGGGGCGGCCGGTCTCCAAATATCGGCGGTAATCAACAAGGGCCTGACCGGGCTGACCGGCCCGCTGGAACCATTGGGCCGCTTGCAAGCGCGCACTCTCCCGATCAACCAGTTGCTGGCTCGTGTTGGCAGCCAGGCGGCGATATGCCTGCGCTGCCGCACCGGGCTTGCCCATCTTGCTATAGCCCCGTGCTAGCATCACATCTACCTCGGCTAGCTTTCTCTCTTCCGGAAACTGCTCGACCAACACTTCAAGCCAGTGGAGACTCGCCGGCCATTGCCCCAATTGATCGCGTAACACCGCAGCGTCGAACAAGGCCCGCTGCTTTACGCTAGCTGAGAGGGGTAGTGCCAGCATCGACTCCAGCGCCGTCGCTGCCGGTTCAAGTTGGCCTGCGTCACGCAAGGTATCTACCCGTTGATAAACGATGATCGCCAACCGGGAGACCACGCCGGAGCGATCCTTACCAGCCAGCTCCGAGCCCGCCAGCAAGTTCCGAAACAGGGGCTCGGCTTCACGGTAACGACCCAGTTGAAACAACGCGTCAGCCTTCAATAGTTGGCCTTGATAATGCTGTCGCGGACTCAGGGGGACAGCGCCCTGTTCAACTTCGCTCACCAGGGCAAGCACCCCGGGGAAATCTCCAGATTCAAACAGCAAGCCCGCCGCCTGCAGCAGCGCAATACCGCCCTCCTCTCGCCGGGGATAGGCGGCAACAAAGCGCTGACTCAGAGCTGCCAACCGCTGGACCGCCACTCGCCGCACCGGGGCCGGGCTCGCTACCAGCGCATCAAGCGCCTGCAATTGGGACTGGATCGCCGCTAGACCGGCATCACCCTTGTTGGCATAGGGCGTATCACTATAAGCAAGCAACTCGTATTCGACAGCGGCAAGTTTAAAGCGGCCGCCATCATAGTAGGTCTCGGCGAGGGCCCGGCGAACATCGCCCCTGGCCTCACTGCCAGGAAAGCGGGCCAGCCAGCGCTGATACATCGCGGTAGCAACGTCAAGGGTCCCGGTCCGCCCCTGACGGAATTGCTGGTGATGATAGCCAGCAACATCGAGCATATAGGCCATTAAAACCGACACCTCCACACCCGGCGCCAATACCACCGGTTGCGCCGGCGCAGCAGCAGGAAGCAGGGGATTGCCGGGATCATAGCGTTGAATAAAGACCGCTTTCTGGGCGGTCGCCTGGGCCATCAAACCTCCATTCAGGTAGGCGCCAATGGCCTGGCGGTGAAAGGCAGGCGCGGCAGGCGAATCAGGTCGCGATGCCGCATAGTGCAGCGCCACGAGAGCGGCATCGGTTATCCGCTGGGTTTCCAGCAAGCGCTCGACCAGGCGCTGGTAGATTGTCAGCGCAATCGCCTGATCGCCCTCAGGGGGTAGGAAAATATCCAGTTGTGCCCTGTCGCTGGCTGCCAGGCACAGCACCGCCAAACGCGTGGCATCCTCAACAGTTCCCTGACGGTTGTCCGTCGCCAGGTAGGGGGGCAGACCGGGAGAAGGGTCGCTGATGACCGGCTGCGACAACAGAACCGCATTAAGGTCTACCAAGGCCTGTGAAAACTGATCCAACTGATAGCGAGCCCAAGCGCGTTTGTAGTGCCCGTAAATGCGGTAATCCTGACCCGCCGAGGGCAGGGCAAGAAGTGCACTGTAAGCGCGCTCTGCAGCCGCGAAATTCTTCAATCTCAACCACATTTCTGCTGCCCGAAACTGGGCTTTCACGGCGAGCGGGCTATCGGGATAATCGGCGGCAAGTTGCTCCAGGCTGGCAATCGCCGCGCTGTCATCACCCTGCATCGCCTCCGCCCGGGCCCGCTGATAAAGCACTTGAGTGCGGCTGGGGTAGTGAGGGAAAGCCGCCAGTAAACGCTGGTAATTGGCCAGGGCCGGCTGCAACTGATCCGGCCCAAGTAAACCCGAGGCCACCGCGTCTACCCGCAGGTCTGCGGCCCGCCGCAGGGCTTCTGCTTGCACTTCACTCCTGGCGGCCATCCCCGCAATCTGGTCATAGTGCTCAAGGGCGCTGCGCAAGGCCGCGGCATCGTCGCCCTCCTCGGCAAGGGAGCTTGGAGCGAGAGAGATTCCCAGGCGCTCCGGACGCTGGCCGTTTCCGCCAATTAACTCCCCAACCGTTTGTAATTGCGGCGACGTGCCTGCGCTCTGACAAGCCACCAACGCCGTAACGAGAGGCAGCGCCAACAGCATCGGCGCCACACTGCCCTGGCCCGCTGCGGCGGGGCTTCTCACAGCACCACCTCGCTGAAATTCCCGAAGCGCTTTTCAGCCAGCCGGGCTAGGGCAAAATGGGCCTCCGCCAGATAGGCCTCGGTACGCGCCAACTCCCTTTGCAAATACCCTAGCGCCGCATTCTCTGCCAGGCCGGCTTGCGCTTCAAAACGGCCATCCAACTCCACCAGCAGCCGGTCAATCTCGCCGACCAGCGGATCGGAAACATCAGCAGTCAATGCCAGCCGGGCCTGGCTGCGACGCAGCATCAGCACCTTTTTGGTATCAATCAGATTGCGCAGTTTATCTGCCGCAACCAAAAAATCCGGCGCCTCCAGCATTCGCACGATATAGGCCTCTGGCGCCGCCTCATCAACACCGCACAACCACTGCCCCCAGCCGCTGTCGCTGCGCACTAACAACGCGTGGAGCTCTTCCGTCATTTTGCCCTGCTCCACGCGCTCAATTGACTGGCGCAGTGCCAATACGGTTTCACGCAATTGCCTTCCCGCCTGGTGATAGCGCTTCAACGCCTGCTCGGCAGCGCCCAAGTGCAGCAGGGTATAGGGCACGATCAACATCGCTTCCTGAACAGCTGGGTCGTAGGGATCACCGGCCACCAGCTCCATCCAGGGGGCCATAGCCTCAATAACTTCACCCCGCTTGCGGGCGGGCACCACCGCCCAGGCATTTCGAAAGGGAGATTGGCGCCGAGCCCAGGCGATAAAATCTTCGGAATCAGACCACATAAAGCCCGCTTGGGGACTGCCGTTGTAGGGATTTTCGGTCAGCCCGGCACCGGCATCATCAACCGGGTTCAACATTGCCCAGCCCAACCCGATCAACGCCTGACTGGCATAGGGGCCATGTCGCCGCACTTCACTGTAATAGTCTGCGGCTTTGCGGTGATCACCCCGGTCAAGAAAGTACGACCCGAGCAGCAAGTGCCCTTGATCACGCAGAATGCGCTGCCCCTCGTCAGCTACCTCTGCACGCAAGAGTTGCTCGAGCGGCTCAGACCGCCCCTGGGAGAGGGACGCCAACGCGCCGTTGAATTGGTCAAACCATGCTTCATCAGCGGGGACCTGGGGCGCGATCCCAGTGTCGCGCTCAAGCCCGACATACGCCGCATCGGACAGATAGGCAAAGCGCCGGCCGGAGGCCTGCCAAAAATGGGCGGAATCAGCCCAGTGGGCATTGCCCGTGACGCTGACCACCTTGACCTCGGTCTTGTAGAACAAGCCAAATTGGCTGTCATCTTCCAAGACCACTGCGACGTCCTGCTGCCCCTCGAGAACATCCACATAGGCGTCCACTCGAACGGGAATCCGCTCCTGACCGCCTCGCCCTGCCACCCCGACCAGCGTTGCACGAATACGATGACGACCCGGCGACAGCGACAATACCGCAATATGATGGCGTGCTGATTGGTTAAGGGCATCGGTTTCGAACAGACTGTAGTTGTATGACAGAGGCGACGAGGATTCATCTACCAGAATGGACACAGACTGCAGATCCAGCTTTGCAGCCCGGTCGGCCACCAGTAAATTAACCAGGCCCAGATCGCGAATTTCCGTTTCCAGCGCTTGCCGCACCGCCTTGTCCACCTGCAGCGCCCGAGCTTCCAGGTCACCGTCACCCACAGCGCCGCGTTCATCCACAGGATCACTCAACGCCACACTCACACTCAGCCATGCCAGCAGCAACATCGCAGCAAAAGGCAGCACTCGCTCCATCAGCACGATTCCGAGCAGGCCGCTCATGGCAACCGCACTATTCCGCCGGCGGCCAGGCAGTCCTTCATCCTTTGATTTCATTGGCAACCTCCTCAAGTCGTGACAGAGCGATCCAACCGCGCCGCTTAGGATTAAACAAACGCGCTGCCTCAGCCGCATATTTCATTTCCGGCGGCGCCGATTACTGCGCCACATCATCCAAATGCCGCTGATTGACAGCCATACACACAGAATGCCAACGGTGTTAATCACCCATGGCCCAAATCGGCCAAAAAAGCGGCCACTGTGCATATCAATCAGCAGCTGTTCCAATGCCACCGTTGGCCGCGCAAAGGGCAAAACCTTGGCTTTGATCTCCTCACTCAAATCGGTCAACACAGACCATTGCACATCGACATCCGAGTCAAGGGCCTCCCAAACCATGCCGTCGCCGGTGGCATAACTGCTTTCGCCCTTTACCACAACACGTTGACCGCTTGCGCTCGTGGCGGGCAACACGCCAATCTGGTTGATTGCAGCCACCGGCAACATATAGTCGCTGATCTCATCAATCACACTTCCCTTCGCATCCACCAGCGTGAGCTTGTCTTTGGTCGCAACAAAAATCTGCGCCGACGCATCTTCGCCCAGGGCAGAAAAGCCAACTGGCGAGGGAATGTGTCGATCCAGCAAATGCCCATCCACCACCGTATTCTCAGTGGTATTGACCAACCAGTGGCTGGCATTCACATACCCCGTCTCTGGCGCCCGGGGATACAGCCCGTACATTGACATAACGGCGGCCGACTTGACCCGCAGCGCGTCCAGGCCCCAGGACGCACTTTGGTTCAGCAGCACACCACTAATTCCGAGCCAGGCCATGAACAGAAAGGCGAACAAGCCGGCCCGCTGGTGCCACTGTCGAAGCACCATCGTCAGGTTTTTCTTTGCGCCGCCGGGCTTCGACGACGACCCTACCGCCCGCAGCTTAGGCACCTTTTTCAATAAGGCTTTGCGCATGACCGTTTGCCCGAGTACAACTTTGTCTTTGCCAGCGTCTGCAATGTCTATATCAGCCATAAAAGAACCTCACTCTCATCGTTATTTTTTCACTGAATCAGACTGTCAAACACGATAGCCGTCCACGCCATTCGCTCCATCATCTGAACCGAAAGGGTTGCACCGGTGATATTGTCCACCTCGACATCAAGTCCTGATGGCGTCGCCTTGGCACCGTACAATTGCTGGAGAAACGACGGTTCAGCCACCTGCTCACCACGAGACTCTCTGTAGATAAGCACCTTTGCCACTTCCACACTCTGATTACTGATCACAAATCCGCAGGTTGTTGGCACGTAGCCCTCCTTGCCAATATCGTCGAAGATCCACACACTTCTGTCGCCGTCCTGCCAGTAACGGAGCCGTTGCTGGGGAAAATTTCGCTTGAATGCCTGGGCTACTTTCCCCTGGTCGCTCGCAGATAACTCCAACACCTTTGGTGCCGGCACCTGGCCATTGAAGACCTCTTTTAGAAACACCTCCGGGGTTTGAAAGGTTTTGTAAAGTTCAAAGGCTTGAGCAGCGCCGCTAGACCACATCAACATCGCTGCCAGTACCGCAAATAATCCTCGCGTAATATCGCCACACATTTTCCCCGCCTCGCTATATTTGTCGCTGCTGCTCTTGCGCCAGCCTGCTACCGCTATATCACTTGACAACATATCAACCACTACCTGTCTAAATCGTTTCTGAAAGGTTCGAGAATCGGCGCCGTGCTGAGATCTTCACTGGCTTTGCAGTACACGCAGCGCGGGCAAACTGCAGAGCCAGCGAGAACCGCCCTACTAGCGCGTCACAATCACCCGCTCGTATGGTGCCAGCGCGGCAATCAGCTGATTGCAGGCTTCATAAGTAACCTCAACGCGCTCACAAGCCTTATAGGCCGCCTCAACCACGGCGTTAAACTGGGTAACAGTGATACCAAGATCAGCATGAGCAGCTGCCATACTTGCCCCCTGATATTGCACATCACCACCGAGCACCAGTTGCTCCAGCTGGGTATTGAGAAATATCTGCCGCTCAACGTTGCCAAACTCGCGGAAGATATGGTTTATGCGGTTATCCAACATGATGTAGTAGAAAAGACTCTCTACCCAGTTGCGGATACCCTCTTTCCCGCCCCACTGCTCCAGTGCATCGTCATCCAGCGGCGGCAGGGTTTTTGTTTTCCCGGTCTGTGCCTGCAAGGGCATGGCGCAGGCAAACATCAGGGAAATAAACATTAGATACTTAGCAAATGTCTTCATTGTGTATTCCTCAAGTCGTCCTGGTTGCCAGTTAGTAGCTCGCCTGCAATGACAGATAGAAGCCATGCTGGTCCGGAGTGATGGTGATATCACCGAGCCAGGCGTAGGCGAAGGTCATCGACAGGTTCTTATTGGGGAAGTAAGCAACGAAGGCATCAAACCAGTCACTTTCGTTTTGGGTGAGCGTGCCCGATAGATTTCCGAGCCCCAAGCCCTCGAGGGTCGGTTGTAGTTCGGTGACGTCAATTCCCCCTAGCTCGACGCTTTCTCCGCTGAGATTATCCCCGTGCTGGGCCCACTCCATGCCGATTACCGTGTCCTTCTTCAGCAGATAGGCGAGGGATATTTCCGGCCGAACCTCCTTGTCGTTGCCGTCGGGCCCGCCAAAGCCGACTAAGCCCGTCTGGTTCGCTGACGTATACCGTGCAGTGATATTGACCAGGGTATTGATGGGAAAGAAGATTTTTGTCGCTGAGACGTAGTATTCCCACCCATCGCTTTCGGCCGCCTTCAAGGTTCTAAGCAGTTCTTCATTTTTGTTCTTTTTGTAAAATGCGCCCACAGCAACTTGTGGAATTAGATTATCCGAGTCGTAGATTGCCTCACCGAAGACTCTGACCTTGGCACCATAAACATCCATTTCAATGGTGGTGTTAAAGGGCTCAATACCGGTTTCAATCGGTGCCCCCAACCCGCCAGTGACGCCGCCCAAGGTGTCCACCACCAAGCCCACCGTGTCGAAGGTCGAGCCAGTTGTAAGGTTGCTCTTGGCGTAAGACAGCTCAAAGCGGTCAAACAAGCCTACCGCCGCACCTAACGAATGAAGGGTGTAGTTGGCCAACGGCGCATAGGTATAGTGAACATCGCCGTTTATACCATCTCGCGTTGCATAACCCGTGATTGTCGCCCAGGGTGTAATCCCGCCACCGCCGGCACCATCAATCATACTAACGCCCCCTGTCGCCAGCACTTTGCCGTCGTTATAGAGACCCGCATTAGCGCAAAAACCTGCTGACATACCAACTGCCGCGGCAATTGGTTTTACCCAACGCCCAATTCGATTTTCCATATTTCCCGCTCCTACCCAAACAATGGTTTGATCATCTATGTTGAATGTAAATTTGGGTGCTGCGGCCTCACTCGAAAGCAAAGCATCCGTGGTTTTTACTCACCCGAGAGTGAGCGCCTCACAGCACGCCACTTATTTGTGCCGGCACAATAAGTTCAGCAATAGCTATGCCAAGGACGATACGATAGGTATCAATTTGAGTAATTGCGTGGTTTTTGGAAACATTCAGTGCAGCTTTTTTTCATGCACCAAAAAATTCAGGCCGATTTGCACCTCCAAAAAACATGCATTTTTTTTGACTTTTATCAGATTTTTCCGATCAAGTGCGGCGCCGCACCAATGTCGCCCAAGCAAATTCCCCCGAAAGATCAGGCATTGCACCAAAAGGACCCATTTGGCTTGGAGGGCAAAGGGGAGAGACCGGGCGACAAGGCCACCCGCACGGCGGATTTCAGTCAAACAGACTCAGCATCAGCAGAATAAACAACACTGCCGAGACAGCCTGCCAAAAGCGTAGCGGGTTTCGCGCCACCAGAGGCTGCTTGCGACGGAGGGAAAAAGCAGGGTTAGGGTAGCGCAGGTCGTGAACAAATTCGGCCACATCGGCGTAGCGTAGCTCCGGGCTGATGCTCATCCCCTTTTCCAGAGCGGCATCAAGCCACAAGGGCACATGAGGATTGACCTGACTGGCAGGAACGTAATGCAAACGTCGGTATGCCACCGCGCTGGCACACTCTGCCAGCTTACCGGCGAAAGGCTGCTTACCGGTGAGCATCTCAAAGACCACCACCGCCAGCGCAAACTGGTCCGCTCTGGCCGTTACCGGCCGCATCAGCACCTGCTCCGGCGCCGAATAGTGGGCAGTACCCAGGCAATATTCGCGGGGGATGGGTGACGAGATCTCCGCTAGCCCGGCAACATAGCAGGAGCCGAAATCGATAATGCAGGCTGAGCCATCCGGGCGCAGCAGTATATTTTCCGGCTTGATGTCCTGATGCAAGGTATCCCGGCGATGCATGGCCAACAGTCCCCGCGCCACCTGCTCGGCGATGGCCACCACCTCCCGGGGCGAGGCATCAGGATGGGTTTTAATCCACTGCGCCAGGGTCTGGCCGTCTATGTATTCGGTCAGGTAATAGAGGCAGGAAGGCGCGGCTTCCCGCTCCACCACCTCCACCACATGGGGGCTGGCAATCCGGCGGCCAATCCAACTCTCCATGACAAAGCGTTCAAGATAGGCCGGATCGTCCTGGAAATTAGCCGAGGGGGTTTTCATCGCCAGCAGGTGACCGCTGGCGATGTCTTTGACTTTATAAATCTGGCTGCGGGCGCTGGCGTGAATCTCCGCGATCACCTCCAGGCCGTCCAGCCGGTCCCCAACGCTCAACTCCGGCGGAAATGGCAAGGCCGTCAGGCGCCGATATACCTCGTCTGCGTCCTCTCCCGGCAGCGCATCCAGCCGTAACAGCTGGCAACTGATATTGTCGTCGCTACCCGCCTCCAGCGCCGCATCGACCAATCGCGCACAGCAGGCATCCAGGTTATCGCCAGCCTGGCCCAATAGCCCGGCAATGGCGGTTGAACTGAGCACACCGTGCAGACCATCGGTGCTGAGTAGAAACAGGTCGCCCTGCTCCACATCAACGCTGCGATAATCGACTTCCAGACTGACATCCAGCCCCATGGCCCGGGTCAGATAACTCTGGTTTTCACCAATATGACGCGCATGATCACGACTCAGCGGCTCCAACACGCCGCCGCGAAAGCGGTAGATCCGACTATCACCCACATGAAACAGGTGGGCAGTGCGAGATTTGACAATGGCAATGCTCAAGGTGGAGATGTAGCCCTTTTCCGCCTTGGCAAAATGACTTCCTTGGCTGTACAACCAGCGATTCAGGGCTGAAATGACTTGATGAGCGGAGCGCTTGACCGACCAGGAATCCGGCGTGGAGAAGTAGTCCTGCAAAAACCCGCGAACGCAGGTTTCCGCCGCCTCTTTGCCCGCCTCTGCCGCAGAGACCCCATCAGCAATCACCGCGACCACCCCCTTGGTAATCACGGTGTGCCCTTCGGGAATCAGCATCCCGAGGCTGTCCTCATTGATGGGCTTGCGTCCGGCGGTGCTCAGTTGCGCCGCCGAACACCGTAACCCGGCATCCAGGTACATTACGCGCTCCCAGCCATTGGCAAAGGCCTTAGCTCACTTCCACCAGGGCGACACTGCCATCGTCGTTCAGCTCGGCGACATGGCCCTGGGGCTCTTCCAAAAATTGCACTGCAATAAAGACCACCCCGGCGCAGGCCGCAATCACCATAAAGAACTGGGAGGCATCCACAAAGGACAGCACAGTCAGAAAGATCACCGCACCAACATTACCATAGGCACCCGTCATGCCGGCGATCTGCCCAGTCATGCTGCGTTTCACCAGCGGCACAATGGCAAACACCGCACCTTCACCCGCCTGAACAAAGAACGAGCAGCACATGGTTGCGATCACCGCCAACCACACCGGCCAGCCCGCATCGACCTGGCTCAGCACCATATAGCCCACCGCCAGACCAGCAACCAAAATAGTAAGGGACTTGCGACGACCCACCTTATCGGACAGGTAACCACCGCCAGGGCGCGCCACCAGATTCATAAAGGCAAAGCCGGAAGCCAACAAGCCCGCTTTCACCGCACTCAACTCAAAGGTCTCCATAAAGAACAAGGGCAACATGGAGACCACCGCCAGCTCGGAGCCAAAAGTAACAAAGTACGACACATTCAAAATTGCGACCTGCTTGAATTTAAAGCGCTGCATCTCCGGCATCGGGATCCCTTTCAATACATCGCTGTTCACCCGCAAAATCTGGCTGACCTGAAACACAAACAGTGCACCCAGGCCCAGATAGATAATATTAGCGGCCACGCCGGTCAACAGACCCAGGTTGGATGGGGACAGCTTCCAGGTCAGCACCGCCAGCGCCAAATACATGGGCACGCACATGGCAATATAAAAGTAGAGGTCCCGCCGACTACTAACCACCAGCCCGCCCGACTTTTTCGGTTTGAAATAGGTAGACCCTTTAGGCGTATTGCGCGCCCGAGTGTAAAAGAACACCCCGTAGAGCGCCGCAATCACACCGGTGCTGGCAATGGCATAGCGCCAGCCGTCCTCACCGCCAAACATCAGCGCGACAGTGGGCAGCGTCATCGCTGCAGCCGCCGAGCCAAAGTTGCCCCAGCCACCATATACCCCCTCGGCCAGCCCAACTTGCTTGGCGGGGAACCACTCGCCCACCAAGCGAATGCCAATCACAAACCCGGCGCCAATGAAGCCCATAAAGAAGCGCATCATGGCGATCATTTCGTAGGAATTGGCAAAGGCAAAGCCGCAGCAGATACCGCCCCCAATCACCAACAAAGAACTAAAAACGATGCGGGGCCCCAGGCGATCGACCAGCATCCCGATAATCACCCGGGCCGGAATCGTCAGCGCAACGTTGAGAATCATCAGGGCTTTAACTTGCTGACCGGTGAGATCGAAGGCCTCTTTGATCGCAGCCAGCATGGGCGCATGGTTGAACCACACCACAAAGGTAAGAAAGAAGGCGAACCAGCTCAGGTGCAGCAGGCGGATTTTATCCTGCTTAATATCCAGCAGGTTCAGATTAGACGATGACATGAAAACTCCGAAAACAGATAAAGCGACGCAGACCCCGGAGCAATTGCTGTGCCAGCAAGCATGAAAACCGCCTCAAAACAAACGTATCTATTTGTTTTCTATGAATTAAATAAAAATAACGCACCATTATGAGTCATTTCAGGGCGGCCATTCCATTCCTCAGCGCCCCAGAAGAGCACCAAAATAAATCATTGCGCCCCATCATTTCGCAAATATTCCATTTTGGCGCACCTTATAAATGCCCCAAAATATGGCAATTTAATTTTTTTAACTTATATTTCAATAGCTTAAATATAAAAATCAGTCATGGCATAGGTATTGCTTTCCCATTCATCAGCGAATCCCTGAATGAATTACCTCGTCGGGCAACCTTCCCCGACGAACAGAAGTAAAGGACCACCACCATGACAAACCCCACACGCCTGCTGGTTATCGGCAACGGCCCGGTCGGCCACCAATTTCTTGAATCCCTCGTCGACAGCGGCAAGGCCGGGGAATTTGCCATCACGGTAATTGGTGAAGAGCCCCGCCCGGCCTACGATCGCGTCCATCTCACCGCCTGGTTTGAAACCCGCAAAGCCGAATCCCTCAATATGGTGAAGGAGGGCTTTTACGAGGCCAACCACATTACCGTGAAAAATGGCGAAAAGGCGGTGGCCATCGATCGGGCGAACAAAATCGTCAGCACCGAC
This sequence comes from Spongiibacter taiwanensis, assembly GCF_023702635.1. Taxonomy (NCBI): domain Bacteria; kingdom Pseudomonadati; phylum Pseudomonadota; class Gammaproteobacteria; order Cellvibrionales; family Spongiibacteraceae; genus Spongiibacter; species Spongiibacter taiwanensis. Next base: position 1,371,145 of record NZ_CP098455.1, read on the forward strand.
CAAGGCGAGCAATACCCGTACGACATTATGGTGCTCTCCACCGGCTCGTTCCCCTTCGTCCCTCCGGTACCGGGCCACGACCGGCAAAACTGTTTCGTTTACCGAACTATAGAAGATCTGGAAGCAATCACCGCTGCCTCTGCCAACGCCAAAGTGGGCACCGTGGTCGGTGGCGGTCTGCTCGGCCTCGAGGCCGCCAAGGCAATTAAAGACCTGGGCCTGCAAACCCATGTGGTGGAGTTTGCCCCCCGCCTGATGGCGGTACAGGTTGACGACGGCGGCGGTGCCCTGCTGCGCCGCAAAATCGAAGACCTGGGTGTAACCGTCCACACCCAGAAAAACACCCAGAACATTTCCGACGGTGAAAGCTGCGTTCACAAAATGAACTTTGCCGATGGCAGCGAGCTGGAGACCGACATCCTGGTCTTCTCCGCCGGTATTCGCCCGCAAGACGCTCTGGCCCGCCAGAGCGAACTGGAGATCGGCGAGCGCGGCGGCATTGTCATCAACGACTACTGCCAGACCTCAGACCCCAGCATTTACGCCATTGGCGAGTGTGCCCTCTGGGGCGGTCGCATTTACGGTCTGATTGCTCCCGGCTGGGATATGGCCCGGGCCGCCGCCGACCACGTGATTGGCAGCGTACAAGGCCTGGCCTTTACCGGCGCCGACATGAGCACCAAACTGAAATTGATGGGTGTGGACGTAGCCTCCATTGGCGACGCCCACGCCAACACTCCCGGCGCCAAGTGCTACACCTTCATTGACGAGCAGGCCGAGGTTTACAAAAAGATCGTGGTCAGCGAAACCGGCGAACACCTGCTGGGCGCCGTCTTGGTGGGCGACGCCGAAGACTATGGCAACCTGCTCCAATTTGCCCTGAACAAAATCACCCTGCCCAAGCACCCCGAGGCAATGATTCTGCCCCAGCTCGACGGCAGCGCCAGCGTTGGCCTGGGCGTGGACGCCCTGCCCGACACCGCCACCATCTGTAGCTGTAATAACGTTAGCAAAGGCCAGATTTGCGCCGCCGTTCAGGACGGTGCCCAAACCGTGGGTGACCTGAAAGCCTGCACCAAGGCCGCAACCACCTGTGGCGGCTGTACCGCGCTCGTTGGCCAGGTACTCAACGCCGAACTCACCAAGCTGGGTGTGGAAGTGAACACCGATATTTGTGAACACTTCCCCTACACCCGCCAGGAAATTTATCACCTGGTGCGGGTTGGCCAGATCAAATCTTTTAATGAGCTGCTCGAAAAACACGGCACCGGTCTGGGCTGCGATATCTGCAAACCTGCCGCTGCCTCAATTCTGGCCTCCTGCTGGAATGACTATATTCTCCAGCCCGAGCACGCCGGCCTGCAGGACACCAACGATCGCTTCCTGGCCAATATGCAGAATAACGGCACGTTCTCCGTGGTGCCCCGCATGGCGGGCGGTGAAGTCACCCCGGATGGCCTGATCGCCGTGGGCACCGTCGCCAAAAAATACAACCTCTACACCAAAATCACTGGCGGCCAGCGGGTGGACCTGTTCGGCGCCACCGTCGATCAGCTGCCACTGATCTGGAAGGAACTGATCGACGCCGGCTTTGAATCCGGCCACGCCTACGGCAAGTCTCTTCGCACGGTGAAATCCTGCGTGGGCTCCACCTGGTGCCGCTACGGCGTGCAGGACAGCGTTGGGCAGGCTATCGACCTGGAAAACCGCTACAAAGGTCTGCGCAGCCCCCACAAGCTGAAAATGGCCGTATCCGGTTGCACTCGGGAATGTGCTGAGGCCCAGAGCAAGGACGTGGGCGTGATCGCCACCGAGAAGGGCTGGAACCTGTATGTGTGCGGCAACGGCGGCATGAAGCCCCGCCACGCCGATCTGTTTGCCTCGGACATCGACACCGAAACCCTGGTCAAGTACATCGACCGCTTCCTGATGTTTTACGTCCGCACCGCCGACCGCCTGCAACGAACCTCGGTGTGGATGGACAACCTGGAGGGCGGCCTCGACTACCTCCGCAAGGTCATCATTGACGACTCGCTTGGCATCTGCGCGGAACTGGAAGCGGAAATGCAACAGGTCGTTAACACCTACCAGTGCGAGTGGAAAACCACCATTGAGAACGAGGACAAGGTCAAGCAATTCCGCAGCTTTGTAAACGCCGAGGGTGGCGACAAAGACATCGTGTTTGTACAGGAACGCGGCCAGATTCGCCCCGCCACCGAGGAAGAGAAGCAAACCGCCGACAACCTGATCGCGGTGGCTTCTTAAGCGTCCGCCACATCAATACCACAGGAATCTCAACATGAACTGGACTCCCGTCTGCAAAATCAACGACATCCTCCCCAATGCGGGGGCCGCCGCATTGCTGGGGGAAACCCAGGTGGCGATTTTTCGGGTGAACGATGCGTTTTATGCCCTTGCCAATCGCGACCCCTTCAGCGGCGCCAATGTCCTTTCCAGAGGGATCGTAGGTAGCCTCAACGGCAAGCTGGTCGTCGCGTCACCGATTTACAAACAACACTTTGGCCTCGAGGACGGCGCCTGCCTGGAAGACGCTGATGTCACCATTCCCTCCTACCCGGTACGCATCGAAGGCGACGCCGTGCAGGTGGGCATGACAGCAGAATAGCCCCTCCCCTTTGGGGGTTATACAAGAAGATGGGCAAACCACGGTAAGTCTCCACACTAACCGGCCTCCGGCGGCTCCCCCGCTGCCGGGCCGGATTTTTTTTGCCCTTCGCTTCCCCAGCCTTAGCGTTTATACTCGACGGACTTTTTTAACCCTAAAACCCACCCTGGAAAACGGAATTCAGCATGAGCTACTCTAAAATTCCCGCGGGCAAAGAGCTGCCCCACGACATCTATGTCGCCATTGAAATCCCTGCCAACAGCAGCCCCATCAAGTACGAAATCGACAAAGACGCCGACTGCCTGATGGTTGACCGTTTCATGGCCACCCCCATGTTTTACCCTGCCAACTACGGTTACATCCCCAACACGCTGTCTGAAGACGGTGACCCGCTGGACGTGCTGGTGGTGACGCCCTACCCCGTGGTACCCGGCTCAGTAATTCGCGCCCGCCCCATCGGCATTCTGAACATGAGCGACGAAGCTGGCCAGGACGCCAAACTACTGGCCGTTCCCCACGACAAGCTGAGCGTGCTGTACAAAGACGTGAAAGAGCCCTCTGACCTGCCCGAGCTGCTGATTCAGCAAATCGAGCACTTTTTCGAGAACTACAAAGATCTGGAAAAAGGCAAGTGGGTTAAAGTTGACGGCTGGGCAGGCAGCGAAGCTGCACTCGCAGAAGTCACCAAAGCCGCAGCAGCCTACAAAGGCTAATTGCGCAGGAGGGCCCCTTGGGGCCCTCAGCTCCCTCTCCAGTCAGACCCTTACTACAACTGACAACACCCCTTTACCTCTGACTATCAGGTAGTGCGGCAGTCCGCGCCTCACCTTCAGTCGTCCTCCCCAACCCACGACCCAACATCACCGCGCAAAACAACGCCGCAACACAAAGGCGCTGACTCGGTGTGTTAGCGATGGGTGTCAGTTACAGAAAGGAAGAAAAAGGCAGGGAGGCGACATCTCGGCGAGATGCCGCCAGCGAGCAAGGCGGGGGCGCAGCCAGGGCGATCCCCTTATTGAACCTTGGGCATCGCTTCCAGCAGGCGCTGGTATAGCTTGGAGTTCTTGTGAATGGATTTGTGCTTGGCATAGGCCTCAACCGCACGCTCCCACGCATCGTCACTGCCATGGGCATTGAGAGAAAAACTGGTACAAACCGTTTTATTCTCAATTTTTGACGCCACCCCGACCTGGAAGATCGGCGTCAAATTACCGCTCTTCTCGGTTTTCAGCAGGTAGCTGATCCCCCTAACAGTGCCATCAGGCTTGAAGCAACGATCCTCTTTAGTCTCTTCGAGGTAACGCAGTTGCTGCTGTTCAAGCTCCTTGTCCCTGGCGATTGCTTCTTTCTCAATCGCCTTCTTTTGACGTCCTTCGAGTCGCTTGCCGTCTTTCTTTAGGGAGAAGTACTCCTGAAACAGCTCCCCAGCAACGGTTCTGCGCACCCGAAAGCCATAAAACGCCCTGTTGTCCAGTAGTTTAACGCTCACAAGCACCTCTAATATTTTTTGACCTAACGAATGCAATATACCATATGTCAATCAGTATGTCTGACGATTTTGTCGAGCTGCAAACTCCGCTAACCAAGGCCGTTTTCCGTCTCAGCGAGGGGGATAACACTGCTACTCATCGTCACCGATACTCTGATTCATATTCAGTGCCGGAAGTTCCCTTACTTCACGTCCAACTTGTCGTGCTGGGACACCTGCCACAGTGGTAAAGGGAGCTACGTCACAAAGCACCACACTGCCGGCGGCGATTTTGGCCCCTTCTCCCACCTGAATATTGCCGAGCACTTTTGCACCTGCGCTGATCAACACCCCGTCTGCCACATGGGGATGCCGGGGACCACGATGATTGCCGCAACCACCCAGGGTTACTGAGTGCAGCATCGACACATTGTTCCCCACCACTGCCGTTTCACCGATAACCAGACCGGTGGCATGGTCAATCATAATGCCGCTGCCCAGCCTCGCTGCCGGGTGAATGTCGACATCAAAGGTCGTGGCAATGCGATTTTGCAGAAACAGGGCCATCGATTCCCGCCCCTGATTCCACAGCCAGTGAGCGATCCGGTAGGCCTGAATCGCCTGAAAGCCCTTGAAATAGAGAAACGGCATGCCGTAATGATCACAGGCAGGGTCCCGATCATAGTGGGCACAAACGTCATCTGCCGCCGCCTGGACAATGCCGGGGTCAGCCGCCACCGCCTCATTAAACACATCCCGAATCAGCATCGCTGGCACCGACTTACAGCCCAGCTTGCTGGCGACCTGAAAACTGAGGGCCGCAGAAAAATCGGGGTGATTAAGGATGCTGGCGTGATAAAAACTTGCCAGCACCGGTTCGTTGCCACCAAATTCAGTCGCCTCACGAATCATCGCTGACCAAAGATCTGCAACCGACAGACTCATTCTTCCTCCTGAGAAACCAGCAGCGACCGAAGCGGCTGCGGGTAGGCACTTATCGGCACCACCACATAACGCCGGTACAATTCCGGTAATTGGGTCATTACCTCATCCTTCAACACTATCCCGGCAGCCGCCAGCCCCTGAGCCAAAACCGGCAGGGTGAGGGCCGCCTGCATTTGCGCCGCCAGCGGCGCAAAACTCAAATGCCAGCGCTCCGGCGCCACGCCACCCCGGTCTATATCGTAGGGGCGGAAAAAGCCTTCGCCGTCATCGCGCCGGAACTGCTCGTCCAACCAGTCGTGCATTGGCGCAAAGGGCCCACCTTCGCTCACCTCTTGGGGCGTGAGCTGGACCGCGTAATCGGCATCAACCGCAGCGGCATCATAGACATCAATATCGCTACCCCAATGGTGGCGGGACCCGCCGGGCAGCGCCGACCAACGCAAAATGACATGGACTAACTGGTCAGGAGACAGGCTGGCAAAATCGAGGAGCTGGCCCCGGGAGTCCAACAAGGCTCGCTGACCGCTGGCTTTGGCATTCCAGATCGCCAACTGCCGATCAAAACTCCGATATCCGCTCACCACCTGCAGATCAAAACCCACCTCTGCTGCCCGCTGCTGCAGGCGCACCAACGGCGCCCGGATCGCCGGATGCAAGGGCGCACCCAAGCTGTCATCCATCAGCTCGGGGATTTGTCCTAGCACTTGCTCCGGGCGTATTTCCACGTCTGCTCCCCAATCCGCTCCGCCTACAACACTGCGCACCACACTGCGAAACCCACCACCATGCCAACGCCTGGCGGCAGGGTATCTTGGGACGCATGCAATCTGGCATGATACTACCTGTGACAAGCCCCCGTCTAAGCAGGAACCTCATCGTGGAACACCAGGAAAATCACAAAAAGATCGGGCTCGCTCTGGGTAGCGGATCTGCTCGGGGCATGGCGCACATTGGTGTTATTCAACGCCTGCAGGAACTGGGCATTGCGCCAGATATTATCTGCGGGGCCTCAATCGGCGCCCTGATCGGCGGTTGTTATCTCACCGGCAAACTCGAACATTTCGCCGAGTGGATTCAAAACCTCAGCAACGCCCAGGTATTCCACTACATGAGTGTCAGCCTGACCGCTACCGGTGGGGTCGCTCACGCCACCCGCTTGATGGACTTCTTTTCCGCGGAATACGGCAACCCCGATATCGAAAGCCTGCCCTTGCCCTTCGCCGCCGTGGCCACCGACCTTTACCGGGGGCGAGAAGTGTGGCTCCAGCGCGGCCCCTTGTGGAATGCCGTGAGAGCATCCATTGCCATTCCCGGCGTGCTCACCCCAGTGACCAAAGACGACGCCTGGCTGGTGGACGGCGGCCTGGTCAACCCCGTGCCCGTTTCTGTCTGCCGCGCCCTGGGCGCCGACATTATTATTGGTGTGGACTTGAACAGCGATATTGTTGGTCGCCGCCGGGTGCTGACCGATGTTGCCGCGCCCACTCAGGAAGAGATGGCCGAAGAGGAAGAGTCGGAGGATGAAAAAGCGGCGGGCAGCGAGCCGCCCACCGAACCCTCCGCCTTCGCCCGTTTTACCCACTCCCTGAAGGAAGCCGCCGCCAATTTCCGCAGCGATGAAAATGACAGCAAGCCCGTGGCCCCCGGCACACTGAGCGTCATGATGAGCGCCATCAACATTATGCAAGACCGGATCACCCGTTCACGGCTGGCCGGCGAACCCGCCGACATCATGCTGTGGCCCCGGCTCGGTCATATCGGTCTGCTTGAATTCAGCAAGGCGAGCGAGGCCATTGCAGAGGGCCGCGACGCCATCGACCGGATGCTGCCAGCGCTGCGGCACACCTTCGAGCGCGAGGGCGATTTTCGGCTTAGCAACATTGCCGAGGAGCAACCGTGACCACCCGCCCGCAACAGCAACCCGTCCTCGACCTTAGCGACCTTCCCGACCCGGGCAGCGTCGGCTTTGAGACGGACGGAGTCAGTTACTTTGCCGTGCGCAGCCGGGGCAAAATATGGGTCTACCGCAACCGCTGCCCCCACCGGCAAGTCAGATTGAACTGGCAACCGGACGCATTTTTCGACGCTAGCGGCAGTCTGATTCAATGTGCCACCCACGGCGCCCTGTTCTTGATTGAATCCGGTGAGTGCGTGTCGGGCCCCTGCCAGGGGGAATACCTCGACGCCGTGCCCTTCTCGGTGGACGGCGACAAACTCTTCTTGCTAGGCGCCCACTGATCCCTCCGTCGCAACGCTAGAGGGTAAAGGCAAGCCGACGGGTTAGGCGCATTCCCTGTGGCGACACCTCTGCCCCGAGGGCAAGCACTTCCAGCCCGTCAGCGCAGGCCGCCGCCAACGTTTCAGCGTAGCGCGGATCAATATCCGCTGCGGGACCGACCCGGTCGATGCCCTCATGAAGGACGGCAAAGATCAGCAACACCCTGGCGCCGCCTCGCTTGAGGGCCAACAATTCATCGACGTGCCGCCGGGCCCGATCACTCACCGCATCTGGAAAGGCGCCCTGCCCACCACCCCGATGCAAGGTGACCGACTTTACCTCGACATAACAGTCCCATTCAGCGTCACCAGCCTGGTCTGACAACACAAAATCAATGCGGCTTCCAGAAGGCAGCTTCCATTCACCACGCCAGTGTTTGTATTGGGCCAGCTCGTCAATCTCTCCTGCGTCCAGTGCCTCGGCAACCAGGCCATTTGCCAGGGCCGAATGGATGCAAATGCGATGACCATCCTGAGTTTCTACCAGCTCCCAGGTATACGGCAGCTTGCGCTTGGGGTTAGTGCTGGGTGACAGCCAGACGACGCTACCGGGTTCTGCACAGCCCGTCATGGCCCCTGTGTTAGGGCAATGCACGGTAACTTCCAGGCCATCGTCCAGCACAACATCTGCCAAAAAGCGTTTATACCGCCGCTGCAAACGTCCGATCACCAAAGGGGGTTGCCACTGCATCACTGACCTCGTCTTCACCTTGTTATGCTTCTGCCACATCGCCGAGGCAAAAACGCCAGTTATCGCGGGCCTAAGCCGGCGCAATCATCGGCAAAAAGAGGCAAAGCCTAGCACACCACCTTGCGGCGCGAAGCCTGGCCATTGCCATCACAGGGCTGCGCAATCGTGTTATTGTTGCCCCAAGCCTTTATTACCCACCACCAGACAGCCGATTCAAGCCCATGCTGAAAACCATCGCTATTGCGCTGCTGATCTTACTGGTCACCCTGTTCTTCGGTGTCAGTACCGCGCTCATTCATCCCAACTTGCTGCGGGGTACCATCAGCTCCAGCGCCGATCGCTATGCCGGGCTGCAATTGGGAATCGGCGACATCAGCACGCACATGAACCCGCTGCGCATTGAAGTGCAAAAACTGAAGCTGCAAAACCCCGACTGGGGCGATGAAGCACTGTTAACTATTGATCACCTCAGCCTGGAACTCACGCAACTGCCCTTTTCAGACAAGCCTTTCTGGGATCTGCGCGGCCGCGGTATTGAACTGCTGGTCGCCCGCAATGACGAGGGCAAACTGAACTGGATCAGCAACAAACTTGCCGGCGGCGAGACCCAAACACCCGCTGACCCGGTACCAGAGGCGGCCGACGGCATTACCCTTCCCGCTGATTTCAATTTCAATGATATTGAGCTGGAAAACGTTACCGTCACCTGGCGCAATGGCGAGCTGGAAGAGCGCATTACCCTACCGCTGATCGACGCCCAGCGGGTGGAAGTCGGCAACGGCGAACTGCGCCTCAACGTCCGCTACAAAGAGCAGGACTTCACCATCAATAGCAAAGTCGATCTGTTTGAGCCGCAGAATGGCATTCTTAATTACCAGCTCAACCTTGACCACGCCGACGCCAGCTTAAAAACCCAGGGCCGACTGGTCTTGGCGAGCGACTTGAAGGGCAGCGAGATCGACCTCGACCTGTCTATCAGTCAACTACAGAACCTGGCCGCCCTGGCCGAGACCACGCTGCCCGAACTGCCAAAAACCCACCTCAAAGCGACCCTGGCGTTCACACCGGATTACGAAATCCGCGATCTGAACTTGCGTAGCGGCGACAGCCAGGTAAAGGGTAAGGTCGAAGTCAGCCAAAACGATTTGGCCGTCAGTGCCAACCTCACTGCCTCGCTACTGGACATCGACCAGCTATTTCCCGCCACCGAATCGACGCCAGATGAGGAAAGCCCCGAGACCGACATCGATTGGGCCTGGCTCGATACCACCCGAGTTGCCCTCACCGCCCAAATTGCCACCCTCAAGGCCAGGGGCTGGCAAGGCCAGGATCTGAGCCTGGACGCCAAGGTGGATTCGGATATGTCGCTCTCACTAAAAGCCAAAAGCCTGTCCGAGCAGGCGAGCCAGCGCCGCTATGGCGATCTGCGCATCAAGGCCAGCGCCAGCCCCCTGGCGAGCATCACCCAGGGCCCCGATCTCAAGGCCGATCTCGATATCGCCATCGGGGAGGTCACTCTCACCGGTCAGGGCGAGGTGAACGTGAATGGCCTCGAGGGCACGGAGCTGCAATTGAATGCCTCCGCCCCTAACAGCAAAGCCATTTGGCGGCTGGCTGAGGTCCCCTGGAAAGAAGCAGGCCCACTTCGCCTTGAAAGCAAGGTCAGTACCGGCAGCAAACAGCACAGCGCCAAAGGCAGCGCCCGCCTCGGCGAGCAGAACGCCACCTTCAACCTCAGCTACCTCGATCAGCAACGACCCCATCTTCGTGGCGATCTCAGTCTGACCAAACTCGACCTGACCTTTATCACCGACGCCAATGAAGCAGCGCCGACGCCCAAGACCGCGACACCTGCCACCAAGAAGACAGGCGGTCCGGTCTTCAGCCAGGACCCTCTGCCCCTCGACGCACTGCAATCCTTCGACATCGACCTGAATATTCAGCTGCAGGACATCGATACCGGCTACAACCGGCTGCGCAGCGCCCAGCTCGACCCCATCTTGAAGGATGGCAAATTCAGCCTTAAGTCCACCACGCTGCAATTTGATCACGGCACGGTGAAGCTGTCGGCCTCCCTCGACAGCCAGGGCAACGCCCCCAGCCTGAAAACCAAACTGCAGGTAGACGGCCAGGATTACGGCAAACTGGGGCTGGAGAAAGCCGCCGGGATTCGCGGCGGCGACGGCAAAATCAAACTGACGGCGTCAAGCCAAGGCCGCAGCCCCGCCGAACTGGCCGCCAACCTCAAAGCTAAGCTCGATGCCAAGATCACCAACCTGGAAGCCAAGGGCAACGCACTGAACTTGATTGGCTCCGACCTGCTCAGCGAATTGATCAGCAAGTTAAATCCCTTTGCCGAAAAGCGGCAAACCACCGAAATTGAGTGCGTGGCGATTCACTTTAAAGGCGAAGACGGCAAGCTGTTGAGTAACAATGGTATCGCCCTCGAAACCCGCGCCACCAAAATCGTCGGTACCGGACAGGTAGACCTGGCCGACGAATCCCTCACCTTTGGTGTCTCGCCCATCGCCCGCACCGGGGTGGGCATTAACATTGGCGCTGCCGCCGGCCTGGTCCGCCTGGCAGGGCCGCTGCAAAAACCGCGCATCGTCGCCGACCCATCTGGCATGTTCACGTCCGGCCTGTCGACGGGCGCCGCTATCTATACCGGCGGCCTGTCCCTTCTCGCGCAGGGACTGTATAAGCGGGCGATGTACGCTGGCAGCTCCTGCGATGGCGCCTTGAATGATGTACCGGAGACAGAGGAACTGCCACCCGAATTGCTCACCCCGCCACCGGAGAGTGCCCCAACTTCCCCCAACGCGGTAAGCCCTAGCGCAAAGGCTGCGTCAGCGGGCAATCAACCGGTATACACAGAAGCCGTCGCAGCGAATTAACAGCTCACTTGAGGCGAACGCTTGCCGGGCCTTGCGCTCCAGCGGAATGAATTCGTTGACCACAAACAGCGCCTGCCCACCCCGGGCAAGAACCTGACTGGCGGCGGCCAGAAATTGATCGGTCAGACTCCCCTCCACCGCAAAGCCCTGATGGAATGGCGGGTTACACAACACCATATCAAAGGGCCCCTGCGCCCCACTTCCGCAATCCGCCAGGAGGGTTTCCGCCGCAATACCGTGGCGCTCACAATTGGCCTGTGCGGCGATCAATGCGGTGGCATTGTTATCAGTAAGTAACCATTCACTTCCGGGCAGATGGCGATGGGCCATCACGGTCAGGTAGCCGTAACCACAGCCCAGATCAAGCAGCCGATGCGGAGCGCGTTGGCAGGAAGCTAGCACACCCGGCAACTGTTCTATCAGCAGGGCGCTGCCCCGATCGCACTTTTGCCAGCCAAAAATCCCCGGCTTGCTCAGCAGCACAGGCTCCTCGTGAATCATCTGCAGGCGGGTGTAATCCTGATCCGGCAACCATTGATCACTCAGCTCGCCTTTGCTGATCCGTGCCAGGTAAGCGTTGCCGGCACATTTTTCTATCTGTTTCTGTCCGCCGAGTAATTTGGCCGCTTTGTCCGCATAGGTTTTCAGACCATCACCCTTGAACCCAGCCAGCAGCAGTTCACCGCCTTCGGGGAGGGCCTTGGCTGCCTGGTTAATCAGGTAATGCACCAGGGCTTTTTCCTTAGACACCCGGTAGCAAATACTTTGGGGCCGCTCCCATTCCGCGTTCTGCCCGTCACCTGAGGGCAATTCAAAATCGCCCAGGATGACCGGATAACCACGATCAGAAAACAATGCCGCCGTGTCGCAGCGATTAGTGAATACATTGACCTCGCCACTGGCCACGGGCGGTGCAAACTCCTGCTCGCCTGCAAACCACCAGGTGGGCGCTGGGCATTCACTGAGGGCATTCATGAGCGCCACAAGGGCGGTGTCAGTTGCGCTAGACACTGTCGATCTCTTCCTTCGTCAACGGTCGGTAGGCCCCTTCATCCAGGTCGTCGTCCAGTTCAATCGCACCAATCGCTTCCCGGTGAAGCGTGACAACCGCGTTGCCTTCAGCGGCAAACATGCGCTTTACCTGATGGTAGCGGCCCTCCTGAATACTGAGCAGGGCCTCCCGGGGCCCCAGCACCTCAAGCTCGGCGGGCAGAGTCCGGGCTTTGTCGTCTTTCAGAAATACGCCCCGGGCAAAGTGCTCCACCGTCTTGTCGTTAATGTCTTCAGCAAGCCCAACACGGTAGCGCTTCCAACACTGACGCTGGGGCGAGGTGATGGCGTGGGACCACTGACCATCGTCGGTGAGCAGAACCAGGCCGGTGGTGTCGATATCCAGACGACCGGCAGCATGCAACCGCTCGGGATTGTCTTCGTCCAACAGGTCCAGCACTGTCAGATGACGGCGGTCCTTGGCCGCGCAAACATAGCCGGGGGGTTTGTTCAGCATGAAATAGCGGGGGCCGGGCGGGCGCAGTAAATGCCCCTGCAAACTCACGTCGTCGCCGTCGGCGACAGGATAGCCCGGGTCGGTGGTGACCCTATCCGCCACCGCGATTTCGCCCGCTTTAATCAGCCGCTTTGCTTCGCTGCGGGAATAATCCGTCACCGTGGCCAAGTAGCGGTCCAAGCGCATAGTGGGGGCAGACTTCGGCAATGCTCACCTCGACTAAATCCGGCATTTTCGGAGATGCCGACCCGCGCTTCAAGATTGTTTACCAAATCGAGAAAAAAATCCTCACCCTATTTAGCGAGCAGCCCCAGTTTTCTGGCGGTGGCAATGGCGGCGGCTCGATTACCAACATCCAATTTTTTGTACAGGTTCTTCAGGTGCCATTTCACCGTGGTGATGGACAAATTGGTGTAGCTGGCAATCTCGGCGTTGGACAAACCAGTTTCCAAGAGGGAGAGCAACTCCGCCTCCCGTTGGGTCGGAGTTCCAATCTCGCCGCCAGTCCGGGAGTGCGCCTCTTCAACCTCCCCAATGCGCAGCAGACGACACAGCTCTTCAAAAAACTCGCTCTCATCACGCAGTGCAAAGGATCGAGCGCTAATACACCCGGACCGGACCAAGGTCTCGACCGTGTCTCGGTAATCCAAAAATGCCCTGAGCAAACGTCGCTGCGCTGCCCGACGCACCGCCCCCGTCAGCAGTTTGGCAGCAAGCTCTACCTTGCCAAGCTGGACAGAGATGGTCGCGCTGGCTAATTCTAACTCCAGCAGGCGCGCATGGCGTCCCTCCGCCTTCAACACCGTCATCTGCCGGGCAACGAGCAACGAGGCAGAGCGAAATTGATGTCGAGCGATCATCAGTTGCAAGCGAGTGGACATCCAGAGTGAAGAAAATCCAGGGTGATCACTGAGGGCATAACCCGCCACTTCGACGCTAAGCACATCGCCATACAGATTGATGGCCCGCGCCTCCGCTTCAGCCTGCTCCAACTCTCCCAGGACCACCAAGCGCTGGATCAGCATGCATGAAAACATCAACGCCAGTCGCGGTGGATAACTTCGTACCCACGCCCGAAGTCGCTCAATGGAAATTTCCCCTGAGATATCGCCGTCCCAGAGTTTAAGTATCGCCTCCAGACCAAACGCCGCATGATCGACCAGAACATTGCTCTGGAAATTGGGCATAGCCACGGCCAGTAAGCGCCTTGCCTCGGCAAGCTCCCCCATCTCCACGGCACAGTAGCTGGCAACACATGCGAGGGAGCAACCAATTTGAGCATCGGCGCCCAAGTCTCTCTTGACCCGGCTAAAAGAGGCCATCAATTCCCGATAGGCACTTGCCACATTCCCTTCAAGGGCGGCAGTCACCCCTTCAATCAATCCTATCCAACCGAGACTATACGGCCCGCCAACATCCAGAAAATAGGGATGCGCCGTCAACATCACCCGACGGGAGTGGCGGAATTCAAAACGTGCGGTCAAACATATGCTCTGTGCGCAGCGCACCGACCCTGAGGAATAGGCATCGCTGCCATTATCGAGTTCAAGCCAACGGACAATCACCTGCTCGCAATCTGCCAGTCTGTCGGTGAACAACTCCAAGCAGAGCCGCAGGTGCATAACACGCAGAGTCAGATTCTCCTTTTCCTCAAAATTTGCCGCCTCGCTCAGCTTAGAGGCCAGGCGATCCAGTTCCCGGCGACCGGCCTGATAACGTCGCTTAAACACCAACGCCCAAACGTACCAAAAATGAGACTCTACTCCTAAGACGCCGCCGAGGGCGTCAAAAGACTGCACCCAGTCGATAAATTGCTGTACGTCGTGCTGCTCGCGGACATAGTGGCTGGAGATCGCATTAAGTAGATGTCCACTGTGCGCTAGATCCTCCGCCGCGAGCGCATAATCGACAGCGTCATGCCATTCCTGTCGCGCCTCGCACCACTGTGCCGCGCGGCGTAGCACTGCAGCCCGTTCTCCATCTGCCAACGTCTGTGCCGCCTCAGTCAGCAAAAACTCCCGGAACATATTGTGTAGCCGATAGCGCTCCCGATTACGGTCTAGCGGAATCATAAAAACGTTGCGACGCAGTAAAAAATTTAGGTAGTCGGATGCGGCCAAATTATCAATGGCATATCGGCAAAGACCTCTTGTAAAGTTTCGCAGCAAAGCCAGCCGTAAGAGAAACCGCTGCAGCTCCACCGAAAATCGAACCATTACCTGCCGCTTCAGCAACGAAACAATATCTTCATCGGTACCCGAAAAATCCGCCAGCGTATCAAGTGGTTTGTCAGACTCTGAAAGCACAATTTGCATCAAGCGAATGGCCGCCGGCCACCCCTCGGTACGCTTTACCATTGCTGCGATTTCGGCCTCGCCAATCGCTTTGCTGAGGTCACTTCCCAACAGCTCAGCCACTTCCTTTGGGCCCAGCCCCAATTCTCTATCCGAAACCTGCCGCACCAGACCCTCTAGTCTGGCCCGACCCACATTAAATTCCGGCTCAGCGGTGCTCGACCATACCAAGCGTAGAGAAGCACCTGTACGAAAGATCAAGCTATCAAGCACCGAAGCGAGGCGCGGATCAATACAGGCATTGAGGTTATCGAGAAATATAATGGTCGGCGGCATTTCAGCAAACTGATCGAGCAAGCCGCTGAGCTGTCGTTCAATGGCTTCCCCCCCCCTGAACCAGGTCCATAACCGAGTGCCCCAGAGAGTCTCGACCGGAATCAAAACATGACAAAAGCCGCTCGACGGTGGCATGGCGCTCGTCCAGCCCCACCCATAGGCAATGCTCGCCTTGATCGACCAGCGATTCATATAAAGCCGACAGGAGCACAGTTTTACCATAGCCTATGGGCGCAACCACGCTTAGCAATTTGGGCTGACGCTCAAACTCGGTCACTAACTGACTCATTAGCTCGGTACGGACTAAGTCAAAAACAAAGCTAGGAGGCCGACTGGCGGCAGACATTGACATTTCCACAGACTTCAAACCTTAGGTATTTCGCGATCAGTACACACCCCCTACCAGAGGAGGGGGGCAACCCCTACTTTCATGCCTATACTAATCCTGATGTTGGTCCGGTATCGACTACAGCCTTTAAAAATCATAATGATCAAACCAAGACATAGGATATAAAAAATGCTCTGGAAATCGACTAAGGGTGAATATGCTCCACAATTTCTTTCAACCCATCACGGCAGCAAGCCAACCTCCACGATGACCCTAGTAGCTGCGATGGCGCTAGTTGGTCTGCCAGCCCAAGCACAGGAACCTGCTAAGAAGCGCCAAAGCCGCCTTATCGAAGAGGTTGTAGTCACAGCCCAAAAACGGGAGGAAAGCGCCCAGGATGTGCCTATCTCGATTCAAGCCTACTCCCAAGGCGTGCTAGATGCCAAAGGCGTGGTCAACGCCGCCGACCTCCCTCACATCACACCGGGTTTGACCGTGACCGCCCAGTCCGGCTACACCAGCACCTATATTCGCGGTGTGGGGAGCGATGCCTTCGTGCTGGGAGACCCTAGCGTCGCTAGCTATATCGACGGTGTTTACTACCCACTGGCGGCGGGCAGCCTGCAAAATTTTGGCTCGGTGGAGCGGATTGAGGTACTCAAAGGGCCGCAAGGCACGCTGTTCGGACGAAATGCGGTGGGCGGAGCGATCAGCGTGATTACCAAAAAGCCGAACCTGAACGAAATCGAAGCGTCTGCGATGGCGGCCTACGAAATGTACGACAGCCCCCACGATGCAACTGCGCGCCGTACCAGAGGTGAAATCAGCATTCCGCTAATCGAGAACCGCTTAGCCGTAAGCCTGGCCGCTGTCGATGATGAAGCCGACCATCACATTGATGGCCGGGTTGGCAGCCCAGCTCGCGACGGCTCCTTGCAGGATATCCCTCAAACCATAGAGAAAGGGGTGCGCGCCAAGGTCCGCTTTTCGCCATTGGATTGGCTGGAAGCCAGCCTGAACTATTCACGCATTGATGCAAAGGGATTGGGCTCAAATTACGCCCCCAATCAGGAGCCGAGCGGCCTGGGTCTGGCGCTGCCGGAACAGGATCCCCGCGGGGGACAACTCGATCCACCACGAGATCAGCTTAACTCTATTGATATCGAGGTGTATTCCGCTGACCTAGTGATGAACACAAACTGGATGGACATTAAACTGCTAGCCAGTGATCAACAGGTGACCGCCATTTATCTATTTGACTTTGATGGCTCAGCACTGCCTCTAGCAACTTTTTATCTTCCCAACCTTTACTCTGACAACCAGTCAGCCGAAATTCAATTTGTGTCCAACGACGAATCCTGGGGCAGCGATTGGCTCACCTGGACTGCAGGTGCCTACTATTTCGAGTCTCTCCAAGGCTACGACCCTGCCTTTTTTCAGCTGAGCGTCGCCAACCTTGACGCTCAGCTTGCACTAGCCAATTCAATGCTCGGCGGCGCAATCGATATCCCGTCAGAAATCACCGATGTTCTACAGGCAGTGGGGCTTCAGGCCGACAACGACAGCGGCGCGGGGGATATCTACTTCAGCGGCTTGCTAAAAACCGAATCGCTGGCCTTCTACGCCCAGGCGACAGCCGCAATCAACGATTGGCTCTCGGTCACACTCGGGGCTCGCTACACCGATGAGGAGCGCACCCTGGACAAATCCACCTCGGGCATCGGTAACGCACAAGGCGACTACATTGTTCCAATCAATGACTACAGCCCTTCAGGTGAGCCGAAACTCAGCACCACGACCAGATCACTTGACCCGAAAGTTGCCCTGGAATTCCGTCCAAACTGGGACGTCTTGGGCGATGCTCCAATGATATATACCAGCTATCAGACCGCCACCAAAGCAGCGATTATTAACGTCATTAACATTCTGCCAGGGAGACCGCCACAAGTCGTCGACGAAGAAAAAATGAATGCGTTTGAAGTCGGCCTGAAAACAACGTTTTTTGACGGCATGACCACATTAAATGCCGCTATTTTTCACTACACAATTGATTCGCCACAACAGCAATTCATTTCCTTTCTGGCGGGCGGCGCGGTGCAGTTTGAAAACTCTGGGGAACAACAACAGCGGGGGTTTGAATTCGATATCACCACGCCCATTTTCCCCAGTTTAGTTGACAACCTGGTTCTGTCAGCCGGCGCGCTATTTCTCGATGCCGAATATACCGATTATAAAAATGCCTCGGGGTTTAGCGCCGAAACCGGGCTGTTCGAAGGCGGTAACGACTACTCCGGCAATCAGATCGTGAAATCTCCTGACGTCACAGGCACCGTCAGCCTTCTAAAAACCATCGAAATGCGCGGCGGACCGTTGGAGCTGGGTGTCGATTACTACTACACCAGTGAGTACAGCTTCGCTCCCCAAGGCACAGATAATGTCATTCAAGAGGGCTACGGCCTTCTCGGCGCCCGTGTGAGCTACCTGTACGAGCCGTGGAACCTTCGGACCACGCTGTATGGCAAAAACTTGACTGGCGAGGACTACAACATTGGCCTGTTTCAAACCGACTTTGGCACGATGGGCGCACGCGCACCGCAAGAGTACTACGGCGTGCGGGTGAACTGGGATTACTAACAACCGCGGTGGCAGCCACCACAATCACCAGAAGGATAACAATATGAAACATCTATATTTCGCAGCCATCAGCTTGACTATTAGCAGCGCGGTAGGCGCCCAACAACTACCGCTAGGCCCGCTCCCACTTGATATCAACCCCAGCGCCTTCACGGCGCTAGGCGATTTTTCTGGCGCGCCAGGCCGGGTCGCTGGCCTGGTAACGACCCTGGCCATCGACCCCCAACCGCTTTTGTCTCTTGGCAGTGGAACCGGGCTACCCCTGGTTTTAGGATTATCCCCCGCGCTTGAGACACTGGTTAGCGACCCTGCAACCCTGCTTACATTTATCGCAGAGGGCGGCACACTGTTGAACAGCTCACTGGCCGCTGTGCCCGACCTACCTTTCATTAGCGAACCATTGCCAGGACTATAACCGAGCCAACCAACGCTTGAAGTTCGCGTGCGAACGGTATTTGATAGCCGAGGAAAATAACCGGACTTATGGCAGTACTTTACTTACTTGGAGATTGATATGAAGCGCAACCCATACCGCTACTACAGCCTTTTTGCCTGGATGGGATTGTTCATGATCCCCGGCACCGTCCTGTTCTGGGGCATTCTGGGCGAAAACATCCCTCCCTACTCCGCCGCCCTGCCAGCGGACGAGTTCGCGGCGGAGATCATTGCCAATGCCTCCAAAATTCGCATCGGCATGATCGGCCAGCTGTGGATTTCGTTTATCTACGCGCTCTGGGGCTTTGTCATCTCCAAAGTGATGGAGGAGGTCGAAGTAGACAACAACCTGCTGTCCACCGTGCAGCGCTGGGGAACTGGCCTGACCACCCTGATCTTTATGCTGCCCTGCGTTATCTGGCTAACCGTGGTCTACCGTCCGGAGCAAATGGACCCACAAATCCTGCAGATCTTCTATGACTTCGGTTGGCTGTTCTTTGACAACACCTTCACGCTGACTTCGATGGCCATGATTACCATGGGTGTGTGCTTTCTGCAGGATGAGCGCCCAGAGCCACTGATTCCGGCCTGGGTGTGTTGGATCGCCATCTGTTCCGGCATCAGCTTTGTAATGGAAATCTTTATGCCGCTATTTAAAAGTGGCGCTTTCTCCCGCAGCGGTCTCATCAACTACTGGATCGAGTTCGGCCTGTTCTTTGTTTACTGGTGGGTCACCGCTATCTATCTGATCAAGGCCATCAATCGTCTGAAACGGGAACATGCCAATGCAGCCTGAGGCACCCTCTGAAGCCGAGGCGCAGTCCAGCAGGGCTGCGCCCAAATTCCACAGCATCTGGGTATTTCTGATCATCGACAGCGTCAGCTTTGCGCTGTTCTTTCTGGTGTTCATGGTCGAGCGGCTCGGCCAGCCCGAGGTATTTTCCCAATCCGCCCGCCAGCTCAGCGAGGGCTTTGGCCTGCTCAACACTGCCATTCTGATCACCGGCAGCTGGCTGGTGGCATTGGCCGTGGTCTCCGCCCGACAGGGCGATGGCAATAAAACCCGCAGGCACCTGATTGCCGCCATTGCCGTTTCCAGCGGTTTTGCGGTGGTAAAGGCGATTGAGTACACCACCAAGGTCAGCGCCGGCATCACGCCGCTGACCAACGATTTTTTCACCTTCTACTACGCCATCACCGGCTTTCACCTGTTCCACTATCTGCTGGGCATGGGCGCGCTGTGCTTTTTGGTCAATGCCACTCCGCGTATCGCTGCGGGGGATGAGCGCAGCCGCAGCTGGCTGGAGGCGGGCGCCCTGTTCTGGCATCTGGTGGATTTACTGTGGATTTATATCTTCGCCATGCTCTACCTGCTGGGGGTACAGTCATGATCAAGGCCTTCGCCAAATCACCCACCGCAGCGTGGGTGGCGCTAATGGTGCTCACCCTGTCGGGGTTTCTATCAGCCGAGTACGGTACACAGCAAATTCTCGCAGTAGCCGCCATCATGGCCCTGTCTGCCATCAAGGCCCGGCTGGTGCTCTATCAGTTTATGGAACTGAGCGAGCTGCCCTTGGCAATACGGGTGTTTTTCAACGCCTGGCTGGTAGTCTGCGCCGGGTTTATTGTGACGCTATTCGCCCTGGCACTGTGAAACCCTCTGGGTCGCAGACCACTTTTTGCGACACAAAAAAAGAGGCCGTATCGGCCTCTTTCGCGTGTTACTCATCGGGGTAAGCGAAACGCTTACTTGGCGCTGGCACCCGCATCAACGTTGACGCTAACACCGACGTTGGTCAAACCTTTGACGGTGTCTTTGGTCTTGCTAACGGTTTCTTTAGCGTCAGCTTTCATTTTTGCATTTGCCTCAGCGCGGACTTGAGCATTAGCTTCCGCTTCAGCATCGCGCTCCGCTTTGCGGGCTGCCGCGTCGGCTTGCATCTGCGCTTTCTTGGCCGCCATTTCATCCTGCTTGGCTTCCGCCTTGGCCTTCATGTCAGCCGCCGTTTCCTGACCTTTGGCAACCGCGTTGTCGGCCTTGGCCGGTGCATCGCTCTTCACCTCGGCTTTGGCTTCCACTTTAGTTTCACTGGAACCACCACCAAACAGACGGCTGAAAAAGCCTTCGGCACTGGCTGATGCGCTGAAACCCATTACCACGCCTGAAACTAACACAGCGCTCATCACTTTCTTCATTCTTCTTCTCCTGTGCACTAATGAAATCGCCCTCCAAATGGAGGGCTTTACCTTGCGATTACTCGGCAGAGGCGCCCGCTTCAACGCTGGCGTCTACTTTGACATTGCCCATATCCTTGAGCGCTTTCTTCTTCGCTTCCAGATCTTCTTTCATCTTCGCCTTGGCTTCGGCACGGGCAGCGGCATCTTCAGCGGCCTTGGCTTCGCGCTCCGCTTTGGCAGCTTCACGCTTGGCTTTCATTTCCTCACGCTTGGCTTCCATGGCAGCTTTCTTTTCAGCGGCAGCTTCCTTCATCGCCGCTTTCTTTTCGGCTGCTGCGTCAACGGATGCATCCTGTTTCGCCGCTGCTTTGGCTTTTGCCGCGTCGGCTTTCTCTTCCAACTCTTCCTCTGACAGGCCTTCGACAGAACCATCGACACTCAGCGCCGCTGATCCAGAACCACTGTCACCACCAATACCTAAGCTACCGGTCAGACTGCCACCAGCAGCAAAGGCGCCCGTGGTTGCCATCATCAAAGCAATGGCCAGCATATTGCGATTGTTCATATTGTATTCCCCGTTTGCGTTAGCTAGTGATACCACATTGTAGTCGGTGACTTGTGACGGACAAGTGATGACTTGGCAAATAATTTCACATTATCAACGCGATGCGAGTCAGCTTAGATTCAGTTTCTGCCCACCGAAGAGGGCAAAAGGGATTGCAGGCAGACAGCGGCGCAACAAGACCGCCGGAAGAGAAGGTAGAGTCGGGGGCCGTCAACAGCCCCCTATGAACTGATGGCGAGGGCTAGTGCTCCCGGGTCGCCCGAAAACGCACCTCGGGGTGACGCTCCTCCGTCAGAGACAAATTCACCCGGGTGGGGGCGAGATAGGTCAGGTGTCCGCCGCCGTCAATGGCCAGGTTGTCGTAGCACTTGCGCTTGAATTCCTCGAATTTCTTCGGGTCATCGCACTCCACCCAGCGCGCAGTGTAAACGTTGATGGGCTCGTATATGGCCTCAACCTTGTACTCATCCTTGAGGCGGTAGGCCACCACATCAAACTGCAGCACCCCAACCGCACCCACTACCAGATCGCTATTGCGCTCCGGCATAAACACCTGGGTCGAGCCCTCTTCCGAGAGCTGCTGCAAGCCCCGCTGAAGCTGCTTGGACTTGAGAGGGTCTTTCAGGCGAATCCGGCGGAACAATTCCGGCGCAAAATGCGGTACCCCGGTAAATTTCAGCTCTTCACCCTCGGTGAAGGTGTCGCCAATCTGGATGGTCCCGTGATTGTGCAGACCGATAATATCGCCCGACACGGCCTCTTCCAGCAGCTCCCGATCCCCCGCCAAAAAGCTCACGGCATCGGCAATCTTCACATCTTTGCCAATGCGCACATGGCGCATTTTCATTCCTTTACGATAAGTGCCGGAGCAAATCCGCATAAAGGCAATCCGGTCCCGGTGCTTGGGGTCCATGTTCGCCTGAATTTTAAAAACAAAGCCGCTGAAGGTTTCGCCTTTGGCATCCACCTCAGTGGCACTGCCATCACTTTGCAGGGCTTCCCGGTTCAGCGGTGCGGGCGCCCATTCAACGAAATCATCCAGCATTTCCCGCACACCAAAGTTGGCCAGCGCGGTGCCGAAGAAAACCGGCGTTAACTGGCCGGCCCGGTAGTCCTCCAGCACAAACTCATGGCTCGCGCCCCGGACCAGCTCGATCTCATCGAGAAAGTCCTGATACTCATCAGCCAGCAGCGCCTTGGCCTCGTCACTGTCGAGGCCGTCGATACGAATATCCTCGGCGACCACACTGCCCTTACCCGGCTGGAACACATGAATGGTATCGGTGTAGAGGTTGTATACCCCCTTGAAATCACGACCCATCCCGATGGGCCAGTTCACCGGCGCCGCGGCGATCCCCAATACGCTCTCAATCTCGTCGAGCAGTTCGATGGGGTCGCGAATATCCCGGTCCATTTTGTTCACAAAGCCGATGATGGGGGTGTCCCGCAGGCGGCAGACATTCATCAATTTGATGGTCCGGTCCTCGACCCCCTTGGCGCCGTCGATCACCATCAGCGCCGAGTCCACGGCGGTGAGCGTCCGGTAGGTATCCTCAGAGAAATCCTCGTGCCCCGGGGTATCGAGCAGGTTCACCACTTTGCCCTTGTAAGGGAACTGCATCACCGACGAAGTCACCGAAATGCCCCGCTCTTTCTCCAGGCTCATCCAGTCAGAGGTGGCCGCTTTGTCGTGCTTTTTGCCCTTGACCGTGCCCGCCACCTGAATCAACTGACCCAGCAGAATCAGCTTTTCGGTGATGGTGGTTTTACCCGCATCCGGGTGGGAAATAATGGCAAAAGTGCGGCGTTTGGCTATTTCAGATTGAGCTACAGACATTGGCGTGGGTGTTCTCGCATGGATATTCGGGCGGAATCGGCGGAGCCTCCGCCAGGATGGGCGTGGATTTTACGCGAAAGCCCCCGGGTTTTCATCGACGATCGCCCGCATAAAATATGACTACTGCGAACAAATGCCGGGGAAATGGCTGGCCAGGGCCGGGAATTTTCCTCAAAATGGTCCCCTTCTGCAAAATCCCGTATTTTTCCCCGCCCGCCAGACCCGGCGGTTCCCCACAGAGAACGTTTTATTTATGAGTTTTTCCTCCCTGGGCCTTTCCGAGCCCATTACTCGGGCCGTGACCGAACTAAACTACAGCACCCCTTCCCCGATCCAGGAACAGGCTATTCCCGCGATCATCCAGGGCCGGGACATTATGGCGGCCGCCCAAACCGGCACCGGCAAAACTGCCGGCTTTACCCTGCCGCTGTTGGAGCGCCTGTCCAAAGGTCAGCCCGCCGGATCCAACCAGGCCCGTGCGCTGGTGCTGACACCCACCCGAGAGCTGGCTGCCCAGGTTGGCCAAAGCGTTGCCGCCTACAGCAAATATCTGCGCATGCGCTCCACCGTGGTTTACGGCGGCGTCAAGATCAACCCGCAAATGATGGCTCTGCGCAAAGGTGCCGATGTCCTCGTGGCCACACCGGGCCGACTGCTGGATTTGCATCAGCAACGGGCCGTGCGCTTTGACCAGTTGGAAGTGCTGGTGCTCGATGAAGCCGACCGGATGTTGGACATGGGCTTTATTCACGACCTGCGCAAAATTCTGGCCCTGCTGCCCCCCAAGCGTCAGACCCTGATGTTCTCGGCAACCTTCTCCGACGATATTCGCCAGCTGGCCAAATCCTTTGTTAGCGACCCGGTCGAGGTTTCCGTCACCCCCCGCAACACCACCGCCGAAACCGTGAAGCAATGGATTGTGCCGGTAGACAAGAAGCGCAAGCCTGCGCTGCTGTGTAAGCTGATCAGCGAAGGCAACTGGCACCAGGTGCTGGTATTCAGCCGCACCAAGCACGGCGCCAATAAGCTAACAAAACAGCTTAGCGATGCCGGCATCACCGCCGCCGCCATTCACGGCAACAAGAGTCAGGGCGCCCGCACCCGGGCCTTGAGCGATTTCAAACAAAACAAGGTTCGTGCTCTGGTCGCCACCGATATCGCCGCCCGAGGCCTGGACATCAGCCAGCTTCCCCAAGTGGTTAATTTTGATCTGCCCAATGTGCCGGAAGATTATGTGCACCGCATCGGTCGTACCGGTCGGGCTGGTGCCAGCGGTCACGCCGTGTCGCTGGTCAGCGCCGATGAATTCGACTACCTGTGCAGTATCGAGCGGCTGATCAAATCTTCTCTCGAGCGCCGTGAGGTGGAAGGCTTTGAGCCCGATCATGTGCTGCCAGAGGGGCGCCCGATCAGCACTCCCCACAAGCCGCGCAAGCCCCGCCCAGCTGGCAACGGCAATGGCAATCAACGGGCCGCAGCAAAACCCGGCGGCAATCGCCGGCGCGGTAATGCCAAACCTGGTGAGTCCGGCCGCAACAGCCAGGGCAATCGGGATAACAGCGGCGCCCGTAAGCGACCCTCCCAAGCCGGAAACAGCGCCGGCAATGATGGCGGAAACACCAGCGGCAAACCGGCCAGCAGCAGGCCAGCCAATGGCAATCAAAAAGCCCAGGGCGGCGAACGCAAATCCAGCAGCACCGGGCGGGCTGCGCCCCGCAGCTTTGGCAGCTTGCGCTAGCAAAAAGCTCCCAGGTTCAGGGGCTAGTCTGAGGGAGTAGTGGCAGAGACAACGTCGTAGCCGTAACGGCGAATCACCGCCTGCCCCTCGGCGCCAGCCAAATAGCCCAGCAGGGCTGTGGCTGCCGCAGTTTTGGACGACCGTTGTAGCAGCGCCGCGTCTTGCAAAATGGGCGGCGCCAGCTCAGCGGGAACACGCCAGAATTGGCCGCGCTGCTCGGCAGGCAACGCCAGGACCTGAGAAAGGGCAACAAACCCCAGCTCGGCATTGCCAGTGGCAACGAACTGAAACGCCTGATTGATATTGTCTCCCAGCACCTGTTTTTGCGTCGTGCTCGCCAGCAGACCTAACCGGCGCAACACTTCTTCCGCCGCTTGCCCGTAGGGTGCCAACAGCGGATTGGCCATAGCCAGATGCGCGAAGCGCCCTTCCTTAAGCATCACCAGGGGATTTGCGGTTTGTATCTGATCAGGCGCCCACAACACCAGCGTGCCGATGGCGTAGCTGAATTGACTGTCTGGAACGGCCAGCCCCTTTTCCACCAGCACATCGATTTTGTGCTGGTCTGCCGACAGAAACACATCGAAGGGCGCGCCGTGCTCGATCTGGGCAAACAGCTTGCCCGATGAGCCAAAGGACAGATTAACGTGGTGGCCGTGCTGGGTTTCAAACCCCTTGGCAAGCTCGCGCATCGGCCCGGCAAAATTGGACGCCACCGCCACGTGAAGCACCTCCGCCGTCACGCTTTGCACGCTGCAGCACACCAGCAACACCAGCGCCCAGGTGCCGCGCACCCAAGGACCGGAACGCGACGGGCGCGGTTCCTGCCGGTGAAATAAAACCGAAGCAAAAATCATCACACCGCCGGCAGAGTTAACGAAGATCGCATTTTGCGGTAGCCACCCCGGCAGACGCAACATCGCAGCGATCACGAGGTGAGCCCGCCGCCAGGCAAGTTCGCATTTGGGGCAGCCTCAACTTTCCATATCACCACCAACCGCACCAAAACAGAGCAGAATCAGCTGAAACGCACTAAATACGCGTACCAGACAGACAGCCGCCCCCGCCAGGCCCAGTATCTCGGGGCAAATTCGCTGGCATAGCAATTGCGTAGAGTAGAGATCGAGAGACCTATCGCCGCGTCTCAACCAATTGCAAGGGGCCGCTGCCACACGGCCCTGTATCCAAGCCGAATCGAGCAACGTGACTAAGCCAACATCCACAAACCGTGTAAAAAGTGTTTGCCCCTACTGTGGGGTCGGCTGCGGTATCGTCATGGAAGTTGAAGACGGCCGCATCAAACGGGTCACCGGAGATAAAAGCCACCCCAGCAACTTTGGCCGTCTGTGTACCAAGGGCAACACCTGCGGCGAAGCGGTGGCCGACAGCGGCCGACTGGAGACGGCCCTGGTGCGGCCAGATCGGCAAACGCCGCCAACACCCAGATCCTACCAAGAAGCCATTACCGAGACCGCGCGGCGCCTCCGAGCCATCATCGACGAACATGGCCCCGACGCCGTCGCCCTCTATGTTTCCGGGCAAATGTCGATGGAGTCCCAGTACCTGGCCAACAAGCTGGCCAAGGGCTTTTTCGGCACCAACAACATCGAGTCCAATTCCCGCCTGTGTATGGCCAGCGCCAGCAGCGGCTACAAACTGTCCCTCGGCGCTGACGGCCCGCCCGGCTCCTATCAGGATTTTGACTGCAGCGACCTGTTTTTTATTACCGGCGCCAACATGGCCGACTGCCACCCCATCCTGTTTTTGCGGATGATGGAGCGGGTCAAGCAGGGGGCAAAGCTCATCGTGGTGGACCCCCGCCGCACCGCCACCGCCGACAAGGCCGACCTGTTCTTGCAAATCCGCCCCGGCACCGACCTGGCCCTGCTCAACGGCCTGCTCCACCTGCTCGTTGAACACAACGCCATTGATCAGACCTTTATCGATGGCAATACCGAAGGCTGGCAGCAGATGGTCACCTTTCTGGCTGACTACCCGCCGGCGCGGGTGGCCAAGATTACCGGGCTCGACGAAGCCGACATTCGCCAGGCAGCCGATTGGATCACTGAAGCCAACGAGTGGATGAGCTGTTGGACCATGGGGCTAAACCAGAGCATTCACGGCACCTGGAACACCAACGCCATCTGCAACCTGCATTTGGCCACCGGCGCCATCTGCCGCCCGGGCAGCGGGCCATTTTCCTTAACCGGGCAACCCAATGCCATGGGCGGCCGGGAGATGGGCTACCTGGGGCCGGGCCTGCCCGGTCAGCGCAGTGTATTGAATGCCGACGACCGGCAATTTATAGAAGACCTGTGGCGCATCCCAAGGGGTACCTTACGGGAAGGCCCGGGTAACGGCACGGTGGGCATGTTCGAAGCCATGGCCCAGGGCGACATCAAAGCCTGCTGGATTATCTGTACCAATCCGGTTGCCACGGTGCCCAACCGCAGTAATGTGATTGCCGGCCTGGAGCGAGCCGAACTGGTGATCTCCCAGGACGCCTTCCAGGACACCGAAACCAACCGCTACGCCGATATTCTGCTCCCCGGCGCCCTCTGGGCCGAAGCAGAGGGGGTGATGGTCAGCTCCGAGCGCAACCTGACCCTGATGCAGCAAGCCGTGGCGCCGCCGGGTGAAGCTCGCCCCGATTGGCAAATCATCGCCGATGTCGCCTGCGCCATGGGTTATCAGGACAGCTTCACCTACGATTGCGTCGAGCAGGTGTTTGACGAGCTAAAGCAAGCCGCCAATCCGCAAACGGGCTATTCCATTGCCGGCGCCGACTACCCGCGCTTGCGCCAAACCCCGATGCAATGGCCCTGCCCCGATCCCGCGGGCAGCAATCGCAATCCCATTCGCTACCTCAAAGGCGAGGCTGAGCAGCCTCACCAGACTGGGCAGCTGCGTTTTGCCACCCCTAATGGGCGGGCGGCATTCTTTCCTCGCCCCTTTATGCCGCCAGCGGAGCTGCCCGACGACGACTACCCCTTCGTGCTGATTACCGGTCGCCTCCAGCACCAGTGGCACACCCTGACCAAAACCGGCAAGGTGCCTCGCCTCAACAAACTCAATCCAGGGCCCTTTGCTGAGATTCACCCCGATGACGCCAAGCGATTGGGGCTGCAAAACGGTGACGGTTTAACCATTCGCTCCCGCCGGGGGGAAGCCACCCTGCCAGTGCAAATTGCTGACCGGGTACGCCCCGGCGAATGCTTTGCGCCCTTTCACTGGAACGATGTGTTTGGCGATAACCTGGCCATCAACGCGGTCACCACCGATGCCGTCGACCCCGACTCCCTGCAACCCGAATTCAAACACGCCGCCGTGGCCCTGAGCCCCGCGGCGCAACCCGTCCGCCTGATAACAGCCCCCCAGCAAACGGACGGCCTCGGGGCGACCGACTCACTGCGTCGTGCACTCGACTTACCCAGCGCCAGCAAGCTCACCCTCAACGACACGGAGCAGCGCTATCTGCAGGGCTTTCTCGACGGCCTTGAGCGAAAGCCGCCAGCAACGAATGAATTGCCCCGGCTGCCTGATGATGCGCCTATACAAACCCGCAATCGCCCTGGCCTGGAAGGCCTGATCGCGGGCTTATTCTCCCGCGAGACGCAGACCAATAGCGCCGCCAATCGCCTGGCCCTGACCGGCCCCCGAGTGTCACTGGTTTGGGCCTCCCAGACGGGCAATGCGGAGTCCCTAGCGGAATACGTCGAGGGCCAACTCTCTGCCGCCGGCTTTGCCGTTACGACCCATGAAATGAACGAGATCAATCCGACTGAGCTCGCCAAGATCGACAATCTGTTAGTCGTTACCAGCACCTTTGGCGACGGCGATCCGCCGGATAATGGCACCAGCTTCTGGCAGGTCCTGCAACAACAGGACGCACCCAGGCTGATCCACACCCAGTATGCGGTGCTCGCCCTCGGCGATAGCAGCTACGACGAATTCTGCGGCTTTGGCCGCAAGCTCGACGGCCGTCTGGCCGAGTTGGGCGCCATGCCACTTTGCCCCCGGATAGACTGCGAACCGGATTTTGAAGAATCTGCCGAACGCTGGTTAAGCGCGGTCCAAACCGCGCTCAAACCCCCACTGCAAGCCGCCGGGTTAGACGCGGTGCTAGATAGTGGCGCCATCGCAAAAGCGCCTGAAAACCAGGGGGAACACTACAGCCGCAAGCGGCCCTTCCAGGCGCGCCTGAAGCACAACGTTTTGCTCAGTGGGCCGGGCTCGCTCAAGGAAACGCGCCAATTCGTCTTCGATCTGGGTGACAGCGGCATCGACTACACCCCCGGGGATGCTATCGGCGTCTGGCCAAAAAACGACAATATTAAGGCGCAGGAAGTGCTAGACCTGACCGGTCTGGATGGCACGAAAATGGTCCGCCTGGACGAAGACCAGGAAATCTCCCTGTTCGAGGCCTTGCTGACCCGACTGGACATCGTTCAGCTACCCAAATCCTTGCTGGCATTTATCGCTGAACGCAGCGCTGCAGACCCGCTCATCGAACTGCTGACAAGCGACGACAAAGCCGCCCTGGATGCCTGGCGGTGGGGCAAGGAGTTGCGCGACGTGCTCAGCCTGTACCCAGTCAAGGCCAGCCTCGGAGAATGGCTCGCACAACTCAAACCCCTGCAGCCGCGCATGTATTCCATTTCCTCCTGTCTGGAGCGACATCCTGGTGAGGTGCATCTCACCGTCTCGGTGACCCGCTTCGAGTATGAAGGTGCAGCCCGGGGCGGGCTGTGTTCCCGCTATCTGGCCGACCGGGCGGAGCAGGAACACACGGGGATCTTTATCCAGCGAAATAAACATTTCCGGCTGCCAGAGGAACCCGACACGCCGGTAATCATGGTCGGCCCCGGCACCGGCATCGCTCCCTTCAGAGCCTTTTTACAACAGCGGCAATGCCAGCAGCATAGCGGCAAGAACTGGCTGTTTTTCGGCGAACAGCAGCAGCGCTGCGACTTTTATTACCAGGCAGAATTCTCAGACCTTTGCCAGCAGGGCGTGTTAACCAAATTCTCCACTGCGTTTTCCAGAGACCAGGCAGAGAAAATTTACGTGCAGCACCGGCTGCTTGAGTCCGCCGCCGAGATTTGGCAGTGGTTGCAAGAAGGAGCTCACTTTTATGTGTGCGGCGATGCCAATCGTATGGCCAAGGACGTCGAGAATAGCCTGCTCGACATCATTGCCGGCCAAGGGGATATGAGCGAAGAGGAGGCCAGTGCCTATTTGCAGGGACTGGCCAAGGCAAAACGCTATCTCAGAGACGTTTACTAAGCGCGCGCATCCGCGGCCACTGGGATGGCAATCACGTGATTTTGCGCACTCGGAAACTGCGCCCTTTCAGTTTGCCCTGGCTGATCTGCCGCAGGGCATCACTGACAATTCGGCGCCGCACTGCAACATAGGCACAATTGTCGTAGATATGAATTTTGCCAACATCGTCGCCCGTCAACTCGCCGTTGGCGGTCAACGCGCCCAGAATATCGCCGGGGCGGACCTTTTGCTTGCGGCCACCATCAATTTGCAAGGTCACCATCGGTGGCTGATAGCTATTGCCGTCCACCCCCGCGAGACTCGGCGGTGACACGAGGGAAATAGCTTCCCCTTTCAGCGCTTCAAGGCGGGCAATTTTCTGGCTGTCCCGGTCGCCAACCAGACTGCAGGCCACCCCACTGGCACCAGCACGACCAGTTCTGCCAACCCGGTGCACATGCACCTCGGGATCTCTGGCCAGGTGATAATTAAACACCGCATCCAGTGCATCGATATCCAAGCCCCGGGCGGCAACGTCAGTGGCCACCATGATAGAAACACTCTTGTTGGCAAAGCGGGTAAGGGTTTGATCGCGCTGCTTCTGATCCAATTCGCCATGGAGTGCCAGCGCGCTAAAGCCAGCCTGACGCAGGGTGTGGGCCAGCTCTTCCGTTTCCTTGCGAGTACTGCAAAACACCACGGCGCTGCCGGGGCGGAATTTCAGCAACAGGCGCTGCAGAATCTCATCGCGAGTATCTGCCCCGCTGACTTTGTAAAAGTACTCCTGAATACTGACGTTAGTATGCTGCTCCTTAACCGTCACCCGCTCGGGCGCGTGTAACAGCTTGGCACTAATCGCTTCGATCTGATCGGGAAAGGTGGCACTGAACAACAGGGTTTGGCGCTTTGCCGGCAGTTTTTTGGCAATGGCCTCCAGGGTTTCCTGAAAGCCCATTTCGAGCATCCGGTCTGCTTCATCCAGCACAAACATTTTCAGACCGTCGAGTTTGAGATTGCCCTTGCGCAAATGATCTGCCACCCGCCCTGGTGTACCCACCACAATATGGGCACCATGTTCCAGTGACCCCACCTGAGGACCAAAGGGCGCACCACCACACAGGCTAAGCACCTTGATATTGTGCACCGCCCGGGCGAGCCGACGAATTTCCTTGGCCACCTGATCGGCCAGCTCACGGGTGGGACACAGCACCAGCGCCTGCACGGCAAAGTGCTGCACATTCAGGCCCTGCAATATGCCCAAACCGAACGCCGCCGTCTTGCCCGACCCGGTCTTGCTCTGGGCAATCAGGTCGCCGCCGGCCAGCACCACCGGTAAGCTCATTGCCTGGATGGCCGTCATCTGCTGATAACCCAGGTCTTGCAGGTTGCTCAGCAGGGCAGGGTGAAGCTTGAGGGAGGAAAAGGCTTGCTCGTTCACAACTCAACTCTCGAAAAAATAAAAAAGGGCAAGACCAATGGTCTCGCCCTTTTTATTGTGCGGGAGACACCGCCCCCGCGCGAACATCTAGCGCGGATCAGTTGAAACTGACCCGGGCGTTATCCTTGGATAGCCTTAGATAACTACGATGTTCTCAGCCTGGGGACCTTTTTGGCCTTGAGTTACGTTGAACTCAACGCGCTGGCCTTCAACCAGAGTTTTGAAGCCGCTGCCGCTGATCGCGCTGTAGTGTGCGAAAACGTCTGGGCCAGATTCCTGCTCGATGAAGCCGAAACCTTTAGATTCGTTAAACCATTTAACAGTACCAGTTGCCATAACTAAATTTCCAAATCATTCAAAGTGAGTGCCTTGCGGCGATTAGTGCTGAAGAAGTGATTCTATTACTTATGAAGATCTGGACGGTACTACAGGGAGGAACGTCGAAATGGATTGCATAAATATAGGACTTACTTTCAAGCAAGGGCAGTATACCCTGAGCCTATGCCCTGTCAACGTGTTTCGGGAGAGGACCTATGCGTAGTTCGCCGGGGACTCTACTGATATGCCCGGCCTACAATTGCTCCACCGCCAACAGCCCCCGCTCGCAACCGCCCAGGTACACCTCGCCAAACAGGTTGTAGTGATTGAGGTAGTGATACAGGTTGTAGATTTCCCGCTTGACCGGGTATTGCGCCGAGCGGGGATAGCACGCGTCATAGTGCTGATAAAACGCCGAGGCAAAGCCGCCAAACATCTCGGTCATGGCCAAATCCACCTCCCGGTCACCAAAGTACACTGCCGGGTCGATCAGCCACACCTGGCCGTGGGCATCAAACATCACATTACCAGACCACAGATCGCCGTGAACCAGACTCGGATGCTGACAATAGGCATTGAGAAAGTCTTCCAGCGTCGCCTGACAATGCTCCAAGCGCTGCCGAAAGGCCTTGCGCACCGCCGGCGGTTCAATCATCTGAATCTGCCGAGCCAATCGATACTCGGTGAAGAACGCGCCCCAATTTTCCGTCAGCGCGTTAGCCTGCGGGTTCAGGCCGATGTAGTTATCCCGGTGCCAACCATACTGGGGCTGATGCTGGCGGTGCAGGTCGGCCAGCCCCTGCCCCAACGTTGCGTGGTGATCCTGATCGCCCGGGCAGCCGTCAATGGCCGTCATCTCAATTTCCCAGCCGTCGACCTTCGATACGCTGGGCACCGACAACCCGCTTCCGTCAACGGCCTTGGCCAGCACGGCAAGCCCCTCCGCTTCACAGGTCAGGGCATCGTCAAATCCGGTTTGGTTGGTCTTGGTAAACATACTAGTGGTCCATGCGGCACAAGGATGCGCCGCCATTAGCCAACAGGCCAATGCGAGCATTTTAAAGGCGCGCAATTAAATAGATTGGAGATCTATAGAATTGCCAGGGTAATAGTCAGGCAAGACGGAGCTTGGCAGCTTAGCGCGAGTGATACCAGCGGCAATCAGTAGATCAGGGTTTTAAAGGCAAGACGCATTTGCGACGGAGTCGTGCCGGTCCAGCGTTTAAAGGCCCGGCGAAAGTTACTGCTGTCGTGAAAGCTGAGCTGCTCCGAGATCCCCTCAATGGTACTGCCTTTTCTGAGCAGCTCTGCCACCGCCCGCTGGCGCAGGCAGTCATCCAGCAGTGCCTGAAAATGCAGGCCCTGCTCCTGTAAGCGCCGCTTCAACGTGGCGGGGCTCACTTGCAATGCGCTTGCACATTGCAACAGATTGGCTTGAGAACCGTTGTTTACCAGCAGCTGGTTGCGAAGCGCCATGGGCAAGCCGGGCAAAGGTGGGAGCAATGCTTCGCACTGGGACTTGGCGAGCTGTCGGCGCAGGTGCTGGGGCGACACGGCCCATTCGTCGCTGCAGGGTTTGGCCTTGAAGGTAATCATCAGGCCATCGAAGGGAGCCGCATCATTCGGCAACTTACCCCAGTGGGCCAGACACTGCTCCTCTGCCAATCCCGACCGCCCACTGAAGAACACCTCCTCGACCCTCGCATCTGCACGCGATTTCAACAGCCGATGGAGAACGGTAATCAATGCGCAGGCGCTGATATGATCCGGCGATGACGATGCCGGGGAGAATTGCACCAGCAGGGTGTCCGGCGACAAGCCGGCACAATAGAGCCACAGGCCAGGCGCGATTAATAGCTGGTAACGACTCAGGGCCTGCCCCCAATCAGATACGGGTAGAGTCGCCAGGTAATCTGCCAGCGGGCCCAGGCCATGATGGGCCAGTGCGTGACCCAACTGAAAGCCAAAATCGCCCCCAGGCCACCGGCGTTGGGCATTTTCCAGCAGGCGCTGAAACTGGGTCGCGCTAAGATGGCGATCCGCCAACGGCAGGTCTTCGATGAAAATGCCAGTTCCCGGCAGCAGGGATTCAAGCTCCACACCCCGTGCGGCACATAGGTCCAATACCGCCAGACCTTGCAGCCATGCGGGGATCAGCCCCTGTCCCGCACTGGCAAAGGCCGGATTCACCCGGCAACCTCGCTCTGCTTCAGCATGCAGGCACCGCGCTGCAACACCGCACTTGCCGACTCACCGGGCTGCGGGCAAATCACCCGCAGGCGCACACCAATTTCAGGCTGTTCCCCGGTTTCTTGAAACAGGGCAATGCCGACGGTCTGTTGCAACAGCTTGCCCAGCGCCTCTTGCAGTGATGCGCCGTGGGCAACACCCTGACCGAGCACCACAAAACAGTCACCGGCATAGCGACACACCAGTGACTGACTCGGGGCAGCGGCCACCAGACTGCTGGCCACCCGATTCAGCACCGCGTCACCTACAGCAAAACCATAGCGCCGATTGATGTGATCGAAGTCCTTCAGATCGATCATCCACAGAGACAGCGCTCCCGCCTCGGTGTTGGGATCAGCCATTGCACTGGCCAGCGCCTGACGGCAATAGGTGGCATCGTAGAGGTCCGTTACCGGATCAATGACGCGATGGTCCCGGTAATTTGCCTCCCGCCGAAACTGCTGACGGCGCAAAATGCGCTGCTCCTGGCTGAGCGAAATAAGCGAGCAGCTGATCATGATCACCGCGAAGGGCGTCACCACCGATTCCAGTTGGCCGCCCCAGGAATGGCCGCCGAGGCGGACAATCTCGTCCAGTGCATCCAAAAAGAAGCCAAAGGACAACAACGAAAAGCCAGCCATCAGCAGGTAACTGACGGGGCCCGGCGGCCGCCACAACAAAGAAAGATAAAGCCACAACAGAGCCGCCAGAGCCACCATGCCCTCACCGGCTACATCCAGCCAATCGATCTCTGCCCAGGTCTTGACCTCACCCGGCCCGGCAACGGCAATGGCGGTGCCAAGATACAAAGCTAACAAGGCCCAAAAACACCGCCAATGCAGACTCGCACCGGGGGAACGACGGGTCGGCGACTTGGGGTCAAGGTGACCTAACAGGTCAAAACGGCTCAGTAAATTTTCTAAATTCATTTCCTATTTCCACAAACCCAGGGCATTGCAGTTGGCAAATCGCACTCCGCCGCGGCAGCCCCCGTACCCGCACACAATCGAGGAAATGAGCAGCCTTCACCTGCCAGACTCGATCACCGGGGAAAAACTTCGGTGATTCAGTCTAGAGAAGGGACATTGCAGAAAAAGGTCATATCAGCTCAGCGGCGCAATATTTGCCCGCCTGCACACTGCCAACACGACGATGGCGCGAGGGCTGTAAAGGAAATGTCATTTTGCTGATCTAGATTCGCTGCAAATGCACCCCGTGGGGTGTGATCTCTTTTTCGCAAACACAGGCACTTTCCATGACTCGCACACGCCCCTCACTCTCTTCACGCGCCATCACCGGCTCACGTTCTTTTGGTCTGCCACTGGCGGTGGCTTCCGCACTGCTGACCGTTGCCAGCAGCAACAGCGTTGCTGACACCCAGCAGGCCAATGTGGAGTCGGTCCACGTTATTGCCAAGCGGGTGGTTCGCCGGAATCACACTGACGATGCCGCGCCTAAACTGGTTTACGACGGCGCCTTTTTCCAACGCTTCGAACCGATCTCGGTGGGCGATATGCTTAAGCGCGTCCCCGGCGTCTCCTTTGTCAGTGATGTGGGCGAGTACGATCTGCCCCGCCTGCGCGGTTTGGACTCCAAGTACACCCAGGTGCTGATTAATGGCCGCCGCCTGCCCGGCGAGGAGAACAGCGGCGCTATTGCCGTGGACCGGATTCCCGCCGAGATGGTCGAGAAGATCGAAATCATCCGCAGTCCCAGCGCCGACATGAGCAGCCAGGGCATCGGCGGCACCCTGAACATCATTTTGAAAGAAGGCGCCCAGTATCAAGGCGGCATCTGGCGGGTAGGTGCCGTGAACATGGACAAAACCGACGGCAGCGGTTTTGTCGGCTTCACTGGCGTGAACGACAAAGTGGAATACAGCTTCTCGGCCAATGTTCAGGAGCGATATAACCCCAAAGAAAAAGTCTCCAGCAAAATTGAAGAAAATGAGCGCGAAGACACCGTGGAAGATGACACCCGTGACAGCCGGGACGTTTCCCTGGCCGGGGATATCAGCTTCAAACTGAGCGAAAACCAAAAGCTGGGCTTCAGCCTGTTCTATGTGGACACTGCGCGGGAGGAGGTCGAGAACACGATTGTGTCGGCTTTTGAGCGCGCCGACGAGAATGCCCCCTTTGATCTGGACGAGCGGGTTCGGGAACATCAGGTTGAAGACATTGAACAGGACAACATCAATGTGGGTGCCGAGTACGAGATCGATACCAGCGCCGGCACCCTAACGCTCTACGCCAGCCGCAATCAGTTCACCCAGGACAAAATTGAAACCAATACCGAGTCGGACATTGGCGAACCGCTGGAACTGGACGAGCGGGAAATTACCGACATCGACGATGTGGAAAATCGCTTGGGTGCCAAGTGGAAATTTGGCGGCGAGAAAATGGAAACCACCCTGGGTGCAGAATTTTCCCAAAAGACCCGTGAGTTTGCCGTCGCCGTCTTTGACGACGAGGGTGAGCTCGACGATGAAGACGATGGCTTTGCCGACTTCGAAGCCGATATCGATGGCCTGGATCTGTTCGCCGTACAACAGTGGCAGGTATCTGAAGCGCTTGAGATAGAGGCCGGTCTGCGCGGCGAGTTCCGAAAAGAGGATATCCGCGGCGCCAACTTCGACGGCAGTCAGTCCCGCAGTGACGAGGAAGAGCTCCAGTGGAGCCCCAGCCTGCATTTGCGCTGGCACCTCAGCCCACAGGATCAGGCGCGCATCAGCATCGCCCGCACCGTGCGCTATCCCGAATTTGATCAACTCAACCCCGTAACTTTGACCATTGAGGACGAGAAGTTCCGCGGCAACCCTCAGTTGGACCCCGAAACAGCCTGGGGCCTCGACCTGGGGCTGGATCACTTTATGGGCGACACCGGTGTGGTGGGCATCAACGTCTATTACCGCCGAGTTGAAGACCTGATTGAGCTCACCCAACGCGATGTCACCATTGGCGGCGAAGAGTTCGAACTGGTTGAGCCCATCAACAACCGCAACACCGGCCGGGTGTATGGTGTGGAACTGGATTACAGCGCACCGATGACCCTGCTGGGCTTGCCCAACGTGCAGGGCTTTTTGAACCTGAGCTACATGGATTCCGAGGTAGACGATGTCTTTCTGGAAGGGGTTGAACGGCGCTTCAGCGGCCAGGCCAAGTTTGTCATGAACATCGGCTTCGAGCACGAGCTTCCCGCCCTCGACATGAGCTACGGCATGAGCTTCCAGCGCCAGGGCGACAGCGAGGAATTTGAAGGCGGCGAAGTGAATCGCATCAGCTACGATGGCAACCTTGAGGCCTTTATCGAGAAGCGCTTCGCCGGTGGCGACTATGTGCTGCGCCTCTCAGCGCAAAACCTGCTCGATGCCGAAAAGCGCGAGTTGATTCGTGAGTACGATGATGGCGATGCCTACCGCGCGGGCCAGTTTGCCAGCAGCGAAACCGAAGTCGAAGAAACCAGCCCGGCGATTATCCTGACGTTCCGGGGCCGGTTCTAAGCGCGGTATTTATTAGCCTAACGCACTGAGGTGGGCCCTAGGGCTCGCCACAGGCAAATCCCTATTTCAGAGATACACTGCTATGAATTTGAAACTCATCCTGACGGGCTTGCTCAGCGCCGGCCTACTGGGTTGCGCCACCAGCGCACCCGCCCCAGGCGATTCGACACCGTCGGCATTGGCAATTGACGACACGCGCATTGTGCAGCTCAGCCCCACGCAATCAGGCGAACAAAGCCAAGCCATCACCCTGTGGCAGGGCGACGCGGAGATAGAAGCCCTGGCGCAAAGCGGCAAGCACCTGGTATGGGCCACCGATGGCGAAATCCCCGCCCTATGGTTTGGCGCGATCGGCGACGGCCGCCTGGACGCCAGCATGGTCGCCAACCTCGATCATGACGTCGATGGGCTGTGTTTCGCGCCCTTGAGCGAGACCACCCGCGATCTGGTCATCACCGATGGCGACGGCCGGGTGTTTCACTACTGGTTGCGCGAGGGCGAGTCGGCCCCACTGATGCCGGTGCGTCAGCTCAGCAGCAATCCCGACATTGAACGCTGCGTGCTCAGCCAGAGCGATATTTTCCTGGATGACCCCTACCTGGGCCCGGTGAAAACCGAGCGCAATCCCGAGACCGACGGCATTCTGCGCCCCGCCTCTGCCGCTGACCGCACCTGGGTAACCCGCCTGGCCGCCGAAACGCCGCTGAGCACGGACCAGTTGCCCCAGGCCGATCAGCCGGTCATCAGCGCGGACCTGGAAACCGACACCGTGGAAACCGCCGGTGATGCCGCTGACGACCCCGCCATTCTGGTTTGGCAGGGTGGCGACTTCTGGATTGCCGGCACCGACAAACAACGGGGTCTGCGAATCTTTGACGCTGCCGGTAAGCAAATTCATTTTCTCCCCCGCGGCCGCATCAACAACGTCGATGCCCTGGCCCTGGATGCCGACAGCTACCTGCTGGCCGCCAGCAACCGCACCGACAAGGCCATCGACCTCTACCTGGCCAAACGCTCCCTGAATCAGGTCACCTTCCTGCGGGCCATTCCCCTGGACTTGGACGATCCTTATGGACTGTGCATGGGCCGCTCCAGCCAGGGCATCGAGATTTTTGTCGGCGATTCCGACAGCCAGTTTCAGCACTGGCAACTGCCCGACGCCGCCGCCCCCGGTCGGCTCAACCACCGCTATCGCTTTAGCTCCCAGACCGAAGGCTGCGTCTATTCCGCTCGTGAAGGGGCAGTGTATGTCGGCCAAGAGGACAAAGGCATCTGGCGCATCAATACCGCTACCCAACAGCAGGCGCTGATCGAAGCGGTTGCCCGGGGTCACCTGGTTGCCGATGTCGAGGGCCTGGATATTTACCCTCACCCTGAGCGCGGACCACTGCTACTGGCCTCCAGCCAAGGCGATGACAGCTATGTGCTGTTCTCGTTGGCACCCTGGCAATATCTGGTGAAATTCAGTATCGGCCCCAATGTCGAGCTTGGCCTGGACGGGGCCTCCGAAACCGACGGGCTGGCGGTGAGTGCCGCCGTGCTGAAGGGCTTCCCCAAGGGCCTGATTGTGGTGCAGGACGGCCGCAACCGGGTGCCAGCCGGTAACCAGAACTTTAAAGTGATCGACTGGCAGAAGCTGGAGGCGCTGCTGCCTCAATAAGCTTGATCTCCCCACCCCTTAGCGGGCCATGCGCGGCGTCTCAGGCGGCGTCGCGCTTCCTTCCCGCCCCCGAGTCTCTGTCACCCTCCGCCACAGCACCCCTTTTCTGCCGACGACCACCTGCAAAACGGCTGGTCTGGTTCTTGCGTGATTCTTGGGCGGCTCTAGCGTAAAACTTGCTTCATTGAAGTACAGCAAATTCGTAACGCGCCGGCTTCGGCGAGACTACCGCCGCACTCAAAATAATAGCGAACGCGCCGAGCCACGAACCGCAGCAGCAACGGCCGGGCACCCAACGACAGGAGACGCAGAGTGACAGACAACGCCTCCCAGCTACATACCATTGATTACACGATTGTCGGCTGCTACGCCCTGATTGTGATCTGGCTGTGCGCCAGAGTCAGTCGCCGCTCGCCAGATACCGACGAGTTATTTTTGGCCGGACGCAGCCTTGGGCCGGTCGTGATTGGCCTGTCCTTATTTGCGTCCAATATTTCGTCCACCACCCTCATCGGTCTGCCGGGCGCCGCCTGGGAATACGGTATTTCGGTGGCCAACTACGAGTGGATGGCCGGGCTGGTATTGCTGTTCAGCGCATTTTTCGTCGCCCCGATGTTCATCCGTCGCGGCATTACCACGGTACCGGAAGTCCTCGAGCGGCGCTTTGACCCACGCCTGCGCAAGTATCTGTCAGGCACCTCGCTGTTTTTGAGCGTTGTGCTCGACACGGCGGGAAGCCTTTACGCCGGCGCATTGGTGTTGATGCTGTTTATTCCCGGCCTGAGTCTCGGGCCGACCTGCGCCGCGATGGCCATTTTTGCTGGAATTTATACTGCCGCAGGCGGCTTGCGTGCGGTTGCTTACACCGATGTGTTGCAGGCGGTGGTGCTATTGATTGGCTCTGCCCTACTCAGCGGCATTGTCTTTGCCCAATTCGACTTCGATTGGAGCCAGATCACCGCCGCGGTGTCAGCCGAGCATATGTCGCTGATCCGCCCCCTGGACGACCCGGCGCTTCCCTGGCTGGGCACCTTGATTGGCTTGCCGGTGCTGGGCTTTTACTACTGGACCATGAACCAGTATGTTGCCCAGCGTCTGCTCGGTGCCCGAAGCGCCGACGCCGCCGCCAAAGGCGCGGTGTTGGCCGCCGCGCTCAAGCTGTTGCCGCTGTTCTTGATGGTGTTACCGGGCGCGATGGCCGCCGCATTATTCACCGACCTTGAGCGGGGCGACACGGTGTTCCCCCGGCTGATCAGCGAATACGCACCGCCGGGGCTGGCCGGGATCATGCTGGCAGGGCTGATGGCGGCCATTATGTCCAGTGTAGATTCGGCGCTGAATTCAGCGTCGACGCTGGTCATGGTCGATTTCGTAAAGCCGAAAAAGCCGGGCCTCAGCCCGAAGCAGATCGCCCGCTACGGCCGCTATACCACCCTCGGCTTGATGATCTTGGCGGCGATCTGGGCACCGGCCATTGACCACTTTCCCGGCCTGTTCGCCTATCTTCAGCAAGCCTTTGCCTATGTGACGCCGCCACTGGTCGCGGTGTTTGCCGTCGGCATGGTGTCGCGGCGAGTCGGCGCCAACGCCGCGTTTTGGGGAACGGCGAGTGGTCATCTGTTGGCCGCCGCGGTGTTTGTCGCGGCGCAACTGGGCTGGCACCACATCCACTTTACCGTCGTCGCCGGACTGCTATTTGCCGCGACAGGGGTGATGATTCTGCTACTGAGTCAGGTATTGGATAACGCGGATACGGCGACCATAGCAAAGCCAGAACAGTTGCCCCGACCCTCAGGCTCGGTGACGATCGCCGCGGCAGTGGTGGTCCTTGCGACGATGCTGGTAGTGGGGTGGTTTTGGTGAAGATGGGCGTTCGGGAGACGGGAGAAAACTTATCCCGCCAATATCAGCCTGGGAAGCCTGCCTGTATGACGCCGAAGAGTTTCGCAAAGCGGAGGGTTTTCAATCCGGGGGCGAGACTTGATTTACGAAAGCCTGAAATAGCGTCATACCCGCGAAGGCGGGTATCCCGCACATTACTACTGTAGCGGGTCTATGGATGCCGGCTCAGGGCCGGCATGACGATGGTGGAAGCATTCCAGTAGGTATGAGCACCAGGCCCGAAGAGGCAGGGTTTTACGTCTCCGGAACGCCGGCCGTCCCTCTCCCGTCAAGCGTCTCCCACTATGCCCAGGATGCGAGGCCCACGCTGGCAGCGCTAAACCTCAATACTCCTCACCCTGATCAAAACCAAAGGCGAGATTCTCAAAGCGGGTGTACTTGCCGATAAAGCTCAGACGCGCGGTGCCAATGGGACCGTTCCGCTGCTTGCCGATAATAATCTCGGCCGTGCCTTTATCCGGCGACTCCTCGTTGTAGACCTCGTCCCGGTAGATAAACATGATCACGTCGGCGTCCTGCTCAATGGCGCCGGATTCCCGCAGGTCGGAGTTGACCGGCCGCTTGTTGGGGCGCTGCTCCAGGGCGCGGTTCAGCTGGGAAAGCGCCACCACCGGGCAACCAAATTCCTTGGCAATGCCCTTCAAGGAGCGGGAGATTTCTGAAATCTCCGCGGTTCGGCCTTCACCGCCGCGGCCCGCGACCTGCATCAGCTGCAAGTAGTCAATCATGATCATGCCAATACTGCCGTGCTCCCGCAAAATCTTGCGGGCCCGGGAGCGAAGCTCGGTGGGTGTCAACGCCGGGGTATCGTCAATGTACAGGGGCCGATCCTTGAGCTTAGACACCGCCGCACTCAGTTTGGGCCAATCGTCCTCTTCTAGCCGACCGGTACGCACCCGGCCCTGGTCAATCCGGCCCACCGAGGACAGCATCCGCATCATCAGCTGGCTGGCGGGCATCTCCATGCTGAACACCAACATGGGTTTTTCCGACTTCAACAGGGCATTCTCCACCAGGTTCATGGCGAAGGTGGTTTTCCCCATCGAGGGACGGGCCGCCACAATGATGAGATCCGAGTTCTGCAACCCCGAGGTCATCTCATCGAGCTTTTCAAAGCCGGTGGTTAAGCCGGTGATCGCGGCATCGTTATTGAACAGCTCATCGATTTTTTCCACCGCTTCCTTGAGCAGTGGGTTGATCGGCTCGAGGCCACCCATTTTGGGACGGTCCTCGGCAATCTGCATGATCCGCCGTTCGGCCTCGTCCAGGACTTCTTCGCTGCTGCGACCTTCCGGGTTGAAACTGCTGTCGGCAATTTCATTGGCAACGCTGATCAATGAACGGAAGGTGGCCCGCTCCCGCACCGCCTGGGCATAGGCGCGAATATTGGCAACCGAGGGGGTGTTACTGGCAATTTCGGCGAGGTAAGCCGCACCGCCGACGTCTTCCAAGTGTCCAGCGCTGGCCAGGGCCTCAGCCAGGGTGACTACGTCGATAGGCTGCTGCTGCTCGACCAGCCGCGCCATTTGGGCAAACAGTTTACGGTGTTCCGCCCTGAAGAAATCGCCCTCACCGATCACATCGGCAACGGCGTCCCAAACCTCGTTGGCGATCATCAGGCCGCCCAAGACCGATTGCTCCGCCTCGAGGGAATGGGGCGGCAGCTTCAGCTGGGCAAAGGCCGCATCGTCTTCGTCGAAGGGAGGCGGTTCAGGGAAGGACTCGGTCTGCACGAGGACTCATTATCATTGCGGCACAGGGCCGAGCATTGTGGCAAAAAAAAACACAGAGGTTAATCCCCTGTGTTTTCTTTTACCGCGCCTGAAACAGAGCGGCGCCATCACCCAGCGGCGCGGCGACACCCGGTTGTTTCGATTGCAGCGATGCTGGAAGGCGCAGCAGTATTACTCTGCAACAACCTCAACGGTCACTTCTTGCATGACGTCGCTGTGCACCTGGATGGCGATGCTGAAAGTGCCGATTTCGCGAATCGGGCCTTCGGGCATACGCACTTCGCTCTTGTCCACTTCCTGACCGGCCGCAGTGATGGCATCGGCGATATCACGAGTACCGATAGAGCCAAACAGCTTGCCACCTTCGCCAGCGTTAGCCGCGATGGTCACGCTGACATCAGCCAGCTTGGCTGCACGCGCATCAGCTTCAGCGCGCTTGGCAGCGGCTGCCGCTTCCAGCTCGGCGCGACGCGCTTCGAACTCAGCGATGTTGCTCTCGTTGGCAGGTACTGCTTTGCCAAAGGGAATCAGGTAGTTACGGCCAAAGCCCGCTTTCACATTTACCTGGTCGCCCAGGTTGCCGAGCTTGCCAACTTTCTCAAGCAGAATCACTTGCATGGTTCTAACCCTCTCAATCGCGTTACTCAGCGCCCGACGGCGGTGACAAACGCTTTCTAAAATCAATCCAACTGTCCAAGATCGCGACCAGTACCAGAAGAGCCCAAAGGGGGGTCAACAGCGCCAGCGCAACATAAAAACCCACTAACCAAACGCGCCCCATTTGGCGCTTGCCGATCACTCCGTGCACCAGCGCCAGGCCGGCGATCACAAAGGGCAGCATACAAATCACACCCCAGAAGCGGTAATCCTCACCGGCTGCTCGCAGTAGCAACAGCAGCACGACCAAAATGAGGGAGGCCACTGACGGCAAGCGCAGCGCCCACATTTCTTCCCGAAAACCGCCCGGGTTGTACAGCATCGCCTGCCACCACCGCGCCAACATCACTGCCAGCACACTCCAGAGCATGGTGCTGCCCCCGATGGCGGCGGCAACATCGCCCTCGCCTAGCGTGGGCAATTGACCCTGAGTCTGGCTGCGCAGGTCATCCATAATTGGCTGCACCAGCGCCAGTAATGACTGCAAATAGGCACTGCCAAAATGCAATAACAGCAGTGCGGTCAGCAGCCCCATGCCCACGGCAGCCAAAATAGCTGCAGCCCAGGAGCGTTGCTCTCGCAGCACCTGAGCCGAGACCGCTGTGCCTAACAGCATGGTCAGCGGGCCAATATCGTTGCCGACATAGGCCACGGCGATGGCCGGCAGCAGAGCCCAAAACACCACATAGGCGCCTTCTGCCAGGCCTTTCCTGAGCATCACCAGCGCAGCTGCCGCCGCGCCTACCCAGGCAAACATCAACGTTCCAATACCCAGGCCAGAAACTGCAACGGCCTGGAAGCGCCCTTTCATTATGAACTCTGCTAAGGCGCGCATGGAAAATGTCTTCTTACTTGTGGCTGTCCGTGTAGGGCAGCAGGGCCAGGAAGCGCGCGCGCTTGATCGCGGTTGACAACTGGCGCTGGTAACGGGCGTTGGTACCGGTGATACGGCTCGGTACGATCTTGCCAGTTTCAGAGATATACGCTTTCAGGGTGTCCAGATCTTTGTAATCGATCTCTTTCACGCCTTCAGCGGTGAAACGGCAAAACTTACGACGACGGAAAAAACGTGCCATTGTGTTAACTCCTCACTGATTCCGCTGAAATTAGGCTTCTTCAGAAGCTGTTTCTTCAGCTTCTTCGTTGTCTGCACCATCATTGTTGTTATCGCTGTCGTCGCGATTGCGCTCAGTGCGCTGCTCGCTGCGACTGCGACGCTCGCGGCTTTCTTTCTCAGCCTTCATGATGGGTGACTCTTCGGTAACCGCTTCGTCGCGA
Organism: Spongiibacter taiwanensis; assembly: GCF_023702635.1. Classification (NCBI taxonomy): domain Bacteria; kingdom Pseudomonadati; phylum Pseudomonadota; class Gammaproteobacteria; order Cellvibrionales; family Spongiibacteraceae; genus Spongiibacter; species Spongiibacter taiwanensis. Next base: position 1,415,880 of record NZ_CP098455.1, read on the forward strand.
CGAATAACCAGGTTACGCAGAACAGCGTCGTTGTAGCGGAAGTTGGTGGTGAGCTCGTCGATCGCCTCGGCAGACGCTTCAACGTTCATCAGCACGTAGTGAGCCTTGTGGATTTTGTCGATGGGGTAAGCCAACTGACGGCGACCCCAGTCTTCCAGACGGTGAACTTTACCGCCGTCCTTTTCGATGGTTTGGGTATAACGCTCGACCATACCCTGAACCTGCTCGCTTTGATCTGGATGAACCAGAAACACGATTTCGTAGTGACGCATTGTATGCTCCTTACGGGTTAAGCCACCCTTTTCGGTGTGGCAAGGAGAGTGGCCGCCCACCGCTGCGGAGGGCCACCAAGAATTCAAGAGCGCGGATTTTAGGCAAGCGTGGACGTTGATGCAAGCAATTTGCGCAAAAATCAGTCAATTGCGCGCTGACGGACCGCTTCAAAAAGACAGATACCCGTGGCCACGGACACATTCAGACTGCTGACCGACCCCGCCATGGGCAGTTTCGCCAGATAATCGCAGTTCTCCCGGGTCAGGCGGCGCAGGCCGTCCCCTTCGGCGCCCATGACCAGCCCCACCGGGCCACGCAGATCCCGCTGATAGAGCGTGTCATCCGCCTCGCCCGCCAAACCGATCAGCCACAGCCCGGCGTCCTGCAGCTGTTTCATGGTCCGGGCCAGGTTGGTGACAGCAATAAAGGGGATCACCTCCGCTGCACCACAGGCCACCTTCATGACGGTGGCATTCAGGCCAACCGATTTGTCTTTCGGCGCCACCACCGCCGTCACGCCGGCAGCGTCAGCGCTGCGCAGGCAGGCGCCGAGGTTGTGGGGGTCGGTTACCCCATCAAGAATCAGCACCAACGCCTTGCGCCCGGCCTGATTGAGCAGGGCCGGCAGGTCTTTTTCTGAATAATGACTGGTGGTATCCGCCTCCGCGATCACGCCCTGGTGACGCCCGGCGGCCATTTCGTCGAGTTTTTTGCGCGGCAGACTGATGACCGCCACCCCTGCCTGCTCGGCTTGACCGAGCACCTCACTCAGCCGTTGATCTTCTCTGCCACTTTGCACATAAAGCGTTTTCACCCGTTCAGGGCTACGCTGTAACAGGCTTTGCACGGCGTGCAAGCCAAACACCTTTTCCATAACCTGTTATTCCACCCTAACGCCGGCGACGCTTTTTATTAGCGCTGCCCCGCTTGCTGTTGCCTGCAGCACCTTTTTTGCTGCCCCCCTTGTCGGCCTTCTGGGCACCGGGAAACTGCCCCTTGGCCAGCGCCTCTCGCACTGAGGGCTTCTTGCGCTTGGGGCTACCATTATCGACCAGGCCAAGGTCAATCTTGCGATCGTCCATATCCACCGCCAGCACCTGCACCTGGACGGTGTCGCCCAGCTGGAAGCTGCGCCTTGTGCGCTCGCCCACAAGGCGCTGATGGGCCTGATCGAATTGGTAGTAATCCTGGGGCAGGGCGGAAATATGCACCAAGCCTTCAATGTAAAAGTCCTGTAACTCCACAAACATGCCAAAGCCGGTCACCGCCGCGATCACGCCGGCATACTCGCCCCCAACATGCTCCTGCAAAAACTCGCACTTGAGAAAGGCCATCACATCCCGGCTGGCATCATCCGCCCGCCGCTCGGCCATGGAGCAGTGCTCGCCCAAGGCCACCAGGGCTTCCATATCGTAGGGATAAATCCGTTTGCGCGGCAGCTTGCCGGCGCCCGGCTGGCGCAGGAAGCAGGCCGCGGCCTCGCCACCGCCGTTGCGAATAAGATGGCGCAGAGCGCGGTGGACCAGCAAATCCGGATAGCGCCGGATGGGCGAAGTGAAATGGGTATAGCCCTTGTAGTGCAAGCCAAAATGGCCCTCGTTGTCAGGCTGATACACCGCCTGACTGAGCGAGCGCAGCATCATGGTCTGGATCATCTGGGCATCGGGTCGCTCGCCGAGGCTGCCCAGCAGGGTTTGATAATCCTTGGGCGTTGGTGTCGCCCCGCCCTTCAAACCCAGGCCAATTTCGCCGAGGAAGGTACGCAGGTTTTCCAGCTTCTGATCTGACGGACCGTTGTGCACCCGGTACAAGGCCTCAAGCCCAGCTCGTTCCAGAGCCCGGGCGGTGGCCACGTTGGCACACAACATACATTCTTCGATCAAGCGGTGAGCGTCATGGCGGTACACCGGCACAATGGCCTCAATGCGCTTCTCGGCATCAAACACCACCCGGGTTTCCACAGTTTCAAAATCGATGGCTCCCCGTTCAGAGCGGGCTTCCCGAAGCGCCTTATACAAGGCATGCAAGCGCTTGAGATGGGGCAACATATGCTCGTTGCGCCCCGTGTTGTGGGCCGGGTCTACCGAAGGGAGCCCCAGCAAGGCACCGACCTCGTTGTATGTCAGCCGGGCGTGGGAGCAGATGACCGCTTCGTAGAACACGTAACCGCTCAGCTTGCCCCGGGCACTAATGGTCATTTCGCAAACCATCGCCAGCCGATCTACTTTGGGCTTCAACGAACAGAGGCCATTAGACAGCGCTTCCGGCAGCATCGGCACCACCCGGTCGGGGAAGTACACTGACGTGGCGCGCTTTTGTCCCTCCTGATCGAGGGGTGATCCTACCTGCACATAATGGGACACATCGGCAATCGCCACCCACAAGCGCCAGCCACCGCCTTTCTTTTCTTCACAGTAGACCGCGTCGTCAAAGTCCCGGGCATCTTCACCATCAATGGTGGCCAAAGGCAGGTTGCGCAAATCCACCCGCCCCTTTTTGTCTTTCTCCGCCGGCTCGGTACCGAACTGACGGGCCTCTTCCTCCACCGCGTCGGGCCACTCAAAGGGAATTTCATGGGAACGAATGGCCAGCTCCGTGGCCACCCCGGCGGTCTTCCGGTCGCCCAGCACTTCCACAATCCGGCCCTTGGGCTGGCGCCGGGGGCCAGGTTGCTCGGTGATGTCGACCATCACGAAGTCACCCTCTTTGGCGTCGGCGGCATCGTCCTGTTCCAGGGATATCCAGCTTTGAATACGGGCGTTGTCCGGCACCACCATCGGCCGCCCCCGGTGGTCGATCAGCTTGCCGACCAACTGCTTGGTGCGTCGCTCCAGCACCTCAACAATGACGCCCTCCTGGCGGCCACGCTGATCCACGCCGGTCACCTGAGCAGAGATCAAATCGCCATCGAACACCTGCTGCATTTGCCGGCTGGCCAGATAGATATCCTCGCCTTCTTCCACCAGCAAAAAACCATAGCCATCTCGGTGCCCCTGAACGCGCCCGGTGATCAAATCGCCGCCACCAAGGGCAGCGTAGCGCCCGCGGCGCCCCTCGCTGATCTGGCCGTCGCGCAGCATCGCTTTGATCCGGCGGCGCAGGCCTTCCTCTTCATCCTCGTCCTCAATGGCGAGCAGGCCACGCAACTCGCGCAGGCTCAGCCCCTGATCACTTTGTTTTAATTTTTCGAGAATGAATTCCCGGCTCGGAATGGGTTTGTCATAGCGCTCGGCCTCTCGGGCGGCGTGGGGGTCTGCTGAAATGCGGCGTTTTGCCATGCAGTAGCGGGTCCTTTAACTGAAACAAAAAAAGTTCGGTACAGTGTAACGCAAGCGTTGACAAAATAGCGCCCAATAAGTAAATTGCGCGCCTCGGCAGTAATGCCGCACTTCATCTCCTGCCCAGGTGGTGAAATTGGTAGACACGCTAGCTTCAGGTGCTAGTGGCCGCGAGGCCGTGGAGGTTCAAGTCCTCTCCTGGGCACCATTACTTTCCCAAAGTCTCTCAAATCTGTCGATTCACCCATAAGAAGTCCACCTCGGGCAACTTGCGGTAATCAGCCATGCCCAGCGCTTCGCCATCAGCAGCGGCCGGCACTCTTCAGCTCGAGCTCCCCCCTCTCCGCAGCCAGACAGCACTCGTCATCGGCGCCACCCTGCTTAAAATAATTTTTATATCAAAGAGATAGCGTCATAGACAAGGCTACTGGCACCCCACAACGGCATGGTCTATAAGACCTGTTATGGCCTGCGATCGGAGCCGACCAGGGCCACACGTTGCTTTCAGTCAACGCTGCCGCCACCCGACTCACAGCACCAAATTCCGCCTGCCTTCGGGGTGGAATGCGCTGATCGAGGTGCCGCCAGCGTTAGGTTAGGCCGCGGAGATCGGATGGCATTATTGGTGGTCTACATTCACTGCCCCACCCAACCAGAGCCGAGGCAAGTAATGAGAATTGGCGTTCCCAAAGAAATCAAAAATCACGAATACCGGGTTGGTCTAACACCCGCCTCTTGTCGCGAGCTAGTGGCGCGTGGGCACTCGGTATGCGTCGAGCACAACGCAGGCTCGGGTATCGGCTTCAGCGATCAGGACTATCGCGATGCCGGCGCCAGCATCGCGCGTGAGGCCACCGAAATTTTCGCTGAGGCCGAGCTACTCGTCAAAGTGAAAGAACCCCAACCCCATGAGTGCAAGCTTCTTGGGGCAGGGCAACTGCTATTTACCTACCTGCACCTGGCCCCCGACCCCGAGCAGGCCAAGGGCCTGCTGGCCAGCGGCGTTGCCGCCATTGCCTACGAAACCATTACCGACGACCACGGCAACCTGCCTTGCCTGGCTCCAATGAGTGAAGTCGCGGGCCGCCTTGCGCCTCAGGCAGGCGCCCACCACCTGGAAAAAGCCGCCGGCGGCCGGGGCGTACTACTGGGTGGCGTGCCGGGTGTCAGCCCGGCCGAGGTATGCGTGCTCGGCGGCGGCATTGTCGGCTACAACGCCGCTCGCATTGCCGCGGGAATGGGCGCCAGTGTGACCGTGTATGATCGTTCACCCGCTCGCCTTCGCTGGCTCGATAGCCAATTTCAGGGCAGGGTCATCTGTCGCTACGCCACTCAATCGGCAATCGACGAGTCGGTGCGAGAGTCCGATCTGGTAATCGGTGCGGTACTCATTCCGGGAGCATCGGCACCAAAATTAGTCCGGCGAGCGTTGCTTGGCGAAATGCGCGCCGGCAGTGTGCTGGTGGATGTAGCCATTGATCAGGGAGGCTGCTTCGAGACATCAAAACCAACCACTCACCAGAATCCGACTTATGTTGTGGACGGGATTATTCATTACTGCGTGGCCAACATGCCGGGGGCGGTGGCCCGCACTGCCACACTGGCGCTCAATAATGCGACCCTGCCCTTTACCCTGGCAATGGCAGACCGTGGCTTGCAGGCGCTGCGCGACGACCCTCACCTACGCAATGGCCTAAATATCTTTCGGGGCAATGTCTGCCACCCTGCCGTGGCCGACTCACTCGGAATGACCTTTCTGCCGGCAGAGAAGGCATTAAACGGCTAGGTACAACGCAAATAGGCGCCGGCACCGAGAAGCCCCAACTGATCGCGGGTGATGACCCGAAGTGGGATATCCGCCAGGTAGCGAGCAAACCGCCCCTTATCCTCAAAGCGCTTGCGGCATTCGCTGGCCTGCACCAACCCCATAATTTGCGGCACGATCCCGCCGGCAATATACACGCCGCCGCGGGCGCCCAGCGTAAGGGCCAGGTTACCCGCAGCGCTGCCTAGCACCCGGCAAAACAGCGCGAGTGTTTCAGTAGCCAGCACTTCACCACCGGCCAAGGCTGACATGGATATGGCCTCAGCAGAATCTTGCTGGCGGGGCTTGTCGAGAGCCTCAGACAGAAACCGATAGGTTTCCAGAATCCCCGGCCCCGACAGAATTCGCTCAACCGAAACATGGCCATAGCGCGACGCAAGATAATGGTACAGCGCTACCTCCAAGTCGTCCTGGGGGGCAAAGTCCACATGCCCCCCTTCCCCAGCAACAATCTGCGGCTGCCACCCGGATCGTGCAGGAATGACAGAGCACACACCCAGCCCGGTGCCCGCCCCCAACACCCCGACCGGCTCGCTCGCTAGCCCGTCTCCACCACCGAGACTGACCCAATCTGCAGGAGCCAGCTCGGTCACCGCATAGCCAATCGCGGCGAAGTCGTTAATCACCGCAACCGCATCCAAGCCAAGGGCCGCTGCCAGCTCATCTGGCACTACCTGCCAGGGGCTGTTAGTAAAATGAAAGGTCTGGCCCTGTATCGGGCAGGCAAGGGCAAAACAGGCCGCAGTGGGTAGTTCAGCCCACCCGCCAGCCGAGCGAAGCGCCGAGAGAAATTGATTTAAGGCCTCTTCCAGCGTGGGGAAGTCCGCCACCGCAAAGGTTTTGCTAAAAGCGACAAGTCCGCGAGCATTCACTAAACCGAAACGAGCATTGCTGCCACCAATATCGGCGACCATCTTCCAGGAGGAAGTCATGCCGGCTCCCCCACTCCGTCGGAAGCGCTAGCCTGGCGATCACCCACTAGCGGTTTCGCTTCGGGAAGATGAGACGAAACTCTGTCCCTTCGCCCGGCGCACCATGCACCTCTACCCGTCCTGCGTGACGATCAACGATCTTCTTACAGATGGCCAGGCCGATACCTGACCCCTCAAATTCGTCCTTGCTGTGCAACCGCTCGAAGACCCGAAAGATTTTTTCTCGATCGGCGGGGTCGATACCCACGCCGTTATCGCGAACATACAGCCCGTACTGGCCGTCTTCCAGCCCTTCCAGGGCGCCAATACTCACCTCCGGATTCTCGCCACCCGCACTAAACTTCGTCGCATTGCTAATCAGGTTATACATCAGCTGCTGAAACTGCGGTGCAATTACCGTTTGCACACCCAGTGGCTCTTTGCTCACCCTGGTGCGGTTGTCCGATATCCGCGCTGAGAGATCGCCAAGAATATTGTCTACCAGCTCGTCCAGATCAGTCTGGCTGAACTGCTCGTTTTGGCTACCCACCACCGTGTAGGAGCGCAAATCATCAATCAGCGCGGTCATCCGGCTGGCAGAGCTACTGATGAAGTCAATCATCTGCCCTTCCTGCTCGTCCAGGCGGTCAGCCAGATTGTGGCGCAATAACTGCGACATGGACGAAATCGTGCGCAAGGGCTCCTTCAAATCGTGGGAGGCAATGTAGGTAAACTGCTGAAGGGCATCATTGCTCTGCTCCAGCTGAAGGTTTTTTTCCTCCAGCTCCGCTTTTACCCGATTGAGCTCGTCAATCTCCGCCATCCGCTCATCGACCGACGCCTGCAGCTGATCAGATAGGTGCTCCAGCTCCTTTCGCTGCTGGATATTCCGTTCCGATTCAGCCCGGAGTTTAGTGTTAATTTGACGCAGCGTTTCGTTGCTGGGCAGCGCCAAGGCCTTGGGAATCAGCGGCCAAACCAAAATAGCAGTGCCGACTGAGGCCGCCGCAGTAATGAGCTTGATTCCCCCGCTCAGCCAATAGGCGCCGTACCAGACATTGTAAATATTAACTAGGTGGGTCAATCCGCAGGCAAAGATAAATATGCCAAACAGGATAAACATGTAATTGAAGCTCAGGTCATCCCGCTTTTTAACGAGATACACCAGCGCGATCGGAATAGTGAAGTAGGAGAGCGTGATCAGGGCGTCGCTGGCCACGTGCAGGGCGACCAATTGATCGTTCCACAGGTAGCAATGCCCATGGGGGGGCATTTTGTTACCGAATAGCGTTTCCCAAAATCCTTCCATTTATTGCGCCTTGACAGTTCATGATGTCATCGCACCCACGGGCACGTTTGATTTCCTACCACCCCTCCAGGGGAGGACGCTGCGATTTCTCCGGCCACACTTGGGGCTGGCGGCGCAACGATTCAACATCATACCCCATTTGCCCGATGCGACGCCGCAGCGCTTCAAACCGCTCAGCAGACATATCAGGCGACCGCGCCATCAGCCAAACGTAATCCCTCGCCTCGCGACCGATGATGACTTCCTGATAATCGTCAGCGAGATAGGCAATGCGGAAATCGGCGGTAAAGGGCCATAGAAATTGCATACGCCACACGGCATTGCCTGTACCCGGAACCACCTCGGCACTGGGAAAATAGCTTTTCAATTCCCCTTCGGCACTACCCTCTCGGAAGCGATATGCTACCGCAATCCGCCCGTCGTCCATCAACTTATACCGCTCGATTCCATTATTGGCATGACGCTCTGGAAACAGGGGGATAAAGCCGATCACATACCACGGCCCCATAAATCGCTGCAGGTCCACATTCTCAGCCAATGGTAACGGGGGCAGCGGCTCGCGGGCGCTGCAGCCCAGCAACGCCAAAGACAATAAAAGAAAGATTTTTGCAGGAAACATACCCTCTCCCGAAACAAACCGAAATCAGGATTTCTACGCAGTTCCCCGCAAATTAGAGCTGACTAGCGTTTGGCAATGATCCAAACCGCATGGATGATGCCAGGCAGATAGCCCAGCAAGGTGAGCAGAATATTCAGCCAGAATGCGCCGCCGAAGCCTACCTGCAGAAACACCCCCAAGGGTGGCAGCAAAATCGCGACTAATACTCGAATCAAATCCATTTACTTTCCCTCATCTAAGCCATGGCCGGGGTTTCGGCTAGCGCGCGCTTCGCGCAAACCTGCCAGAAGCGACCTCACCAAGGTATCAATTTTCTCGTCCACCCAATGATTCAGCAGCGCGCGCACCGTGCGCTTGGCTCGCGCTGTCTGAAGTGTAGTCCAGAACACCGCGCCGGCCAGCACGCCGCCGGCAAAAATAAGCACCGGCTGGCGGCGCACTTGACCAGCGTGCCACTGGGTCCGTAACTGACGCTTGCGGCGGCGGAGACACTGCTGAATCCGCTGCCGCTCGGCAAGCTCCGTCTCGAGACTGGCGACATTACGTTGACTCATATTCCGCTCTCTGCCGATTCCGCATCGGGGCCTGCAATCGAAACCACCAGCTTTGCCAGACGACTAAATCGGGCCGCCGCGGCGCGCCGGCAAATCCAGCCAACCAACAGGCACAGTAACGCTGCCCCAAGAAAAGCCAGCTCCAGGGGTATGCCAGCACTCGTGGCAACAACCACCAAGGCAACAATTGCTAAGGTCAGCGCAATCACCACCCCGAGTACTGCCAAAGCGCATAGAGCGAGACCACCAAGGAGCAAGCGCACCGACAGCAGCCCTTTGAGTTGAGCAATGGCCAGGGCGTTGGCAAGGCTATCGAGCTCCACGCCAGCCAAATCTTTCAGACTTGAGCCGAACTCACCCTGCTCGGGCGGTGCTCCACGGCGCGCACCCGAAGATGGGCACGCCGAGAGCGACTCAATATGAGCTTCCTCTCCCATGCTTACTTCCGCAGCAGAAAGGTCAGCAGCGCCCCCAACACAAAGGCAAAACTCAATGTCTTGATCGGATGAGCCCGAGTATAGTCCTCGACTGAAGACGTAATCTTTTCGGAGCGCTGCTTAGCACTGGAGCCCATTTGCTCTGCCTGACTTCGCAATTCATCTGCGAGTCTGAGAATACGCTCTTCGCTGCTCCCTGCCATTTTCGCTGCGCGGTCCACCGCTTCGTGAGCACGCCGTGCAAGGCTATCGATGTGCTCGTTGTGGGAATCATGGTGTTCAGAAGTATTTGTTACTGCCATTGTCATTCTCCTCACAAATAGCGCTTCATTTTTAAATGGGTACACAACGTCTTTAAAAGATTGATGCGTCGCCACCTCCATCTCAGTCAGCATAATTAAACAAGAGTTCAGCATGACAACCGCTTCCTGAATTGAAGTACAACCGAGAAAGCCCTATCCCCCGGCGATACAGCACGCCCCAAACTGCGTAACTCTTTGCGTGAACCTGCGTGCAACAAAATTGACATGGAACTGTTTATCTTCTCGCGGTCTGAGTAACTGTGTGCAAACACATAGGAGGAAATATGCTTGGCTGGTCGCTTATATTTTTTCTCGTTGCTGTTATTGCAGCAGCAATGGGGTTTGGCGGAATAGCAGGCGCGGCAACCGGAATCGCGAAAATTCTTTTCTTCGTTTTTCTTGCCTTACTTGTTATCTCCGTTGCTACTCAGCTACTGCGCTCAGGTAGACCTAAGCTATAGCTTGTTGCAATCACCTCATTTTTTTCTATCGAAAGGAGTATTGATATGAACCGCGATATTGCTGAAGGAAAGTGGAAACAATTTAAAGCTCAAATCAAAGAGAAGTGGGCGGATATTACCGATGACGACCTCAACAAGGCCGAAGGCAGTAGCGAACGCTTCATTGGCATTTTGCAGGAGCGATACGGTTTGGCCAAGGAAGATGCCAAAAAGCAATTTGAAGAGCTGAAGAAGAAAATTTCTTAAGCCCCAAGCCCGGTAAGCTTTTACCGGGCTATATACACCACACTGGCGTGCCTGTTTGAGCTTCTCAGCCAGGACCGCCGGCAGGAAAACTCGATTACGAAACAACAGTTCGAGCTTGAAAAGGAGTGCGATATGAAACGTCAAAATCTGATTGGTACAGCCATTCTCACTGCGGCAATTTCCAGCACCGCTGTTCACGCTAACACCTGGCAGGGCAAGGCAAACGATGCTTGGCTGGACGGTAAAATCGAAACCGCCCTGATGCTAAATGGCGAGCTCAACAACTTTGAGATCGACACCGACGTCAAGGCTGGCAAAGCTACCCTCAGCGGTACCGTACGCACTGAGATTGAAAAAGACTTGGCTGGCCAAATCGCTTCGAATGTTGAAGGCGTCAAGAAAGTCGATAACCAACTGGAGGTCGAAGCCGAGTATCAGAACGACCTGCAGAAAGTCGGTAACAACTTCGCCACAACGTGGAACGATTTAACTACCACGGCGGGATTGAACATGAAGTTTGCTGCCAACGATGCCATTGAGGCCACCGCCATCGACGTTGACACCAAGCAGGGTGTGGTCACCCTCTCCGGCACGGTAAAGAGCGAAGCAGCTCATGACTTGGCTATTGAGATGGCCAAAGGCTACGACAATGTCGTTGAGGTAGAGGACAAGCTGGTCGTCAGCGCACAGTAAGTTTGTACCTGGGCAAGGGACTGCCCACTTTACTACACCCAGCGACTTTTGCCGCTGAGTTCGAAAAACTAAAAAGCCGACGATTACTCGTCGGCTTTTTAGTTTGCGGGCCCTGTTTTTACAACAGTTTAATGGGCCACATCTCCTAGCACCCCGCTTGGTTTAGAAGGGCAGCACCAACAGGCCAGTCAGGTCAGCGTCTGCACCGCCGCCCAGGGCAAGCAGCTCTGTCAGACCACCTGCACCGCCACCAAAACCACCAAAATTACCTGTGAGAATGTCGTCTAGTGTCGGGGGAGCACCGTTTCCAAGCGGCAAACCCTGTGTCCCAAGGGCGCTAAACACAACGGGCAGGTACAGCTGGGCGGGATTCCGCGTGAGAACTGGAAGGCCAATGGGAAGCGTATAATCAGTCGCCAGCCCCTCTAGACCGGATACCAAGCCCTCTGGGGTCAGGAAGGCCGCCAAGTCGATACCGATCAGGGGAATCTCTGGAATCCCGCCACCGCCGAGAATATCGCCAAAGGTATCAAGCCCCAATACGCCCAAGGCATCGAGACCTCCGGAGAACAAACCGGTGGCATAGGGTGGCAATTCAAGGCCAACTAGACCGGTAAGATCCTCTACCGGGAGCTGATCAAGACCTCCCAAGCCGCCGCCCAAGGACAACACGGAGCCGAAATCACCCAACCCACCCAGGTCACCGAAGTCGCCGATGGCAAGCAGGTCTAAGCCGCCTAGCGCGTCGAGTGACAGAATATCCAGGCCACCCAAACCACCAAGGTCACCGAAGTCACCAATGGCCAGGAGGTCCAGACCGCCAAACGAGTCGAGTGACAGGATATCCAGACCACCGAGAGAAGCCAGATCGAAACTGGTGAGGCCACCCAGAGCGTCTGTTGGTAAGCCGGGAATCTGGGCGTTAACGCTGCCCGCGGCGGTAAAGGCGACTGCAAAAGCAGAACCCATCAACGTTTTCTTTACCAAATTGTTATTCATACTAGAACCTCTAATTTGCGTGACAGCCAATCTCGAAGTGCACGCAGCTAATTTACAGTGTTATTTCCATGCAACACAAGTCAAAAGAGTAGACTTGGTTCACATACCTAACAAACCGCGACTTACCCCCCCCAGACGGGAGGGGGTAACAATCACAGAGGAAACCGTACGCCGATGTTGAATTGCACTTCCTTCAAGGTACCCGGTGCGCGGATATCCTCTTCAAAGTCATTCTCGCGCTCCAGGAAGCGATCACCGACCAGGTAAACCGCTTCCGCTCGAATACCCAGAGAGGTTTCTCCGAATTCGATGGGCAACACGTAGCCAACACCACCACCATAATTGGCAGTCAAGAAGTCATCATCGCCATCAGGAATCGGGTCATCACTGCGCTCGATCGGGTATTCAACGTAGCGAGTCACACCGAGCGCGAGTTTCAAGTAAAGATTTGACTCTTCAAAGGGGTAGAACAAAGTATTGAACTGAGCGCTCTGTTTTTGAACGTCTGCCTCGCCATCCTTCGAATAACCAAAACCAACCTCAAAACCATACCAGCCTTTGCGACGGAAACCCGCCAAGACGCTAATCCCATTTGCCTGATCGAGCACCGGGTCGTAGGTTTTGGTCGACCCGCCACCGAGCAGACCGCCGCCGGTGGTTACCGTTTGAACATCATCATCCTGACTGAACTCAGTGTTGAACATGACATCAATGTAGCTATCAAAAGTAGTGGAACCAGTAGTGCTTCCACCACTGCTACCGCCAGACGCCGGGGCACCGCCATCGCCATACTGAGCGTGAGCTGCTCCGGAGGCCAACATCAAAGTACAGGCCACAGGCATAAGAAACTTATTGATTGAACTAGTCACGGACTTTACCCCTCGAAACGTTGTATTTTGAGTATGAGCATTCTGTTTATTCATGACTCACCTCAGAACTCGTAATCAACTTTCAGGCCGATGGTGCGACGAGCACCAAGCGACGCCAAGGCACCAAAGTCAAGTTTCAACATACCGGCAGTGTAGAACTCGTCCTTAAGGTTCTGCCCTGACAGGGTGACCCGCAAGTTTGAGTCTTCCAGCAAATAGCTCAGGTGGGCACCCCAGAGGTCGTACTTGGGCTGCGAGAACCGTGGGTCATTCGTCGCTGCGTAGAAGAAGCCGTCATTGTAGTAGTAGCTAACGGTTGCCTCCAGCGGACCACCAGGAACAAACCAGGTGTTAGACAGCGATGCCGAGCCGCTGAATTCGGGCGTACGGGTGACGCGGTTGCCGGTGAAGTCGTTGTTCTGAGTAAATACACCGGTCTCAGGATCGTGACCCGCACCGTCAATGTACTCGGTATAGACTGCATCGAGGAAGGTACCATTGATGGTGCCGACCAGATTACCGAAGATGCTTGGGAAGATATCAGCTTTAATATCGAACTCCCAACCATCAGACTCAGAGTTACCTGCACTATCCAGTGACAAAGCACCACCGTTAGTCAACGAGATAGACTGAGACTGAAGGTTTTGAAGTTCGTAGCGGAAGGCAGCAAGATTGACCTGTACGGTGTCATCAAACAGCGTTGTTTTGATACCAACCTCATATGCGGTTGTTTCTTCAGCAGGTACATAAGCAGGGTTCAAATAGAACGCAAATGCGTTGTACGCGTGCGCTTTAATCGCCTCTTGATACGACGCGTATATCAACGTGCCATCTTCAAACGGTGTAAAGTCAAAAGAAACCTTAGGGGTAAACGCTTTGGTACGGTCACCCAGTGGGTAGGGCTCGTTGTTTTCATCCCGCGCCTGCTTCCAATCAAACAGCAAGACTTCATCGCCATTTAATACCCGTGCGCTGGTTCTGGATTCTGCGACACCAACATACTCATCCTGATAACGGCCACCCAGTGTCACCGCCATCCACTCAGTCACCTGCGCGGTAGCTTGCATGAACACCGACCAAGACTCACCTTCAACCATACCGACGTTAGACAAGGCGTAAACCGGGGTTTTAACGCCACTCAGTACGTCGCTAAGCACCGGGCTGAGAGTATCTACCAAATCTCCTAGCAAGCCACCAGGGTTACCCAGGGCTCCGTCAAGGTTGGTCAAATCTGCACCACCCACGGTGAGCTCTACAGGGTCAAAGCCTTGCTCCTTTTTGAAATAGAAAGCGCCTGCGGTCAACGTCAGCCAATCCGAAAAGGGAGTACCCTCGTTGGACAGCAACTGAATTTCCGCCTCATCTATATCGGCTTCGTGACGGTGTACGATAAATGACGCGCCGGGGAATTCGGTGCCGTCGTAATCGTAGTTGTAGGGGTTACTGTGTGCCTGATGGCTCGCCAGAAATTTGACATCCAACTTGTCAAAATACATTTCAGTCTGGCTGGAAATAACGAAAGATTGCAAGTGACCGTAGATTGGCAGGTCCGGGTGTACTTCATAGTTCCGTCCGCGCTCACCGTCAACACCAACCGCGGTGCCCAGCGGAGTTGGATCTATATTGGAGGCCAATGTTGAGGTGCCGTCCCGTTTTGCACCCTGAATGGTAACGCGCTGATCAAGCCACTCATTAGGCTGCCATCGTAACATGGCGCGACCACTGAACAGCTTATCTGCCGGTACAGGTTTGCCAGCGATGGTGCTGTCATCGCTATAAACCTTGTCATCCTGGTTGAACGCACCTGCGAAATTGATTGCAATCGTGTCAGTCAACGGCACGTTGACGAACATGCCCACTTCATACGTATCGCGATCCTCTGCCTTGGTCGTTGCTACTGACAGCTCCGTCCAGGTGTCTTCAAAGTCAGGCTTTTTGAGAATAACGTTAATTGCACCGCCCACGGCATTACGGCCGAACAGCGTACCTTGCGGCCCTTTCAGTACCTCCACCCGCTCAGTACCTTTCAGATTCTGAGCAACCGAGGGCGCGAACGGGTAATAAACACCGTCAATATAGGTCGCCACACTGGGGTCAGAAGTCAACCAGGCCTCAGAGCCGATACCGCGCATGAAGACACTGGTAAAGTCGCCCGCCTGGGTGCCCATATCAAGCCCCGGGGTGACTTTCATCAAGTCGGTGGTATTTTGAACGCCCAAAGCCTCAAGTTGATCCGGGCTGAAGGCTTGAATCGAAATCGGAACATCGTTCGCGTTCTCTTCCCGTTTCTG
Source organism: Spongiibacter taiwanensis (assembly GCF_023702635.1). Lineage (NCBI taxonomy): Bacteria > Pseudomonadati > Pseudomonadota > Gammaproteobacteria > Cellvibrionales > Spongiibacteraceae > Spongiibacter > Spongiibacter taiwanensis. Next base: position 1,430,947 of record NZ_CP098455.1, read on the forward strand.
GGCCGTTACGACGACCTCTTCTAGCGCCCGGGAAGTACGCCGTGGCTTTTCATCGGTTTGGGCCAGTGCCTGCCCTGCTGGCACAGCCAACAAAATGGACTGCACGGCCACAGCGAATCCAAGCGGTTTTAACTGAAACATCTTCATCGTTCATTCACCCATTTCGCCTGCACCGAGGTGCGAGTTCTTATTTGACTGCCGAACCTGACGACCCAAGAGCCTCGTAGTACGACCATCCGCGTTAGGGAGTTGAGTGCAGGAAAGTGCGACTAACCCGCCTGCAAAGACTGTCACTAAATGTCGAGTACACAAATCAAAGCAGCGATATCTTTAGGCGGCACCAATAGAACGCAGATTCTGCGGTGCCATATCAGCCTCTCTGAACCGGGAACTACGAACCAGCCTGAATACCGAGCCCACTCCCAGAGGATATGCGCTTAGCAAACGAACTGTAGACCTACCTTGTCAACTCACCCCAACTATTACTTATGTTATTTTCGAGCCCAGCAACCACAAGTTGAATTGGGCTCAATGACGATGATAACTATATTGAAATTCTTGTCAACAACCATAGGTCACAAATTGGTCGAAATTGTGTTTCAGGACAATAATTTTAACGCCGCTCCCACGCCGAGGTAGAAACGCAGCAGCATTGCCAAAAAACTCGGCGTCATTATTTTTTTATAAACAAAATCAACAAATTAAATTATTCTCTACACACTGCTCCGCACCTGACCCATATCGTTGTTTAATTCCATACCCAGCACACCAGCCCTTTCACAGACGAATCCAGAACACCTCCTATATTGATTGCTTTTTCAATATAGCTTGACAGATTCTCACCTCCGCCCCACAATTTCACTAGCAATCTAGAGAGACTCATAGTAGAGTTCTTATAATTGACCAAAAACACAATAAAGAGAAAAAAAGAAGGCAGCTAGTAGCTTCGCCATTGCTCCGGCCGCGCCGAGCTCACCGGTACTGCGCGACCAGAAATGGACATAAGCACGCAACAAATACAGTATTTCACAGTACCACCCTGAAAGGATGGCGGCTTTTGCAACTATCCTTTCTCCAGAGCTTGGGGGCGCTATTTGCGCCCCCTTTTTTTCTTATCGCCCGAGAGACAATTTCATCAGAGCCAGACCTAAGCCGAGGCCAACCTCTTTGCTTCCTCCGCAACACGCCTCGCCCGCTTAGTAGCGGGCTTGAACCCAATTCATAACTGATTCGATCACCGACCCGCGCTCACTCGGCGACTCATTCAGTATTTCGTGGTACAGACCGGGGAAAACCTGTAGTTGTTTATCGTCAGAGCCAACAGCATTAAAAAAGCGCTCACTGGATGCGGCTGGCACCAACTTATCTGCCCCGCCATGCAGCACCAGTAGCGGGAGTGAGATCTCGTAAAATCGCGCCTTCAGCGATTTACAGGCACTGACAATTTCCGAAATCGTTCTGAGAGGAACCTTGCCACTCAAGTTCAGGGGGTCAAGTCGAAAATCCGTGATCGTCTCGGCATAGCGACTAACCAGCTTTGGTGCCATGCGGAAGGTTGGCAGCTTCGGCATCACCGACGACACTAACCCACCCAGTCGCTGCACCGCCTGGGGCACCACGTCAGCATCCAGTGCCGCACCGGAAAGCACCAACCCGGCAAACGCTTCATCTTTCGCGAGCACAGTAGCAACGGCAACCGCCCCACCCATGCTGTGACCAAAAAGTACGAGCGGCAATTCTGGATGGGCGGCGCGAATCTGCGCCGCGAGCGCCGTCACATCCTCAACCAAATAGTTGAAGCGCTCAATCGCCCCTCTATCGCCATAAGAGTGCCCATGCCCCCGATGGTCGATCGCGTATACCTGATAGCCAGCCGTAACCAAACGTTCGGCCAAGGGCCTATACCGGCTACCGTGCTCTCCCAAACCATGACTTATCAGAACTACGGCCCTTGGTCGTGGACACTGCCAAGCCTGCCAATATATTTTGCGTCCCAATGCCCCTGGAAAATAACCATTCTGCTGAACCAAACGTCGCTCTCCTTCTCGTCAGTATCTTCACTCGCACTCGGCGCTAGCGATTCAGCACAAAAAGATACCACCATCCGCGCCGACAGAGGCTGATTTATCCGTAATATCGGCTCAATTTTCAGCAACGGGCGTCGGAATACGAATCGCTAAGAGGAAATTACATCAACCGCCAACCGGGAGAGGGGTACAGCGAGTCGTAAGCATCATATGCTCGACAAAAAAAAGCCGCCTCGCGAGGAGGCGGCTTCTTAAACCAATGGCTTCATCTTGCAAAGATGAAGCCAAGCGCATTTACCGATCAGTACTTGTACTCAAGTCCGATGCCGTACATACGAGGTCTTGCGTAGGACTCACCCACACCGAAGTCCTGACGGAATTTCTGCATGTGGCTCACAGCATTATTCAAGTTAGAGCCAAAGGCATACAAGCGCAGGTTGGTTTCGGGGTCAGTGATGCTCGCACGCGCATTGGTCTTGGTGTACTCCTCTTCCTCTACGTTGTTCCGGGGATTAAACCAGAAGCCAGAGTTGTAGTAAGCACCAACACCCACCTCAGCTTCGAAACGAGAGACGTTGAAACGATAGGCAATATCAAGGGTACCGGAGAAGTCAGGAGTACGAATGGTGTCGTTGCCAGAGCAATCCGCTTTTTCTTGCAGACCGGTATCCGGGTTGAAACCAGTACACTCAAACTCTTCGTACTCACCTTTCAGCCACGTACCCGCGAAAGAGATTCTCAGACCTTCGATCAGACCGGTATAGGTGATCTCAGCCTCTGCACCCTCAACAGTGTACTCGGAGGCGTTCTCCAAGCGGGTCACACCACCACTGGCCAGCGACAGGATCTGAGAGTGACCGTTCTCCACAGTCGTGGTGAACAAGGCCAGGTTAGTACGCAGATCACCATCCATCCAATCGGCTTTCAAACCAATTTCGTGGGACTCAGCCTCTTCCGGCTCAATTGACGCTGGTGCGGAGTTAATATTCAAGCCGTTCCAGTTACCGGACTTAAAGCCGGTGGTGTAGCTGTAGTACAGCATGGAGGAATCATTGTAGCGCCAATCCACCCCAAAACTAGGATTGAAATCAGTCCAACTTTTTTCTTGAGCAGGATAATCCAGTGCGCGAATAAAATCTGTAGACCCAATTAGCGGCAACCCTTGCACACGCGCATCCACCCAAGCTTCAGTGATTTCACGTGTCTCGTCAGAGTAACGACCACCCGCCCGGATAGAAATATCATCAGTTACGTCAAAGGTGGCCTCAGCAAAGATCGCCGCCGCATCGGTTTGCACGCCACCATAAAGGACAGCATTGACGGTTTCGGTATCCTGAATACCAATTACACCAAGCCCCAACGTGTCCAACAAATCGTTAAACGCCGTGAGATCGATACCAGTAATGTCTCTAGCGATCGCAATGGCATCGACATAGAGCGGGGTACGCTGATCTTTGAAGGTATCCTCTAGATAAATACCCGCGATCCACGATAACCAATCTGGTCCGCGCTCGGAGGAGTTAAAGATAATTTCCAAAGAGTCAGTTTCCGCCGTATTGGGGACCGCCTCAATGATCAACACTTTCTCTTCGGATAGGTCGAAATCCCAGAAAATGTTACTGAAGAACTCGGTGTGACCAAACAGAATCTTGGTATTCACCCACTCCGACAGAATATCGAAGGAGATCTGGCTGGAGGTGGATTCCATCTCGGTGAACACCTCGGTACCCACACCGGTTTCCCAGGGTTCATCGTTTTCAGTAAGAACACTCTCAAACGCAGGCGTCGCATCAGAGTTAGAGAGAGGAACTGCGTCAGCAGAGGTGTGGCGAATCTGGTAGTGACTACCGTTCACTTCCAGCCAATCGAGCGGAGACCAGCGGGCTGCGAATTTGTAACCACGATCATCGTAGTCTTTATGTTTTTGGGACGGATCAGGCGTATAGGTCAGATAGGTTTCCCGGTTCATATACAGGCCAGAAATACCCAGTGCCAGCGTATCGCTAACCGGGCCTGCCAAGTGGGCTTTGCCTTTCAGCATGTTGTAATTACCGCCTTCAATAGAGGCAATCACTTCAGGCTCCTGGAACGATGGCTTTTTAGTTTCAACTACAATCGCACCACCCACCGCGTTACGACCGTAGAGGGTACCCTGGGGGCCCTTCATAACGTTGACAGATTCAACGACACCAAGGGACTGGGCCTGGCTCGAGGTATACGTGATGTACAAGCCATCCAGATAGGTTGCCACGCTCGAGTCAATCGGCCCCTGAAAGGAGTCAGAACCAATGCCTCGAAGGAAGATCATGCTGTAACTGGCCATCTCATTCACGATCAGGCCCGGTGTTACATTCTGCAGATCCTTAACGTCGACGATGCCCTGCGCCGTCAAAGCTTCACCTGAGTGCGCAGAAATGCTCGTCGACACGTCTTGCGTATTCGCCGCCGTCTTCCGCGCCGTTACCACAACCTCTTCCAGGCTAGCTGAATACGCCGGGCCTACCAGAGAGGCCGCGATGACGCCAGCGCATATACGACTGATCGCAGGACGCGACTTTCCGCTCCCACGGTGGCAACCACCCATCGATACTTTTTCTGTTTTCATATCATCCACCTAACGCGATTTTCAAAATTAGGGCTGGGGGAGATGACGGACCCACTGAGTCTCGGTAGTTACTTCATTTAGAAATTCAGTCGGCCACTTATTATCGGACCACCCCGAGCCAACTCCTTAACCGGCTATTCAGCCTGGAGCAGCTATATTTGTATTCTTATTGACTGCATACTCAATTACATATTCCTTCAAAACTGAGCCGTTGTCAATAGAATTTTTCGCATGCGATCAATCTCTTGCGACAACTCTACAGCCAAAGAACAGCACTTAATTACTTCTAAATAAAGATCCGTTGAACCGAGCGCAAAAGCGCACAGGACAAGACACCAACCCGGGGAGACAAGCCAACTAAGTGCAGAGCACCAGACATCACCCTGCACACAAAAATGCAAACACCTTAGACACACCCCAGATCATTTTTATAGGTTTATTAGGAGTGACTCAGCTATTGCCAAGCCACTCTCACACGATGCTGCTTACAGATTCAAAGGCATAGAAAGCAGTGGTATCCCAGGAACAATCGAGTTTCCACCCGTTCCATTGATAGCTTCGAACAAAATTGTTCCACCACCTTGGAAGTAGTCTAGCAATCCAGCCGGATTTTCCATCAACACAGTCAAAACCGGTGCCGCAGCGACACCTGCATTAAGCCCAAGCTCATTCACAGTACCTAGCACAGATTGAGGGTTAGCAATAACCCCGGGTACCAATTCAAGCAGCAGCGAAGCACCGCCACCTGCCAACTGGTCAATCTTTGGCGAGGGCAACAGTTTTTCAACGAAATCGCCATTCAGTACCAGATCGAGAACAGGCCCGAGTACAGGTATCCCTTCCAGGCCACCCGCTCCCCCACCGAGGCCGCCCAATCCATCCAAAGGAATCAGCGCCAACAAATCACCACCGCCGCCAAGACCACCATCCAAGCTCAGACCGCCACCCAGATCAAGCACACCTGAGAGACCGCCAAGACCATCCAAAGGAACCAGCGCCAGCAAATCGCCACCACCCAAGTCAGCAAAGCCGCCCAGGTCACCCAAAGCGCCCAAATCTGCCAAGCTAGCCAGATCGCCAACGGCCAACAGATCAAAGCTACCCAGGTCGAGCACACCTGCCAGGTCGCCCAAGGCGCCGACTGGCAAGGCAGGCACCTGCGCATTCGCTACACCCATTCCAGCAACAGTAAGAGCCGTTGCCGCCACCACGTTTTTAAAAGTTTGTTTCATTATAGTTTTCTCCCAACAACACTCTGCGGACTGTATGTAAAATTGACCTTTGAGTCAATAAGAGCATTATATCAAATTATCATAAAAAGAAAATGTGACACAGCACTCAACCTAACGCCGAAACTTATCCGCAGCTGACTTTTTATTATAGCTGCACCTCCGCAAGGGCTATGCGACCCAACAAACCTGACAACTACCCTGCGCCAGGTGCCGCAGTCCAGAATCCGAGGATGATACAGCCACACAGCAGCAGCCACACCTCAAAGGGGGCGCGTAACACCCAGGGCTCAAATTTAATGTCCATATAGTAAAGTACAATCGCCCGGGCCTTGGCGACCGCCACCAGCATCACTACTGCAACAGTCCAGGTACCGAAAAAACCATGATGATCGCCCAACCATGCGGTCAAAATACTGGCAACCACCAAAAAGACCCAAACCCCGACAGCGTAACGCGATGAAATGTGCGAGGACGCCATGCTATACCCCCAGCAAATACAATAACGGGAAGATGAATATCCACAGCAGGTCAACCATGTGCCAATAGAGGGCCACCGACTCAACTGTCCGCATCTCCGGCTCCCGACCCACCATTCCCGCCTTCACCCAGACAAAGGCAAGCGCCGCCATTCCACCGACGAAGTGCAGGAAATGGGCGCCAGTCAAGGCGTAGTAGAACATGTAAAAGTCGTTGGTCATCATGGTGATGCCGTGGGACAGCTTATCGCCATACTCCCACAGCTTGCTGACCGCAAATCCTAGGCCGACGATAAATGACAACAGTACCCACCGCCGAAACCGGGGCACACTCCCTTCCTTTGCGGCATTAACGGCAAACACAACGAACATGCCACTGGTCACCAAAATGAGGGTATTAATGATCCCCGCCCAGGGATTCAGGGCATTTGCCGACTCGTTGAACAGCACCACATTCTGCGACCGCTCTATCATGAAACCCGCAAAAAGGGCTGCAAAAACAAAGATATCCGCCAGAATAAAGAAATGCACTCCCGCGATGATTTCGCGCCCCGGAGAGCTTCGCTCTCCGGATGCGCGCTCACAGTCCAACCGGCTCATTTACTTGGCCGCCGCAAAACCCGTGCTGGCTTTCTCAGAACCAGCCACGGCTTCGCTTTTCAGGCCCAGCATCTCGGCACGCTCTTGGCGCAGACGCGGAATCGCCTTCCACACGTAATAGCTAATGATCAGGATGTAGAAGAACCAGACCAGGAACTCAACCCAGAAGTTGAGCCAGCCTTGGCGGGCAAACAGACCCGTCTTGAAGAAAGGCATCAGCAGCTCGAACAGGAAGCTCACCCCTGCCCAGATCGAGAACCAGCAGGCCCACCGCGGAAACAGACGCTGCGCCCGCTGATCGGTCAAGCCGGCCACACCAATGGCGACCATGGGAATGGTGGTAATGGCGTAGAACATATCAATCAACAGCCAACCCTGATCGTAAAGCATCTGCAGCATCCACGGCGGCAGAGCCTCGGGACGGTATGCAGCGGTAAGCCAGAACACCGACGACGTCACCAAGGGCACAACGGTCAAACCACCACCCCACATTTGCAACTTCGACATCATGTCGTTGGTGTTAGGATTGATCCACTCCATCACCTTGGTGATAGACAAGGTCCAAGGAAGGTAAAGCACCCCAAACAGCATAGCTCCCGCCATTGCGGCACGGGTCGAGTTATAGTTCTCGCGAAAGTGAGCCGCCGCTTCATCGGCAGTCCAGTCAGCAGGGATCGGCGGGACATTCGAGCCCAAATAACCCCAAAAGAACAAAAAACAGGCCAAAAATAGCGGACCCATGGCGCAGCAGGCTCGCCAATATTTAAAATACTCATCATTACTTAAGTGCGGCATTGGGTTCATGGCATTGCTCCTCCCTTGAAAGCCTCAAGATGGACTTACTTGATTATTAACAATAGGGACAATACTCTGTATTGATCGTTTTATCAATTAAATTTTAGTAACCCGCCTTCGCCACTAAACCAGCGGACTCATTTAATGATTGTCACCTACTCACAACACCGCTACCGACCTCGACAGAGGCCGCTTGTCGGAATAAAGAACGGAAGGATTCAGGAGGGGCAGCGACGACTAATGCTGAGGTGCCAAGTACAGACTTACCAGAGAGTGAATAGTCTGCCGAGTCACCTTTGTCTGACTGCCACTCAAGCGCATATGCACGATGGTGTGAGCCATCCCCAGCACCACCCGGGCGCCATCGGTGGGATCAACCAGCTCAGAGATCGTGTTGTCCTCCCGCCCCTCAACAATCAGTTGCGCAATGGCCTTGACCGTGTCCCGATAAAACTCTTTGTAAAGATCCCATAATTCCCCCCTGGCAGCGCCACTCCACTCCAGCCAAATCAGCGTGAAATCGGGGTCATCATCCACCGCCCGACAGAAGGATTCCAGCATATCCTCAATCCGCTCCGATGCGGACACCTGCTGCTTAACCCGACTGTACACAAAGCCGTCAATCAAGAACTCCCGCACGGCCTTGATCACCTCGGCGCGCAAGTTCTCAATGGTCGGGAAATAATGAAACACGGTGGGGATGGACACTTCAGCAATCTCGGATACATCCGCATGTGTCGCATTAAGAATACCCCGCCGCGCAAAGGCCTTAACACCACAATCGATCAACTGCTTACGCCGAACCTCGGGGGACATCCGACCAGCTCGGCGGCGCGGGGCGGCCTTTTTCACCACATTTGCTTTTGCCCTGGGCAAGCGACTCTCCTACACCCCCATACCTTGGGGTTAGTTCCTATATCTATATTAGGCGTGCAACACACCGCTGCGAGAATCCAAAATTGTAACATAGCCACGCCAACACGCCGCTACTGCGGGCCCGGCTTTACGCCATGAAGGCGACCAAGCACCCCTTGGTGTAAGGCGAGCGCGATCAGAATCATACTGGCGCCGAGCAGCATCCGCACCGATATCGACTCCCCCATGATCATCGCCCCCAGAGCGATCGCCATGACCGGTGTAATCAGGGGAATGAGCGATACGCTCTCTACACTGAGTTGTCTCAGAATGGAATAATATGCAACAAAACCCACTAAAGAACCGAAAATCGCCAGATAAAGGAGAGAGGCTAACGATATCGCACTGACGGATAGGGGAGTCCCGACAGAGGTCAGCCACCAACACAACCCCATACCGGGTAGCGCAAAGGCCATTGCACCAAGGGCCTGCTCTACCGGCGGCACAGCAAACCGGGCGTTAAGGCGTTTGACCCAAAGTGCACTGAACGAAAACACCCCATTTGCCCCCAGCATCAGCAAAATGCCACGACCGCTTCCCGGCGGCAGGCCCTCATCACCCACCAGCAACACCCCCAATCCCGATAAAGCCAACACCAGCGCCGCAACCTTACGCGGGGAAAGTGTACTTTCCCCCAGGATTGGGCCCGCAAGCAGCAGCGTAAAAAAAGGTGCCAAGGCAAACAACAACGAGATCAAACCCGAAGGCAGGTACGTCGCGGCCCAGTACACCAGCGCCATATTGGGAAACAGACTGAGTGATGCCGCCAAATACAATTGCCAGTGCCGCCGCACCATCAGGCCCTGCCAACCTGCCAGGGTGCTCAACACGCACCCTACCCCAAACGCCAGCGCAATTCGCAGACTCAGACTCGCCAGGGGTTCAAGACTGTCACCCCCCAGCTTGATCGCCAGCGGCGTGGTGGCCCAAATAATAATGACCAGTACATAGGTCAACCGTACAAGCATCTTGCTCACCTTCTTGGCAGTCACTCACTGCCCACATGCTTGCCGAGCCAACCTCCGGGAGCCTTAACGAAAAAGGCCGCAGAAGTGAGTCTGCGGCCTTTTGAAAATTCGAGTAACGATCAGATTCGTCTTTTCCTTGCCACAGCAATCCCAGCCCAGCGCAAAATGCAGCGCTTGACGACGGCGAATACCATGGCAAAAGAAATCAACATTGATTCGATACGACTTAACGGAAATTACGCCTAGACTATAATTTTGCCCGGCGCATCGCGCAAGGAATTTGTCGTCACTTGCATTAAGCCCGACGCCTCCACGGGCTTACCTAGGGCCTGTTCACACTAATTGAATTGCACCTGCTGGCGGTCATTTTTGCGGCCAGCTAGGCGGAGGGAGCGCAGTTTGGTTATTCCAAATAAGCGACCGAGAACGACGCTGGGGGCAAAAATGGCCCCAGCCCTTCGGGTTGTGGCTAAAAATCCACCACTCGTCGTCATTCGTCGTTCATTTGGAATAACCAAACCTCTCTCCTCATTCCTAGATTGGCGAATTTTTAGCCACAACAGGCGTAATCCAATTAGTGTGAACAGGCCCTAACACCCGAAACAAACCAGAGAGTATCAAACGCTGTGGAACAGGTTTTCGATACCATCATTATCGGTGCAGGCAGCGCCGGTTGCGTTCTGGCAAACAGACTATCTGCCGACCCCAATCATAAAGTCCTCCTGCTGGAGGCCGGCGGCAACGACCACTGGCATTGGTTTCATATTCCGGTGGGCTACCTGTTTGCGATGGGCAACCCTCGCAGTGACTGGTGCTACCAGCTCACACCTCAGCCGGGCCTAAACGGTCGCAGCCTACCCTACCCTAGAGGAAAGGTGCTGGGCGGCTGCAGCGCCATCAACGGTATGATTTACATGCGCGGCCAAGCAGAGGACTACAACAACTGGAACCTGCCCGGCTGGACCTGGGATGAGGTGCTACCACGTTTCAAACGTTCAGAAAATTTCTATGGCGGGGCCAACGCCTTTCATGGCGATCGCGGCGAGCTCCGGGTGGAGCGGCAGCGATTGCGCTGGCCGGTACTTGAGGCCTGGGAGCTCGCCTGCAACGAATACGGCATTCCCAGCACCGAAGACTTTAACACCGGAGACAATGAAGGCGTTGGCCACTTTCACGTCAACCAGATTCGCGGCCGCCGCTGCTCGGCAAAGCGCGCCTTTCTCGAACCGGTGTTAAATCGAGAAAATCTGACAATCGCCACCCACACACAGGTCGACCAACTCGACTGGCACGGCCATCGCGTCACCGGCGTTCGCGCTTTTAGCGCTGCAAAAGCGCTGACCTTCCAGGCGCGAGAGCGGGTAATTCTGGCCGCCGGCGCGGTGTCTTCCCCCTGCATATTGCAGCGCAGCGGGATTGGCGGCGAAGCCCAACTGCAAGCCGCCGGCGTCACCTGCCGCCACGCTTTACCCGGCGTTGGTAGCAACCTCCAGGACCACCTGCAGATTCGAGTTCAATTCCGTGTCGCCAACACAAAGACGCTTAACTGCCTGAATCGCAGCTGGCTTGGCAAGGCCCGCATGGCCGCCGAATACGCCCTTAACCGCTCAGGGCCGCTATCGATGGCGCCCAGTCAACTCGGCGCCTTTTTCAAATCTGATAAGGATCAGCAGCGCGCCAACCTCGAATATCACGTTCAGCCGATGAGCGCCGAGAAACTTGGCCTGGAGCTGCACCCCTTCCCCGGCATCACCGCCAGTGTCTGCAATCTTCGCCCCAGCTCCCGGGGCAGGGTCGATATTGGCTCGGCGGACCCTCAACAAGCTCCACGTATCGACCCACGCTACCTGACCACAGAGGATGACCGAGATATCGCCGCAAGGTCCATCGAAATCACCCGGGAGATCGCCAGCCAATCAGCGGTGACGGGGTTTGGCCCAAGGGAGATCAAGCCCGGCGCCGCACTGACTCGACCCAACGAACTCGCCAAGGCTGCCGGCGACATTGCCACCACCATTTTCCACCCCGTTGGCACCTGCAAAATGGGCAGAGACGATGATCCGGACGCCGTCACCGATGCAAAGCTGAAAGTCAGGGGGCTAGACAACCTCTACATTGCCGATGCCTCAGTCATGCCGACAATTACCAGCGGCAACACCCACGCCCCGGTGGTGATGATTGCCGAAACACTGGCCGAGCTTCTCGGCGGAAAGCCAACGCTTGCCAGATAAGCTGCTCAGGCTTGCACACCCAGTGTCCGACATCAGCAACTGAAAACAAAAAAGGCCCCGGGCTGGGGGCCAAAACAGGCAATCTCATTTGGACTGAGGCGGTCTGACTCGCTGCTCAAGAACAACCCAGCCCGAATTCAATGTTGCCCGCACGGAGAGGCTCTGCCCTGGGCGGGCAGCATCAGGGCTTAGATGCCGAGAACAATATTCACTACGCCGACCAGGCAAAGGGCGCCAACCACCATGCCCGAAATGGCCAAGCGCAAGCGCCGCATCGCAACGACATCGCTGAGATCATGTGACATTTCCAAACCCTCCAAGCTGTTCAATTCGATGGAGAGATTGTCAGGTAAAGACCGCGACCACATCCTGATCCAGATCAACAAAGCGGCTGTTAATGGGTAGCCCATTACGGTGGGTGATTTTTTGCGGCCGCTGGCCCCATTGCATTAATCTGCATCTCCACCATTGCGGTGAACACCTCAAGGATATCCCGATAATCCGTCCCGGAGACCAACTGGTTCAGCGCCAAGGCGCCCGCCTCTATCGTCGACAGACCATCAGCTCGCGGCGACTTGCGAATTCGGTAGGCGCTCCTCTCTTGCGGTCGCAGCGACAGCTTGGCTAACTGATCAAGCCAGGGGTTGCAGTAGCGAAGCCGCCGGACCTTGCGCCAGGTGCCATCCAACAGAATCACCCGCTTGACCTCCAACCTCGCGTCTCCGCCCGGGGTCGGCGTTTCAGCCGGGTACACCAACACACTCTGTGCCTGCCATTGCTCGCCGAATAGGGCAACGGGGTCAAAGACTTCGCCCACCAGTAGCCTGGCACCCTCGATTGATCTGGCCAACAAGGGCCCGGTGGACATCGCATGACGGGCTTCGCTTGGGTCCTGCAAAATCACTAACTCTAAAGGACAAGGCAGCGTCCGCAGAAAAGGACACAGGCAGGTTGAGCGCGGCCGCTCACAATTTTTACAGACGATTCGACCCATCCGCCGAGTATACCAACCGACCTGGCAGCACCCCAGCATTACGCCGTCAACAGCCGCAAACTCTGACGCAGCCCGCCATTACATGTCCCACAAGCGGTTGGCACCCTGGGCCAGGCCGGCCAGTTCATGCTGCTCCATTTCCAGCAATTGCTCAAAGGTCACCGCTGCGGGGGTCGCCGCGCAACGGCTATGCAAATGACGGTAGAGGTCGGTTAGCTGTTCATGCAAATCCACCACCACCGCCAACAACTGATCCTCACTGAGCAAAGCCCACTGGGCATCCTCCTCTTGCACGGTCGGCAGTGGCTGACGATTCAAAAATTCCGTCACCCACGTTCCCAGCGACTGCTCACTCTCGGTGCGGGACAGCGCCGCAATCTTGGTTGCCAGTTCCTGCTCCCTGTGGGAGATATAGTCGCCCAGCAGTTTGAGCCGGTCATTTCCAGATCTGGCCAGGCTTGCCGGCAAGGTTGAGCCAAACGATTGATGATACTTCGCACTCCAGCCAACAACATCGGCAACGGTTTCAATCTGCACGATTTTTCTCCTGTGGTTACAGCCCCATTTATACCGCACTGTTACCCTTCTCCGACAATCACGCAGCGCCCAGTGTTCCCCAACGAACACCATCCAAGAGACAGAAACCCCAACCAAAAACAGGAAAACTGTTGGCCATAAGCGACACATGACGCGAAAAAGCGACACAGTTTTTATCGACATTTTTTAATCGTTAGACAAGATATAATTTTAAGTTATTTTTTCACAAAACCGGAACGCACCACCCACCTTTGACTCCAAAAAAGCGCAGGAGGCCATAGCGCGGTCCATGCAGACAAGACTCTGCAGTAATAAACCCGCCACCCCCGGGCTTCCCAACAAACGAAACACTATGGAGGTTTACTATGAACATCACCAAGAAAACCCTTTTTAGCGCGGTCATCCTCACCAGCTCCGCCGCCTTTACAGCAAGCACAGCTTACGCCTGTCCAACCTGTCAGGTCGGCGATGGCGGCAGCTTCAGCAATGTCAGCGATACACTCAATGGCACCGTAGACACGCTAAGCGGTGACACTATCTCTGATGCAGCCACCACACTCGATGTCAAAGCCACCCTGAAAGGTACGGACGTAGGCAGCCTCACGACCAGCATCTCCGATGTGGCCAATGGGAACGACACGAGCAACGACAATGATATTGGCGGCATTGGCAACGGTAACAACGCCGGAACAGGCAACACCGTGGACGCGCTTTCTGACTCAGTAAATGATATCGGCAACGGCAACAACGCCGGCAACGACAACAACGTTGAAACCTTGTCGGACGCCGCCCAAGCCAACAATGTGGGCAACGTCAATGGTGCCAGCGGCACGCTTAAGGGTTACAACACCGCACAATTGAATAACGCCATTAAGCAACTCAACCGCGGTTCCACTAACCAGCCGTTGAAAACCAAAGGCGATAACAAGCCCTTGTAATACCACTGCTTAAGAGGGCGGCATTCGCCGCCCTCTCTGTCTTCCGCAGCATCCGAACTCGTTCACACGGTATCGCCTTGCGCACCCTACGGCAGAACAACCACGTGGCGAGCCGGTATGTTGAGACATGATATCGACAAGGATCAACGCATCGTCGACCTTCCCACCTCAGCACAGGCATCGCTGGCCGAGCAGAAACTGTTTAGCAGGTGAAAAACCGTAGATAAGCCGCTACGCATGGGCGCTGATCACAGCGTGGTGATTGACCTTGTTACGACTTACGTTTGCGGGCGCGCGACCCGGCAGCCGCTTTGCTTGAAGATTTTCCACGCCGGGCCGGTTCCGCTCCCCCCTCCAGGTTGGCGAGGGTTTCGATATAGCTGACAAAACGATTGGTGTAACTGGTTGAAAGAGACCCCATTAGCGTCAGGGCCTTCACAGCCAGCATTTGCGGATTGAGCGGTCCCGGATTCTCCGGCCGCTGGCGCAGCGAATGGGCAATACGGTCCTGTCTTTGGCGCTGTCGCTGATATCGCCTGAGCTGGTGAGCCGCCCGCAACCCGTTGTCGCCCTCCGGCGGCGCAGTAGCCGACAGCACCTCAGCACCACCAAAAATTTCACTCTCTTGCCGGCGCAGCTGCCCCTCAAATGAACAAGCGGGAGCATCCCCTTCAAGGGGACCGTCACTGGCGTTGAGCTGTTCGAGTACGCCCTGCCAAGGGGAGGCTTCCTCGCCGCCGCCAGCGCGCTCGACAAGCTCGCGGTGGCAGCAGGTTTTGAGTTGGTCGATCAGGTCCGACAACCTTGGCAGCAACCGTTCGGCAACGCCGTCTCGCCGAGCCCTGGCCCGACGTACCAGATCCTGGGCCTGGGCGTATGCCAGAATATCCATCGCGGCTGCACCGCTGTCCGCAAGTGCATCCAGCTCCCTTGCCAGCGAATCCAGCTTACTCACGGCTAGCGGAATCCGCTCTGGGCACGGGCGCCATCTCCACCCGGCGGTTCTGCGCCCGGCTGGCGCCATCGGTATTGGCAACCACTGGCTGCTGGGCACCAAAGGCAGCGGCGAAGACCCGTTGTGGGGCCATTCCCGCCTCGATCAAGGCTCGGGTAACCGTCAGCGCACGCTGGGCCGACAGCTCCCAGTTGTCCTTAAAGTTTAAGTTGCCTTGCTGAATTGGCAGATCGTCAGTGAACCCGCTGACCATCAACAACTCGTCGTGCTCACTCAAATACTGGTTCAGGGGCTTGATCAGACTGGCTAGCAAAGCCCGGCCGTCGGGCTGCAGCTCGGCGGAATTCAAAGTAAACAAAACGCTGCCACTGATGCCGATTCGGCCGTCACGAAGCGTCACCCGGCCTTGGTCCAGCGGGTCTGCCAAGGCTTGTTCCAGCTCGACGCGCCGCGCCTGCTCCGCCTGCCGCTTGGCCACCTCTTTTTCCAGGGTCTGAGACAGCTCCAGCTGAAACCCTAAGGCCCACACTAGCAGCAGCACAAAAACGCCTACCAGCCCGGTCATCAGATCTCCAAATATCGCCCATATAGGCGGCTCCGGGGTGACTCCCTCGTCCAGCTCGGCCATCTCAGCCCCGCTCCCCCTGGCTGAGGCCTTGAATCTGCTGCAGCAACTCCTGGTGGACCAGCAGATTGTGGTCAATAATTTCTCGGGCCTGCAGCAGGTAGTACTCCATCTGCTCCCGGTTGCGCTCGCCACTTTCAGCCAGCGCCCGCTCAATATCGGTCAAGCGTTGGCCCAAGGCTTGATTGGTCTGACCAAACTCGGTCACTGCGGCGGTAAAGGCCACACCCAAACTGGCCAGCTCATCAGCTCCGGCACTAAAATGCTCTACTTCTGCCTGCAACTTTTCAGCACCGTTAGAAACCGACAAAGACAGCACATCCACCGTTGTTGCCATATGCTGGCGCCCCTCTTCAAGCAGGGTGTTAATGGCCTCGGCCTGGCGCCGACTATTGGCTTCCAGTGTCTCGGTGAGACTATTCAATTGGGCCAATAGCTGCTGGCGCTCCTCGAGCAAGGCATTGTCTCTTTCGATGCTGTTGGAAATTTCACCGCGCAATTTCGCGATTACCTCCGCTGCGGCCTTGGGTGTCTCCGAGGCTGTGGCGATCAGCTCACGCATTGGCTGCTCCAGACTGACCCCGAGCGCCGCCAAGCGCTCGGCGGCAACTGTCTGTAACTGCTCGAGTTGCGCCACCGCCCGATCACCGCGATCTTGCTCCAACTCCGCAAGGTGGTTAAGGCGCGCATCGACAGCATCGAGCAGGGTAGTGAAACGCGTTTCCTGAGCAGCCTGCCAGTGCGCCTCCCCTGACTCCCGCGCCTCCAGTAGCGCGTCGCTCCTGGCGATCAACTCGGCAATGTGTTGGTTCACGGCAGCACTGTTTTGCTGCTCCCGCTCCCGCTGAGTTGCAGCGGCCTCCTGCAAGCTTTGTTGCTGGCGCGCCGCCAGCGCCTGTTGGTTCGCCAACCACTGCTCACCAAGGTGGGTGAATTCGGTGGCAGCCTCCTGCTGACGTAGCGCCGCCTGCCGTTCAAGATCGGCAAATCCCTGCTGCCACTTTGCCGACAACTCAGCATTGCTCTCACGACTTTCCGCCACACCCTGCTGCCAGGCCTCGCCGAGGCCAGCCAGGGAGTTTTTGAGTTGCCCCGTAAGAGAGGAAAGTTGCTCGGTCAGTTGCTCGCTGAGGTCCTGACGCAGCTGCGCGACCTCACGGGCCTGCCCGTGTAGGTAGTCGTTTAACATTGGCTGCAGCATCTCGCCTGCCCGCTGCATACCGGCCCCCAACGACGCATTCAACGAGTGATCAACCGACGCGGCCAGGTCGCGAAAGCGCTGTTCAATCCCAGCCTGCCACTCCCGCTGACCGGCGAGCAATGCCTCAGCATTTTGTTCGGCGCTGGCGGCCAGGCGCTGACTCAACTGATCGAGGCGTTCGGCAACTCCGGGCAAGACTTCAGCCTGCTGCTGAAGCGCTTGGTAGGTTTGCAAGCGCTGTTGTCCCAGTGACAACCCGCTGAAAGCACCAGACATTTCTGCATCCAGCTGCCGGGATGCCTGCAGACGCTCCCGACGACTCAGGGTAGAAATTAAACCCAGCATGGCCGACGCTGTCACACCAGCTACCGAGGTTGCAAATGCCATCCCCAAGCCCTGAATCGGCGCCGCCAAACCGGCCCGAACAGCGCTCAGCTCGCTACTCCCCTCGAGCGCAGTAACCGCCCCCTGCAAGGTGGCGACCATACCGATAAACGTACCGAGCAAGCCCAACATGACCAACAGGCCGACCAGGTAAGGCGTCATCACCGGAGCGGGCAAACCCAAATGCTCACCGCGAATGCGTTGACGCACCGCAACGCGCAAACTTGGGTGTAGCTGCGCGAGCCACCCCGTCAGGTCCTCGACGACGCCTGGCAGCGAGGCCAACGCCCGCAACAGGCTCTGACTGGCTTGCTGGTACCGCCAAAGCTCGACAAAGCCAACGCAGTAACCTACGGCGATCAACAGGGTGACTGCTAGCGCCAGGGCGCTGCCCGCCACAAAACTACTGGCCATCCAAACCACCACCACAACGCCGAGGGCGAAGGCGGCCACTGAGATCATTCTTGTCATCGTTTCGGGGATTCCTCTTCTTCCATCGCCTCCAACAAGCCCAATGCCGGAAGCAGGCGGAAGTCTAATTCTGCCAGCAACAAATTCTGCATCTCGGTGATAAAACGCTGCAGCCAACCACCTGGCTCCAACCAACGATCAACATCGCCCACCTCTGCCTCAGGGCAGGACTGGAGGTAATCATCGCGCAACGCGGCAAAGCGCTTGCCCAAACCTCGCGGCAACCCGGCAAGCAGACGGCGGGTGTGCTCCGCCAAGGGTTCGGCAACGACCTTGTCCAAGCTCGCCAGCTGCGCCAGTCGCGGTGAGCGGGCTGCCAGCGTCTGACGCAGAAAGTGACGCAAGCCGGCTATTTGCCGCTCCATCTCACTTTGATGCAGCTGATAAAACCGCTGAAAGGGGGAGTACCCCGTCTGCGGGTCATGCAAGGTGTCCCGATCGGCACGAGGTAACAAGAATGGCGCAGTATCATCCGCCGCAAAGCTACTGGCGACGGCGGCCAAAATTTCACCCCTGACATTCATAAAGTGCGCGACCGCATCTGTGTCACCGACGGGTTGCGCTTCCATTTTCGGAGAACGCCGAGCCAATGCTCGCAACGCCTCGGCCAAGGCAATGGAGTCAGACAGGTCGATCAACCGTCCCAGCGCCTCGGCTATGCCCCCTTCAGCGCGATTCACCTCAATAAGCCCGACCTCCAGCGCACTGGAAAACAAGCGTGAGGGGCTTTCCGCAAGCGAGGCTTGAATCTGATTCATAGGACTCTTGAGGACCGCAATCGCGGCTGATAGACACAAAGCGAGCGGCCGCTAACCGTGACGACCTGCGTTTTTTTTGGCCGCTCATTATCGCCATTTTAGCCACAGGTTCAAGGACACCGGCGATATCGCCCCCGGCACCACTGCGCCAACAGCCGCCACCCTGGTCGGCGACAACAGCACATGGCTATGCTACCGAACATTAAAAGGTATACTACCGGCATCTTTGCAGGGACAAGGACGACTGAAATGAAACTCACGAAGCAGACTGACTTTGCGTTTCGGACCCTGCTGTTTCTGGCCAGCAAACCCGGCGAGCAGCTCTCAAGCATTCAGCAAGTCTGTGATTTTTATGACATTTCCACCAACCACGTATCCAAAGTGGTGATGAGACTGGTGCGCCTGGGCTACATTGAGGCCGTTCGCGGCAAGGGCGGTGGCATCCGGCTTGGCCGTCCCCCTGAGCAAATTCAGTTACTGGACGTAGTAACCGAGTTCGAGACCACACTCAGGCCCATCAATTGCAGCGAACAGCCCTGCAAAGTCATCCGCAGCTGTCGCCTCAAAAGCGTTTTGGGCTCGGCAATGCAGGCCTTTATGGACGCCCTGTCGGGTTACACCCTGGCGGATATGATCGACGACGACCTACAGGCGGTCGTACTGGCCGGCTAATACACCCTGCCGAGCCGCGACGAGCCCGGATAGCGCTTATTGGGGCTGCAGTGGCGCTCCATCGAAAGCAATACCAGCCCAGCCGAAGCGCATAAAATTGCGGATATTGCCGTGATCGCTCCCGTCCGGGTTGCCCAGCACATCCTTCACGTAGTAATCACCAAAGGCATTCAATGTCGCGGCCTCCGTGAGACCGGCCAGCTGGGCAAAGGCAAATATCTTGCACGACCCATTATTGCTCCCCGCCTCGTTAACTTGCTCGCCATTGTGAAAGGCTGTGGGTTCAAATCGGTAGTGGCTGTCGATAAAGGCCATCACGGTTGCAAATGCAACGGGACCACGATGAAGACGATCGATCAGTTCTTGCTGGGACATTTTTCTGGCACCTCACCAAAGGGCGCCCCATTGTACTGACTCATCCCAAGATGTCGATTCGCGGCGCCACCCGCTACCCAAGAATAAAAAAAGGAAGCCTTAGCGGCTTCCTTTCTAGCAAAGAACCTTGGCATCCAGCGATGCACGTCAGTGAACAGGCACCTGAGTGTTCCAGCGACGCCCCTCGTCACGCCCCCGGTCGAAGCGATCACCCTTGGCATAGTGCTTGTTGCCCTTGTGGTAATACTTGCCGTCGTTCCTGCCAACTTTGCGATCGTATTTCGGCGACCGGTGCCACGAATTGGCATAGCCGCTCCTGCGGTCACCGTAATAACGATCGAAGCGATGATCATTGTTTTTATCGACATAGTAAGTTCGGCTGTAATCCCGATGGCCATAGCCGTGGCCGTGGCGTTCATAACAACGTCGGTGACCGTTATCATGAAAGTGGTAGCTGACCCGGTTTCGGTGATGCTTATCATCGTCCTGAGCGGCATAAAGCAGCGCGGCACCGACCAACACAGCGACCACCGCCTCAGCGCCATCGGCATGGGCGGCCTTTGGCGCCAAAGAGACAGCACACACTGCTATCATCAACGCAACAGCAAACCACTTACCGCGTTTCTGGGTTACCGCCGCACCATCTTTACTGTTTATGGCTGTGCTGTTCATAGCTTGGCTGTTCATCGCTTCGCTCCAGTTGAAAACAGCCCTACGCTAGCAACGCGAAACTGAACGGCACCTGAAATTGCAGACTGCTTTAATAGGCAGCCGAAGCCACTCGGTCGCTCAAGCTATTGCAACGCTGGGCTGCCGCGGCTCGCGCCTCGGAGAATCCAGCAATATCAAAGCTGTCCTCAAAGACGCCAAAGGCGTTCGCTGCAGCAGGGTCTTCCTGTGGCATTGAAATTGTCAGCTGCTGTGAATTGCTAATCAGGTCGATCACTGCCTCATTGGCATACACATGGGCAAACATGACCTGATGCCGATTACCACCCAGCTCTTTGATGGAGACCACCTCCAGGGGCATTTCCAGCGACGTGCCATCAAAACTCGCCAGTATGTTCACTCGCTTGCCAGACAGCCCCCACACATCAGCCCGATCACTGGACCAGATCAGGTATAGCTCATCGTTACCACAAATATTACTGTGCTTGAGCATGCCAAACTTGTGCTGTGATCCCACCAGGCCCGGCACAGTAAATCCGGTAGAATGAGAGATAGGCTCGACTTTCCAGGCATTCCGTTCACCTGCGAAACCTTGTGATACGCACGCTGCAAAGAGCGTAAAAACTAAAGCAAAGCGATACATCATTTTTCTAACCTCGACTTAAGCAAACTGTTTTTTATCGTTTTCGATTTTTGATTTTCTGTCGCAACTGCGACTATACGTAATCACCTTAAAACACGCCCCAGTTCACAATTTTGAGAAAAATCGTTTGTGCTTTTTGCCTCACAAAAACACAAAACGCGCTCATTAGAGAAATCAAAATTGCATCAAGCGCGCACACCAAAAGAAATGCGCAACAGGCCAAACGGGGCATAGTGACCCAAGCCATCTACCGCAAACCGGAGCAAACCCCGTACCAGACTGGACAGCGTAAAAGAAATGCTTTCCCATACCGGCCACGCTCAAGCCAAGAATTTCGGCAAACACAAAATCACAAGGCACGTATAATGCGACATACTATTTCTGCCAGCAAGTTTAGCCCATGCTGATCGAACAACATGAAGATTTTGGCCGCGGCAAGGCAAGCTACTACGAAAGCGAGAGTAACGCAGCCACCTCTCCACCACGGCCTACGCTGCACTTTTCAGCCGCAAACGGTTTCTCAGTTGCTGCTTACCAGCATTTTTTAGACCAATTTGAGAACAACTTCCGAATAGTTGCCCTGGAGAATCGCGGCATCTGGTCAGCGAGTGCACCGCCGCCACAGCTTCATTGGAACACTCACGCCGACGATATGATCGCGCTACTGAACCACCGTCGTCGCACTAAACAGGATACCGCCCCAGTCGTGGCCATCGGGCATTCCATTGGGGGGACGGTTTCCGCCATTGCCGCCAGCAAACGACCCGATCTATTTCGCGCGCTGATCCTGGTGGACCCCGCCGGCCCACCCGGCCGCCACATTTGGCGGCTGCCGCCAGCCATATTGAGGCGCATGATGCGCAACCACAAACTGGTAACGTCCGCAAAAAATCGGCGCAACCAATGGGACTCGGTGGAGCACTTCCACACCAGTATGCGAAGCAAATCGGTTTACAAAACCTTCACCGAACAGGCTATGCGAGAATACGCCCATTCCGCGCTGAAGCAGGATGACCAGAATCAGTTTCAGTTGCGTTACGACCCGCGCTGGGAGGCCCAGAACTTCTGCTCCACCTTTGCACCCTGGTCGGCATTGAAGAAAATTCAGGTCCCGACTTTACTGCTGCGCGCAGAGCAATCTTACATGCACCCATTGGATCACTTTCGACACCTGACAAAGAACCTGCCCGCCAACGTCGAGACTGGCACGATACCTCACGTCGGTCACATGGCGATTCAGGAGGACCCAACAGGGCTGTTCGCCATGTGTCAGACCTGGCTAAACCGGCAAGGCATCTGTGATGAATAGACTTCATTTGCACCCCCGCGCCTGGGGCGCGACCCTGGCGCTTTCCTTGCTCTGGGGCTGCGCCGCGGCGCCGTCCTACCAGCCCATGCCAACCAGCCATTGGCAAACGATCAGCTTTGACGGCAGTAAAATTGGGCACATGCAGCGGCAGCGTACCGCGCACAATAACAGGGTAGTGACCGAATCCTGGATGCGCCTGAAACTGCAGCAGCCCGGCACCGGCATCAGCGACAGCGAGACTCACCTCCGCTACGAAGAGACTCGCCAAGGCGCCCCCGTGTCGATTACCAAACGCTTAGCGACGGACAGCGCCAATGCCGAAATGCGCGCCGAGGTGAATGACGGCGTTCTCGTCGTTCGCCAGAGCAAAGGCGACCGGCCACAAACCTTTACCTTACCGGCGGATTTTATGCTGCCCGAGGGCCGGCGACTGGCCCTGCTGGCCCAGCAGGGTGACCAGCGGCAGCTGAGCTACAGTGACTGGAGTTTCAGTGAAATGCGCTTTGAGCGGTATCAGCTGTTGGCGGAGCGACTCGGCGCGTCCGGCGCGGCGAGTACCGACAACCCTCGCTGGCGCCTGCAACGCAGCCGATTAGATAACGCGCATTCACCCGCAAGCACGTTATTTAGCGATGCCGAATTTATTGTAATGAATGAGTACAGCCAAAGTGCCGGCAAAGCCTTCGCCATGGAGCGCTGCGATCAGGCGTGCGCACTGGCCGACTTCACACCGCAAACCCATGTATACCGCCATCTGATTCGCTCGCCCTATCGCATCACCGAGAACGCATTGGCAGGCACCATCCGTTATCAGATCCACGCCCCTGACAGCCTGCGCCCACCAACAACGAGCGAGCAGACAGTGACCCCGATTGCAGGCGGGTGGCAGATTGAAGTGTGCGAAGCGTGTGGTCAGGAAGCGCCCCCTGAACCCTCGGCGTTAGGCGGTTTTCTCCAGGCAAGTTACTGGCTCAATCCATTGGACCCGGCCCTCGCCGCAATCGCCGCCCCCTACCGGGACAGCCGTGAATATGACGTTGCTAGCGTTATGACTCGCCTCAGCCGCCAGGTTACCCGTCATATGAGCGAGGTGGCCGACTACGCCGGCTACGCCAATGCCGCCGAAGCCTGGACCAATCGCACAGGTGACTGCACCGAGCACGCGCTGGTGCTGGCCAGCCTGGGACGGGCTGCTGGCATTCCAACCCGAGTTGCCTTGGGACTGGCCTACAATAACGACCGTTTTCTCGGACGCCGCTTCGTCTTCGTACCCCATATGTGGGTTCAGGCCTGGACAGGAACACGCTGGCAGAGCTTCGACAGCGCACTTGGCGATTTCAATGCCGGATACATCACTCTGGACCTGAGCCAGGGTGAGGCATCTGCATTAATCGAAATGAACGCAAAACTGCACCAGCTGAAGGTTATTTCAGCGATGCAGGTGCGTAAAAAAGCAGAGGAGAACTGAGAGGCGCCAGATCAGACCAACCACTGGAGCCTAAAGGAGTAAGCCGGTAAAGCGCGACAAGGGTGACCACTGCATTCCTCGGGGGCTATCTATTCAGCACCGATCTATTCAGCACCGACTTATTTGACAGCCCCTTATTCAATTACCGCTTATTCGGTAACTACAGGCATCTCAGCCAGGGCTTCGTCGCCAGGCAGATCAATATCAGCGACCTGAACCGCGGCACTGGAGCGCACAGCGCCAACAACAGTGACTTCTTCCATCAATTTGACTGGCTCTTCGGCAAGGGCCGCCAGGGGCAACAAAAGAGCACTTGCCAATACAGCCTTGATTACTTTTGACATATTCCAAACCTCAGTACGCTGGCCATCGCCAGTAAATGCTTTCCCGCCTATTTGCGGATGGGGGCATTCTGCGGCAAAAATATGACAGGAGTGTGACAGGTTTATGAAATTTGCACGCTTCCGACCGAAGTCAGCGGCAAAAAGGACGGGGAGGAAGGCAGACTATAGGCGCCCTGCGTAAGTCAGGACCAGGCAATCAGCGGCGATTCAGGTCCTGCAATGCCTTGATTTGCTCGCGCAGGTACTCGATTCGGGCATCAATGGTGCTGGCCGCTCGACGGCCCTGCCGCAGTCGGCAGTTGGGAATTTGTGTGGCCAAGGCGGCCCCATCAGCGCCGCCCTCGACGGTAACGGTGCGCACCACCCCGCGCTTGTCTGAGGCGCTGGGCAACCACGCCTCCTCCGCACTGATCCGGCTCATGAATGTATTCACCTTCACCTCAAATATTCATTTTCCATGCGACAGCCCAAACCATACCCGTCGCATATTGTTATTTAATGACCAAAACTGGCAGTAGCCAGGCCGCGAACGAGTGCGCCCTTCATGCACACAAAATTACCGACACCTTTTTCCAGCCGGCAAACCAGCGCATCAACTGACTCTTGGTCACCGATGGGCACACAAACTCGCCCTGACAAAAATCCACACCAAGCGACCGGGCGGCCTGCCATTCCCCGACAAAATCCACACCATCCATCGCCACCGACACCCCGGCCTTTTTGTGCGCTTGGAGGGCGGCCATTTTTTCCTCTCGGCTGCCGCCGCCGGGATCAATAGCCGCCTTGGTATAGCTGACAATATTCAGCGGCAGCTGGGTAATCACTTTGTCGGGGGTCACCAGGCGAGAAGTTTTTCGCATCGCCAGGTTCACACCGACCCGGCGTAACATGCGCAGGTTATTGATCAGGTCTGGCGTAAGATTGCTTTCCCGAATTTCCGACAGCTCCAGCACGATTTTTGACAATGGCGTTCCCGCCTTGATCGACGCACTGAACAGTTTGTCGACGAACAGACTAGTGACTTCACTAAAGCGCACCGACAGTATCAGGGGACAGCCATCCGCAGCCTTTTGGAAGTCATCCGCGACCGAAAACAGCGTGCCGAAAACCAACTCCAATAGCGCCGACGGATCAGTAGGACGATCGGACTCATTGCGCCATTTCGTCTCGCAATACACCGCAACCATGCGGCCATCCTGCAAACCGACCATCGGCACAAAACGCTGACTCATCTTGTGATTACAGTAGTTTAAGTAGACTTCTGACTCAGCCAGGCGAGGGCGGAAATCGTTCAATTCAACTTCTTGCAGATTGCTCATTCCCGCCCCCAGATAACATGTCATTTTTGTGACTATTGCAGCAGTATGTGTTACTGCATGACCAACAGCCCGGACTTGCCATCTTAGTTAAGCGCGACCAATAAGTAATTTCCACAGCGGATCTTCGGTAATGATGGATAAATTGACAAAACGCAAAAACACGTTTTGAGACTTAGGACAACGCTGCCCACCACGGTGTCAGGGCTGACAGAAATCCCGAAGAGCATCGATATCGACGAAGGAAACCCGTCGATTGAAGACTTTGATCAAGCGTTTTTTACCTAGGGCAGACAGCGCCCGACTGAGGGACTCTGGCGAAACACCGAGAAACTGGCTGATATCCGGCCGAGACATAGGCAAGACTACATCCGAGCGAGAAAGCCGCTGCTTGTTGTAAAGATCTGAAATACCTATCAAAAATGCAGCTGTGCGCTGCTCAACGCTACCACTGCGCATTACACTGTTCATACGCAACACTTCTGCAACATGCTCGCTCAGCAGGTGAAAAACATGTCGTTGTAAATCGGGAAAGCGAACGGACAGCTCAAGCAGTTTTTCGAAATACACCTCGCACACCCGGCTGCTCTCCAGTGCGATCAAATCGCCCGAGTAATGCCCACTGGTAAAGCCATCAATCCCGAGCACCGCGCCAGAAAAGAAAAAGCCAGAGACGGCACTACTTTCGCCGTAGGTCGATTTTAACGACCCCGATTTCACCACATACACCGAACGGAAGGGGGTACCGTGACTAAAGAGTACGTCGCCCTCTTTAATGCTGTGCTCAGCAATAATGGCACTTTCAAAAATTGGCAGATAGGGGCCATCCACCAAGGGCTTGGGAAGGCATGAGAAACGATGCACGCAGGAGGAGCAGTTTCCGACCGACGACGAGCCGGCACCCGCAAGCCCACCCTTGGGGCGCGAGGTGTCGATGTTTAGTCGTCCACTCATACTCGTCATCGTTCTCTCAGACCTAAAACATTTAAGGCAACGTCGCGTCATTGCCACAATGACGCGAACCCAACCCCGTACCGCTAATGCCTACCGCCAGGGAATTGATAAAAACAATTCGCAGGCAATAAAGAGTGGCCGCCATCACCGATGGACCTATTGAGCCTCACAGCCATGCTGCGCGCCTTCCGCCACTGAATCGCCACAAAGTCAGACGAAACATTGAGGTTCAATCATGTCGCTACCGGCAAAGCAACTCCGCCCCGCCTGCCAATCCTCCTCATTCTACTCACAGGCAATCACCCTTCCTTAGAAATCGGAGCAAAACGTAAACGTATTGCCCCGACACTCCTTCGATCGATACATTGCCGAATCTGCCGCCTCAAGGATCAAATCCGCAGAGGTACCATCATTTGGGTAAGTGGCGATCCCAATGCTGGCGGTGCACCGAATTTCCACACCATCAATAAAATACGCTGCAGCCAATTTCTCCAATACTTTCGATGCTACCGCGGTGGCCGCCGCCTTTTCGCTATCAGACTGCATCACAATAACAAATTCATCGCCGCCCATCCGGGCAATAAAATCCGATTGCTTCAAATTGGACCGCAAGCGCTTCGCCACCAGGCTGAGCAACTTATCCCCCATTGGGTGGCCGTACCGGTCGTTTACGGTTTTAAAGCCATCCAGATCAAAAAAGAGGATTGTCAGGCTCTCCCCCTTTCTCATGGCTTCGGAAAACACCTGCTCAAAATACTTGCCAAAACCGGCGCGATTGCTGAGCCCGGTTAACGAGTCGGTCTCGGCGGCCTGGCGCAGAGAGTTCTCGATATCGACCTGTTCCTGAACATCCTCCAGCATAAACAGATAAGCGGCACCACCAACCCCGATGGCGCCCGGCGTCGACAGAACATGCAGATTGGCCATAAAGTCAGTGCCGTTGGCCTTGACCGCCTTGATTCGGCCTTTCCAAAAGCGCCGCTCATCCACCGTCGACAGGGCCTTTTCCAGCACCGCACTGCCACCCGCCTCTTCATAGAGCAATTCATCTGGCTTGCCGACAAGATGGGCTCCCGGCATTTCAAACAGCTCATCAAAAGCAGGGTTAGTAGCGATAATATGGCGGCTTTCGTCGGTAATGTAGATCGCCACCCGCGCATACTGAAAAACCGTCTGACACGCCTGACTGGTTACCGAATCCGACATAAAGACGGAACTGGGGACAAAGCTGAAGGCATAAAGTTTACGGTCATCCACGTACCGGCTCTTTACAAACACCAGAAAGCGCGTGAAATTGCGGGCCAGCAGTACCAGCTCAAAGCCGGTATCCGGCTCTTCGTTCACCCATTCGATGAACGCAGCCGTGTTACTGATCACATAGCTGATCAGATTCTCAGAGCGCAGGCTGCGCACAGCCCCCACGTTGCGCTTGCCAAAAATGACCTCTGCCGCCGCGTTCATGTACAGAATTCGGAGGTTTTCAGTGGTTAAAATTACCGGCGTGGGGCAAACAAATGCGGCAAACTCATCCGTCATCGCCGCAAGATTCGAACACAGCAGGTTGTGGGATGAGGACAGCTCGTCCATATCCGACAAGGCCTTAGTGACTGCTTCCGAAATATTGCCATCCGCCGGCATCCGCATCACTTAGCCCCGGGAAAAAAGTTAACAAGAATGCGCTCGGCCTCACCGCTGCTGTCGTTAATCTGGAACACCGTGTGGTTGGCAGACACCGTCAGGTAATCCCCATCCGCTTTTTTCAGACTATATTCCAGGCTGAAAGTCTCGCCAGGGCGACTGGTTTTAATTCGCTCGAACAGCGCGATTACCTTTTCCTGATCATCCGGGTGGAACAACTCTAGAAACTCGCCGCCGATTACCTCTTCATTTGAGGCTTCGATGTCATAACCCAGCAATTCAAGGAAACGGCTGTTACTGTAGTCCACTCCTTCCGTCTGAATGTCGTAAATGTAGATTCCATTCAAGTTACTGTTGAGAATAAAGCCAATCTTGTCCTTCTGCTGAACGGTATCGCGCTCGTAAGAAATACGCTCGGTCACGTCGGTAATGCTGCCCATTACCTTGGTGGCCTGTTTTAGATCGTTGAAGGAGACCAGGGCCTCCATAGACACCACAATGGTATTGCGATCGCTGTCTTGCGCCCGGAAGATAAAGGGCTGACGGGCGCGGTTATGAAGTAGATCCGTCAGGTGCTGCTCAAGCCGGTTGCGGTCTTCAGGATGCGCCACCCCGATAAAGGCCTCAAAGGACGGATGGAACACTTTTTCATCCAGACCAAAAATCCGATAGCAGCCGCGGCTCCAATTGATTTTGCGGCTGTCGATATCCCACAACCAGGACCCCGTCCGACCGATACGCTCTGCTTCTTCAAGCAGACTGTTGGCTTGCTCCAGTTCAGAACGCAGCTTCAGCAACTCTTTTTGCTGGGCTTCCTTGTCTTCGTAGGCGACCCGCAGTTCCGAATAGGCTGTCTGCAATTCTTCGTTAGTGGACTGCAGTTCTTCGTTAGTGGTTTCGAGCTCCTCATTAGAGCTCTGCAGCTCTTCGTTGGAGCTTTGCAACTCCTCGTTCATCGATTGCATTTCTTCGTTGGAGGCTTCCAACTGCTCGATGACGTTTTGCAATTGCTCCTTAGTACGGGCCAGTAAGCGCTGCTGTTCCAGCAAAGCTGCTTCCGAAGAGGCCGATTTCTCGCCGGCGCTGATGGGCAGTGCTCTGGGTGACTCCACGCTGCAATAGATGATTGTCAACGCCCCCAGAGGGCCGCCGAGAATGGCCTTGACCAGCACCAGCTTGACCCAATGGTCTTCGCCGCTCACATCCAGTGACAAGTAGCCGGTATCGGCCACTTCTTTGCCGTTATCCAGCTCGTGCAGCGCCGAGCGCAAATCCACCGCCAAGCGGCCATTCAAGTTTTTAAAGATGTTATTGGTGGGTTTACCCTCGGGACGAACCAACAGGGGGTTGTCGCCCTGCACGTAAACAATGTCCTGATTTTCATTAATAACGATTGAATTGGGGTACAGCAGCTCCTTGAGCTTACTGGCAATCACCTCCGGAAACAGGTCGTCGGTGCTGCGACTGGGTGAACTGCTTTTCACTACAGCCGAGGGCAGGATGCTGCGCTGATCAATATCCTCAACATGAAAAACATTGCGAATATGCCGCTCTGGCGGTATGGATTTTCCAACGTAGACACTCTCGTAGAGCTTGCCAGTTTTGGAAATGGGACGAAACTGCTCCTGGAACACACCGATAGATTCGGACTGCCCCAGCATCAACAGCCCCTTTGGCTTGAGCGCGTAATGGAACACCGGCAGCAGCTGACGCTGCAACTCAACTGTGAAATAAATCATCAGGTTGCGACAGCAGATAAAGTCCAGACGCAGAAACGGTGGATCCTTATTGACATCGTGGAGAGAGAAAATCACCCGTGATTTGATGCCTTTTACTACCTCAAATTGATCCTGCTTCACCGTCAGATAATTCTCGCGAATTTTCTGCGGCATATTTTGGGCGGCTACTTCTGGATAAACCCCGTTTCGAGCGAAGGCGATCGAACGCTTATCGATGTCCGTCGCAAATATCTGGATTTTCCACTCTTCAAACTTGTCGCCCAGAATATCGGCAACAATCATCGCAATGGAGTAGGCTTCTTCACCGGTTGAGCAGCCCACAGACCAGATCCGCAGGGTATTGCCCTCTTTGTTTTTGATGTAGGTTTCCAGCTCAGAGCGCAACAGCTCGAAAGCCCGGGAATCCCGAAAGAAGGAGGTCACACCAATCAACATTTCGTTGAACAGAAAGTTGATCTCTTCCTTATGATTTTGCAGGTGAGTCAGGTAATCCACCGCTTTCTTGATCTTCAGCGTCGCCATGCGCCGCTCGATGCGGCGGAGGATGGTGTTTTCCTTATACAAGCGAAAATCTACATCGCAGTGGACTTTCAATAGCCGCAGGATCGAGCCGTACACCTCACGAGAGATAATGGCGTCGGGGTCTTCCGAGCGCACCCGGGGAAAGGCGAGCAGCTCGAGCACTTCTGGCCCCACCTGATCGGGTGACACAATCAGGTCAATGCGAGTGGCGTTGCACGCCGCGTTGGGCATCCCGTCGTACTTCGCTGAGCTCGGGTCCTGAACAATGCCAATACCGCCTTCAGCCTTGATGGTGCGGATGCCTCTTGCGCCGTCGCTACCGGTGCCCGAAAGGATAACACCCACGGCGTTCTCGCCTTTCACCATGGCAATGGATTCAAACAGCATATCCACCGATGGCCTCGGCGTATGGCGCACATCGGGATAGCTGGTCAGCCGGATAACGTCGCCGGAGGCCAACTCAATATTGTGATTGGGGGGGCAGATATAGATGCGGTTTGCCTGCAGCACAATACCATCGGCGGCAGCCACCACGGGAATGGTGGAATCTTTTTCCAGCAGCCCCACCATCATGCTGCGATAAGAGGGCGACAAATGCTGGGCAATAATAAAACACAGACCCGATGACTCCGGGATCTTGGAGACCATGGACTGCAGGGCCTCAAGACCGCCCGCGCTGGCGCCAACACCGACGACAATCAAGCCGTCCTTGTCCTCCTGGCGCCGAATGATCTCCGTCATTTCCTGATCGTCGCTAAAATAACCATCGGGCTCGACGTCTTGCGCGCCATCCAGCGGCTCGACGGATTCGGTCACCACCTCCTCCACCTTTGCGCCTTCCACGCTTACGTTATTATCTTCGTCTGTTTCCGACTTACGACTCATCAGGCCACCTTGCAATATAATCACTTCACGTCAGGCAGTCAGACAAAGGCACCGCGAGCAAGCCCTTGCAACCACCACGCCCAAAACACTCCCACTCTGCCAGCCCCCACGCTGGCTAACCACGACGAGAATGCCACACATAAAACTTACCCATTAGGGCTTATCAATTATGCCACTCCGTTCACTACTGGGAATGGCGGCAGAATGAACGACCACGTTAATTTGACAAATATCAAATTAACGACCCGGCATAGCGGAATTCCGCAACCCGGGTGAACTGGACACCCTCCACAGCCCCCAGTATGATCGGGTTCGTGCATGTCGCTGTGCACCTTCCTCCACAGTCACCTGTGTGGTCACAGCGTTTTCCTGATGCACCCCCGAATCCTCTTCGGTGGATTCGGGGCCTATCAGGAGACCCATGGTAACACCGCTGCCCGATTGCCGCCCCACTCTCAAAACTTGACTTTGAGTTTGGCGAAGGCGTCAACCTCATACTCTTCCAGATAGTCGTCGTCCAGATTGCTGCTGACCCCTCGGGCAGCCACCACGCTCAGCTCAACGGATTTACCCGCATTGAGCTGCAAACCCACACCCGCGCTGGAGATTCGGCGCTCCTCGTCCAATTCGCCAGTGACATTCTCAAATCGTGCGGACCCCATCTCCACAAATACGGAAGGGCTGATACTAAAGCCACTTTCCGCCGGCGTTCGGCCCAGGCTCAGCCGCCCGTAATAGCCGCTGTCGCCCACCAACACCCCAGGAAGGTAGGCGCTCAAGCTGGACATACCACCCAGCGCATACTGCTGGGCCTGAGGCACCTGCTCATCCAGAGCGAATTGACTGGAAAGCGACATACTCAAACGGCCGCGCTCGCTCACGTCAAATGCCGCCGCGATCGACGGCGCAACGATGATGAAATCGCCCGAACGGCGACCGGGTCCAACGACGGTCTCGTCATCAATGGCCTCAAAGGTTCCGCCATCCCCGCCGAAGCCCTTTTTAACCGACAAACCAAGCTGAAAGCTATCCTTACGATTACGCCCCCAGCCGGCGGTCACATATTTCGTGCCCAGCTCAGCCACACGGTAGGATTCATCCAGAATCACCCCCTGACGGAAATCTTCAGTTTCATCACTGATGGTATCGAGCCGCTGACTTATTGTCAGACGCTTTCCCGGCACTGCCTTCAGGATTTGCTGGCCGCTAATGCCAACCCGAGTCATTTCCGCATCCAGATCGAGCAACACCACTTCTTGATTGCAAGATCCCAAAAAGCCGCAGCCCAAGCCGCCCCCGCTTCGCTCGGTAACCAGGCGACGGTACTCCGCATTAGTGACATCAATACCGTAAAGGCCGGCGCGGGTCGCCACGTCAGCCGCAAATACAATGCCGTCGTACTCATTGTCCTCGTTGGCATCGCCTATGGAGGTCAACGCCTTATGGTAATCAAAGCGAACCTCCACACCGTTATCAAAGCCAGTTGACAACCCCGCATGAGCAAAATTCCTACCGATAAACCGGTTGCCCTGATTGCCCACATCCACAGTGAACGACGTGGTATCCAGATCGGTTTCCCGCGGCGCAAGGCTCACGGAGGTGCGACGAAGATCGGCAGACACTTTATAGGTCACACCATAATTAATCCCCTGACGGCCGGATTGAATATTGGCAAGCACCCGCCGACGCTCATACTCGGCAACGGTTAAATCCTGATCCCCTTCGAGGGATTCAAAAAAACCCTCAATTCCATTGGGCGCTTCGAAGCGTTCCAGTATCGACTGCACGCCATAGACATATACGGTTGTACCGACCTGACGGTAGGCCAACTGCACCAGCAGATTCCCGCGCAGGTAGTAAACTTGATTCAATCCTAAAATAAACTGGGAGGGATTCTTGGCCGCATCAGCCAGGACCTTTAAATCCTTCGGCTGCACATAGGGCGCTGAGAGGACGACAACTTTCAGGCCGGCAACTTCAGCCTGATAAAAGGCATTGTCTTTTGATAACGACGTAAATGTCGCGTCATTCATTTCCACCGGCTGCATCGCCGGCAACATATCTATCGCCATAATAATCCCCGAGTAGCATTGGCCATTATCAACTGGCCTTCGTTATATTCCGGCGGGGAAAACCCCCGCCGGATACTGCAGTTACCGCATTTACCTCACTTACATTTTCTTAGATCGCAGCATCGTCGGCCGAGGCCATATCCGCGGTGTCTTCAGCAGGCGCTTCGGCAGGTTCAGCCGAATCGGCAGCGGCGGTATTCAATGAGCCCAGCAGGCTGGCATTACCACCCACGCTGCCCATCAACACATCACCGATACCCACAGTGCTGGTCACATCGGCGACCAGCGATCCAACCAGGGAGGCATCAGCGCCGCCCACCAGACCAGTTACCGTGCCGGCAACATCACCCACCAGAGACAAATCGGCCAGCGACGTCAGACCAGAGAGCAAACCGCCACCCGCAGCGGAATTAGCAGAAGCCTCTCCAGTGGCACCACCTACCGCGCCGAGATCGAGCAAACCGGGCAGCGCACCTACACCTGCCGCACTACCCGTCACACCGGCTACCACATTGGTCACAGAGGAAATATCCGCCAGACCTGTGAGCGAACCGGCCAACCCGGTTACCGCGCTGAGATCAGCGGCAGAACCCACGGTGCCAACCAGACCAGAAACAAGGGAGGTCACACCACCGAGATCACCCACACTGGCGTTGGCGCCAAGGGCAATATCTGCAGTGCTGCTCAGACCGAGGCCGCTGCCGAGCAGATTACCCGTCACATTGGTGACGCTAGACAGTCCCAAGCTTCCTCCTAGGTTTAACAAGCCCTGAGCGTTGGCAGACGAAACGCCTGCTGCGGCAATAACAAATACAACGGGTTTAACTTTCTTGAAAAGCTTTTGCATAACATTCTCCTGATGCATTTTTCCGGCCGTTGCCGGAGACAAATTGAGCTGGGCAGCGACTCCTCAATCGCTATCCCAACCCGCAGTTTCAGGTGCAAAAACGCAAGACTGCGCTCGACCTGCAGACGTAGTTATACATTCGCAATCCGTAAATACCAGCACTGACGAAACCGGAATGAGTTTCTATTGATATAACGCAAAAATCACTCTGCGAGACTTAGAGGGGATAGATAAGGCGCGAATCAGCAAGATAGTTGCAACAATTCTGAAACCTGCACCCCATGAAACTAGGCGCATCCAGAGGAAACAAAAACAACAAATTAGAAATAACAAAACTCGTCAAAATTTTAATTTTGCTATTTATCAATATTCAATTGAAATACAAAAAATCATCTAGCGATTCTCAAAAACACATTATTTAATTACCGAGCCTTAAGGCAAAACACTTACAACAAGACGCTTCATAGAGGGCCGCCATGGAAAGTAAATTCGACCTGTGCGACAGACACACTTCGCTGCTCAATCACTCCCACGCTTTCACCATTGAAAGGGATGTTGTCGCCGCATTCAGGCAGAGCAGGCTTCACTTGGCATATCAGCCCATTGTCAGCTCAACGACTGGGAAATACGTTGCTTTTGAAGCCTTTAGTCGATGGAAGTCGCCTCGCTATGGGCTGGTTTCGCCAACAGAAATCATCATGGATATCGACGACCCCTGCCTCACCCGCGACTATATCTTCAGCATTGTCGACGAGCTTTTTGCGGCATTGTGTTATCTTCGAGGAAAAAACATTGTCGCCCCCATCCACTTCAACATTCGCCTTGACGACATCACCGACGATCTCGTTGAGCGGCTAGTTACTCATTCCCAATCATTGGAAATCTCACTCAATCAAATTTGTCTTGAAATCTCCGAAAAAACCGATCCATTTATTGGTTCTTCCCTGATCGCCCGGATCGCCAACTTACGGAGCTACGGAGTGAAGTTCTCACTCAACAACTATGGCAATGACGCTGCCACCGACAAGCGCCTGGACAAATTACCCTTCTCTAAAATCAAAATTCACCAGAGTTATCTCGAAGATCTGAACGAAATCGTGAATGGTGAACGAGTGATTTCCAAAATTCTTCGCTGGGAGCGCGAGGGCTACGAAGTCATCTTCGAAGGTGTAGAAGACTTCGGCGTCTGGGAAAAAATTCAGGCACTCGGCAACTTTGACTGCCAGGGCTTTATGATTGCCTACCCGATGAATCGCACTTACATCGCCTCTTGGAATCGGCGCTGGTCAAAGCTCGCTGCCATTCTCTGCCGCAACAAAACGTTCAAAAGTTCGCTCGCTGTCGGCTGACCCCATAACCGCCCGGAATTTATCGTCCGGGCAAGCACCCCACCCTCTCTCCGCCACCACCATGTAGGCCGCCAACAGGCTGAAAGACACTGACTGCAGACAACTATCACCCAGACTGTCGTTCCAACGAAGGCGCACTACTGTCCAGAGTAGCTTTTGTATCCTCATGCTCGCGAACGCGGGCATCCAGAAAACTCAGATACGTTATCAACATACTGAATACCGCGCGTTCGCGGGTATAACGATACTTCGGCAACCCCTCTGACCGGTCGTACACTCAGGCTTTCGTAATTCAAGTCCCGCCCCGACAGATACTGTTCCGCCCGCAATGTGAACAAGCCCTAGCAAGCCGTGGCTCAATTTATTCCGAGCAGCGGCGGGGATGGCAGGCATAAGGAAGTGGTATTCCCATCAGGGCATGTGCTGTTAATTTACATATCCAGCGCTTGTGCCTCTGCCGAGAGGATAAAATGAATTCGGTAAATTCGAGTGCGTAGCGCGCTCAAAAAGGAAGTAAATAGCAGACATAAAAAAACCCCCTCTTCAGGAGGGGATTTGAAGAGGGGGAAAACCTGTAGAGACAGGTTGGGGTGCTTTTTCAGCTCAAGGTTTTCCCGAGAGCAAAATTAAATTCTTTAAAAATCAACAGGTACCGCTTTCATTACAACAACTCCCACCCGTTCTCGGCACCGCGAAACAGCCGGTGGAAATACATCCGTTACCGAACGCTCAACAGCAAACTCCATTACGTTAGTAAAAGTACGTATTCGTGTTGTTGGAATCCAGTATACAGAGTCACTGGGGGAGCGCATTGAGAAATATCAATTTTGCGCCGGTAAAGTAAGGCAAATTCTGCGCGGGAAATACCGATGTTTTATTATGTTGAACAACAGAACGGCTCGCTTGAATCCGTGCTCCGCGATAGCTCCCAGCACGCTGTACTTGTTATGGCGACCGGCAGACAAATTACGACATTGCCAACCTGATCGACCAAGCAACTTCGGAAAAAGGCATTTCTAAATGATTCGCCTATTCACTATACTGGAAAGGGACAACAACATGATATCGATTAATGGACGAGGCGCTTCTGATACGGCCTCACCTCCGGTGCAGGATTGGAACCACTCTATGTCGAGCAACACACTAGCAAAAATTCTCATCGTTGATGACGAACCTGCCTCCATTACCTCGCTGAAGGTCACTCTGGAGCATGCATCAAGCCTGATCTTTGCAGAGAGTGGTGCAGAGGCTATCGACGTGCTTGCCAAGGAAGAAGACATCGATCTCATCCTACTGGATGTAGAGCTTCCCGATTTGTCCGGTTTTAAAGTCTGCGAACGCATTAAGGCAAGCGATAAGCTTAAACATATTCCGGTGATATTCCTCACCGGTTATGAAGGACTCATATTTGAGTCCCAAGCCTTTGAGGCCGGTGCCGTCGACTACATTACCAAGCCTGCAAGCGTGTTCAGAGTGCTAATGCGCGTGAACGCCCACCTCATCCCGGAACACAAAATCAGCTTGAAGGGCCTGAGCTAGCCCCTCAGCCCCTAAATCAGTACCACCCATAACCGACGTTTCAGCCACCGCTTGCCCCCTGAGCACTATGACAGCTCAAGGATACTTTTAAGCTGCGCGACCGTTTCCTCTGTTTTATCCAGCAACGCCTCAACGCTTGCCCCCTCATCTTGTCGTAAGGCCTGGCGAGTTTCTGCCGTCAATTGGGCCAGCGCTACCGCGCCGACAGTCCCGGCCGCGCCCACCAGCTTATGCACCAGGCGACGCTTTGCAGCGCCGTCTAGCGGGCCGCGCCGCCATCCCACCATATCCTTCTCCACGCCTTTTACAAACGCTTCAGCCACCCGAATGTAAGCTGCCGCGCCAATCATTGGATACACCGTTTCTTCCGGCTGAAAGTCGTCAAGGAGAAAGAGTCGCTCCACTGGACCGGGGTGACTGCCGGCATCACCCGGCTGCGCCGGGGCTTCAGCGGGGGCGCGAGGCTCCGCTGCCCTGGGACGCCAGTATTTAAGGATGGTCTGCAATAGGGTCACTGTACTGATCGGCTTGGCAATGTGGTCGTTCATACCACTGTCTCTGGCCCGTTCAATATCATCCTGAAAGCTGGCCGCAGAGATCGCCACCACCGGGAGTTCGTCAGCATCAAAGCGCCGACGGATCGCCTTGGTCGCCTCATAGCCGTTCATCTCCGGCATCTGGATATCCATAAAAACCAGATCAAAACGACTGCGATTAACCTGTTCTACCGCTGCTGCTCCGCTGTCTACCAGCACAACATCAAGCCCAAAGCTGACAAATAATTCATGCAACAAGACCTGGTTGTAGCTGTTGTCATCCACCACCAAAATCCGCGGTGCGACCGTGCGCTGAAGACGGGTGCGCAGTTGCTTCATCAACAGTTCCAAGGCCTGGTGTTTGTCGTCCGCACCATGAAGGCGGCGCTTTTCAACAACCTGCGCGCCCAGCGCATCAATCACAGCCGACATACTGATCGGCTTTGCAAGGGTGGTCAGTTGGGCGATATCCCCCAGTTCGCCCAGATTGGATAGCTGTGTATCGCTAACAATCAACAACTTGCCCAGCGGTTCCCGGTCTGCATTGTTCGCAATCAGGTCCAGCTTGCGCGCAAAGGCCAACCCCTCCGAACCAACATCCATAAGAACGTACTGGTAGGCATTAGAAGACTCTACTGTTGCCGCATAGGCATCAACGGCCTCCCTGACAGAGTCAAAACAGTCGATCATAACGCCGCGCGCCTCAAACCAATGCCGCAGCAGCTCCTGCATCTTTTGGTTTTTGTCGACCACCATCACCCGCTCGGGCAGGCTGTGCAACCTGGCCTTGGAAACCTGTCGCCCCCGACTGGCTACGGCCAAACTCAGACGAAAATGGAACCGCGACCCCTGGCCCTCTGTCGATTCAAACTCCAGGGTACTGCCCATCAACTCGAGCAGCTGCTGGGTAATGACCAGACCCAATCCGCTGCCACCATAGCGGCGCGCAATCACACTCTCGCCCTGCTCGAAGGCTTTGCCGATTCGCGCCTGCACCTCCTCGCTCATGCCGATCCCGGTATCTTCCACTTCGACTTCGACCGACCCGACGGTTTCTGACGCATCCACCAGGGACACCGCCACCCGAACAACCCCCTCGTTGGTAAACTTGATGGCGTTACCAATCAGGTTGTTCAGCACCTGAGACAAACGAAGGGGGTCGCCGTAAAACGGCACCTCGAAAAGTTCATCATCGACCTCTGACACGAGCCGCAGTGCCTGATTGTCCGCATCGCCGGCAAACAGCAGGAACGACTTATCAATCAGCTCATTGATCAACACCGGCACATTTTCCAAGTGCATGCCGCCAGCCTCTACCCTGCTGACATCGAGAATGTCATTGATCAACGACAGCAGACTGTTTGCCGACGCCATGACCACCGGCATATTGCGATCGATAAAGGCCGGATCACGGTTGCGATCCATGAGTTCTACCAAACCGATGATTGCAGTGAGGGGGGTACGAATCTCGTGACTCATATTGCTGAAAAAGCGGCTTTTGTAATCGCTGCTTTGGCGAAGCTGCGCCACCTGATTGGCCAACAAGCCATTGAGGGATTCCAGACGGCGTTCGTAGCGGAAAATATAGGCACAAATTGCAGCAGACAGCACAGCCAGCCCCACAAAAAGCCAAATCGGCGCCCTTGCCGCCTGTTTAAGGAGTTGTTGCCGATAATCCTGGGTGAATTCGACGGCTACCAAGTACTGACGGGGCCCCTCCTCGATAAGACCGCTGAGCGGCTCAACCGAGCCCCCTTCAAGATCCTGAAGATCAACTGCATGTTCTGAGCTTGTGCCCCGCGTCATCTCGATCAAGGATTGCCAGGCACCGCCGGCATCGCCGGTGTCAATTAGCAGGGCGCCACGGCGATCAAACAAGCGTAGCAGCTGCCCTTCACCGATCGACGCATAAATTGCTTCAAACAAGGCGGCCAGATTGAAGTTCATTACTAACACACCACGGCGCAGGCCCTCCGCCTCGCCAGTCCCAATCGACAGGCGCACAGTAGGCTCATAGGGTTGCACAATCGCGCCGTTTTCAATGTTCAAATCGATTTGCGATACATGAACATCCCCCGAGGGCGAATCCAGCGCCTCCCGGAAGTAATAGCGTTCGGACTTGTCTTGTAGTCTCTCGCTGGCAGACACGCCACCGGGGTCACGGTTTAACCTGGCCTGTTCCTGCCCGCGCGGGTCTAGCCAGCGCAATTGGGACAGAAGGTGGGACATCTCAAAATAGGGGCGAAAAAATGCTTCCAACGCTTCCCGATTAACAGGCTGGCCGGGAGCAAGATGCCCACTACCAATGAGCTCAAGCTTCATCGCCAGGAGCAGACGCCCCATGGCACTGACTTCATCTTCCAACGCTTCGACATTGGCGTCCCGCACTCGCTCCAACTGCTCCAGCTGAAAACGCAAAGACTGGTCGTATTGACTTTGGAACAGTACGCCGCAGGCAAGGGCAGACAAGCCGATCAGCGCCGCAAACAGAGTCAGCACGCGCAGCAAAATTTTATTCTGGTAGTGCATTCACCCCGCCTAGCAAACACGCCCTTTGGAGAGCCCCATAGTGGCCCGCAAACCGCACAGACGCAACTCGCTAACGGCGCGAATCAAGGCGAGCACCGGCATCACAAGCGAAAAGACCGATTGTTTTAACAACCGTCAAATTTCCGGTCGATTCGGCACTGCTCAGCCACATCGCCCCAGCTTTTTGACCTCTGTCTATTTGGCTTTAAACGCCCGCACGGCTTCGTTGAAGGCCTCCGAAGTTTGGTGCATTTTTTCAACGGTCTGGTCATAGGCCAGCAAGATCCGCTGCTGCTGGTCTTCGGTGATGTCTTCACCCAACTTTACTTCCGTTGCCTTCAGGCACTGAATGTAGAATTCCCCCTGGGCAACATACTCTTTAACCGCCTTCTGAGACGTCACCAGCTCCGCTTCCGTCGCAGCGGCACCATCGGGAATCTCCGGGCCGTCACCGAGGGGCGTACACTCCCGTTCAGCCGCCATAACCGGAACCGACAAACTGAACAGCAAAGTCATCATCGTCAGCAATTGCGTTCGCTTGGCTTTAATCATCATTTTATTTTCCTCCATTGTTTCCCATGTACCACTGCCCTGCTTCAACACCCGGCATAGCAAGGCCAAGCGCAACAAAACCCGGCAATTCAGCAGCGGGAATCTCGTTTACAGAACCGGTGCGGGTGAACTACAGACCAACACCCGAGCAGGTGCACGCTAACACGACCTTGATCTGACATGCACACCTGCCAACCGATGAACTCTTTAACCGATTTGCAGTCGGTATAACCAATGCGGTCGAACAGCTCCGCGCGCAGCGGCACTTTTTCTTTCGCCTGCGGCGCCACCTTTCGACAGCCGTTACAACTGAAATGCTTCCCCGGGGGAAAATAAAATGAGTAAAAAACGCCACTTCCACTCTTCTCGCCAAACCGCAGAAACGCTGACCAAGGCGACCCTTCTCAGCGTCGGCGGCCTCGGCCTAGCCCTGCTCACCGCCTGTGGCAGTGGCGGCGGCAGCGGCAGTTCCAGCGACACCGGCACCGCCTCCTTCGCGGTAACCGATGGCCCGGTTGATGATGTCGATAGCATCCACCTGACCTTCAGCCGCATTGATATCAAACCCAAGGAAGGCCCCGCCGAAGAGTTTATCTTTGACGAGCCAGTCATTATCGAAAACCTTCTTGCCCTGACCGGAAATGCCTCCCAGGAGGTAGTGAGTGACCGGGAGGTTCCCGCCGGGGAGTACCAGTGGATTCGCATCTATGTGGAGGGGGGATTCCCCGACTCCTATGTGGTGCCATCGTCCGGCGGCCCCGAAGAGGATCTGTTCATCCCCGGACAGCAGAACGGCAATAGCAATGGCAACCCTCGCTTTTTGCAGCTCAACTCGGGGTTCATCGTGCCCGCCGGAGGTGAAGCCGACTTCACCCTCGACTTTGTATTGCGCAAAGGTCTGACCAAACCGGCCAATGGCGATGGCTACTACTTGCTGCGCCCCGCCATGCGTCTGATCAACAATGTTGAGGTGGGCACCATTGTCGGCACCGTCGATGCCACCGTGTTGGCCAGCACCCGTTGCGCCGCCTCTGAGGGCAATACGGTCTATTTGTACGAGGGCGATATTACGACTGCCGGGCAAGCACCGGATGATGTCTACGACCCCGGCATTGAAGGTGGCAGCGATGAGGTGATGGACGCCGAGGGTGCTCGCCCCGTCACGACAGCAGAAGTGGTGCAGGACAACGACGGCGCGATGTCCTTTGAGATCGGCTTTGTCCGGGAGATTGAAGCGGGGTACAGCCTGGCCTTTACTTGCGAATCCAGCAACGATTTCGCCGCCACGGATGACGACATCACCTTCACTGAAGTGGTCTACACCCAGGTAGAAGCGGGACAGACTGCGACCGTGACCTTCACCGAACTGCCGCCGGAACCCGTACAAGATACCACCGGCAATGAGGGCTCTGCCGAGGAAGAGCAAACCTTGCTCTAATCACCCTGTGCATCAACAGCCAAGCTCCGAGGGCTTGGCTGTCTCCCTCTCTACTCAAACCCCGCTAAACGCCAAACCGCGCCCGCAGCTCCGCCACAAAGGCCACATAGCCGGCCATCTCGGTTTCGATTCCCGCCTGGCTAAGGCCAAACTCTTCCAGCGAATAGACGAATTTACCCTTGGCATGGGCCGGGTTTTCCCCATCCCAGGCGGCAATTCGGCTTCGTGTGGCCTCGGTGAATGGCATGCCACAAAACTGGTAGATCGCCTCGGCAATGGCGGTACTGTTTTTCACCATCGCTTCAAAGGGATAATCCAGGATCGGCAGGTCGGTGATGCGCTGGCGGTTGGCCAAATGCAGATTGAGCTGTCCCGCTAGCGCGCTCTGCAGCCCCACCGGATCCACAAAGGCATCACCAAAGGGCATATGAAAATATTTCAGCAGCTTACATATGGACGGCACTGTAGCCAGCGGCGTGCGATGGGTCATCACCAATTTGGCATCGGGAAACACCGACAGCAACTCCGGCTCAAAACCATAATAGGTCGGCGCCTTTAACACCCAGGGTTTGTCGGCAGAGGCCAGACCCTGCCACTGCAGATATTTCAAAACGTCCTTAAGGAACTCGACGTTGGTGATCATGCCCTGACTGCCCAGACCAGCGAACCAGGTCATGTATTCCGGCACTTCGGAATAGGCGAAAAAGGACGGCGCAACAAAGCACTGCTCGGTTAGCAGGGAGTCTTCCTCGGCGGCAAAGGTGGCAAAGTCGTGGCCGGTTTTGCTCTCGGGCACGGTCTCATCGAGCCAGCGACAGTAGGCATCGGCAGCGTCAATACGTGGCTGCGTTGATTCGTTAGGGTCGCCACTGAACAGCGCGGGGTACTGGACCTGCCAAAAGGGCATGTAGTTGAAATCCCCGGTGGCCGCCAGCACCCGCTGGGTTTTGGTGGTACCGCTGCGGGCCATACCCAGCACAAACACCGGCGCACACACTTCCTGCTCGGCAATCTCGGGGTGGGCCGCAAAATCCCGCTGCATTCGCAGGCGATTGCACAACAACCGCAGTAACTTATTCTGTTTGGCGATCGCGCCATGCTGATGAAGGCAGCTCGGGCCATTAAGATCGCGAAGTAGAATTTCCAGCGGTTCCCTGACCGCATTATCGTCGCGATCAATGCCGGTCAGGCGACGCGCCTCGGCCAGTAATTCGTCCAGACTCATCGGGATGGGATAGTGCGAACTCAAGATTCAACTCCTGTTATGGGTAGCGCGCAACGCAGCGGACCGAGCTCGGACACGGTGACCACACCGGGGCGAGCATTGATCACATCCGTGATGCGGTTAAACAGACAGCCCGCCGTGGTCAGGTCACTGTCTTTGCGATTGTTGCGCAGTTCGTTACGCGGCGTACCGTCAACCGACCAGAACACATGTTCCTCTTCCTCGGCAAAGAACAAGCGCAACTCAATATTAAAGGTCGCCGACACCCCTTGGGCGGTATCCACCTTCCCGGCAATTCGGGTGCCCACCGAGGTCCCCGCAGGTATCGCCTCGCCGCTCCAGGGATTAGTAATGGGCCGCGAGTAGACCACCGGCTCAATCTCAACCCGACTCGCCACCACCTCAAACCCCACCGCCGTCAGCACCTGCTCGCAAATGGTTTTATAAGACGCGCCAAAGGCCGCATTGTGCAGCCCGCGCTCGTAAAACCCCTCGGGGCTGATACCTATCCCCACGAAGGCGGCCTGTTCAAAGCTACCGACCTGACCGTACACATCAGTGATGCTGGAATGGGTGAGGGAGCGAATCTGGGTGCAGGGGCCCAGCAGCA
Organism: Spongiibacter taiwanensis; assembly: GCF_023702635.1. Lineage (NCBI taxonomy): Bacteria > Pseudomonadati > Pseudomonadota > Gammaproteobacteria > Cellvibrionales > Spongiibacteraceae > Spongiibacter > Spongiibacter taiwanensis. Next base: position 1,474,890 of record NZ_CP098455.1, read on the forward strand.
AAATGCCGCTCCAAATGCGCGACATATCCCAGATGCCGCCACCGGTAAAGGTCACACCCTTGGCCTTGGCCAAGGTATCCAGCTCGGCGGCCCGGTCAGGATTACAGCCCTGAGGGAAGTAAGATTCGGAGCCGTGGCAAAGCACATTCAAGCCCGCCTCCAACAAACGCTGGTGGGCCTCGTAATTGACGCTGAGCAGGTTGCTCAGGGTAACGATGCCAATATCGGCATCGAGGGTGCGGAAGTCTGCTGTATCGCAGTCTTGCACAACAACGCCAAGCTCTTTATCCAGTCCGGCGAGCCGGCCGATATCCTGACCGACCTTGCTCCCAGCCCGATTGAAGGCCGCCACAATCTGCCAACCCCGCTGATGAGCCAGGCGAACAATATGACAGCCATATTGGCCGGTGCCGTAAATCACCAGGCGAGGTGATGAAGCGGTATTAACTGCGGTCATCGCTTTATCCAAGTTTATTTCCCGTTCGACACGCTGTTATACCAGACCAATGGAGTGACCCGCATCAACCGTCACCACGCTTCCATTCATATGGCAAGATGCATCGCTGGCCAAGAGCAGCAAAGGTCCATCAAGCTCCTCCACCCTTCCCAGGCGCTGCAAAGGATGCATTTGAATAAGTGCACGCCCTTCTTCGGAATCAAACAAACCCGAGGAAAGCTCGGTATCGAAGTACCCCGGCGACAGGGCATTGACGCGAATACCCGTGCCAAACAAATCCCGGGCCATGGCCTTGGTCATGTGGTTCGACGCCGCTTTCAAACTGCTGTAGCCCATCAGACCGGGCATCACTCGCTCGCCGGTAATCGACGTGACCATCACAATCGCGGCGCTCTGATTGCTGGCTTTAAGGCGGCGCGCAAAGCTGCGACACAACTTCATCGCGCCCGTCAGGTTGGTGCTGACCATGGCATCCCAACCTTCGTCGCTCTGCTCGGGAAACAGACCGCCAAAATCCACCTGGGCTGCACAATTGACCAGCACATTGGCCTGACCAAAATGGGCCTCGGCCTGCTCAAAAATGTGCTCAATGGCTGCGGCATCAGTGAGATCGGCTGCCACGGCGATCGCCTGCCCGCCCTCCTCGCGAATCGCGGCAGCAACGGTTTCCAGCCGGTCCAGATTGCGGGCCACACAAACCACCTGGGCACCGGCCCTGGCCAGCACGGAGGAAAAACGTTTACCCATGCCAGTGCCGGCACCCGTGATCACCGCAATTTTTCCCTGCATGCAAAAGATCGGATTGCTATCAGACATCTCAATATGCTCCTCAACCATTAATCCCGACCCAAACGCGGGAAGGACCAAGCCCGCTTACGCAAACGGCGCTGGCGCTCTTCGGTCGAGATTTGTGCGGTCCCTGGGGGGAGGTGTTGAGCCACTTCGCTGACCGGGCATCGGGTAATTTTGCTTGGGCGAATTTTGTCTGCCTCGTAATAGCGAACGGTAACCAGTCCCTTTGGATGACCACCGGCATCGAGCCAGTTGGCAACACCGGGGTCTTTGTGGCTGATAATCGCCCGGAAAACGCCATCACTGTCGATGTCGGCCTGGTGGCCGTTAAGGGAATTTTGGCGAAGATGGTAGTCCCGGGCCTCCCAGAAGTGACTGCTGAGCTGAATATTCCAGAAGCGGGTCTTGGGTAACTCCAGTTCCAGCACCAGGGCCTCGTCGGGGCCGCACTGGTAGGCGCACTTGCCATAACTCAAGGAGGCAAAACCATAGTCAATGCCGTCAAAGGACAGGGTATTGGGCTCACCCTTATAGTAGGCCTCAACGGTTTGGCGAAAGCCCGCCGGCATCTGCTGAAGCAGGTCGCAGAATAACTCCAGATTGCGGCGAACCTGATCTTCGGTGAGGGGCGGCGGCGGATAGGGCTTGCCCTCGGTGATAATCGTCAGGCGCGCAGGCTGCTCAGTATCCCAGTCGTTAAAGTATTGGCGGAATACCACATTGCAATTACCCTCAGGCAGCTTCAGCCAGTTGGTGGTGTCTGCCGGGCGCTCCTTACTGACTATCACTTCCACCTGATTATCCGGCCCCACCTCCAAATCGGTCAGGCGATGAAATAATTTCCAGTTGCCAAGACGACCGAGATGATCCTCACGAATTTCCAGATCGATCAGGTTGGCCGTACCGCGGTCCCCCACAATGCGATAAACGTTGTCGCCGTGCATCGGCGCCCAGGTGTAATGGCAATCTGCCGAGGGCAAGCCAAACTGAATTTTGGTACTGAGCAGCTGCTGGAATTGGGGGTAATCCGGGTCCATATTTTCCAGGGTGATGCGTTGGCCGCCCGAAATCAGCCGGGTAAGTTGCCGCACTCCCTCAGCCCGGGTCAGATCGTCCTGCACCTGCGGGTCGTCCCACACCAGTGCCTGCATCTCTTCCATAACCTTGACTACCCGCTGCCAAATCGCTGGGCTCGAAAAGTCATACTGCTCAAGGGAGGTACGTTCGTTCATCATATTCTCCAGATATTATTCAGTTTTAACGGTTGATATAAGTCGCAAATTTCTGGCTGTACTCGGCGAACCGTGCGGTGATCTCGGCGTCTGTCACGCCATAGTCTTCGGCACAGTAAGTGTAGCTGCCAAACTGGTGCCGGGGCCGCTCAGCTTCAAAGGCAGCAATCGCCGCGCGACTATCCTCGGTAAAGGGCAGACCGGTACGCTGATAAATTTGGGCAACAACCTCTGGCGCCCGGTGCAGCACATCGTTAAAGGAAAAGTCGGTAATGTAATCTGCCGGTAAAGTCTTGCGAAAGGCGAGGTAGCGATCCATTCCCTCACCGAAATACGCCAGCAACTCGGGGCCAGTCACCTTAGGGTCGACATGATCGCTGTGAATCAGTCGCATATGCTCCATCAGACCCGACATGGACGGGATAACTTCGGTCACTTCCCGGTGACAATGCACCAACACCGCATTGGGGAAGACCTTCAACAGCGAGTCCAACACCCCGGTATGGCAGGGCGACTTAAGCACCCAGGGCCGCCCCTGAGCACCACCGTCCTGCCATTGCAGATACTGCATCTGACTGCGCAGATAGCGGTAGCGGTAAACCGGATCGACGTCCATACAGTATTGGTAGAACGACGGCATGCGGGCAAACATCCAAGTAACCTCGCACTGGAAGCTGCCCTGCATTAGCAGCACTTCTTCGTCGGGCTGCTGGGCTTCGGTGGGGTGACGAGCCATAAAGCCCGGAAAGTGTTCGGCCAACATCGCCACGGCGTCTTCGGCAACGTGAATGCGTCCATCCGGTCTGCCGAGCTGTTCCTCGGGAAAAGGCGCCGGATTCAACATCCGCCAATACAACATGGCCTGAGTCTGATTGCCGGCTGACAATATGCGCTGCAATTTGGTCGTGCCGGTACGCGGCAGACCCAGCACCACTATTGGCCCGGGAATATCTTCGTCAAGAATCTCTGGATGCGCGGCAATATCGCGAACATAGCGCAGCCGATTCACCAGGATATTGAGCAGACCGCCAAAGGCCAGTTGCTCACCCAAAGGTGACAGCTGCGCCTCGTCATTAAAACCCTTAACCACATTACCCAGGCCTTCCAAAAAGGACTCATCACCGAAATCGTCCAGCCCCGTCATAGCCGTTGCCGTGGCAAGTAAATGCGGCACGGATTTGGGTAAATCTACAGTCGTTTCAGTCTGCGCCATTGGGCCTCCCCGATTGTTATTTTTGTTCGCCACCAGCTCATCTTTGATGGACGCGTATCAGTTGTGTCCGCGGTGGATGAGTGCTTAGATAGCAGTTTTAGCATTGCGTCACCCTCGGCAATATCGAATTTATACGGAGGGTGATTTATGAATTCGTCCGGCAGGTGCCGGCTCCCTCAGCGCAAAAAATAACAACGCCGCGAGAGAAAGAAATGATGAATACGCCCGGAATCAGCGTGAGCAACCCGATAGCGGTTTACCAAAAAGCCTGCCGTTCCACGCCCTTGGCAGAACACGCTACCAGTCACAGTGACAGTGTTCGCCTGTGCAGCTGGGACCTGCGACCGATGAAGCAGGTGCGCATCCCACAACACAGTGCCCTGACCATTGCCGTGCACCTCGGCGGCGTCCGCCGGGTTCGGGTGTTTACTGAAAATGGCATTAGCCACCGCTTCTCAAAGCCCGGCGATATCACCCTGGTGCCGCAGAACCAATCGATAAAATATTTCATCGATGGGCCGGTAAATTTCGCCACCCTGCATCTCACCGAGAGCGCCCAGCGTATTTTTGGCGATGACTGCGGCCAACTGCTGTTAAAAATGCAGGCGTGTCTGTTTGCGCTGCGGGATGACTATGTGATGGCATCGGTGCGCAATCTACTGGCGGCCAGCTCACTGCCCCCCCTGGATTTCCAACGCTACACCGACAAGGTACTGGAATCGCTGGCCTGGCATTTGTTGCGGGTCGTCAGCGACCGGGCCGCCGAAGGTGTGCGTCTCGCGGCGCCGGGAACCGTGCTGGACAGTGACGAACTGGATTTTGCCGCCATCGCGGAAGAGATTGACATGCGCCTCGGTGACCGCCTACACATTCAGGAGCTAGCCGATAAAGCCGGCCTGGGCCGCACGGCTTTTTGCGAGCGCTTTACCGAGCACTTTGGCCTGCCGCCCCACCGCTACATTATTGAAAAGCGCATTGAGGCCGCCAAGGAGCGCCTGCTACTCAATGGCAGTGTTACCGAAGTGGCCTACGACCTGGGCTTTAGCAGTGCTTCACATTTCTCTAGCACCTTCAAAAGCCTGGTTGGGCTCACCCCAAGGGCTTACTTGAACGGCCAGCACAGACAGTAAAATCAAGCGCATGGCGGTGATGGTGTCCGCAACCGCATGCCTCAGCAGCTATCAGGAGTCCGCCATCCAATAGTGATCATTGGCCTCAGGCATTTGTCTTTGAAGACTAACGTGTCGTATCGACCACCTCCCTCCCCAACGCCACTTTCCCCGCTCAATTCCTCCCCGATCAGCAGTGTCGCAATACATCAAATAACTGTCGCAAAAAATCATGCCCACTTTATGACGTGACCCTATTATCAACCCCACTCAGGCGCGCATGACCTCTTCACCCTTGTAAACAAGCTGTCTAGCGGCGCCGCGCAATTCCATAAAAATGCATAACGAATTACGACATAACACCCATAACGCAGGTAATAAAAATGTCTTCATCCACTATCTACATTGATGATCTGGCCAACCCGACCTTCTCAGAGGCTGGCGCTAAAGTGATGGCCAACCGGGCCGCTTTGACCATCGACTACAGCATCGAGGGCGTACTCGACTTTGCCCGGGCGCAACTCGATGTCCCCCTCTATGAGGACGACTACATCTTCGACTCCTTCTCCCGGTTCATGCAGGAGGCTGGAGAAACCCACGAAATGAGCCCGGCGGGACGCAATATGCTAGCCGCTTCCTTTGCGAGCAGTATCGTTCAGCGCAGCCGCCTTGAAGCATTGTTACTGCGTCACCCAGAAATCAATGACATTGAAATCACCTCACCGGTGTTGATTGCCGGCCTGCCGCGTTCTGGCACCACCAACCTCAGCAATATCATGTCGGCCGACAAGCGCTTCAATTCGCTCAAGTTTTGGGAGGCTTGGCAGCCGGTGCCCTCGTTGAAGCAATTTGCCGGGGAAGAACTGGACACCCGGGATGAGTTTTATCGCCAGGGCCTGGAAGACTGGCACTCGGTCTGCCCCTACTTTCGCAATATGATGGATGTGCCCTATGACGGCACTCAAGAGGAATGCATTCTGTTTCATATGGACGGCATTCCCGTGGTAAACCTGAACCATGTGGACACCCCAAAGTGGCGCAAATGGTTTTGGGAAGAAATGGATGCAAAACGCCTATACTCTTTCTTGAAAAAGGGTATCCAGGTATTGCAGTGGTTACGCGGCAACAACCAGCGCTGGATACTGAAAAGCCCCCATCATCTGCCATTTTTGCCGGTAATTGATGAGGTCTTTGACGATACCCGTTTCATCTTGACTCACCGCGACCCTGCTTCATCGAATTTATCTAACGCAACCATGATGTCCTACCTGCATCGCGAGTGTTATTTCCACCCCGACACCAAGGCTGCGCTGCAGAATTCCTATGACATGATCGACAATATGCTGACCGGACTGGTCAGGGACATCGACAAACTCGATCCCCGGCGCGTTCATCATGTGTATTTCCATCGCTACATGGCCGATAACATGGGGACCCTGCGAGACATTTACAATAGTGCCGATCTGGAGTGGAGCGACACTGCCGAGCAGGCGATGAACGCATATGTTGCTGACCATCCCAGGGGGCGCCACGGTGGCCAGCTGGGTTACCGTCCGGAACAGGACTTCGGCGTAACACGCGCACATATCCGCAGCCGGTATGGCGACTATTTCGACAAATTCCCCGAGGTCAACGTCGAAGACAAACATGGTTGAGTGAGAATTTAATTAATGAATGTTGCGCAGGATTTAACAAGACAGACACCGCTTTTTTATCGCGGCGATTTCGACCAGAAAGTGGTAACCGCCGACAATGGCGCCAAGGTCAACAGCGACTATCTCCGTTTCATCCGTGATGGTTCCTGGGGAAAAGTTGGCTGGTCCGAGGTTCGCCCAGGTGTGTTCGCCATTACCGGACTGGGTTTTAACAATCATGTCTTTGTTGAATCCGAGCGTGGCCTGATTCTGTTTGATACCGGTACCAATATTGGTACCGGTCGTGAAATTCTGAAAATAAAGCGTCAATTCAGTGACCGGCCAGTAGTAGCGATCATTTATTCCCACCATCACTACACCCAGGCAGCGCAACCCATTATTGACGCCTTTCCGGAAGAAGACATCGCGATCTATGCACACCCACAACTCGAGCAAAATCTGCTCGAGTTCAAAGCTGGCGCAGGCTCTGCCGTAATGCGCCGGGCCCAGATGCAAACCGGGATGTATTTGCCCCAGCATGGTGAAGATGCGGCGCTGATGTACGGCTTTTCTACCCCACGTTTCGCCGATAACGACGGCGGCAATCTGGGCCATGTATCACCAACTCATCTGGTTGCCGATGAGGAAGAGGTGGCGATTGATGGCCAGCGAGTGGTGTTCTATCACACCAGTTCCGATGCCACTGATAGCTTGACAGTCCACTTCCCCGAACTTGAACTGGTACTGCATAACGCGGCCATCATGCCGATGATGTTTCCGCTTTACACCCTGCGCGGCGAGCGCTATCGGGTAGCGGAGGATTTGATTCAGGGGATCGACCGGATTCGCCAGTTACGGCCTCACTACATGGTGGGCTGCCACGGCTTTCCAGTGATTGGCGAGGCAGCGATTCAGGCGCTGGCAACTCACCACCGAGATGCCTACGCTTATCTTCTGCAGCAAACCATTCGTGGGATTAACCTCGGTCGCAACCCCGACCAACTGGTGCGAGATATTCAGTTGCCGCCCAGTCTGCGGGATCAGGATTGTCTGTTTGCCGCTTATATCGATCCCGAGTATATCGTCCGGGGCATTTATCGCGGCCTGGTCGGATGGTGGGCAGATGATGCCGCAGAAATTCATCCCCCGGAGCCGGAGGAATATCACCGCGCATTGGTAGACGGCTTCGGTGGTAGCGGCCCGATGATTGCTGCCGCCCAGCGGGCCTTTGACGAGAAGAAATACAATCTCGCCGCCAAATTGATGAGCTCGGTGGTGATGGTGGAGCCGGCGCTATTGCAGGCTAAGCAATTAAAGGCGGCGGCGCTGCGCAAAATGGCCCAAGCCACCCCCACAGGGATTCAGACGCGTAACTTTTTACTCACCGAGGCACTCGCCCTGGAGGGCAAAATTGACAAGCGCAAACCACCCGCAGGCGGCGGCATGCCCCCCCCCGGCCTGGACATGATCCTCAGTGCGCCGCCAGGCACCCATATCCGTCTGCTGGAAAACGCAATTAATCCCGCGCCCATCGTCGGCATCCATGCAGTCATCAAATTTAGCTACACCGACCTGAATCTGAATTTCGGGTTTGCTCTGCGTCATGGCGCAGGAGAATTTATGGAAGAGGCGCCTTCCGAGCCGGATTTGCATATCTCGCTAACACGACCCGTCTGGGCGGAAATCATTCTAGGCAAGCGGAGCTTCGCCGAGTCGCAAAGACAAGGCTCGGTTAACGTCGTAGGCGATAGCGATCTGCTGGCCAAGGTCACCCAGGCCTTTGCCGATGTCTGGGGCCAGCCATGAATCTGAGCCTCCTCCAGCACCGCCTTTTGCCAAAGAGGGAAAAATAATATGGCTTATGTAATCGGCCCTCCCTGTGTTGCAGATTACTCCTGCGTCGAAATTTGTCCGGTCGACTGTATTAGCCCCGGTCCCAATGAGACCAGCTTTGATCAGGCAGAACAGCTGTATATCGACCCGGAGGTCTGCATTGATTGCGGCGCCTGCGTCAAAGTTTGCCCGGTGCTGGCAATTTTTGAGGCGGGCACCCTGCCGGAAAAATGGCGCCATTATGAGGAGATCAATCGGGATTATTTCCGGGAGGCGCGCCATGAGCCGGTTTGACGCTCCCCGCCGCGTGGCCATTGTCGGTAGCGGCCCGGCGGCCATGTATTTGGCCAGCCACTTGCTGGATCGGCCGGAGGTCCCCCATCAAATCGATATCTTTGAACGCTTGCCAGCGCCCTGGGGCCTGGTGCGCTGGGCAGTTGCACCCGATCATCCAGAGAAAAAACTGGTGATTGACCGCCTGTTTTCCTACACCTTTGACCGGCCGGAACTGCGCTTTTTCGGCAATGTAGAGATCGGCAGCGACATCACTCATCAGGAGCTGCGAGCCAACTACGACGGCGTGTTTTATGCCTGCGGCGCCGATGGCGATAACCGCATGGGTATTCCAGGCGAAGACCTCCCGGGCTCCTGGTCGGCCCGGGAGTTTGTCGCCTGGTACAGCGGGCATCCGGATTTTTCTCACCTGACCTTTGACCTGTCTCATCCCCGGGCGGTGATCGTCGGCAATGGCAACGTCGCACTGGATGTTGCGCGGATTCTCACCAGCCCGGTGGCCGAGCTTGCCAAGACAGATATCGCCGATCATGCCCTGACTGCGCTGAGCCGCAGCCAGATCACCGAGGTCGTGATACTCGGTCGGCGCGCCGCCGCCCAGGGCGCCTTCAACAACCCTGAGCTGGAAGAACTGGCCCATATCCCCGGCGTTTTGGTCGAGGTGGACTGGGGTGCGGATCAAAGCGCTGACGCTGAATTGAGCTGGGCTGCCCAGCGTAAGTTGACCACTCTCAAGGATTTTTCCAGCAAAGCCTGGTCGCCCTCAGCGAAAAAAATTGTGCTCAAGTTCCTGAGCTCACCGGTTGAATTGATCGGCGATGGCCGGGTTTCCCAGATTTGCCTGGCCGCTAACCAGTTACAAACTGACGCCAGTGGCCGGGTGTCCGCGCGGGCCAGCGACCAGCACACCCTGTTGGAGACAGGGCTAGTGATGCGGGCGATTGGCTATCGTGGACGCCCCTTTGCCGGCCTGCCCTTCGATAACAAGCGTGGAGTGATTGAAAATCGTCAAGGCAGGGTATGTGCCAATGGCGAGACCATCCCCGGTGTCTACGTTTGCGGATGGATCAAGCGCGGCGCGCAAGGCGTTATCGGCAGTAACAAGAAGTGCGCGGCCGAGACCGTGGGCCGCTATCTTGAAGACATTGCCGATGGCGCCACCCCGGTCTTGAACGCCTCACTAGAGGCCATCCCACACTTGCTTGACAAGCGTGGCATACGTTATGTCAGCAAGAGCGACTGGACACGGATTGATCGATTTGAACGCAATGCGGGTCGGGCAACAGGTCGCCCCAGGGTCAAACTGACCACCAGTGACGCCCTGCTTGAAGCCACCCTTTAAACGCACAGTGACGACTACGGAGAGAAAAATAATGACCACCCAAAAGCAAACCTTCTGTCGCATCTGTGAGCCCTATTGCCCGATGTTGGCCGAGCTCAACGATGACGGCGACGTTGTGAAATTAAAGCCCAACCCGGATCACCCCTGTGGCGGCACGCCATGCAATAAGGGCCTGTCATGGCTGGAGGTCCACGGCGATCCCGACCGCCTTAACTTCCCTCAGAAGCGGACCAACCCCCGCACCGAGGTGGAGGGCCAGTTTGAGCGAATCAGCTGGGACCAGGCCTTTGCCGAGGCGGGAGAAAAACTGCGCGCGGTGCGGGACAAATACGGCCCAACCTCAATTGCGGTGTTTTTTGGCAATCCCATTGGCTTTAATTCCCGACCCTTTGTTCTTGTGGGCGAGTTGATCAAGCACATTGGCACGCCGATGGTGTTCAATCCCCTCAGCCAGGATTACTCCAATAAATCCTATGCCGCTGGTGAAATTTACGGTGCGCCGACCATCTACCCGGCACCGGATCTTTATCACACTGATTACCTATTGTGCTTGGGCGGCAATCCCAAAGTCTCCCACTGGACCTTAGTCTCTGTGCCCAATGACAATGGCAAAACGCTGAAAGACATCAAGGCTCGGGGCGGTAAAGTGCGCTTCGTCAATCCGCGACGAATTGAGTCCTCCACCGAGGAAACCGGTGAAACTTTGCTGATCAAGCCCGGCACCGATGTGTATTTTCTCGCTGCGATCCTGAACGAGATTTGTCAGCGCGGCGGTCTCCGCCAGGATCTGATTGATGCCCATAGTACCGGCGCCGATGAAGTCCTCGACTTCGCTGCCAAGTATCCTGCTGAAAAGGTCGCCGACATCACCGGCATCCCGGCGACTACAATCAAAAAGGTTGCTGGCGAAATCCTGTCGGCGAAATCCGCCGCCGTGTACACCGCTACCGGCGTCAATCAGGGCCGACAAGGCGTACTCGCCTACTGGCTGGCAGAGATGATCAATTTCTTTACCGGCAATTTGGGCAAGGAAGGGGGCACTTACCTGCCCGAAGGCTTCTGCCGGGTGGACATGCCCAGCAACAGCGCTAACGACGTTGCTATTCCGACCTCGGTTGGCCCTTTGGCAAATGGTCATGGCTACAACCCCATGCCCGCTACGGTGCTGCCGGAATTGATCGAGAATGGCGATATTCGTGCGGCGATCATGATTTGCACCAACCCGCTATTTTCGATGCCCGCTGAGTCCCGCTTGCGCAAGGCCTTTGAAAAGCTCGAGGTAATGGTCGCCACCGATATTAACCCCACCGACACCGTGGAAATGTGCGACTACGTGTTGCCCGCCACCGACTGGCTGGAGCGGGAGGACATCAATTTCTTCTGTAATGGCATGCAGTTGCGACCCTATGTGCAACATACCGAAGCGATGGTGTCACCCAAATTTGAGCGTCGGGATGATTGGTGGATTCTGTGCAAGCTCGGCCTGGAAATGGGGCCCAGCGAACTGTTCGAAACAGAAATCAAGGCAAACGGTTTCGCTACTTTCAACCAGTTGTTGGCGACAAAGGGCCTATCCATTGATCAACTGAGCGAGCTCCCCCAGCGCACCGCCATGATTGAGCAGCCCCCCAAGGAAGAGTTCTTTACCCGCGGTGTGCTGCACCCCGACGGCAAAATCCACTGCGCTCCGCCGATTTTTGCCGAGGCGGGATTGTATGCACGCTGTGACGAGATTTTTACTGAACTGGCAGCGGAATCGCCCGATGCCTTAAAGCTGGTTTCCATGCGCACGATTCATATGCATAACAGCTGGCTCACGAATATGCCGAAATTCCGCCGGGGCATCCTCGCTGAAAACCCGCTGAATATTTGTGAGGCCGACGCGGTGCGACTGGGCTTGCACGAAGGCGACGCCATCCGCGTTTACAACGAGTACGGCAGCATCGAAACCCGGGTGCTGCTCAACAACGATTTGCGGCCGGGAGCGGTGGCCATGACCCACGGCTACGGCCACAAAACGGCGTCCCGGTTGCAGGTGGCCTCAACCAAACCCGGTGCCAATGTGAACGATCTGATGCCCTCGGGTGCCGACACCCACGAGCCACTGAGTTACATGAGTTGGATGACCGGTGTACCGGTGCAGATTGAGCGTCAAGACAAGGGCCTGGGGCACTAGCTTGCCCCGCGTCCACCATCAAAAATCGTTGAGGAGCGACGTCCTGAGATAGCCAACCACAACACCATAAATAGCGACATTCATAAACAGTGACGTGTCGAAATTTCTCTACTGCAAAAAATAACTACGAGGGAATTAAAATGATGCAAGCCAATCGGTTATCTAACGCCATCTGCGTGTGTGCCAGCGTGGGGGTTCTGCTGATGCAGTCACCCTCCGCCCGGGCCCAATCCGCTGAGGGAGTTACAAAAACGATAGAAGAGGTTGTAGTTACCGCCAACCGGCGCGAGCAAAATCTGCAGGATGTGCCGGTATCTGTGTCCGCTATTACCGGAAACGATCTGCAACAACGGAATATGACCGACGCCAGCGATATCGGCGGCTCCATGCCCAATGTCAGGGTGAACTCGCCGTTTTCCAAATCGCAGCCGAACTTCACCATTCGCGGTATCGGCGTTGCCAATGAATTCAACCCCAACGCCCAGTCACCGATCGGCATCTATTTCGATGAGGTTTATCAGGGCTTCCGTCCCAGTCACGGTGCTGCACTGTATGACCTTGAACGTCTGGAAGTATTAAAGGGGCCACAGGGGACCCTGTATGGCCGCAACACCACCGGTGGCGCGATTAATATCATCACCCAGTCGCCCTCACTTGATGGCAGTGAGGGCTTTATCACCGTAGGTGTGGGTGACTACGACGCCAGAACGGTTCAAGCCGCGGTGGAAGGCACCAACGACGAGGGCAATTTCGGCGCCCGGCTGGCGGTGCTCGATCTGGAGCGGGACGGCTTTATTGAAAACCGCGCCGAAGAACTGGGTTGGGGGCCAGCCTACACGAACGAAGACTATAACTCTGAAGATACTACCGCCGCGCGGCTGTCTATGCGGTATCGCCCAGCGGATGATCTGGATATTGTGGGGCGGATTTACTTTGCCCGCAACACGCCAATCGGTCACGGCGGTACCCCCTTCCTGTTGGGGCCCGGCGAGACCGATCTGACCGGCAACTTTGATGGCAGTCAACTGGGGGAACGGGAGTCAGCCGTTAATCGTCAGGGTGATTTTTTTAGCGCCTCAAAAGGTGTCCAACTGAAGATTACCTACGACATTAATGATGACTTGGTGTTTTCATCGATCACCGGCTATGACACTGCCGAGTTCGAATTCAGCTTTGATTTCGACGGCACGCCAACCTCCATCGGCCAATACAATGCCAACAACTCCGACTTTTTCGGCTTTAACCAGGATTTCAACCTGAACTTTAGCAGCGACAAAATCGACTTTATTGCCGGAGTGTATTTTGGCCGCCAACAGGTGGACAACTACGAAGACCTGCATTTCTTCGGCTTCCTGAATGACAGCGCGGGTCCCGATCAGTTTAACCCCGGGGTAACCACCTCGGTGTCGAGCATCATTAACTACAAACAGTTTCAGAGCTCGGTAGCCGCCTACGCTGAGGGCCGTTACGACATCAATGAAAAGTGGGCGGTCACGGTGGGCGCACGCCTCACTCGCGATGTTGTTGAGTTCAACGATTTCTCGTCGTTGCTGCTCGATAGTAGCGGCAATCCCGCCGCTTATGCTTACACCACCGGAGACGCTATGGGCCTGCCTATTTTGGCCGGTGCGCAATCGGAGGAATTCCAGGAAAAAACCACCGAGCCGACCGGCCGAGTGTTGCTGGAATACCACGCCACCGACGAAATCATGCTCTACGGCAGCTTCAGCCGGGGCTACCGTTCTGGGTCCTTCAATGGCCAATCCATTATTCTGGCACCCAATTATGTCGGCCCTGAATTTGTGAACGCCTGGGAAGCGGGCTTCAAATCCCGGCTGGCCGGCGGCCGGGTTCAACTCAACGGCGCGGCCTTCTACAACGACTACAAAGGCCAACAAGTGCAAGAAGTTGCCGGTGGCGCTGCGTTTATTCGCTCCCTCGACGGCGAGCTTTACGGTGCAGAGTTAGAGGTGATCGGTCAATTGACCAACGCACTGCGGGTTGTGGCCGGGCTGGGTTATCTCCATACCGAATATGACGATGGTCAATTCTTGGCGCCCGGCGACCCGAATGCGGCTGATCCCCGAGGCTTCGATATAGGTGGCAACAGCTTCCCCTTTGCGCCGGAGGTCACCGCCTCGATTGCCCCCGAATATATCTTCCCTAATGTCGGCGGCGGCGAGCTCGTGCTGTCTGCAGAAGTGCAGTATCAATCCCACCAGGAGTATGACTTCTTCAATGACATGCAGGCCCAAGGCCCAATGAAAGATGGCCAGGATGCCTACACTCTGCTCAATGCTCGGGCGACCTACAACATCGGCGATATCTCCGTAGCGCTGTGGGGTAAGAACCTCACCGACAAGTATTACAACGCCTATGCCATTAACATCGAAGGCTTTGGTGCCAACTACTTTGTGCCGGGCGCGCCCCGCACCTACGGTATCGATATCACCTATCGCTTCTAATTCACCCTGGTACTTGCGGCTCTCTGAGCCGCTTTTTTTGTCTTACGAGGACGGTAATGGCTCACCTCACGATCAACACCAAAACACTGGCTGCCTTGGACCAGGACAGCCCTGTCACGATGATCAACTTTCTTCGCTACCGGGACATCGCTCACTTTCAAAACCGAGAGGAACTCCCGTGTACCGGTCTGGAGGCCTACCAGCGCTATGCCGCCAAAGCCCTCACGCTGGTGGAATCAATGGGGGCCTCGGTGCGATTGGTGTCAGCCGCCGCTGCAGTATGTGCCCCAGAAGGCGAAAGCTGGGACGACATTATCATTGTCGACTACCCCAGTGTCCGCAGTTTTATTGGCATGGCCGACAGCACGGAATATCAATCCTTCTGCTATTTGCGCGAGGCCGCGCTGGCCGATACGCGGCTTATAGCCTGTCAGGGTAACGCCAGCTTTGCGCTCAGTGGAGCAATAGGACGTAAACACTACACAGACGACCATTATCAGTTCGCCGCCCCCAAAGACAATAATAATGCTAGCCCGCGTTGGTAACGGCGAGCAATAACATCGGAAACGGTCCTTATGAAACACGCCTGGCCTGCCCGCTACCCCATCCTCCTTGGGCTTTTGTTATTGCTCACTGGCGGGGGCTTCGCACTCGGTGGTGTCAAATTGATGTCCCTCGGCGGTAGCCCATATTACCTTCTTGCAGGCATTAGCCTTTTCACCACGGTGGCGTTGCTGCGGCGGCACGTTCAAAGCGCCTTGCTGATCTACACTGCACTTTTGCTTGCTACGATCATCTGGTCACTGCTCGAAGCCGGGCTAGATGTCTGGGCGCTATTGCCTCGCCTTTGGCTGCTTGGCATTTTGGGCTTTTGGCTGGCCGGGTATGGCCTGAGATGTGGTCTAGAGCGCGCGAAAGGGCCAGGGTTAGCCTGCGCGGCCAGCGCGCTGGCCGCGGTTACCCTGTTGGCTCTGGCTGGGGTTGGCGACAACAATCCGGCCTCGCCCTACCCCGGCCAGCACACCTATGCCAGCGAATTTCTCACTCCGACAGATGGCACCTGGCCCGAATATGGCGGCACCCTTGGGGGCACTCGTTTTTCTGCCCTGGAGCAGATTAATTTGCACAATGTGTCGGACTTGGCGCCAGCGTGGACCTATCGCACGGGTGTCGTTCAAGAGGGCGAACCCAGCCATCTGCAGGCCACTCCGCTAATGGTGAACGAGACGCTCTACCTGTGTACCCAGACCAATGTGATCATTGCCCTGGACCCCGAAACTGGTGAGCAGCGCTGGCGCCATGATCCGCAGGTCGATCCCACGGGAGGCTCGATGGTGCGCACTTGCCGGGGGGTCGCCTACACCAGCTTTACCGAGGCCAGCGACTGTCCCCGGCGCATTATCGCCGCGACATTTACCAGTGAACTCATCGCTCTGAACGCCGATACCGGCGCGCCCTGTCAGTCCTTTGGCAAGGCGGGCACAGTGGACTTGAGTCGCGGCATGGGTGAGCTGACCCCAGGCTTTTCCTACGTCAGCTCTGCACCCATTATTGTTCGGGGCAATATCATTATCGGCGGCTGGATTGCCGATAATGTTAGTGTCGGTGAACCTTCTGGGGTAATCCGCGCATTTGATGCCAAAACCGGCCAGTTCGCCTGGGCATGGGATATGGGCAGACCAGGCGACCATGGCATGCCCCAGGGGGATGATAGTTTTACCCGGGGAACCCCAAACAGCTGGGGCCCGGCCAGCGGCGACGATGCACTGGGCATGGTGTACCTGCCATTGGGTAACGCCACACCCGACCATTGGGGAGGCCACCGCACGCCGGAGATGGAAACCTACAGCTCATCGGTTGTCGCCCTGAATGCGCTTACCGGCGCCCCTGTGTGGCACTACCAAACCGTACATCACGACCTGTGGGACTATGATGTTGCCGGCCAACCTTCGCTCGTCGACCTGAGTATCGACGGAGAGCAGGTACCCGCTCTGATTCAACCCACCAAAACCGGCCAGCTCTTTCTGCTGGATCGACGCGACGGCACCCTGCTCGCTGAAGTGGAGGAGCAGACTGTGCCGGTGACCCCCACCGAAGGCGACTGGATGTCGCCCACGCAACCGGAATCGACCGAGATGCCAACCTTCTCGAGAGAAACCCTCACAGAAAAGGACATGTGGGGAATATCCCCCCTCGACCAGCTATGGTGCCGCATCCGCTTTCGCGAGGTGCGCTATGAGGGTCCTTATACTCCCATTGGCAGCGATAAATTTTCCCTGGTTTACCCCGGTGTTGGTGGCGGAATCAATTGGGGCGGTGTGTCAGTGGACGCGGCACATCGGGTTGCCTTCGTCAACAACATGCGGGTGGGCTCACTGATTCGATTAATCCCGCGAGGGGCTGAATCAGCACAGCCGGGCATCCAACATTTGAGTGGCGGGCCGCAGCTGGGAACCCCCTACAGTTTTGTCTGGGATACCTTTGTGTCGCCCTTGCAAATTCCCTGCAATGAACCGCCCTTTGGCCAGATGAGTGCGGTAGATTTACACAATAAGTCGCTGCTGTGGTCAGTACCACTGGGAACCGCTCGCGACAGCGGCCCCCTCTTTACCCAACACAACTTGCCATTGCCTATTGGCGTACCCAATTTTGGCGGATCGCTGATCACCAAATCGGGTTTGGTGTTTATTGGCGCCACCCATGAAAAGGCCATTCGCGCCTTCAATGCTCAAACGGGCGAAGTTGTCTGGAAACATCGCCTGCACGCTGGCGGTATGGCAAATCCCATGACTTATCATTCGCCAAAAAGTGGCCGTCAGTTTGTGGTGATTATCGCTGGAGGACACCGGATTTCCCGATCTCCCCTTGCTGACTATGTGCAGGCTTTTGCGTTGCCGATAGAGTACGAGTCAAAGCCATTCGAATGATGAAAGTCATCCAAAATAACGTTGATGCCGCGGCATTTATTGCCCTAAATGCTGCAAAAAAATTGGGGTCAGCGGGGTGAACCACTGTTCTTTTTGAGGGTAGATTGTTCGCGCCACGCACTCGGTGACATTCCGGTCCAGGATTTAAACTCGCGGCTAAACACCGCAAGCTCAGCGTAACCCAGGCTGAGGGCAAGCTCGGTAATGGGGACCACACCAGTGCGCAGGTGACGCTCGGCAATGGTTTGGCGCACTTCTCTTACCAGCTCGCCGTAACTGGCATCTTGTTTTTTCAGCATTCGCTGGAGCCGCCTGGGATGCAGCCCCAGATTGGCAGCGACTTGATTCAGGTTACAGTCACCCGAGGGCAACAATTTGCTGATTGCGGCCCTCACTTGAGCTTCGAAGCTCTCGGGATACTGCTCCTCCAGATGCTGCAGTTGTACTGAAAACTGCCGCTGCAATAAACGCTGGTCAGGCGTCGGTTTGCGCTCCATGTCTTGCAACGGAACGCGCATGCCGTCGAAACTGCTGGCGAAGGCCACTTTGTTTAAGTGGGGCGGAAAGACATCCGCGTCAGGTGCCGCCTGACGCAGATTGATGGGGAAAACATATGGGTCAGAATTGGTCAGCGTTTCCATCAGGCTGAACAAGCGACCCACACTGAATTGAACAAGCTGATTGATCCCAAGCGGTGATTCGACGTCCAGGGAAATTTCGATCAACACCTCTTTACCCTTGCGGTGCTGCTTCAATTGAATTCCGCTGGCGTGCAGATACAAATGGCGATTCATCATCGCGATAGCATCACTAACCGAGGGTTCCTGACACATGCGCACCACAATTTCGTCAAAGACGCCGATGCCGTGTCCTAGGGCAAGACGAAATCCAAAGAAAGGTTCCGCACAGGCCCTTGCCGCAAGCTCCAGAAGCTCCGCCATTTTTGCGTAGGCGACGTAGGAATTCGGGTCACGGAAGACCGCAGCGCTCAGGCCAGCCTGCCTGATCAGGGTGACCGGATTTTGACCCAGGCTTCGGGTGAGGCGTTCAAAGCCGGAAAAGGCGCCAATTCGGATGAGATGCATCGTGGCCTCGATATACCGCTACCCGGCACTAAGGCCGCCGGACTGAGCGTGCCGCGTAATGCCGCCCAGTGTGGCGATGAATGATCATCACTGCAACGATATTTCGCATCAAACCGGACGCTGCCAGCGCTCCAGGGCCCCGGTCTCTGCAGCCTTGTACTCCATCAACGCATCAAACACCGACTGGGTTAAATCCGGCTCCTGGCCCCGCCCCATTCGCGCAATCTGCAAGCAATACCAGCCCAGCAAACCAAAGGACTCAGCGGTCTTGAAGGTTGCGTCGTCCACGTCTGGGCCGAGCGCATCCCGCGCCATGGCCAGAGAGGTCTCCATCGCCAGCAGCGATTCACAATCGCTCTCTCTGCGTAGCAAATCAGCGCCCTGCTCAGGTGCCGTGCAAAAGGGGCGGCCCACACCAATCACATCACAATCCCCCTCAGACAGGGCCAGGTTCATCGCCGCCCGGCTGCGCAGGCCGCCGGTAATCATCAAGGGCATTTTTGCCAGCGGCCGAATTTTGCGGGCGAATGCCAGAAAATAGGCCTCTCTGGCGAGGGTGCTGGCTGCGCGCATCGGGCCACCCTCACCACTGTCCAGCCCCACCATCGACATCTGCTCATAGTTGCCACCGGAAATTTCCAGCAGGTCAATGCCCGCCGCGGACAGCCAGCTCACCACTTGCATGGATTCGTCCTCGGTGAAACCGCCGCGCTGAAAATCCGCTGAATTGAGTTTGACCGAGATCGGGTAATCACTCCCCAAGGCCTTACGAATATCGGCGACCACCTGCAGCAGCAGACGAGCACGATTTTCCAGCGAGCCACCGTATTCGTCCTGACGCTGATTGGCCAACGGACTTAAAAAATTGGATAGCAAATAGCCGTGGGCGGCATGAATTTGCACGCCGGTAAATCCCGTTTCCCGGGCGACAGAGGCTACATAGACAAAGCGCCGCCGCACATCCTTGATTTCCGCTCGGGTCATTTCCATTGCCTGACCACAGCCAGCCATTTCCAGTGGCACTGATATGGCAGAGGGGGACAAAGGCCGGGGATGAATTCCGGCCGGCGTTTGCCGACCAGGGTGATTGATCTGCATCCAGAAGTGAGCACCGCCCTGGGTGCCCTGACGCGCCATTTCCTTGAGCTGCTCAAAACCGCCATTGCCGTCGATGGCGATATTGCCGGGGCGCTCCAGCTGTCGGCGATCAACCTGCACATTGCCAGTCAGCATCAGGCCGGCGCCGTTGGCCGCCCAGCGGCGATAAAGGGCTACCAATGCCGGGGTTGCCCGATTCATCTCGTCGGCCAGGCCTTCGGTCATCGCAGCCTTGGCCAGGCGATTGTTAAGGCGAGCGCCGCAAGGCAGCACGAGGGGAGTATTGAGGGCCAGATCGGCTGAAATCGTCATCGCCTACCCCTTCAACACATCAGCGGTGTGCATGGTGTCGAGGTATTCCTTGACCTGGATGATTTCGCCGTCTCGAAAGGTCACCAGGAAGTGGTACTGATTGTTGTATACCCGGCCGTTGGCCAGCACACCATAGGACTCAGCTTCACAGGCCACGCTGTCGCCTTCGGCAATCATGCTCAGGGGTCGAATCTCCAGTCCATCCTCGGTACCCGGTACCATCTCCATCAAAATGGCGGTCATTTCTTCCTTGGATTTCAAGCCCGCCAGAGGGAATAGTTCGGTCTTTCCGCCAATCCACCAGGTGCCATCGGCGCTCATCATGGCCATAGCCCCAGCCACATCTTTACGTTTAAAGTGGGCAAAAAAGGCGCTAACTTTTTTCTTATTCTCTTCAGTCGACATGGGGACGCTCCAAAGTAACTATCAATCTAGTTCAGAGCGATTTTTAACAGCCGCGATTTCTCCCTTCCATCGAATTCATTCGCCGGTGCCGATCAAATTCGTCCGACACCGCTGCGCCGCCTTACTTTCGCCAGAGTACGCCCAGGGAAATATGGCCTTGATTATAGGTGTTGGCAGAGACCTCAATTTGACAGCCGCCGCTGCAAAACAGACTGCCGCCGCCGTTAAAGAACGTACCTATCCAACGCAGGTCGCCGCGCAAATAAAGGTGTTCAGACAAGCGATAGTTGAACCCGGCACCCAGTTGGGCCGACACTCGGGTTTCGGCATCTAGCTGTGGATCATCGGGAGCGAAATGGGCGACACCGAGACCCGCCAGCACAAAGGGCTCCCAGTTACCCTGGGGATACGCACTGGTGCCGACAAAATGGAGGTGATTGATTTGCACATCACGCTCAGTCAAATCTGGCGAGGAAGCAAAGCGACCGCGCTGCTGGGAGAGGAAAACGCCAATGCGGCGATCTGCCTGCCCCATAAGAGCAACATCGGCAGCCACGCTCAGGGCGCCCCCATCGCGCACCGATAGCGCTCCCCGGGAGCCAGACTGCCCGGGGAGCTGCCCGGCATTTTGGTAGGTCACCTCAAAATCGTCGCTGAACTGATGGGAAGCCAACACACTGATATCAAGGGCCTGTGCGAATGGCGTCATCAGCATGGCACAAAGCAGCACACGAGATGGCGATAAAGTGTGTCGAATTGCTGCAGACATTGCAGCCCTCAGACCGGTAGCGCAACAGGCGCGACACACGGCCAGCGCAGGGTAAACTCCGCCCCCTCTCCCGGCCGACCGAGGGCCGAGATACTTCCGCCATGACGGCTGATCACCGCCTGACAGATACTTAAACCCACCCCGGAACCCTCGGAATCCGCTGACCGCCGCGTAAACATGGTAAAAATATCCTCGTTGTATTTCGGGTCGAAGCCCTGACCGTTATCCCGGAGAATGATCACTACCTCCCCCCCTTCACGCCAACCGCATAACTCTATCACCGGCGGCACGTTTCGGCGGTAGATCAGACTGTTATTGAGCAGCTGCTCCAGCGCCAAGGTCAACATCTCCGGGTCCCCCTCGGCGGGCGGCAGTGCCGACCAGCTCAGCGTCCCGCGATGCGGCTCCAGGCGCCGGGCGAACTTTTCACGCAGGCCCTGCAGAATCTGATCGAAGTCCAGCGGCTGCCAATGCAAAGGCGCCGTCTGAGCCCTGACCAAGGACACCACCGCATCCACCTTGTGAGTCATCATCCATGCCGACTTTTCCATCAGGGTTAGACTATTTTCCATACCGTCAATCTGGCGCCCTGCACTTTGGTGCTTGAGCAAACCAATTAACGTAATGATATTGGCCAGCGGCGAGCGCAGGTCGTGACTGGCCAGCCGCACAAACAGGTCGAGACTGTCTGTCCTGGCTGCCAACACCTCGCCGCTCGCGACCAGGGCACGGTCGCTGCGCTGCACCTGCGCCTCCAGGGCGGAAGTGGACTGATGAAGGTTTACAATCTCCCGGCGAAGGCGCCACACCAGTGTGGCCAAAACAACAATCGCCAAACCACTGACAAGCCAACCGGCCACTGCGCTGCCGTGGTTCTGCCACAGCGCATTACTCTGCGCCAGGGTCTGTTGATGCCAGCCGATCGACACAACCGCCAGCCCGAGGCAATGCCGCGGACAATGTTGCCACTTTCGCCACCCCGGCAGGGATGCGCGCACTGGATTTGCTGCCGTTGGATACCTGACCATATTTGTCCTCACAAATGCATTGGCCCAGGCGGGTCCTGTCCCGCCTGAAATGGGCTTCCACTCAGTAAAAAGAGAGCAGAAAAGCCGAAAATTCAGTGTATCCCAGTCGGCTTAGACCCCAAGATTGCAGCCGAAGCAACTTTGATATTTGTCAGGTCGACAGAGAAAACCCGGCCAACGACATCGCCAGTGTGAGCTGAGTACCCGATTTGACGCGACTTAACTTGCAAATTGCCACAGCGCGCCCTTGAGTCCAGCGGCAGGTCGAGATAGCGTTGACCACCTCAGCCACCACCATTTTCGGACCTCAACGTTGGACGTTAATCTGGAAGATCTGGCACAGTACGTAGCCAATGCCCGCGACCTTGAATCACTTACCCGCCCCATGCTGGAACTGCTGGAAAGAGTCAGCGGATTGGAGTCGACCTACCTAACCGCGATCGACGAGGCTGAGGGGGTTCAAAGCATTGTTTACAGCCATTGCTCAGAACGCCTGGTGATCCCTGAAGGCCTCAGCGTGCCCTGGGGAGATACCCTATGTCGGCGCGCGCTCACTGAAGGCACCACCTTTACCAATAATGTCAGCGAGCGCTGGGGCGACTCGGAAGCCGCTCGCCTGCTCGGCATCACAACCTATCTGAGTCAACCAGTTAAAAGCCAGGACGGCACCCTGGTCGGTACGCTCTGCGCGGCCAGTAGCCTGCGCCGAGAAGTTTCTCAGGCAACAATAAATGTTGTCAGTCTTTTTGCGGGCATTATCGGCCAGCAAATCGACCGGGAGGCCATGTTTGCCAAGCTGATCGAGAGCAACACCAGTTTGTTAAACAGCGCTTCCATCGACCCGCTAACGGGTGTTGCCAATCGCCGCGCCTTGCACGATGGCCTGCGCAAAATGTTGCGGGCAGCCCAGCCCAGCGGCAAAAAGGTCTGTGTCGCCTTCATTGATCTGGATGGCTTCAAACAGATCAATGACACCTATGGCCACGATACTGGCGACCGCTTTCTCATTGATATGACGCTACGCCTGCTTCAGGCCGTGCGCCGCAATGATCTGGTGGCGCGCTACGGCGGCGACGAGTTTGTGGTCGCCGCGGCGACAGACGACGCCGAGGAACTCAAGCAGCGCCTGACAGCGGCGACCCAGGGGGCAATTCACCTCGGTGAGATCCATTTTGACTACGCCGGGCCCAGTATTGGCGTTGTGGTTGCCGACGATGATGAGAGCGATACCAACACGCTGCTGGAGCGGGCAGACCGGGCGATGTACGAAGTAAAACAGCATCGCCGACGACGATAAACCGCAAATCAGTGAGCCGCTGCGTGATTCCTTTAAATTACCGGCACCATCTGTTCTACAGAGGGGCAGGTGGCGCTATAGTACGAATAACTTTCAGATAAGAGAGCGCCCCATGCGGTTAAAGCGCTTCGCAGCACCGTTTCTTACATCGATAATTGTCGCCGGGTGTACCACACCACAACCGGTGTCAGCACCGAAAAAGACCGAATTGGCAGCATTGCTTCATGCAGAAAGCCTTTACCAGATTCCGTCTATTGACCCCCTTTTTCCCGAAGAAAACCTACTGGCGATGGACGCCCAGATGCGCTTCTTTGTTCAGGAGAATGTCCCCCAGGTGTTAGCGCCCCGGGCGCGACTGGAGTACTTGCTGGACGCCCTCGTCAAGCCCGGCATTCTGGGTTTGAACTATGAACCCGGAATCACCCTGAACGCGCGGAATACCTTTTACCAGCGCACAGGCAATTGTCTATCGCTCAGCTCGCTGTTTATTGCTATGGCCAGGGAAGCGGGCCTCGACGCCTACTACAACGAAGTCACCATTCCACCCAGCTGGGATATGATCGACGACAACAGCATGGCCTTCTACCAGCATATCAATGCCGCGGTGGATTTTGGCGACGGCGACATCCAGGTGGTGGACCTAAGCGTGGATGTGTATGACTACCGCTATCCTCAAGAACGCATTACCGATCAGCGCGCTGCTGCCCAGCACTACAATAATCGCGCGGTTGAACAGCTGAACAAAGACAATACCGCCGAGGCCTATCGCTACTTACGCAGAGCGCTGTACCTCGACCCGAAGGCCAGTCATATCTGGGGGAATCTCGGCACCGTTTTCCGGCGCGACGGGCACCAGCAAAAAGCCGGTCTGGCCTACCGTCAGGCATTAACACTCGACCCGAAGGATCAGGTCGCTGTGAACAACTTAGGCCGACTCTACCGAGAGACAGGGCAAGCGGAAAAAGCCGAAGCTCTCGAGCAGCAATCGCTGGCATTTAAGCGGCAAAATCCCTTCTGGCACTATGGCCGGGCGCGACAGGAGTATGAGCAGGGCAACTTCAACGCCGCCCTGCGGGCAATCGACCGGGCGATCGCCTTGAACGATCAGCAATATCAGTTCTTTCTGTTTCAGGCGGTTATCCATAAACGTCTTGGCGACATGGAGGCCGCACAGCGCAGTGCGCGGCTCGCGGCTAAATTGAAACTGGGCAGCTAAAAGATCGATTTGAGGCAACGCAAGACAAATAAAAAAGGCGCCTTATGGCGCCTTGAAAAAAAGAGTTGCTGCCTTATTAGAACTGGTACTGAACGCTCGCACTCAAGGTCATACCCACTTCTTCCTCGTAGGTGACTTTGCCGTCACGCTCGATCTCCACGCCCTGATCCAGAATGTTCTTCAGCTTTATTTTGAAGATCACCGAATCGGTGGGGAAGAATGAGTAGGTGAAGTCCAGCGAGTGGAAAGGCTGCTCGTAGGCATCGGGCTCACCGTTACGACCCGCAAAGTACAAACGCTCACCAAACACGTTATAAGACAAGGTGGCGGCGTGCATTTCGTTCGGAGAGTCATAACCGATAATAAAGTTCGCTGCATAATCTGAAGCACCTACCAGCTCCCGCTCGGGGTTAGTTGGCGCATCTGCATTCTCACCAGCAACCAGCTCAGAATCGAGCAGCGTAAAGTTACCTTGCACAAAGAACGGTGTCAGCGAAGGCGCGAAATCACCGAGGGTCTTCATAAATTCAACTTCAATACCGGTAATTTCTGCGCTTTCGGCGTTGATGATTTCCACCGCCGTGTTGGTATCACCTGCCGCTGCCTGGAACTGCTCAATCGGATCGGTAATGTCCTTGTAGAACAGCGAAACCGTCAGGTTGTCGCCATTGCTGAAGAACCATTCGGCACGTATGTCATAGTTCTTAAACTGAGCAGGTACTACGTCAGGATTACCAAAAACCAGGGCGCCGGTGATTGGGTCGACATAGCTGGCATTGGCAATTTCCCGAAGGTCCGGGCGCACGGTGGTCTCACTGAAACCAAAGCGCAACTGAAAGTCTTCCGCGAAGAAGCCCGGACGCATGTAGGTTACTGCCAACGAAGTGTACATGTCGTCGTCGGTAAACACCGCGTCCGCCAGTTCCTGGGCAATCGCCTCCTGGCCACCGCTCTCGCTAGTGACCACAGGAATGCCGTCGAAATCCAGCGGGTCCCAGGTGAGACCAACTTGCTGATAGTCTTCCCAGCGCAAACCGGCAACCACCCGCCAGGTATCCAACCAGGTCACATCAAACTTACCGTAGTAAGCGTCTACTTTATTCACCGCGATGTAACTCTCAGAGTTACTGCCCGCAACGCCAACTTGGTAGCCGTAATCCGGATTGAGAATATTGTCGTCGCTGTAGACATCGTCGAGCTTTCC
This sequence comes from Spongiibacter taiwanensis, assembly GCF_023702635.1. Taxonomy (NCBI): domain Bacteria; kingdom Pseudomonadati; phylum Pseudomonadota; class Gammaproteobacteria; order Cellvibrionales; family Spongiibacteraceae; genus Spongiibacter; species Spongiibacter taiwanensis. Next base: position 1,500,778 of record NZ_CP098455.1, read on the forward strand.
AGCCAAGGGCGCATCGGGATCGACGGTGCCAAGGCTAAACTGGGTCTGACGGTAGGTCCGCGCCTTTTGCCAATAGTCCCAACCACCGCTCAACTTGATCGACCAGTCCATAAAGTCGAAGGGCATTGACGCTTCCCAGCCATAGCTTTCTACCTGATCTTCCAGATCGGTAAAGCGATAGTCAGCGGAAGAGCTGTTGCGGTTAACAGTGGTTGTATTGGTATTAAAGTTAGTCGACGCACCAACAGCAACTTCGTTGGGGATTTCTGTGGTTGACTCGCTGTCGGAGTAGTACCAGTCAAAGCCAAGGCCCTCAGCAAATGACAGCCAATCGAGGTTCAGCTGCTCTAACGTCGCTTCACCGAGCTTGTGAGTCCCTTTGATCTGATGTACTTCCAGCTCGCGCTGTTCATAGCGAATCCGGTACAAACGGTTGGCGACACCACCACTTACGGGGCGCTCGTTATCGTAGGCATCCGTGATCGAGACTTTATCATCGGTGTTGCGCAAGAAAATACTGGTTGTTTCAACCGAGTGATCTTCATTGAGCCGCACGCCAAAGCCGAGGTTGAAGGCCATGGAGACATTCTGAGTGGTTTCTTTCTTCGACTCGAAAATATCGTCGTCGTTTACCGCCCGGGCAGTAGAGGATTTATTGCGCCACTGGCGGTCGTAGGAGAAGCCCGTCAGGAAGCCGATTTCGGTTTCCTCTGCATCACCAATGTAATAGCGATTACCGAGTGCAACCTCACCGGAAAAGTCTGGATCGCCATCCACTTCATAGGTATCGATATTGCGGTATAGCTCAGTTGCCAGTTGGCGATTCACCGCCTCGGCGTCAGCCAGCGTTGCATTGGGGTTGGACTGACGCATTACCGCCAGGATATCGCTGCGATTGAGACTGCCACCGTAAGTTCGCAGTGCCTGACGAAGCGTAGAGGACAGTGCACGGGTACCATCGTCCTCACCTTCAATATCGGAGCCGCCCCCCTTGTAGCTCAGGAAGTCACCGTCAGACTCGGTGTTCATGCCGGTGCCAAGCTCAAGGTTAAAAACAAAATCAGAGGGGATGCCTTTAGTACGGATATCGACACTACCGCCACCGAAGGCCGCAGGCATATCCGAGGAATGCACTTTTTGAACTTGCAGCGATTCCACGATAGAGGTCGGGAAAATATCCAGCGGAATAACACTGCGCGACAAGTCTGGCGACGGTACATAGGCGCCATTGAGCAGCGTGCTTGAATAACGCTCACCCAGACCGCGAACGAAGACGTACTTGTCGTCAACCAAAGTGACACCGGGTACCCGGCGAAGGGCTGCGGCGACCGTTGAATCACCTACCCGCCCTATAAAATCCGAGCCAATAATGTCGACCGCTACTTCCTGTTCAAGGCGCTCCATCACCACATCTTCGGCACCACTCTTCAACCGGCCAACGACTACTACTTCCTCGACAGGTTTGATAGCGACCGGCTCCATGCTCGGACCGTCTTCCTGCGCTGTCGCCTGAATCGCTGCACTCAACGCAGTCAGCGTAAAGGCCGGCAACAACGCTTTTTTCATCACATGATTTTTCATCGGCGTAGACCCATATTAGTCTTTGATCTGTTTACAACAGAGAGGGCGCCGTAGGGCGCCCTCTTGATTACGGCATTGGCATAAAACTGTTGTGATAGATCACTCAAACCACAGGGCTTGACCGCGATTGGCGGGATCCAGGCCATAAGCCCAACCGGCAGTCCAGTCGTCATCGGCAGTCACAGCACCGACAAAGGCACGACCTTCGGTGGGGGTAACGGTAGCAGCAGCACCGCCAACAACCATGTCACCAACCAGCAGCGAGTAGAAACCATCCAGAATTTCCAGGTTGGCATTGCTGGCAGACGTGGGGTCTTCGCCGGTGTCCTGAGACATGTAGGCTTGGTTGCCAGAGTTCACCAGGAATTGCTCAGTGGTAGTACCGCTTTCAGCCAGATCCGCACCATTGGTCAGGTCGGCACAGGCAAAGATCGACTCTTCAATCACCAGATCACCGTCGAGAGCAGCTTGCTGACCTTCGTTGTCGATGCGGACACACCAGTTAGCATTGCCGGGAGCTTCATCGCCTTTGTACGCAGTGGTAACCAGTGCGTTGGAGATATGGGGGAAGTGAGCCTCACGGATACGCAGACCCTGACCTTCTTCATGAGTACCCGTACCATCGGCATCGTTAATATCTGGCTTACCGCTTACCTGATTTGGCGAGATGATGCAGGTCAGGTTCTTGATAGTGGCGCGAGAGTTCAGACCGCGAGCGATCAGGTCAGCAACATCGGTACGCCCGTCGTAGCTGCCTACACCGTCAGATTCCACACAGCGGTTGCCATCGGTGGCAGACTGAATAACCAGCGCGTAGTCGATAGTGCCTTGGTAACCTTCGTCGATATCGATCGAGTCATCGTTAACATACAGCGCGATGTAGTGGCTGATGTTGACCGCGCCACCGAACATTTCGATACCATCATCGTAGGTCGCATAGGCTTGCAGGTAATCAACTTTGGTGCCTGAACCTACCGCGTTGAAAGAAATACCGTTCAGTTCGTTGTCTTCTTCAACCTGGGCACCAGTGTGCTTAACGATGAAGTATTCGAGCTCACCAGAGCTGTCAGCGTTGTTATCACCGCCGTAATGGGTCTGGCCAGCGCCAGCTTTACCCTCTGCGGCAACGTGACAGTCAGTTGTCGCCAGGTCGTTACCGGCAACAGAACCAGTGTACGCACACTTGTTGGTTACACCGAAACCATTGATGATCAGACCGCCCCACTGCTGCACGTCTTCTGGACCAACGGCGTTCTCGATGGCATCGCTTACCGATGTGATGGTAATGGGGTCGTTCATCTCGCCATTTGCGAAGATTTGAGAACCACGGTTGATTACCATGTAGTCGTCAGAGGACTGGAACGCCAGCGTCGCACCAGCTTCAATCTGGATTACAGCGCCGTCGCCGCCTTCGCTGATACCCGCACCAGACAAGCCGGCATCGGAGTTGTAGTTGCGACCAACTACCAGGCTGTCACGGAAGATGTGTACACCGCTGTTGGCCAATTTGGTGAATACCACAGGCGAGTTGGCAGGGGTTTCGATGGGGTTTGTCAGGCTGACAAAGTCGGTGCCGTATACGCAGTTCACACCGTCAACTGAACCCTGGCGGGTAATGCCATTTTCGCTGTAGCTGGCACAGTTGTTAGTGGTACCGGAACCGCCACCGTTGCCGCCGCCATTGTTTGAAGAGTTGTTCTGCGCATTGATGTTGACGTCACCGCCACCGCCACAGGCAGCCAGCAATAATGCTGAGCTCATCGCTGATAATGCAAAAACCTTTTTCATTGAAGTATCTCCCAACCCTGTAAGTTGTCTTGCTAGGTTTGTGTATATGCCGCGTATACTAGGCAGGGTTAGTGACACAACTGTGAAACAAATCTTTCACTTTTGTTACAGCCGCTTTCCTCGCTGTTTGCGTTAAGCCGCGCTGCTCAGCAATCGCATTGCTGACCTTATCGATTCAAATTCTTCGGGTAATTGAGCGTTCTTATGCATCTGCAGAATCCAGCACTTTTACAGACTCGCTGCTACATCAATGGCGGTTGGCACGAGACCCCTCAGCAATTTCCAGTTAACAACCCTGCCGACAACACACTGTTAGCCGATGTCAGCGATGGTGGCGCAAATGAAACCCGCCGCGCCATCGCCGCCGCAAAGCAAGCGCTGACCGGCTGGAAAGCGTTAACCGTGAACCAGCGCAGCGCAGTGCTGATGCGCTGGTACCAGCTGATGATGGAAAACCAGGATGATCTGGCGACCATCCTCAGCAGCGAGCAGGGCAAGCCGCTGGTCGAGGCCAAAGGCGAAATCGCCTACGGCGCCAGTTATGTTCAATGGTTTGCCGAGGAGGCCCGCCGCATTGAAGGGGATATCATTGCGCCACCCAGTAACGACAAGCGCTTGATGGTCATCAAGCAGCCCGTTGGCGTGGTGGCATCGATCACACCCTGGAATTTCCCTAACGCAATGCTGGCCCGAAAAGCCGCCCCCGCTCTCGCCGCGGGCTGCACCTTTGTTGCCAAGCCTGCGGCAGAAACCCCGCTGTCAGCCCTCGCGCTAGCGGTGCTCGCCGAGCAGGCTGGGATCCCGGCAGGGGTTTTTAATGTGGTTTGCGGCAGTGATGCGGCGGCAATTGGCGGCGCCATGACTACGAGCAAAGATGTGGCCAAGCTCAGCTTCACAGGCTCCACCAAGGTCGGCAAATTGCTGCTCAGTCAATGCGCTGACACGGTCAAACGCACATCCATGGAATTGGGGGGCAATGCGCCCTTCATTGTATTTGCCGATGCCGACCTGGACTCGGCTGTCGCGGGTCTGATGGCCTCCAAGTTTCGCAATGCCGGGCAAACCTGTGTTTGTACCAACCGGGTGCTGGTTGAGCACACAGTGCTGGAGCCATTTACCCAAAAGCTGATCGCCGCAATGCAAAAGCTGAAAGTGGGGTCAGCCTTTGAGGAGGGTGTCACCATCGGCCCCCTAATCCACGCCTCCGCAAAAGAAAAAGTGGCCCGCCTTGTAGACCAGGCCGTCGATGCCGGCGCAAGCCTGCTATATCAGGCAAAACTCGACGGCAGCATCGGTGATAATTTTTTCCCGCCCACCCTGCTGACAAAGGCGCAGCCCGACATGGCGATCTGCCGGGAAGAGATTTTCGGGCCAGTGATCGCGTTGCAGTCATTTAATGAAGAAGCGGAAGCGATTGCCCAGGCCAACAATACCGATGCCGGATTGGCAGCCTACTTTTATAGCCAAAGCATTTCGCGCTGCTGGCGGGTGGGTGAGACGCTGGACTACGGCATTGTCGGCATAAATGAAGGCTTGATCTCCAACGCCATGGCGCCCTTTGGTGGCGTCAAGCAGTCCGGCTTTGGACGCGAGGGCTCGCGCTACGGCCTGGACGATTATCTGGAGATCAAATATCTCTGCCTGGGTGGGCTCGGATAATATCAGCTAGCGCACAAACAAAAACGCCAGCGAAAACGCTGGCGTTTTTGTTTTCGTTCTAGCGCTCAACCAAAGGGATGGCGAAGCACGATGGTTTCCACCCGGTCCGGGCCAGTGGAAATAATATCGATGGGCACACCGACGATTTCTTCAATCCGCTTGATATACGCTCGGGCATTGGCCGGCAGCTCATCAAGGGACTTGGCGCCCACGGTGGATTCGCTCCAGCCCGGCATCGCCTCATAGATTGGAGTGATGTCGCCGTAGTCTTCACAATCGAAGGGCGCGGCGATGGACTGACCGTTGGCATCCCGGTAATCCACGCACATGTTCACCGTTTCCAGACCATCGAGCACATCCAGCTTGGTCAGGCACAAGCCGGTCACACTGTTGATCCGCACAGCCTGGCGTAGGGCGACGCCGTCAAACCAGCCACAGCGCCGAGCACGGCCCGTGGTCGCGCCAAACTCATGGCCCATCTTTGCCAGATGCGCACCGATATCATCGAACAACTCGGTCGGGAAGGGACCACTGCCCACCCGGGTGGTGTAGGCCTTGGTAATGCCCAACACATAATCCAAGTACAGGGGGCCAAAACCGCTGCCGGTGGCAGTGCCGCCCGCGGTGGTGTTGGAAGACGTCACAAAGGGATAGGTGCCGTGATCAATATCCAGCAGCGAGCCCTGAGCGCCTTCAAACAGGATCTTGGCGCCCTTTTCACGATACTCGTGCAGTGCGCTGGTCACGTCAGTGACCAACGGGCGCAATTCCTGGGCCATGCGCAGAGCGTCGTCCAGGGTTTTTTGGTAGTCCACTGGATCGGCTTTGTAATACTGAGTCAGGGTAAAGTTGTGATACTCCATCACCTCTTTCAGCTTCACCGCAAAGCGCTCGGGGTTGAACAGATCGCCCAGGCGCAGTCCGCGGCGAGCCACCTTGTCTTCATAGGCGGGGCCGATACCGCGACCGGTGGTGCCGATTTTGGCATCACCCCGGGCAGCCTCGCGGGCCAGGTCCAAGGCAACGTGGTAGGGCAAAATCAGCGGACACGCCGGGCTAAGGCGCAGGCGCTCGCGCACCGGGACCCCTTTTTCTTCCAGCTCCGCCATTTCCTTAAGCAGGGCATCGGGTGCCAGCACCACACCGTTGCCAATCAAACAGGTGACGCCGTCACGCAAAATCCCCGATGGAATCAGGTGCAGAACGGTTTTTTCGCCGCCGATGACCAGAGTATGGCCCGCGTTGTGACCACCCTGAAAACGAGCGACCGCCTCGGCCTGATCGGTCAGCAAATCGACGATCTTGCCCTTGCCTTCATCGCCCCACTGGGTGCCCAGCACCACCACATTTTTGTTCATATATCCGCTTCTCTGGATAAAAAGTTGAAAATCAGTTTGCCGGCAGCGGCGCCACGCACCAACTGCCATCCTTGTTCACGATTTCGCGGTCGCAATTGTCGGGAGCGGCCTCGCCCGGCAAACCGCAAATAACGGTTTCACCCTGCTCCCGGAGCTGTTGGACATAGGCCCAGCGGGCAACCGACTCGTCATAGGCCGCGTAAATTGCCGCCTGAGGCGCAGCCGGTGGCAACAAGCCCAGCAGCGCCTTGAGATCAATGCTGAAACCCGTTGCCGGCCTGGCCCGACCAAATACTTCGCCGATGTGATCATAGCGCCCACCCGAGGCCAGGGCCTGACCGTGCTCGCGCACCAGCGCCGAGAACACCAGCCCGGTGTGGTAGTGATACCCGCGCAGCTCGGCCAGATCAAAGTAAAACTGCAGGGACGGAAAGCGCGCCGCCAACCCAGCAGACAACTGTTCGAGGGCATCAATGGCCTCGATGGCAGCGGGAATATCGGCGAATAGCTGGCGCCCCTTCGTCAGCACATCAATGCCGCCGTGAAGGCTGTTGAGCTCCAGCAAATGTTTGGCAGCCGACTCGGAAATGGCTAGGCTAGCGACAAAATCCTTCAGTTCCGTCACCGCCTTGCGCTGGAGAATGCCGAAGTAACGTTGCTCCTGGCGCTCATCCAGCCCGGCTGCCTCGACCACCGCGCGATAGATACCCACATGACCCGTATCCAGAGTGATGCCATCGAGCCCCGCCGTGCGCAGGGTTTCCAACATCAGGCAGATAATTTCCAGATCACTGGCCGGGCTGTTGTCGCCGTACAACTCGGCACCCAACTGAATCGGCGAACGCGACGCCAGCGGCTTCTTGGGTTTGGTATGCAACACACTGCCGGCATAACACAGCCGCACCGGCCCTTCCCGGTTCAGGCTGTGGGCGTCAATACGCGCGGCCTGGGGTGTGATGTCGGCGCGCAGGCCCATCATGCGACCGGTCAGCTGGTCGGTAACCCGGAAGGTCAACAAATCGATGTCACTGCCCAAGCCCACCAGCAACGATTCGGTGTACTCCAACAGCGGCGGGATCACTAACTCATAGCCCCAGCTGCGGTAGAGATCCAAAAGCTGACGACGCAGGGCCTCTACCTGGGCCGCTTGGGCGGGCAGCAGTTCTTCTACTCCGTCAGGAAGTAACCAGCGATCTACCGATGTCATAGCGATCTGGGCCTGTTAATTCAAATCAGCAATCAAGCAGGAATGGCGCTAGCGCAGCCAGCTCAGCAGGGCAAGTCCGGACAACATGCTCAATAGTCCCACCCAGCGCACTTGGCGACTCTCGAGGTCGGCCAGCCGATATACCCAAACCCGCCAGCGCTCAGGGCTGATAAAGGGCATGATTCCCTCAATAATCAGCACCAGGCTGAAGGCCACGGCCAGTTCCTGCCACATGCGTCTTGCCTGCCTATACATAAAAAAACCGCGCCGGCCGATGACGTTTCCGTCTCGGCCGGCCCGGGGATGCGAATGATACCACACTCCCCGCGATGCGAGGAATGCAAAGGCGGCCCGGCGTGATTAACGCTTGCCGGCGCCCTCTTTCAAGTAGCGGAAGAAGTCGCTGTCGGAGTCCAGCACCAGCATGTCGCCGTCGCCTCCAAAGGAATCCTTGTAGGCCCGCAGGCTGCGCACAAAGGCGTAGAACTCCGGGTTGGCGTTGTAGGCCGCCGCGTAGGTGCGGGCTGACATGGCGTCACCCTCACCGCGAATGATTTGGGCATCGCGATATGCGTTGGCCGCAATAATGGTGCGTTGACGATCTGCAGTTGCACGGATTTTTTCCGCCAGCTCGCGGCCGGTGGAGCGATGCTCCCGCGCTTCCCGCTCCCGCTCGGATTTCATCCGGTCAAACACCGATTGGCTTACCTGAGAGGGTAAGTCAATCCGCTTGACCCGCACATCCACCAGCTCGATACCAAACTCATTGACAGTGATGGTATTGAGATCACGGGTCAGGTCGGTCATCAGCAGATCCCGCTCGCCGGACACCACCTCGTGGAAGGTGCGCTCACCGAATTTGTTCCGCAACCCGGTATTGATCCGCTGGGCCAGCAACGCGTCAGCGCGAATCTCTTCACCGTTGGTGGCGGTGTAGAACTTCTGCGTGTCAGACACTTTCCACTTGGCATAAAAATCCACGTCCAGTGGTTTTTTCTCGACGGTCAGAAAGCGCTGGGTGGGCGCATCCAGGGTCAAAATACGGCGCTCAAATTTGCGCACGGTATTCATGAACGGCACCTTCACGTGCAGCCCCGGCGGCACATCCGGATTAACGACCTCACCAAACTTGAGCATGACCGCCCGCTCGGTCTGCTTGACGATAAACAGCGAATTAAAGCTGATGACCACCACTGCGAGCAGGGCAAGAATGACAGTAAAATTACGGCTATCCATGATCAACGGCCCTCCCGACGACTGCCCTGACTATCTCGGCGCAATTGTTCAATTACCTTGTCAGTCAGCTCGCGAATATCCACTTCCTGGCTGCGCTCTGCCCGTGCAGCACTGCTTTTTTCCATCAATTTATCCAGCGGCAAGTACATCATGTTGCTGCCACCGTCGACATCAACCATGACTTTGGAAGACTTACCGTAGAAGTCCTGCATGGCGTCAATGTACAGACGCTCCCGGGTCACATTGGGGGCGCGCTGATACTCGGCCAGCAATTGGGTGAACCGCTGGGCCTCACCTTCGGCCTCAGCGATCACCTGCTCTTTATATGCCTGTGCTTCTTCCAGCTGGCGTTGAGCGGCACCGCGGGCCTCGGGGATAATGCCGTTGGCGTAGGCTTCGGCCTCGTTCTTCAAACGCTCCCGATCTTCCTTCGCCCGGGTTACATCGTCAAAGGCATCCTGCACCTGAGAGGGCGGCTGAGCATCTTCAATGTTCACTTTTGCCACCTGAATACCGCTTTGATATGCATCCAGATAGGTTTGCAGACGCTGCTGGGTCGCCACCGCGATCTCTTCACGGCCCTCAGTGATCACCTGATCCATCTTTGAGCTACCGACAACATGGCGCAGCGCACTTTCCAGAGCGTGCTCCAGACTCAGCTCGGGGCTCTTCACTTTCAGCAGAAAGTTGGCGGGATCATTAACGGTGTACTGCACTGAAAGTGCGATATCGACGATGTTTTCGTCTTCAGTCAGCATTTGGCCACGGCTGCTGGCAGCGCGAACCTTGGTCACGTTAATTTTGGTCACTTCATCGATCAGTGGCGGATTCCAGCGCAAACCCGGCAGCACGGTGCTGTGGTAAACCCCAAGGCGCAGCACGACGGCCCGCTCTTGTTGATCGACCTGGTAGAAGCCAAACAGGCCCCAGACAAATACCGCGATCACGGCGATGACAACAAGCGCGCTGCCACCCAATTGGAAATCGCTGCCGCCCTTGCCACTGCCGCCGCCCTTTTTGCCAGTGCCGAACAGTTTATTCAGGCGCTCCTGCAACTTCTTCAGAGCCTCATCCAGATCCGGAGGCCCCTGGTCTTTACCCCCCCAGGGATCCTTATCGTTACCACCACCCGGCTCATTCCAGGCCATATTATTCTCCTGTTAAGAAAAATTTGCTTCGCACTTCGGCGACCATCATCCGCGATTGCGGCGGGAAAAGTCGTTAATCAACGGCATCATTGGCCGGGGAGTCTAGCAGATTTAACCAGTGGTGCTAAGCGCGACCGCCACCGACAATATCCTGCTCGCGCACATGCTCAGCCGCGAGAAAACGGCGCCAGTCAACCGCAGGCAGACGCACATGAAGTTTCACCCGACCGTCCATTTCAGCCAACTCAGATTGCACGGCATTCAGACTGTAGAGTTTCGCCCGCAACCGGCCCTGCTCGGGACTGAGACTGACATCTGTCTCGACGACTTCCTGCCCCAGCAGTTCTGTCAGCGCTTGCACCAGCAGCGCCAAGCCCTCGCTCCGCCTGGCCGACAACCACACCCGCACAGGGCGGCCGCTGTCATCTCGCTCGATACGAGGCTCGACACCTAACAGGTCAGTTTTGTTATACACCTCAAGGAGGGGAATCTGATCAGCGCCAATTTCACCCAGTACCGAAAGTACCTGGCGGATGTTTTCCTGGCGCTCGGGATCCGCCGCGTCAACCACATGAACCAGCAGGTCCGATTGGGCCGCTTCTTCCAGGGTCGCGCGAAAGGCCTCCACCAGCTTGTGGGGCAGGTGGCGAATAAACCCCACCGTATCTGCCAACACCACCGGCCCCACATCGGGCACCGGAATGCGCCGTACGGTGGGGTCGAGGGTAGCGAACAGCTGATCTGCCGCGTAAACCTCCGCCGCCGTCAGCACATTGAAGAGGGTGGATTTGCCCGCATTGGTGTAGCCCACCAGGGACACCGCCGGCACATCTGCCCGACGGCGGGCTCGCCGCGCCTGATTTCGCTGCTTGCGCACCTTACCCAAACGCGCCTGAATGCTCTTGATGCGCGCACGCAGCAATCGACGGTCTGTTTCCAGCTGGGTCTCACCAGGACCGCGCAAGCCGATCCCACCCTTTTGCCGCTCAAGGTGGGTCCAGCCGCGAATCAAGCGGGTCGACATATGCTCAAGCTGAGCCAGTTCCACCTGCAGCTTGCCTTCGTGGGTGCGGGCGCGCTGGGCAAAAATATCGAGGATCAGACCGGTGCGGTCAAGCACGCGACACTTGAGCTCGCGCTCAATGTTGCGTTCCTGACTGGGAGAAAGGGCGTGGTTAAACAGCACCAACTGGCCATCGTTGGCGTCCAGGGCAGCGCGAATTTCTTCTAACTTACCGGAGCCGACAAACAGGCGGGCATCGGGGTGCTGGCGCTTGCCAGAAATGAATGCCACTGGATCACCCCCGGCGGAGGTGACCAGTTGCACAAACTCATTGGCATCTTCGCGCTCGTCTTCACTGTTGAGATCCAGGTGGACGAGCACGGCGCGCTCACCAGAATCGGGTCTTTCAAATAGCAAGGACGAACCTCAAAAAGAACAACTACCGTTGATATTATTCGTCGTCTTGCTCATCGTCTTCCGGCGGATGGGCCATGGGCAGACGAACAACGCGAGAGGGAACGACAGTAGAAATGGCGTGCTTGTACACCATCTGGCTCACAGTATTTTTGAGCAGAACAACGAACTGATCGAAGGACTCAATCTGTCCCTGCAGCTTGATGCCGTTAACCAGATAAATAGAAACCGGAATACGCTCCTTGCGAAGAATATTCAGATAAGGGTCTTGTAAGCTGTGCCCTTTTGACATGGTGGAGCCTCCTTGTGCCCAAATCGGGCTTTGAAAAAAGTACAATCAACGTAGAACAGCGCTTCTAGAATGTGCAATCAAATCGGCGCTTATTCCGGTTTGACACCACTGCCCTCGGGCAGCACCGCAAACCTCGTAAACCTGGGATTCAAAAGTATACAGTAAGTTCTGAAATTACGGCAGCGACATTTGTTTAATCACATTTGTCAACTGAGTGTTTCTGGGCAACTCGCTGTCGATCCAGTGCAAACCCTCCCAGCCCCGCAGCCAGGTCAGCTGTCGTTTGGCCAACTGACGGCTGGCAATCAAGGCCCGCTCATAGGCCGTCTCCAGGTCAAACTCACCGTGCAAATGCTGCCAGACCTGGCGATAGCCCACGGCTCTAATCGCGGGCAGATCGGCATGAAGGTCGCCCCGGGCCATCAACCCCCGCACCTCATCGACAAAGCCATTGTCGAACATCTGCCGCAGTCGCAGCGCGATGCGACTGTGCAGCACACTGCGCTGGGCCGGTGCTATGGCAAACTGATGCACGGTGTAGGGGAGCTCCGCTTGCCCCTGCTCGGCTCGCAGCTGGCTCATGGTTTTGCCGCTGACCTTAAAAACCTCCAGCGCCCGGCTCAGGCGCTGGGAGTGGTTAGGGTGAATTTGCCCGGCGCTCTCCGGGTCAACCAGGGCCAGCTCGGCATGTACCGCGGGCCACCCCTCCCTTGCCGCCAAAGCCTCAATCGCTTCCCGCACCTGCGGGTCAGCAGAGGGCATATCCGCCAAGCCGTCCATCAGCGCCTTGAAGTAGAGCATGGTGCCGCCAACCAACAGCGGAATGTTCCCCGCCGCGGCAATGCGCTCCATCTCGATCAAGGCATCGCGCCGAAAACTGGCCGCCGAATAGGCTTCGCCGGGATCGCAAATGTCCACCAATGCATGGGGGTGGGCGGCAAGGGTCTTAGTGTCGGGCTTGGCACTGCCAATATCGAGCCCACGATACACCAGTGCCGAATCAACGCTGATAAGCTCACAGGGAAGCACCTCAGTGAGCGCAATGGCCAGGTCGGTCTTACCCGAGGCAGTCGGGCCCATCAAAAAAATAGCGGGGGGCAGCGCCGGACTATCGGCCACGCAGAAACCACTTATCCAGCTCAGCCATACCCACCTGCACCCAGGTTGGTCGACCGTGATTGCACTGGCCGCTGCGCTCGGTGGCTTCCATGTCCCGCAGCAGGGCATTCATCTCCGGAATGGAAAGGCGCCGGTTTGCCCGCACCGAACCATGGCAGGCCATGGTCGACAAAATCTCATTGGCATGGGCGCGAATGCGATCGGTGGTGCCAAACTCCAACAAATCCGACAACACATCCCGCACCAGCTGCTCCACCTCGCTACCCGCGAGAATAACCGGCACCTCGCGAACGATCAGGGCCTCTTCCGATGCCCGCTGCAACAGCAGGCCAAACTCCGCAAACAGCTCACCGTGCTGCTCCGCGCAATCCGCCTCTCGGCGACTCACCGCAATACTCATTGGCACCAGCAGCGGCTGGCTGCGAATTCCCTCCCCCTCCTTGGCGCGCTTCATTCGCTCATAGGTAATGCGCTCGTGGGCAGCGTGCATATCAACCAGCACCAGACCCTGGGCATTCTCCGCCAGAATATAAACCCCCTTTAGCTGTGCCAGCGCGTAGCCCAGAGGTGGCACCCCCTCAGCAGAAGCCGACGGCGATTCAGCCTCCCCTGCGGTCACCGACTGCAGGCGGCTGTAGGCGGCGATTTGCTCGTTTACCTGCCCCGCCGGCAAACCACTGGTCACCGGCCGATCAAACGGCGCGCCGTTCCCGCCAAACCGCTCCACCGAGGGCACTGTCGGATTACCGGCGCTCGAATCCACCAGGCTCATTGCGGTTTGATCGGCTGGCCATTGCACCGGCGCTTCCGCCTGCAGACCCAGGTTGGCGGCCTGGGCGGCTTCTTCCGGCCGCACATCGGCCAACACCTGATGCAGAGTGCGAAAGATAAAGTCGTGCACACTGCGGCCGTCCCGAAAGCGCACTTCATGCTTGGTGGGATGGACATTGACATCCACCGACGCCGGCGCCAGCTCCAGATACAGCACAAAGGCGGGGTGACGACCATGAAACAACACGTCGCGATAGGCCTGGCGCACCGCGTGACCCACCAGCCGGTCGCGAATGTAGCGGCCATTCACGTAGAAATGTTGCAGGTCTGCCTGACTGCGAGAAAAACTGGGCAGGGCCACCCAGCCCCACAACCGCAGCCCAATTGCGCTGCGGTCTATGAACAGCGCGTTTTCCATAAACGCCGGACCGCACACTGCGGCCAGGCGCCGCTCCTGTTCCAGTTGGCTGTGGGCGGGCTTCAGGTTGTGCACCGCCCGGCCGTTATGGCGCAAACTAAACCCCACATCAAAGCGGCCCAGGGCCTGGCGCTTGACCACCTCTTCCAGGTGGCCAAATTCGGTTTTCTCGGTGCGCAGAAACTTGCGCCGGGCGGGGGTATTAAAGAACAGATCCCGCACTTCCACCGTGGTGCCTCGCGGGTGAGCGACCGGCTCTAACACCGCCGCCATATCGCGGCCTTCACTGCGCGCACACCAGCCGGAGGTATCCCCCTCCTGGGCGGTGCTCAGGCTCAAGCGCGACACAGAACTGATACTGGCCAACGCCTCGCCGCGAAAGCCCAGACTGGCGACCGCCTCCAGGTCTTCCAGAGCGGCAATCTTGCTGGTCGCGTGGCGACTCAGGGCCAAGGGCAAATCAGCCTGGGCAATGCCCTCACCATCGTCCCGGGTGCGGATGAGTTTGACACCACCGTCTTCCACCTCGATATCGACGCGCTTGGCGCCGGCATCCAGTGCGTTTTCCAGCAATTCTTTAACAACAGACGCGGGCCGCTCAACAACTTCGCCAGCGGCAATTTGGTTGGCCAGCCTCGGGTCAAGCAGGCGGATTTTTGGCATGAGAGAAAGCGGGCCTTAAGAAGCAGGTATCTGGATTTTTTGTCCCACCCGAATGCGGGTGTCGGACATTTGATTGTGCCGTTGCAGCTCGGACACCGACACATTGTAGCGCTGGGCGATGCCTGACAGGGTATCACCACTGGCGATGATGTACTCTTCCGGGCCAGCTGACCCCGCCGGTGGCGCAGCAACTTCACCCCGTTTCACCGCCGCAAAATAAGTGTCGGGCGGCGGGCTGTCGCGAAAATAATTGTCGATGCCAACAAAGATGGCCTGGGCCATCTGGTACTGATAGCTCGATGTTCTCAGTTTACTGGCCTCACCCGGGTTAGAAATAAAACCTGTCTCAACCAGTAGCGAGGGGATATCCGGCGATTTCAGCACCGCGAAACCCGCCTGCTCCACCCGGCGACTGTGCAGACGGGAAATCCGCTCCATCTGACTTAGCATCTGGGCGCCCACGCTCAAACTCGCATCCAGGGTTGCGGTCATGGATAGATCAGTCAGCACCCCGGCAAGGATATGGTCCTTGTCAGACAGGCTCACCCCGCCCACCAGATCCGACTCGTTTTCCCGCTTGGCCAGAATGCGGGCCGTGGCGCTGGTGGCACCGCTCTTGGACAAGGCATAAACCGAACTTCCGTTTGCCTTGGGGCTGGTAAAGGCATCGGCGTGAATTGAAACGAAGAAATCAGCTTGCGCCTTGCGCGCCAAATCGCGCCGTTTGGCCAGACCCACGTAGTAATCGCCCTTGCGGATCATTTCTACTTTGTAG
Organism: Spongiibacter taiwanensis; assembly: GCF_023702635.1. Classification (NCBI taxonomy): domain Bacteria; kingdom Pseudomonadati; phylum Pseudomonadota; class Gammaproteobacteria; order Cellvibrionales; family Spongiibacteraceae; genus Spongiibacter; species Spongiibacter taiwanensis. The sequence goes on from NZ_CP098455.1 coordinate 1,516,210, forward strand.
CCTTTTTTGGCTTCAAATTTAGCCTTGAGTTTGTTGGCAATCTGCAGCACCACATCTTTTTCCCGCAGACGGCCCGGCCCAATCGCACCCGGGTCCTCGCCGCCGTGGCCCGCATCAATGGCAATTACCACATCTCGCTGACCTGCCGATTCAACGCTTTTGACTACCCGCTCAACCGGTGCCTGCTCGGCAGCACTTGGCTCGCGGTCGAGAAAATCAATCACCAGTCGATCATCCAGCCCCGCGTTGGCTGGCAGGAAAAAACTGCGCGCCTGCACATCGGCGCTCAGATCAAAGACCACGCGGAGGCGACCGTCATCTTTGGCCGCATGGCGCAAACGCTGGATGGGACTGCCTTCGAAGTTGAGAGCTGCCAGGTCCACCGAGCCCATGGCGCCCTGATCAATATCGACCACCAGGCGGTAAGGACCATCGAGGGAAATCACTTCATGTTGCACGGGGCCACTTAAGTCGAACACCACCCGGCTGTGGTCGGGGGCTCGCCAGAAGCGAATGTCGCGGACTTCTGCAGCCTGCGCCACGACAGTGAAAAAAAGGAGACAGCAAGAAAGAACAATCTTACTCGGGTGCATATTGGCTCAGCTGCGCAAGAATTTGTCGTCCACGATCACTTTGCCCCTGCAAAGTCAGCAGACGACCTCTACCTTGCTGGACAATGCTAACGGTTAAATCGGCCTGAGGCAAAACCCCTTTGCCGCGCTCGGGCCACTCGACCAGACAAATGCTGTCGCCATCGAAATAATCCCGAATACCCATGTACTCCAGCTCCTCGGGATCACCCAAGCGGTAGAGATCAAAGTGGTATGCCTCAACACCCTGCAGGGAATAGGGCTCTACCAGGGTATAGGTGGGACTCTTAACCGCGCCTTGATGACCCAGCGCGTGTAAAAAGCCCCGGCAAAAGGTGGTTTTTCCTGCACCCAGCTGTCCGTCAAGAAAGATAACGCACCCCTTGCGGCACTGACGGGCCAGCTCCCCGCCTGCCCGGACGGTCGCCGCCTCATCAGCCAGCGTCCAGCGAATATCCATTGATCACCCTCGGAATTGCCTCAACCACATCCAACGCCAGCATGCCCCGCTCACCCATCCGGGCGGCCACCAGGTCGGCGGCCTGACCATGTAAGCTTGCTCCCAGGCGAGCCGCATCGGTGGCACTCAAACCTTGCGCCAGCAGCGCGCCAATCATACCCGAAAGCACATCGCCCATGCCGCCACTGGCCATGCCCGGGTTGCCGCTGCAGTTCACAAAGCACTGCTGCCCATCGGCTATTAACGTGCCCGCGCCTTTCAACAACGCGCCGCAATGAAAGCGCTGGGCCAAAGCTTGCGCCGCAGCAAAGCGGTCCTGCTGAACATCGGCTGTGGTACCACCCAGCAGGCGCGCCGCCTCAGCAGGATGGGGCGTTATCACACAAGGCAGACCCGATTCGGCAAGCGCCAGTTCCCCTTCAGCCAGAATATTGAGGGCGTCGGCATCCAGCACCATCGGTTTGCCGGCACCGAGTACCTCTGCCAGCAGGGCTCGCCCCCAGGCGCCACTGCCCAGGCCGGGGCCCGCCACCACCACCGAGCAGCAGGCAAGCAACGGCTTTAACTGGTCGGCGTCATCTACCGCCTTTGCCATAATTTCCGGGCGCGCTGCGGTAAACGCAGCAAGGTGGGCCCCGCGGGTGGCGCAACTGACAAGACCGGCGCCACTGCGGGCAGCGGCACTGGCAGCCAGCAAGGCCGCGCCGGCCATGCCCTCATCACCGCCCACCACCAACACATGGCCGAAGCTGCCTTTATGGCTCACTCGGCGCCGACGTGGCAGCAGACCACCGCTGTCCGCAGGCCGGCTCAGAAACGTGTCGACCGGCACCTGAGTGTAAATATCCCGGGCAACGGCAAGGGAATTGAACACAAGCTCCCCCACGTAATCCGCTGCCTCGCCCGTGAACAAGCCCTGCTTTAAACCGATAAAACTGATGGTGGCATCTGCCGCAACGGCCGCCCCTAGTACCCGACCGCTGTCGCTGCACAGGCCAGAGGGAATATCGACCGCTAACACCACAGCGCCACTTTCATTGATTGCCTCTATCACCTGGCGATAGGCCGGGCGAACGTCACCAGCCAGGCCAGTGCCCAGCAAGGCGTCCACCACCAGGGCATCGCCAGCAATCGTCTCGCCCTGCCAGGGCTGTGCCACCAGCCCAGCCTGCTCAGCCATCTGCCTGGCCAACAGCGCATCCCCCTGCAGATTCGCCGACATCGCCCACAGCCGCACCGGCACCCCGCTTTGTGCCGCCAGCGCGGCAATCACATAACCGTCGCCACCGTTATTGCCGCCACCACAAAACACCTCCAGCGGCGACCGCTCCGGCCAGCGTTTTTGCAGATACTGGAAAGCCGCCAGTCCCGCCCGGCTCATCAGCTCAAAGCCGGGCGTACCCGCATCGATGGCCAGGCGATCCAGCTGCCGCACCTGCTCGGCGCGGTAGAGCTCCCGGGGCAAATCGGCCAAGGCAAGAATGTTCTGCGACATAGCGCACCTGCATGTAAAATATCGGGCCATGATAACCCGCCATCGCCCAGACGTAAGCCAATGAGCCAACAAACGGGACAAGACTCCGACCTGACCGCGCTGGCCGCCGAGGTAAAAGCCTGGGCAAGGGAGCTGGGGTTTGCCGACCTGGGCATATCGCCTGCTGACCCCAACCACCACGCCCAGCACCTGCGCAACTGGTTAAACCGGGACTTTCACGGCGAGATGCACTACATGGCAGACCGGGAGGCGCTCCGGGCCGACCCCGACAGTTTGTTGTCCGGCACCCTGCGGGTGCTCAGCGCACGAATGGAATATCTGCCCGACACGGCCACCCTGGACATTCTGCGAGACCCGAACAAGGCCTATATTTCCCGCTATGCGCTGGGCCGCGACTACCACAAACTGATTCGCAAACGCCTGGCCCAGCTGGCCGAGCGGCTACAGAAACACGCTGGCGGCCAGCATCGCGCCTTTGTCGACAGCGCCCCGGTGCTCGAGCGTGGCTTTGCCGAACAGGCCGGCCTCGGCTGGATCGGCAAAAACAGCATGCTGATCAACAGCAAGGCCGGGTCCTGGTTTTTTCTCGGCGAAATCTACACCAACATTCCCCTGCCGATCGACCCGCCACAGGAGACCGGCCATTGCGGCAGTTGCCGAGCCTGCCTGGACGACTGCCCTACGGGCGCCATTGTGGCGCCCTACCAGGTAGACGCCCGCCGCTGCATTTCCTACCTGACCATTGAGCTAAAAGGCGCCATCCCCACCGAGTTACGCAAGCCCATGGGCAACCGGGTATTTGGCTGCGACGACTGCCAACTGGTCTGCCCCTGGAATAAATTTGCCCGGCTCACCGCCGAGGGGGATTTTGCCCCCCGCCACCAACTGGACAACAGCGGCCTCCTCGACCTGTTTCAGTGGGACGAACAAACCTTTTTAGCGCGCACCGAGGGCTCGGCAATTCGGCGTATTGGCTACTCGCGCTGGTTGCGAAATCTGGCGGTTGGCCTGGGCAATGCCCCCTTCGACCGGCACATTTTGGCCGCACTGGAACACCGCCGCAGCGATGCGGAGCCTCTGGTAGCAGAGCACATAGAATGGGCTATCGCCGAGCAGCGAGAGAAAGGGGCGGCACTCGGCGAACTGACAAACTGACCGAAGACCATCGCCTTCAAAGCAGGCAGAGGCGACTCAAGGTCTGCACCTCGGCATCGCAAAAATGGGGGAAAAGGGAAAAGAAAGAAGTTACCTAGCCCTTGGGGCGAACGTACAACACCAGGCTGTGGTCCACCAGCTCAAAGCCGTGTTCTTTGACCAGCTCCTTCTGACGGCGCTCAATCACCTCGTCGTAAAACTCAACGACTTCGCCGGTTTCCATGCACACAATGTGGTCGTGATGCTCGCCTTTGGCCAATTCAAACACCGAATGCCCGGCTTCAAAATTATGGCGCACCACCAATCCCGCCGCTTCAAACTGGGTGAGCACCCGGTAGACCGTTGCCAAACCGACGTCTTCACCAGACTCCATCAGCGCGCGGTACACATCCTCGGCACTAAAATGCTGGTTGTCTGTCTCAGCCTGCTCCAAAAGCTGCAAAATCTTGACTCGAGGCAGGGTAACCTTCAAGCCCGCCTTCCGCAGTTCCTGATTTTCCAGTGACATTTTGCTAGCCTTCGCGTTGAGATTGGGATTGCGCTATTATCCACGCCTCAGCACGTGATTGGAACCCTGAAGAATGCTACGACGACTCACCCTAACAGGCCTTTTTTTAACGCTGGCTGCTTGCAGTTCCTTTGAGTTTCCCGGCGCTTACAAGCTAGCCATCGACCAGGGCAACATCATCACCGGCGAGATGGTCTCTCAGCTCGACGTGGGCATGAGCCGCAGCCAGGTCGAATTCATTCTGGGGTCACCGTTGATTCGCGACACCTTCACGCCAGACCGTTGGGATTACCTATACACCATGGACCAGCGTAAAGGGGATGTTGAGCGCCACCAGCTGACCGTCTTCTTTGAAAATGATCGAGTGTCGCGTTACGAAACTGACGTGAAGCCGGAGCTAGAGCAAGCGCCGGGCACCGCGCCAGAAGAGTTGATCAAAGAAGCCGAGAAAGCGGCAAAAGAAAGCAAAGAGCTGGAAAAGTAAGCGAAGCGTAAGCCTAACGCTTCGCTTTCTCCGCCTTCACCTTGGCGGCCCGCTGTTTGCGCACCTCTTTAGGATCTGCAATCAGCGGGCGATAAATCTCCACTCGGTCACCATCCGCCACCAACTGCTCATCGGGCTTGCTGACCACCTTGCCAAATATCCCCAGATCAACCGACTCCATATCCAGCTCAGGAAACTGCTGCTGCAAACCAGAGCGGCGGGCAGCCTCGCGTACGCTGCAAGGCTCAGAGAGCTCCAGCGCCACAATACGCTGCTGTCGTGGCAGCGCGTAGGCAATCTCGACATGCATCGTTTTACTTTCCATAAACCTCTCCGGCGCGCTTAACTACCGCATCCACCAAGTTGTTGGCCACTGAGTTAAACAGTTGCCGGGTCGCCGCGCCAACCAGCTTGCCCGCCAACGAGAAGCGCAAATGCAGCGACACCTTGCAGGCGCTCTCAGCCAGAGGCAGCAGCAACCACTCACCCTCCAGACTTTCAAAGGGGCCGTCGACCAGCTGCATGCCAACCCGGCGAAAGGGCTCAAGGGTATTGCGGGTGGTAAAGCTCAACTTCATTCCGGCTTTGGCCAGGTCCAGACGCGCCTCCATCTGCGAGTCATCATGGCCCAGGACTTCAGCAGCGACGCAGCCATCCATATATTGGGGATAGGACTGAACATCGTTAATCAGCGCGTAAATTTTCTCTGCGGAATACGGCAGCAGCGCGCTGCGGCGAATTTCCGTCATCACTCTTTCCTCACAGCAAGCGCTGGTACAAACCCATGACCAACACGGCCAACAGCGCTGGCGGGGCAATATACCTTAACAGCGCGCGCCATAGCCAAAAAAAGCTGTTGTCGATCCACCGGTCGCGCACGCCATACACCTGTCGCGGCACCCGCCAGGCGGCAAACATCACAAAACAAAAGGCGACCAACGGCAGCAGTACGTGGGCAGATAAAATGTCGATGTACTCCATCAAACTCCGCCCTGCCCAGCGCAGCTGACTGTCGGGCGCCAGTGACGAGATCGACAAATCGCCCAGCACCAGCACCACACTACCGGCACAGAGGGCGGCAGCCCAGCGGGTCAAGCGCCACCGCTCCACCAGGTAGGCGATCACCGGCTCCAGCAGCGCCACCACCGTCGTCAATGCCAGCATTGCCAGCAACATATACATCATGACCCCAAACACATCACCAAAAGCCAGATTGGCAAAGGTGTAAGGCAGCGCGACAAACAACACCGACGGACCCGGCCCCACCACCATGTGCTGATCCAAGACCAGAGCCAACAGCGCCAAGCCACCGAGCAACATCAAGCCGGTATCCAGCACCGCCAATGAAAACAGCTGGCGGGAGATAGAACGCCCCGAGGGGAAGTACGCGCCGTAGGCCATCAGCGCACCGGTGGCAATACTCAGGGTATAGAAGGCCTGGCGGAGGGCGGAAAACACGCCCTGCCACCCCAGCTCCGCCCAGCGGAAGTAAAACAGCGACCGCAGACCACCGCCAAAATCACCCAGCTCATAGCTGTAATACACCACGAACAACAGCGCGATGACCATGATCGGCAACAGCACCCGCAGCGCCACCGCCATGCCTTTGATCACACTGATTGCAGAGAAGCCCACCGCCACCGCCAGGAACAGGCGCTGCCAAAAGCGCATTTCTTCTGGCGAAGCCAGCAGTAAGTCAAAGGCGTCGGCCACTGTCTCTAGGCTGGCCGCGTCCATATGTTCTGCGGGCAGCTTGGGAATATAGGCAAGCAGCCAACCGGCGACCACGCAGTAATTGGCCGCCAGCAGCAGCGCGACCGCCGCCGCCATTTGCGGCACTATCACCCAGTGGCGGCTGACTTTGGCAAAGTGGGTCAGCTGATCCACCGAGTGAACGGGGTTAGCCCGCCCGCGCACGGCAATGCGCACCTCCGCCACCGCCACCGGCAGCATCACCAACAGCAAAAAGCTGCAGTACACCAGCAGATACGCGCCGCCGCCGCGATTACTGGCCTCAAAGGGGGTGCGCCAAAAATCGCCCAGGCCCAGCACCAAAGCGGTTGCCGCCGCGAGAAATGTCCAGCGGCTGGCCCATATGCCTTGCACCTTGCGCTTTTTCAACGCCATCGGCTAGAAACCCTTACCTCTAAGCAGCCGTCTTTTTACCTGAGCTGAGGGGTATTTGCCAGTCACCGCACCTCAACCCGCCCACAAGCCAGTTTTTTTGCACCCACCCCTTTATGAAAATAGTGTTAATCCCTCGGCCCCCGTATAATCGCCGCCATGACAAAAAAGAAACCCAAAGCGCCCAGCAGCACCATTGCCCTGAACAAGCGGGCGCGGCACGACTACATTATCAGCGATCGCTTTGAAGCCGGCCTGTCCCTCAACGGCTGGGAAGTGAAAAGCCTGCGCGAGGGCAAAGTGCAGATCACCGATACCTACGTGATCCTCAAGGACGGCGAGGCCTTCCTGATTGGCGCCACCATCACACCGCTGCCCACCGCGTCGACTCACTTTGTGACCGACCCCACCCGCACACGTAAACTCTTGCTCCATCGCAAGGAGCTGGACAACCTCACAGAAGCCACCCAGCAAAAAGGCTACACCTGCGTGTGCACGGCGCTGTACTGGAAAAAGCACCTGATCAAGGCCGAGATTTCGCTGGCCAAGGGCAAGAAAGATCACGACAAGCGGGACACCGAAAAATCCCGGGACTGGGACCGACAGAAGCAGCGCATCTTGCGCCAACACAACCAATAACAATATCGACCGCCATGAAAACCCTGTACCTGCTTCGCCACGCCAAATCCGACTGGAAAGATGAAACGCTCAGCGACAAGGAGCGCCCCCTTGCGAAGCGTGGCAAGCGCGATGCCCAATTGATCGCCGCTGAGCTGCAGCGACAGCAACGGCAATTTGCGACGGTCTATTGCAGTCCGGCGGTGCGAGCGAGAGAAACCCTGTCGCGCTTCCAGGCCGAATCAAACGTATTCGATCAGGCGAGTGTCGCCTTCGCCGACGACCTGTACACCTTTGACGCTGGCGACCTGCTGCGTTGGCTGCGTGACCTCCCCCAGGACAAACCAAACGCATTAATCATTGGTCACAACCCCGCCCTGGCTGAGGCCGCCGACCAGCTCTGCGATGGCAAAGTTGGCCACGTTGGCACCTGCACCTTTCTGGAACTGCAGGTCAATGTAGAATACTGGGATCAACTGCGCGGCGACTGCGCCAAACTCGTGGAAGTGCTTCGCCCCAAACACTTCCGATAACCCCCGACCCGAGCAAGGAACCCCGTCTCCGCCATGGACGCACATCCGGCACTAAAAGATATTCGCATCGTCCACGACCTGCTGGTCCTCAAGAAAAACCACAAACTCATCCGCCGGATGAAGCGCCTGCTCCCGGAGCCAGAAATTCACGGCTACCAGGTGTGGGAATCGTCCTTTCTGATTATGGATTACCTGCTCAAAAACCCGCCCAAGAAAGGCAGTAAGATCACCGAGATCGGCTGTGGCTGGGGCATTTTGAGTATTTTCTGTGCCCAGAAGTTTGGCGCCAGGGTCACCGCCGTCGATGCCGACAAGCATGTCTTCCCCTACCTGGACGCCCACGCCACCCTGAACGAGGTCAGCATTAACACCAAGGTCGCGCTTTACCAAGAGCTCACCAAGAAGGATCTCAAAGGGCAAAAGTTGATGCTGGGCGGGGATATCTGCTTCTGGGACAAGCTGGTAAAACCGCTGTACAGCGTCATCGAAAGCGCAGTAGACCAGAAAGTCGGCACCATTATTATTGCCGACCCGGGCCGCTCGCCCTTTCATAAACTGGCCAAACGCTGCCAGAAAAACTTCAACGCCGAGTTGCTGGACTGGTCAACCGATCACCCCAAATCCGGCAGCGGCGAGTTGCTGATCATCCACAGTTAGTGGTCCATGCGGCAAATAAGGTCACACTCAGAGCGTCTGTGCGGGTGCGAACCAAGGCGGGTTTCGCCGCTAATGGCCCGGTCCTTAGCAAGGAACACAACACGGGGTCGCGGCCGCACAGACACTCCCGAAGGGCCGCAGCACAAGGGATTTCGGACTGCGTTGCAGCCCTTGCAAAGGGCCGGGCCATTCCCTGCGGACTGCGCCTTGCCAAAATCCCTTGTGCTGTGGCTGAGCGTAACCTTATTTGCCGCATGGACCACTAGCCCGCCCGGCGCACTTGCCTCGGGTTAAGCGCCCTTGGCTTTTTTGCGGCGCTTCACCGGCGCCTCATTGCGAGAGCGGTAATCCAGCTTGGGCAGACGCGGCAATTTGCCTGTCGACAGGTACGTGTGAATCTGCTCCTGGGACCGAATCATCGCCACCCCCTTGGCCCGCGGACGGAAGTGATTGCTCATGGTGGCATCCACAATCCGCGCCTTGACGTTATCAGCCCACTGAATATCCAGAATATTCTGAATCATCTTCTGCAGCGGCTTACTGTTGACCGGGCAACTGACCTCCACCCGGAAGTCGATATTGCGCGTCATCAAATCCGCCGACGAAATAAAGTACCGCGGCTCGCCACCATTACGGAAAACATATACCCGCGGGTGTTCAAGGTAGCGATCAACAATACTGATCGCCTCAATATTGTCGCTCAGCCCGGGCACACCGGGAGCCAGCGAACACATGCCACGCACAATAATCCGGATGGGCACACCGGCAGCGCTAGCGGCATAAAGGCGATCAATTAACTCTTTGTCCACCAGGTTATTGCACTTCAGGGTAATACCGCACTGCTTGCCTTCGTTGGCATTGGCGATCTCGCCATCCACCAGGGCTAACAGATTCTCCCGGGTGTTCAGCGGCGACACCCACAGGTTTTTAAATTGGTGGCGCTTATAGGTGTACTCAATAAAGTCAAAGACCTTGGCAACCTCATCACCAATCTCCTGATCGTAGGTCAGCAAGCTGAAATCGGTGTAGAGCGACGCCGTCTTTTCATTGAAGTTGCCGGTTCCCACGTGGGAGTAGTACCGCTGAACCGTGCCTTCCTGGCGGGTGATACAAATCAACTTGCCGTGCACCTTAAGGCCGGGCACACCAAGAATCACGTTAACGCCACCATCGGTCAAACGCTGGGAAAGCGCGATGTTGGCCTCTTCGTCAAAGCGGGCCTGCAGCTCCACCACCACCGTCACTTCTTTGTGATTGGCAACCGCATTGAGCAATGCATCCACCACATGGGAGTTAGAGGCAACCCGGTACAAGCTCACCTTGATGTCCTTCACCGCCGGGTCGATTGCCGCTGTTTTCACAAAATCCGTCAGGTAATCAAAGCTGTGATAGGGGTAGTAGAGCAGCACATCCTGCTCCCGAATACAGCTGAGAATATTCGCCGCCTTGGCAATATCGGGGTGCGGAATATTGGGCAGCGGCTTGAGCTCCAGGTACGCCGGCCCCAGGTTAGGAAAGCGCATAAAGTCTTTGGAGTTGTGGTAGCGACCGCCGGGAATCATCGAGTCGAGACGACCAAGGCCCAGCCGCTTGATCAGGTATTCCAGCAAATCGTTGGGCATGGCGCTGTCGTAAACAAAGCGCACCGGATCGCCCTTTTTTCGGCGCTTCAGACTCTGGGCCATCTTTTCCACAAAGGTCTGGGTCAGCTCTTCGCTCAATTCCAGCTCGGCGTCCCGGGTCAGCTTTATGGTGTAGGCTTCGGCGCTGTCCAGCGGAAAGATGCCGCGAAACACTTCCTGCAAACACACCCGAATGATGTTCTCCAGAGTGATCAGCACCTTACCTCTTTTACCCTTGCGGCTGGGAATACGGATAAAACGATCTAGCCTAGCGGTGGGCACTTCGAGCAGGGCAAAGCGGGTTTGCCCTTCAAATCCAAGGCGAATGGCCAGATAGATGGACGCATCACTCATTTCAGGAATGGGGTGCACATCGTCCAGCAGGATCGGCTCCAGCTCCTGCTGAATAGAACTGAAAAAATAGCGCTTTACGTAATCGCGCTGGGCATCATCGAGCTGCTTCTCGTTAACGAGATAAATTTTGCGGCGCTGCAATTCCTTCATCAGCGCACTGTAGGTGCCGTCAAAACGGCGCTGCAGCTTGAGCACGTTCTGGCGAATTTCCTCCAGCAACAGCTTGTACTCTTCCTGCTTGGAGGGGGTAGAGAAGGCGGCCAGGCGGCGCACATCGGCCACCCGCACGCGGAAAAACTCGTCCAGGTTATTGGAGAAGATACCCAGGTAACGAATTCGCTGAATCACCGGCACCTTAGGATCGGCCGCCTCCTGCAATACCCGCTCGTTAAAAGATAGCCAACTCAGCTCCTTGGCAATCCAGGTTTGCTCGGTCGAGACGTCCGTCATTAGTAGCCCCTAGCTCTGTAAAAACAACGGCATAGCCTAGCCGCAGTCCATGTCATTTTAATGACATATTACAGCAGTCGCATTTGCGCAGCACTGCCATTACACTGAACCGCTCCACAGAAAACCACACGGGAATTGCCGCGACAAATGGCCCAAAACAGCGAGTTGTACGCAGCCCTGGACCTGGGCTCCAATAGCTTTCACCTGCTGATCGCCAGCGTTGAAGATGACAATCTCAAAGTGATTGATCGTCACAAGGACATGGTGAGACTGGCCGGGGGCCTCGACGATAACGGCAACCTCAGCGAAGAATCCCAGCGCCGGGCGCTGGATAGCCTGGCCAAAATGGCCAACCGCCTCAGCGGCGTTCCCAAACAGCGCATCCGGGTAGTGGGCACCAACACCCTGCGCGCCGCCAACAATGCCGCCGACTTTATGGCTCAGGCCGAGGCCATACTGGGTGTGCCAATCAATATCATCTCGGGCACTGAAGAGGCTCGCCTGGTTTACCTCGGCGTTGCCAAGGATTTTGCCCCCGGCGAGCGCAGTCGCCTGGTTGCCGACATCGGCGGCGGCTCAACCGAAATTGTGGTCGGCAACCACGTTCCCCGCTTGCTGGAAAGCTTGCCCATGGGCTGCGTCAGCTTCAGCATGCGCTACTTCCCCGGCGGGGAAATCAGCGAAAAGGGCTTTCGCCGGGCGGTCAATGCGGGTCGCCGCCTGATATCACCCTATGTCGAGCAATTCAAAGATCAATGGCAGGAAGCCGTCGGCTCGTCGGGCACCATTCGCGCCATCGCCAAAATCATGGATGAGCAAAAGCTCAGTGACGCCGGCTACATTACCAAGGCAGGGCTGGATGCACTCAAAGAACAGATGCTCAAGGTCGACCACGTCAACAAGCTCGACATCGTAGGCTTGAGCGATGACCGGGATGAGGTCTTTCCCGGCGGTTTCTCGGTGCTGTATGCCCTGTTCCAGGAACTCGACATTCAAGCCATGCACGTGTCCACCTTCGCCGTACGCGAAGGCATTGTGTATGACCTGGCCGGGCGCCTGCACCACCGCAACGACACCCGGGACCACACCATCCAGAAACTCATCGCCCAGTTTCATATCGATGGCAAACAAGGGGATCGGGTCGCGGCCCTGTGCGAGCGCTGGTTCCCCACCATCCAGCCTCACTGCCAAACCCCCGAAGAAGAAGCACTCGACCTGCTCCGCTGGAGCGCCCAGCTCCACGAACTCGGCTTGGCCATTGCCCACGGCGGCTACCACAAACACGGCGGCTACATCCTCAGCTACGCCGACCTGCCCGGCTTTTCACGACAGGAACAGGCGCGCTTAAGCTTTCTGGTATTGAACCACCGCCGCAAGCCGAAGCCCCCCTCCACCCTGGTCTATGGCGTCAATCCCGACTGGCTGTTGGCCTGTGTGTTGCGCCTCGCCTGCATTTTTTACCGCCGGCGCCAAACCGCCCCCCTGCGTGAAGACATCACCCTCACTTGCGAGAGCGGCACCGAGCTCTCCCTTACGCTCCCTGCGGGCTGGATGGAGGACAACCCCCTGGTTGCCGCCGATCTCGACGAAGAGGTCGAGCTGCTGAAAAAAGGCACCGACATCAAGTTGACCATTCGTGTCAGCGACGACCACGCCGTCACCACCCGCGCGAGCGGCTAGTCAGCACCACCGCCATCGCGCTACAATAGCCCCAGCGAAACAGTGCTGTTTTGGGGCCGATTTGGATTCGACGCCGGTAACAAAGCTCTGTGGTGCATGCCGTGATGGCAGCCAATCACGTTAATCCAAAGCTGTAAACGATATAGTTGCCAACGACGACAACTACGCTCTAGCGGCCTAAACCCCCGTTAGCGGTCATTAGCGGATGCTTGTAAACGCGAAGTGACCGTCAGATAGAACAAGCTAGCGGTGAAGTTTGTCTGAGACAGATCCGCGAAACTCCTAATCAGAATCGCCAATATCGTCCTGACCGTTGGGCTGATTGCGGCTAAATCAATAAACGGAAACTAAGCATGTAGAGCCCCGAGTGGCGGACTGGCGGACGCGGGTTCAAATCCCGCCGGCTCCACCAAATAAAGAAAGGTCACCCCTGTGGTGGCCTTTTTTTATTTTTGGCGTTGATTGGGTGCAGAGCCCGCGCCCGGGTTCAGCCGAAGTGAGCGCAGCGAACAGAGACAGCGCCCGCAGGGCGACCCAGAGGGTGAGGGCGCAGCCCGAGTCAATCCCGCCGGCTCCACCAATACAAAACCTCAACCCGACAGGGTTGGGGTTTTTTATTGGTCGATTGACAGGTTTTGAGGCAAACACGCCGGATTCACAAAACGGCAGGACAGCCGTTTTGCACGCCCTCCAGGGCGCCCGAAGGGCGAGGCACATGGAGGTGCCGAGTGAAATCCCCCAGGGCGAGCAATCCCCACATACCGGTTTAGTAGCCTCGGCTATGACCCGAGGTACTCCCGAGCCTCTCCGCAAGCCATTGCTTGATAAGATTCTCTCGCGTCACACCTAGCCGCTCGGCCTCGATATCGAGGCGCTCAACCATGGCAGCGGGTAGCGCGAGAACCACCTCAGTTGAACGTCGGTTGGGATGAACAGCAGTAGACAGATCCAGCTCGTCGAGAACATCGGCCTCATTGTCGTTAAATTTTCTGTCGAAGAAATCGCTGTTCATCATCAATCTCACTTGCTGGCGCCAGTGCCAACACTACTGCATCATTGAAGCACTCGATTGTACCCGATATCCCTTTCCCCTATAGTCCCAAGAGCAAAGGAACCGCTAGCGAAATAACGCTAAATCCGAGGGACAGATGCCACTCGACGCCCAAGATAACAACAAGTCCAACTTCTGGTTTCTAGAAGAACACCAAAGCATTCTGCTGCAACTCACCACCTCGGCCGAGAACGCGTTCTACTCTGACCCCAACACCACCCTGATTAAACTGCGCCAATTTGGCGAGGCACTGGCTCAGGATTTGGCCATGCGGGCCGGAATCGAGTTTGACAACACCACCAGCCAGGCCGACTTGCTGGGCCGCCTCAGCCGCGAGATTGGCCTGGACGCCGAAATCCGCAACCTGCTCCACACCCTGCGCATTGAGGGCAACAAAGCCACCCACGAATTCCAAACCCAACACCGGGAGGCCATGCTCGGCCTCAAAGCGGCCCGCGCGCTGGCGGTCTGGTTTCATCGCTCATTTGGTAAACAGGGCAGTGCGTTCAAGCCTGGTCCCTTTGCTCCGCCGACCGATCCAAGCCAGAAGCTGCGGGACCTGCAAACTCAGATTGACCAGCTCAACGCCGAGCTTCAAAGCCACAGCGAGCAGGAAGGGCTCGCCCAACAACGCGATAGTCTGCTTGCCCAGGAGCGAGAGGAATACCAGCAACTGGCCGAACTGATGGATCAGGAAGCCCGGAAGTTTGAGCAGCAGGCAAAGGATGCCGAGCGTGCGCTGGCCCAACAGAAGCAACAATTCGAGGCCCAGATTGCCGCCCTGAAAGCCCAGATCACGGCGGGCAACTCACCACCAGACCTGCAGCGCAGCGCCGTCGCCACTCAGACCCAGCAGGCCAGCGCTACACTCGTGCTGGACGAAGAACTGACCCGCGTATTTATTGATCAGATGCTGCAGGATGCAGGCTGGGAGGCCGACACTCAGGCCCTCACCTACAAATCCGGCACTCGCCCCGAAAAAGGCAAAAACAAGGCAATTGCCGAATGGCCCACCGCTACCGGCCCCGCCGATTACGTATTATTTGCCGGGCTCGTTCCGATCGCCGTGGTAGAAGCCAAGCGGGAAAACAAGAACGTAGCGGGAATGATCCCTCAAGCTGAGCGCTACGCCAAAGGCTTCAAGCCCGCCGCCGAATACACGCCCGCTTGGCAGTATCAGGGACTAACCATTGCCTGGCCCGACGATGCCGACGGCCACTACCAAATCCCCTTCGTCTATGCCTGCAATGGCCGGGACTACATCAAACAACTTGAGGAACAATCCGGCACCTGGTTTCGGGATGTGCGGGCGTCGAGCAACGTCAGCGGCGCCCTGCAAGGCTTCCACAGCCCCGACGGCCTGCTCGACAAACTGACCCGCGACCGACAGCAGGCGGAGCAAAAACTCAGCACCGAGGGCTTCGACTACCTCGGCCTGCGGGACTACCAGGAAAAAGCCATCAAGGCCGTGGAAGCGGCCATCGCCAACAACCAGCGGGAATGCCTGTTGGCCATGGCCACCGGCACCGGCAAAACCCGCACTATCATCGGCCTGATGTACCGCTTCCTTAAAGCCGAGCGTTTCAAACGCATTCTGTTTCTGGTGGACCGCAGCGCCCTGGGCACCCAGGCGCAAGATGCCTTTAATGAGGCCCAACTGGAGCAGAACCAGCCCCTCTCCAAAATCTACAACGTCAACGAGCTGGGCGACATGGCCCCCGAGGCCGAAACCCGGGTGCAGGTCGCCACCGTCCAGTCTATGGTCAAGCGGATATTCCACGCCGATACCCCGCCACCCGTAGACCAATTCGACTGCATTATTGTGGACGAGGCCCACCGGGGTTACACCCTCGACCAAGACATGACCGACGGCGAGCTGGCGGTGCGGGATGCCAGCCAGTACCTGTCCAGCTATCGCCGGGTGCTGGACTACTTCGACGCGGTCAAGGTCGGCCTCACCGCCACCCCCGCCAAGCACACCAGCGATATTTTCGGCAAACCGGTATACACCTACTCCTACCGGGAAGCCGTGGCGGATGACTGGCTGATCGACCACGAACCACCCATTCGCTACGAAACCCTGCTCACCCAAAATGGCATCACCTTTGTAAAAGGCGAGCTGGTGCAGGCCATCAACACCGCCACCGGCGAGGTGGAATCATCAGAACTGGAAGACGACCTGGGCTTTGAAGTGGAAGCCTTCAACAAGCGGGTGATCAACGAGAATTTCAATCGGGTCATCTGCCAACAGCTGGCCCAGGAGCTGGACCCCTTTGGCGACGAGAAGAGCATGATCTTCTGCGCCACCGACCTCCACGCCGATATGGTCAAGCGCTTGCTGGATGAAGCCTTTGTCGATGTGTACAACGGTGAATACAAACAATCGGCGGTGGCCAAGATCACCGGCCAGAGCGACAAGGTCAGCCAGCTGATTGCCCGCTACAAGAATGAACGCTACCCCAATATCGCCATTACCGTGGACCTGCTTACCACCGGCATCGACGTACCCAAAATCGCTCACTTGGTGTTCTTGCGCCGGGTACGCTCACGGATTCTTTATGAGCAGATGATTGGCCGTGCCACCCGCCGCTGCGATGAAATCGGCAAGACCGTTTTCCGCATTTACGACCCAGTGGATATCTACGCCGCGCTAGAAGCCGTTTCCACCATGAAGCCCCTGGTGAAAAACCCCAACATCAGCCTGGAGCAGCTCTGCGAGGAACTCACCGACCCCACCAAACTAGAAGCCGGATTGAACGCCCCCGGCGATACCCCGGAGCAAAGCCAGGCCGATGTGGCGCTGAGCCAATTGGGGCAAAGGGTGATGCAGGTGCTTCGCAAGGCCAGTAGCAAAGCCGACAGCAACCCCAAGGTCAAAGCCAAACTTGAAGAGCTGCAATATAGCTGGGGCGTCGAGCCCGCAAAACTGCACCAGCACCTTCACACCCTTGGCCCGCGCCAGGCCGCCAATTTTCTCAACCAACACAGTGGCTTTCTGAATCAGCTCGCCCAGGTCAAACAACTGCTGGGCAGCGAGCGCATGCCGGTAATCTCCGAGCATGAAGACGAGTTTATGGTGCGGGAGCAAAACTACGGCAAGCACAAACGCCCAGAAGACTATCTGGACAGCTTCAATGACTTTATCCGTCGGGAGTTAAACCAGTCCGCCGCCCTCAGCGCCGTGGTCACCCGGCCAAGAGACCTGACACGGGAACAGCTCAAAGAAATCCGCCTATTACTGGATAACAACGGCTACACCGAGGCCAGCCTGCGCAGCGCCTGGCGCCAGCAAACCAACCAGGATATTGCCGCCAGCATTCTCGGCCATATCCGCCGGGCCGCCCTGGGCGAGGCGATGATTCCGTTTGAGCAGCGGGTACACACCGCCCTACAGAACATTCTCAGCAGCCACAACTGGAGCCCCGTCCAGCGCAAATGGCTTGAGCGCCTTGGCAAGCAACTTACCCATGAAGTGGTTATCGACCAGGACACCATCAACCAACTACCCGCCTTTACCGGTGGCGCCAGGCAGCTGGATAAAATCCTGGGGGATCAGCTGGACAATGTGCTTGAGGCGATCAACGACAGCCTGTGGGAGGCGTCTTGAATGCCCACATGCATAGAAATCGCAATTTTTTATACACGACCTCATCCTCATGTATAAATTTTTGGCTTTTTTAAGCATGTTCACTTGTCATGTCGATGGCATCGACATAAGCTGACAATGTGTTGAAAAAATCAGGAAATATAAACATGACATGGCGCGCCGATCACCCATACAATGCCCTGCCACCCCTCCCCCCCTCGGTGGAACACACAGAAAGCGTTGCCGTACTCAAGGCCTGTATACCCGCTCGCGCCGCGCTGGCAGAGCTAAAACAGGCTGGGGAGCTATTACCCAATCAAGGCCTGTTAATCAATCTGCTGCCACTGCTAGAAGCAAAAGACTCCTCCGAGATAGAGAACATCGTCACCACCACCGACAAGCTATTCCAGTACGCCAACGAAGATGACAGCGCCGACCCTGCTACTCGCGAAGCCCTGCGCTATCGCCGGGCACTGTCTACCGGCTTTAGAAAGTTAAGTGAGCGACCGCTAACCACCAATACTGCCATCGAAATTTGCAGCACAATCAAGTCGGTGAACATGCAGGTACGCCGTGTACCGGGCACCAAATTGATGAACCCGGCAAGCGGCGAAATCATTTACACGCCCCCCGAGGGAGAAGCTCAACTGCAGACCCTGCTGAGCAACTGGGAGCAATTCCTCCATGCCGACGATGGCCTCGACCCGCTGATAAAGATGGCCATAGCCCATTACCAATTTGAAGCAATCCACCCCTTCACCGATGGAAACGGTCGCACCGGGCGAGTGCTCAATATTCTTTATCTCATTCAGCAGGGCCTCCTCAGCTTACCCATCCTGTATTTGAGCCGCTACATTGTGCAGAACAAGGCGGACTACTACCGGCTACTCCTGGGCGTCACCCGGGAACAAGACTGGCAGAACTGGATTCTTTACATGCTCGCCGCCGTGCGAGAGACCGCAAAATGGACCAGCGCCAAAATCGCGGCAACCCGGCAGCTTATTGAGCTAACCAGCTACCATGTACAAACCCAGCTACCAAAGATTTACAGCTTCGAATTAGTCCAGCTGATTTTTCAACAACCCTATTGCCGCATAAACAACCTGGTCGATGCCAATATAGCCAAGCGCCAAACCGCCTCCAGTTACCTCAAGCAGCTCTGCGATATCGGCGTATTGGAAGAGCGCCAAGTCGGCAAGGAAAAGCTCTTTATCCACTCAAAATTAGTGACGCTCTACAGCCACGATAGCAACGCCATACAGGACTACCCCAAACCATGACCCACAACGACATCGTCCAAAAACTCTGGAACCTCTGCGACGTACTCCGGGACGACGGCATTAACTACAGCGACTACGTCACCGAGCTGGTGATGCTGCTGTTTATGAAAATGGTCCATGAGAACACCGAGTCTGGCATTCTCAAAAAGCACCCCCTGCCCGAGGGCTGCCGCTGGACCGACCTCAACAGCAAATCCGGCCTTACCCTGCTAGACGACTACAAGCGCATTCTGCTGGCGCTGTCCTCTGGTAAAGATGCCAACGGCCAGCCCCTGCACAACGACAAACTGATTTCCGCCGTGTACGCCGACGCCCAAACCCGGCTGCGGGAACCCCGTCACCTGGAACAACTGGTGCGAGCCCTGGACCAGATCGACTGGTACAGCGCCCAAAAAGACGGCCTGGGGGATTTGTACGAGGGCCTGCTGGAGAAAAACGCCAGTGAGACCAAATCCGGCGCCGGGCAATACTTCACCCCCCGGGCGCTGATCAACTCCATGGTCCGCTGCATTGCCCCCCAGCCCGGTGAAGTGATTCAGGACCCGGCAGCGGGTACGGCCGGCTTTTTGATCGCCGCTGACGACTATATCAAGCGGCACACCGACGAGCTGTTTGATCTGGATGCCAAGGCCCAAAGCTTTCAGCGCAACAAGGCCTTTATCGGCGTAGAGCTGGTCCCCGGCACCCGCCGCCTGGCGCTAATGAACTGCCTGCTCCACGGCATGGAAGGCGGCGACGAAGGGGTGGTCCACTTGGGTAACGCCCTGGGCATGGTAGGCCAGGGTTTAAGCAAAGCCGATGTGATTCTGGCCAACCCGCCCTTTGGCACCAGCAAAGGCGGTGAAGCCAGCATCACCCGGGACGACCTCACCTATAAAACCAGCAACAAACAATTAGCCTTTTTGCAGCATATCTACCGCAACCTCAAATCCGGTGGCCGCGCCGCCGTGGTGCTGCCCGATAACGTGCTGTTTGAAGCCGGTGTGGGCACCGAGGTACGCCGGGACTTAATGCACAAGTGCAATCTCCACACCATCCTGCGCCTGCCCACCGGCATCTTCTACGCTCAAGGTGTGAAGACCAATGTGCTGTTTTTCACCAAGGGCCACCCCAAGGACAAGCTTCAGGAAGAAAACTGCACCGAACAGGTCTGGGTCTACGACCTGCGCACCAATATGCCCAGCTTCGGTAAACGCACGCCTTTTGGTGAGCAACACCTCGCCCCCTTCGAAGACTGCTACACCGGACAGAACAAGAGGGCGACCGCCAGGGATGGCGGAAGTGCCGAAAATGCAGGAGCAATTTTCGGCCGAGTGGAGGGCGACTGGAACTTCAACGCCAAGGACACCACCACTGAAGCAGCCGCAAGCTCAAACCAAGAACTGGAAAACAGCCGCTGGCGGGTCTTCACCCGCGACTGGATACGCGACACCAAAGGCGACTCCCTCGACATCAGCTGGCTAAAAGACGCCGACAGCGTCGATGCCGCCAACCTGCCGGAACCGGAAATTCTCGCCGCCGAGGCCATGTCAGAACTCACCGAAGCCCTGCGGGAAATTGATGGCTTGATGCGGGCCTTGGGGGCAAATGATGAAGCCGATAGTCAGAAGAAATTACTGGAAGCGGTATTGGGTGTGGGGAGTGAGTCGGTTTAATGAGTAACGCCAATTCCCAAGATAACGTTGCTGAGGTAAATGCAAGCTATGCCGCAACTGCAGCTATTCCCAATCGTCATTCCCGCGAAAGCGGGAATCCAGAACTGCCAGTTAATTGGACAATTTCAGCCTTCACAGAAATTTATGACATCCAGGGCGGGACACAACCACCAAAATCTGAGTTCATTTATGAGCCTGAAGACGGGTACATCCAACTTTTACAAATCAGGGATTTTGGTCGAAAGCCAGTTCCGACCTACGTGCCCCTATCAAAAAAGCTCAAAACATGCGAAAAGACTGATTTGCTTATAGGTCGATACGGTGCTTCCTTGGGCCGAATTTGCACTGGAATGACAGGCGCATACAACGTAGCACTCGCCAAAGTTATAGCTCCAGAAAAAATGTATCGGAGTTACACAAGACGTTATCTCGAATCACATATATTTCAGAACGAGCTAGCGCTACTCTCGAGATCAGCGCAAAACGGTTTCAACAAAGAGGATCTAAAAGGATTTAATGTCCCCCTCCCCCCTCTAGCCGAACAGAAAATCATCGCCGACAAACTCGACGAACTGCTGGCTCAGGTCGACACACTGAAAGCCCGCCTCGACGCCATCCCCGCCATTCTAAAACGCTTCCGCCAATCCGTCCTTGCTGCGGCGGTGAGCGGGAAGTTGACGGAGGAGTGGCGAGTACAAAGCAATAACCCACCCGAATTTGATGTCGAGAAATTGGGCAACCTGATCACGGAAATGAGAAACGGGTTATCTCCTAAGCCCAATGAAAAGCGATCTGGATACCCAATTCTTAGGATTAGTTCAGTAAGGTCATTTATCGTTGATCAGGACGACATACGACATTTGGAGGTGAATGAAGACAACAGAAAACGTTATTCACTTATTACTGATGATTTGTTGTTTACGAGGTATAACGGGAGTGCTGATTTTGTTGGCGTCTGCGGACGAATCAATACATTACTGCATGAGACACTGCTCTACCCAGACAAGCTGATAAGGGTTCGCACCGATCCCAAAAAAATACTACCTGGATATCTTGAAATATTTTCCGCTAGCCACCTTGCAAGAACATACATTCTATCTTTAATAAAATCGACTTCAGGACAAAAGGGAATATCAGGGAAAGACCTCAAAGAAATGGAAATCACTCTTCCCTCGACAGAAGAACAAACCGAAATAGTCCACCGCGTAAACCACCTCTTCACCCACGCCGACCAAATCGAACAACAAGTCAAAAACGCCCAGGCCCGGGTCAACCAACTCACCCAGGCCATCCTCGCCAAAGCCTTTAAGGGCGAACTCACCGAGCAATGGCGCAAGGACAATCCCGAGCTGATCAGCGGCGACAACTCCGCCGGGGCCCTGCTGGCCCGCATCAAAGCCGAGCGCGCCGCCGCCAAACCGGCCAAGAAAACCCGAGAAAAAGCGCGATGACTGACGAAGACGAGCAACAGCTCCCTCTCTTTGATTTGGAGCCAAGCGGAATCATTGAGCATGCAAGCCCAGTAATCGACGGGAAGACCGAAGAGGCGGAGCAGCAAACAGCGTCACGCTACAGTAAATACATCGTCTATGTTGATGAGAGCGGCGATCACGGCATGCAAACCATCGATGCCAACTATCCACTATTCGTCTTGGCTCTGTGCGTTTTCCATAAGCGACATTACAGCGAACAGGTCGTTTCAGCTTTGGAGAAATTCAAGTTCAATCATTTTGGCCATGATCAGGTCGTACTTCACGAAAATGAGATTCGCAAAGAGAAGGGGGAATTCAACATATTCCGCAGCCGGGAAGAAAAGTTTGCGTTCATGGACGAGCTGACCCAAATCATTGAACTCAGCAATTTCATACTAATCAGCTGCGTTATCGACAAGCGTCAACTAAAGGGCCACGCCGATGCCACCTCCAACCCCTACCATATTGCGCTGGGCTTTTGCCTGGAGACCCTTTTTGAGTTTCTCCAGGAAAAGGAACAGCATGAAAAACTGACGCATGTGGTGGTTGAGTGTCGCGGCAAGAAAGAAGATGACGAGCTAGAGTTGGAGTTTCGCCGCATATGCGATGGCGCGAACCGGCTTTCCCACCAACTCCCTTTCGATATCCGCTTTTCAGATAAAAAAGCCATGTCATCTGGGCTACAGCTGGCTGACCTGGTTGCAAGACCAATCGGACTGAGCGTTTTAAAACCGGAGCAGGACAACCGAGCCTTCGAGGTGCTGAAGCGGAAATTCTACTGTGCTGGGGGACGCGCTTGTGTCGGGACAGAATTTGAGGGCTATGGGCTGAAGATTTTCCCCAGCCCAGAAAGCGAAAAGCCCCGATGATACTCACCGAGGCTGCGACGCCGACCGGGAACCCCCAATCCATTTGCAGCGAATGATAGGTAAACAGACTTTCAAGGTCAACCCCAAAAAACCGAAACAAATGACAAGCCCAGCCAGTCGTTAAAGGAAAAATATGAGTGATATCAAACTGTTCCGCCTAAACGACAATGTCGCCAGTGAGATAAGCGGCCAAAGCGCCCAACTGGAAAAGCACCTGCAAAATCACGTCGAAGCCAATATGGCCACCCTGCTGGGGGTGCGGTACCTGGCCTCGGAGTATGCCACCGGCAAAACCCACAAGGGCCGTATCGACTCCCTGGGTCTGGACGAAAACGGCTGCCCGGTCATTGTCGAGTACAAACGCCACAGCAATGAAAACGTGATCAATCAGGGCCTGTTCTACCTGGATTGGCTGCTGGACCACCAGGCCGAGTTTCGCTGGCTGGTGATGGAGAAGATCGGCAAGGAGGATGCCGACAATATTGAATGGAGCGGTACCCGGCTGATTTGCATCGCCGCCGACTTTAACCGCTATGACGAACACGCCGTGCAGCAGATTAACCGCAATATCGAGCTGATGCGCTACCGCTACTTCGGCGATGAGCTATTGCTGCTGGAACTGGTGAATGTCCAGACAGCCAACGCAATCCCAGCGAAACCCACAAGTCAATCCAGCAGCCAACCCACCAAGGCGGCGAAAACAGCCGGCAAAGATAAAAGCCAGCAGGACAGATTGGCAGACGCTTCGCCTGAGCTGGTCGAACTCTATGAAACGGTATGTGCCTATGCCGACCAATTGGGTGACGAGGTGCAACGCAAGGAACTCAAGCTCTACACCGCCTTCAAGCGTATCCGCAACTTCGCGTCAATTGTGGTGCAACCCGGCAAGGATGCCCGTCTGCAGCTTTACCTGAAACTGCCAGGAGAGTTAGGGGAAGAAAACGATTTCAGCCGCGATGTCACCCATATTGGCCATTGGGGCACCGGCAACCTGGAGGTGAATATCCGCGATTTTTCTGATTGGGAAAAGGCGAAATCACTGCTGGACAAAGCCTACCTGGACAATTAACCAGCCCACAATGGAAAGAGGCAAATTTTCACACCCAACAAAGTTCCCAATTTGGGAATTATAAGTATAATTCCCAAATTGGGAACCAAGGACAGTCATGAGAGTCTTAGGACGAGACAAGCTGGTTAAATTCTATAACAAACATGCCAATGCAAAAGGTGCCCTGGAGTCTTGGTTTCAAGAGGCCGAAAAGGCTGATTGGAAGACCACCCACGATATTAAAAGTCGGTACAGAAGTGCTGATTTTCTATCGGTCAACAGAGTGATCTTCAATATAAAAGGCAACCACTATCGGCTTGTGGTTAAAGTGCGCTACCAAAACGGCATCGTAGTGATTGAAGACGTAATGACCCATGCAGAGTACGACAAACGACAATTCTAGGGAGGGACTGTCATGAACCATATTAAATTGATCCGCGATGATGCTACCCACCAGCAAGCTTTGGCGCGCCTTGACTATCTTATGGAAGCGGACCCTCAGGAGAATAGTGCTGAAGCCGAGGAGCTAGAAGTGCTGTCCGTGCTTATCGAGCACTATGAAGAACAGCATTTCCCTATTGACCTGCCCGACCCCATTGCGGCCATTGAATTCCGCATGGACCAGCTGGGATTAAAGGCAAAGGACCTGATCCCCTACATCGGCTCAGCGTCAAAAGTCAGTGAAGTCCTCAATGGAACGCGAAAACTCAGTCTCAATATGATCCGTCGATTAAATGAAGGATTAAAAATTCCCGCCGAGGTGTTGATTCGAGAGCCTGCGCAAAAAGCGGCTGTTAGCGCGGAGATTGATTGGCGGTCTTTTCCATTGAACGAAATGCGCAAGCGCGGTTATTTCCCGAACTTCAGCGGCACTCCCAAAGAGCTGAGGGAATATGCGGAAGAATGGCTGTCTAGCTTCCTGGACTCCATCCCCGGTGGAAGGTCTCTTCGTCCAACATTGTTGCGCAGCAGTGCGCGCCTTCGCGCCAGCAAAAAAGTAACCGATGCCTACGCATTATGGGCCTGGCAAGTTCGTGTAATGCAGAAGGCTTCAGCCATCACACTCCCGACTGAGTATAGAAAGGGCGTCGTCACCGAAAAACTGATGGTAGACATAGCCCAGCTTTCAAGCGCTGAAAATGGCCCCGCATTAGCCCGGGAGCGACTGGCCCAACACGGTATCTACCTGATCGTAGAGCCACACCTGCCGAAAACCTACATGGATGGCGCCGTATGCACCTGCCCCGAAGGAAACCCCATTATCGCACTGACCCTTCGCTATGACCGACTGGATAACTTCTGGTTTACCCTACTCCACGAGCTGGCTCATATCTCTTTGCATTTGGATGGCGAAAATGGCTGGTTTATCGACGATCTGGACGCGACCAGCGACGATCAGCAAGAAGTAGAAGCAGACAAATTGGCAGAAAGCACACTGATTCCCATCAGCAAAACTGCACTTCACGGATTCTCATCTGCCGACGAGGTAAAAGGCCTTGCAGATACACTCAAAATTTCACCCTGCATTATTGCAGGGCGACTGCGCCACGACTTCAAAAGCCATCAGCTATTCGGCACCCAATTCCGAGAGCAAGTCCGATATCTGTTTGCGGAATACGGCTAACCGTTTCAGCTCCAATGACGTCGATACGCAATAAATGCTCGCCATGCCATTAATTATTACCCCCCCTTGAGGAGCACCTAATTTTGGCCAGGATCGCCATTTTTTTATTTATCGTGCTCACCAGCAGTCAACTGGCTGCCAAACAGCTCTACAAATACCAAGACGAGAACGGCCAGTGGCATTTCACTGACCAAAAACCCGTTAATCGAGAAAACGTACAGCAACAGCAACTCACTGTTAGTGAACCAAAGAAGCTGATCCGTGCGGTCAACCGAGGCAGCAAACTGCACCCAAGGTTCTACGTGGTAAATGAATACTATGGTCCCGTCGAGATCGAGTTCTCGGTGACCAAGCAGGAGAATGTCAGTATCTATCCTCGACGCGTTGTGCGAATGACGGTACCCCCCAGAGGAGAATCCTTCGTTTTGGGTATCAAGGCACTGCGAGAACATGGCTGGAACTACCAGACGCTGCTCAGAAAAGTCATTGGCGACCCCACCTCCGAGCCAGATGTGCTATTCGCCTACGGGCAGCCATTCCCCGAGGGCAGAAAATTCAGAGTATCCCAAGGCTTCAACGGACAGCGGAGCCATAAGGGCGAAGAAAATCGCTATGCGGTTGATATATCGCTGCCCGTGGGCACACCCATTCTCGCGGTCAGAGACGGGATGGTCATGTCGGTGAACCAGGACTTCGATATCGGGGGCTATCAGGATAAATTTCGCAACAAGGCCAATCAGATCATGATTTTGCACCGCGACGGCACAATCGCGATCTACGCTCATCTGCAGCTGGAAAGCATCCCCGTTGGCGCTGGTCAGGCTGTGAAGCGAGGGCAAGTTATAGGGCGATCAGGTAACACGGGCTTTAGCAGCGGACCGCACCTCCACTTTGAGATTCACCAAAACCTGGGAATGAAGGGGCAGTCTGTTCCATTTTATTTTGTTGATAGCGGGGGCGGTCGCGTCACCCCCAACACCGGGGTTTGGTTGACAGGCTCACCGGCAATCGGAAGCCCCGATTGAGCACCTCTACCAGATCCCCCCATCAATGCTTCACCCCACCGCATGTACGAAATTCCCCGTTTTCTAAACACGTGCAGCCAACATGTCGATGATATCGACATTAAAACAACGGTCTCTCTTAATTTACTTTTCGCCCGAAGCTGAAATAGCGGCAACCTGTACTGAACCTCTCCCATAGCATTCCGGTCTGACAAGACGGATAATGCGAATCAATCTCTTTAATACCCGTAACTCATGACCCTCTCCGATCTAAAAAAAGGGACCAACGCCACGGTGTTGTCGGTGGTTGACGCCCATGCTCAAGACCCCATCGCCCACCGTATGCGGGAGCTGGGCTTTATTGCCGGCGCCCAAGTGCGGGTGGTGACCCGCAGTTTCTGGGGCGGCCACACTCTGGTGGTGCACCTGGGCAATACCCGCTTTGCCCTGCGCAAACACGAGGCTGCTCGGGTCACACTGCAGGCGGCATACTGATGGAATACCGAGTGCGAAACGGCAGCCAGGCCACCCCACCGAGACTGGCTTTAGTGGGAAATCCCAACTGCGGCAAGACGGCGCTATTCAATTTGCTCACCGGCAGCAAACAAAAAGTCGCCAACTACGCCGGGGTAACGGTGGAGCGCAAGGAGGGGGTGTGCCTTTCTCCCTCGGGCCAGCGCTATCGCATTCTCGACTTGCCCGGCGCCTACAGCCTGGATGCCACCAGCCCCGATGAGGCGGTCACCCGGGACGTGCTGCAGGGCAAGCACCCCGGCGAGGCCGCGCCCGAGGTTCTGGTATGTGTGGTGGATGCCAGCAACCTGCGTTTGCACCTGCGCTTTGTGCTGGAACTGATGTCGCTGAATAGACCCATGGTCGTCGCGCTGAACATGGCGGATGCCGCCCGGCGGCAAGGTATCGAAGTCGACTATGCGGCGCTGGCTGATCAACTGGGTGTGCCCGTGGTCGAAACCGTTGCAATCAAGCGCGACGGCGCCAATGCGCTGCTTGATGCATTTGAACAGCAAACATGGCGCACGCCCGAGAACAAAGGCGAGGGCAATATCGAGGCGCGCTACCGGCAGATTGACCACATCCTTGCGCACGCGGTCACCCTGCGCGGCCAGAGCACCCGCTTTGATGACAAACTCGACGCGCTGGTACTGCACCCGGTGCTGGGCATGGCCACTCTGGCGGCGGTGCTGTTCTTCATGTTTCAGGCGGTTTTCGCCTGGGCAGCGCCCTTGATGGATGGCATCGTCGCTGGCGTAGAAGCCCTGGGACAGCTCGTCATTGCGCCGCTGCCCGAGGGCTCGGCGCTACACAGCTTGTTGAAAGACGGCGTGTTTGCCGGGCTTGGCAACGTGCTGGTGTTCCTGCCCCAAATTCTGATCTTGTTCTTTTTTATTCTGTTACTCGAGCAGTCCGGCTACCTGCCCCGGGCCGCCTACCTACTTGACCGGCTGATGTTCCGGGCCGGGCTCAGCGGTCGTGCGTTTATCCCCCTGCTGTCCAGCTTCGCCTGCGCGGTGCCGGGCATTATGGCGGCGCGCAGTATTCAAGACCCGCGGGATCGACTCACCACGATTCTCGTTGCGCCATTAATGACCTGTTCCGCACGACTCCCGGTCTACACCCTGCTCATTGCTGCCTTTGTTCCAGCGACCACGGTGCTGGGCGGTTTCAACCTGCAGGGCCTAGTGCTGTTTGCCCTGTATTTCAGCGGTATTCTGAGCGCGATGCTGGTGGCCTACGTTATGAAGTGGTTGCAGCGCGACAAGCAAGACCATGCGCTATTAATGGAACTGCCCGCCTACCGCTTGCCCCACCCCCGAGACCTGGCGATGGGTTTGCTCCAGCGGGCAAAGATATTTCTGCGCCGGGTGGGCGGCATTATTTTCTCGCTCACCGTTTTGCTGTGGCTGTTTTGCACCTTCCCAGGCGCGCCTGAAGGCTACACCGGGGCAGCCATCGACTACAGCATTGCCGGGCGACTTGGCCATTTGCTGTCGTCCGTGTTTGAGCCCATCGGCTTTAATTGGCAGATCTGTATTGCGCTTATCCCCGGCATGGCCGCTCGGGAGGTGGCCGTGTCGGCCCTCGGCACGGTCTACGCCATGTCGGGCAGCGAAGATGCGATCAGCCATCAGCTCGGCCAACTGATCGCCCAACAATGGTCACTGCCTACCGCGCTATCGCTGCTCACCTGGTTCGTTTTTGCGCCCCAGTGCATTTCTACCCTGGCGGTCATTCGCAGAGAAACCAACTCCTGGCGGATGATGGGGATCGCAACGGGCTACCTGTTTGGCCTAGCCTATTTCAGCGCCCTGGCGGTATTTCAACTCAGCCAATTGATTTGGCCCTAGGAAGAAATCCGATGACTTCACTCGGCCACAACCTGATTCTGGCAGCCGTCATTCTCACCAGCGTCGCCATTTTTATCCGGCATTTTTTCGGCGACTGGAGCGGCGCGCAGGTTCAGCGAGTGGCCGACATCTTAATTCGCCGTGGGGGCTGGATGGCTGCAGTGGGGATTCGCCTGAACAGGCAAAGCGGTGGCCAGGCTGACTGCTCAAGTGGCTGCAATAGCTGCAGCGGTTGCGCCAGTGAGCGCACCACAAAACCTAGCCAGCTCATTGCCGTGGAGAGACAACAGTAGAAGCAATAGTCCATCAGCCTCGTTAGCAGCATGGAACAAAACAGCCTCTAATAAACATCTCGTAAGTAGCGGCCGTGCATACCGAGCAGATCCACCACCCCGTTGCCGAGCAGTGCTCGCAGGGTTTCATCCACCGCGGCCCCCATGCCCTGGCGACTACCGCACACCAGAATGCTGGCACCCTCGGCCACCCAGCTTTTTAGGGTTTCGGCTTCGGCAGATAGCACCGCTTGCACGTAGGCAGGCCGGGAAGGACACTGCGAAAACACCCGATCCAGTTTCGGCAAAAATCCGGCTCGCTGCAGCTCCATAATGTCGTCGCGGTAAACCGCGTCGTGCTCCGGGTGGCGCTCGCCGAATATCAGCCAATTCTCTCGCTGGCCCTGGCGGCGGCGGTCCAGCAGATGACTCCAGAGGCCTGCCAGGCCAGAGCCACTACCGATTAAAATCAGCGGCGACTTTCCGTGTGCGAGATGAAACTGGCGGTTGTTGCGCACACGCAGCTCAACCGACTCCCCCAGCACGAGCGCGTTGCACAACCAGCCCGATGCCAACCCCAGCCGACCATCTTTGTCTTGCCGCTGACGCAGCACAATATCGAGATGGCCCGTCTCCGGAATTGAAGCAATGGAGTACTCACGCTTGCCAAGGCGCGGTAGTGACAAAACCCAGTCCGAAACCGGCTTACCCTCAATGCAGGGCGCTTGAGGCGAATAACAGTCACTGTTCTGGCAAATGGACTCAGCAACATCAATGTTGAGGCTCGCGACTGCCGGTAGCTGTCGGCTCTGTAATTCCGGGATCAATTGGGCACCCTCATCGTCAAGCACACCGCGCTCTGCCAGAGCGTCCAGAAACTGCCGACATTGCGCCGCACTGTTGCGGGGCCACAGCTCGGCAATATCGCCCGCCCGCCACGCAAGCGCAGAAGACTCATCAGGCGCAAACCTCAGTCGAAAGAGGCCCGGGGATTCGCTCTGCGAATTCAGATGTTCCCGCGCAATCAAGGTCCAGCGGGTTTCTGGGGCGGAGGAGCCAACGGCCCTCAGGACCGGCATCGCGACACCTGCGCCGGCAAGCGTTTGCAGCCATTTATGAACGACCGCCGAATCGACCGCTTGCTGCCCGCCCGTAAGCGCGGCATCCAGTTCCAGGCGAGGTTGCCACAGGCCGGCGCCCAGCGCCTGCAAGCCCAACTCCAGCCGACGACCAAAGGCGCAATAATCGGGGTAACTGCTATCCCCCAGCGCCAGTACCGCAATCTGCAGATGATCAAGCCGCGGGGGCTGTCCTTTGAGCCAGCGCCGTTCAAAACGCTGACCATTGTCTGGCGCCTCGCCATCACCGTAAGTGCTGACCACAAATACCGCACGCTTGGCCGCGGCCAGACTGCCGTCAGCAAGCTGACTCAACGGCTGGGCGCGGGCGCCCGGCGCCAATGCGCCGCACACCTGCTCAGCCAGTGCCTGGGCGGTGCCGCTCTGGCTGGCATAGGCGACCAGCAGCTCGCCAGCACCCACACTAACCGCTGGGTTATGCCTACGGTACTGTCGCCAACTATGCCAGCACAGCCCGCCATAAGCGGACAATGCCAACAGCGTGACCAGCAGTTTGTGCCAGAGAATCACCGGTCTCGCTCAACAAGCCTTACAGGGGCAGCACTTCGAGCGTGGCCACGTAGCCGCCCTGACGGGTAGTGGCGGGCGCTTTTGCTTTGTTGTCCTGATACTCGGCCTCAAGCCAATAACGCCCCGCCTCCGGCCAGGTCACGCTGACCACGCCTTTGTCATCGGCGGTCAGCTCAATGGCGTTTTGGCTATTGCGGTAACGCATGCCGTCAACAATCAACGTCACCTTGGTGCCCGCCGCCGGTTTGCCGTCGATCAAGAAGGTGAACTTGGCTGGCTCACCGGCAAACAGGTCATTGGGATGGGTGATGGGCTGCATTTCCAAGCCCTGGCCGGTTGGGGTAAACACCTTGGTCGAGGGCTGCCCCGCCGTGATAAAGGTTTCGATCCGGCGAGACGAATAGCTTACCTCAAGATTTTTGGCATCTTTAGGCACCGCTTTTTCAAAGGGCGCGTTGGTGGCATTGGGGCCACGACCCGGCCAGCCACCGCGCTTACCATCGGCAGTTTCCCAGCGCGCCCGCAGGCCGCTACTGGCAATGGCAATTTTGTAAGTGCCTTCCTGCGTTAACTGCAGATCAAAACTGCTGCGGTGCTTACCGGTGTGGGGGTTTTGTGCCTCAACCGCACTGCCATCCGGCGCCAGCACCTGCAGTTCGTTGAGGCGCAGCGGCGCATGGTCAGTGTAGAAAATATCATTGGACACGGCGCCGTCCACTGTCACCCAGGGCGCCTCACCCGACAGCACGGTCGCCGCGGGTAGAAACCAGGCCCGGTGGGCGTTGGCCGTCAACGGCAACCCCAACTGCAAACACAATACTGCCAAGAAATAGAACTGTACGCGCTTCATTGCTTCTCCTTAACCATCGTTTGTTGCTGGCGACCGCTCAGGGCACCAAATGCAAAGCCACTTCACCCAGCTCGGATTCTCCCTTTGCGGTCAGTACCGCCACCTTGCTCACCGGCAAAACAAAGGGAATTTTGAGCATCTCTCTGCCGCCCACTTCCCGGGCGGCTTCCACATTGAGCACGTACTGGCCGGGCGCCAGGGTCGACAACGTCGATTGCAGCGCCAACTGATAATCACCGGGCTGACGGGTTGCACCACTGATGCCATCCACCGGCATATCCAGACGACGGCCGCTGTAACGCCACCACTGGCGCATGTCCTTCAGCCACTGTTCGCCCTTATCGTCCCCACCCTTACCGGCAGGGCCGCCCCGGCCTAACTGGTACCACACCGAAATATTGTGGATTTCGCCGCTGTCCTGATTGCGCAGCCACACCGCGACATAGGGTCGGTGATACTCGGCCACATCAATGTTCGGCACCGTTAGCGCCAGGTAACTCTGCCCGTCGGTTGGCGCGGGGTCGGCCTGCACCGGCGACCAGGCTGGCACCATCGCCAGCGCAATCCACATCAAGGTCTTTTTCATCTCAATCCTCTAATGAACAAACAACACAAGAATCAATGCAGGAATCAGCAGCCCCAGGGCGACGGCTGGCCAGGTGCTCGGCCGTTGACGGGTCTGCCGCTGCAACAACAGCAAGCCGCTGATCGAAAACACCACGCAGGCTACGGCAAAGACATCAATGAACACGATCCAGGCAAGACCAGTATCCCGGCCCTTATGCAGATCGTTAAAGTAAGCCACCCAGCCTCGATCCGTGCGCTCGTAAAGCAAGTTTCCACTGGCTAAATCGACACTCAACCAGGCGTCAGCGCCGGGCTGAGGCATGGCCAGGTACAGCTCTTCTTTGCTCCACTCAAGCGAGCGCACCGGGGGCAAATACACCTGCTTTTCACTTATCAGCCAGCGTCTGAGCTCGGCCGGCACCCGCTGGGAGTCTCGATCCACCGCCTGCAGGCTGGCCAACACCGACTCGGGCACGGCGGCCTCTACCGTCACCACCGTCGGCGTCGCCGGAATCCAACTGGCGTGATTAAGGGTGACCCCGGTAATCGCAAAACCGAGCATGGCCACCAGGCACACCGCCGAGCTAATCCAGTGCCATTGCCGCAGGCTGCCCAGTGCCCAACGCCGGAGGCTATTCACCTGCCACCCCTTCGCCAAGCCCGCGACCTACTGATATCGATGTCACCACAAACTTGCTTCCTGACTATCCCTGCCGCTGGCATAACACCCCTGGCAATTTGGGAATGATAACAAATTATATTTGCATTTGAGAATTATTATTATTTATATTTGTCGCCCGTCGAGCCGAAGTCGTCTCGTCACGAATCGCCATAGACAACAAACCACCGCCGTAACCAGGCACTTGCCCGGCACGAGTCCCATTTCGACCCGTCCCCAGGACCGCCGGCCCAAGGGTAACCACTATCGAGGAGCTTCCAAGCAATATGGACAAAATGACTACCACCACCGGGCACCATAGCAATACCCCCGCCAGCTTTGGCAAAAAAACCGTCCTGGCCCAGGCGATTGCCCTGGGCTTGATGGGCAGCGGCATGAACGCCTGGGCACAACAGCCCGACCCCGACGCCCCCGCAACCCTGCCCAAAGTGCAAGTGGAAGCCGACGCCATTACGCCCTACAAGGCAAATAAGGCCTCATCACCGATTTACACTCAGCCTTTGGCTGAAACCCCGAAGACCATCACCGTGGTTACCCAGGAAGTGCTGCAAGATCAGGCGGTGACTACCCTGCGCGACGCCCTGCGCAACGTCTCTGGCATTACCATGCAGGCGGGTGAAGGCGGCGTGGCCGCCGGCGACAACCTGAGCATTCGCGGTTTTGATGCCACTAACGATCTCTACGTTGATGGCGTCCGCGACATCGGCTCCTACAGCCGTGACACCTTTAACCTCGAGGCAGTAGAAGTCACCAAAGGCCCCTCCTCAACCACCAGCGGTCGCGGCTCGGCCGGCGGCTCGATCAACGTTGTCAGCAAAACCGCGAAGTTTGAAGAGTTCAAACGGGGTAACGTGATGGTCGGCAACGACAGCCAGTTGCGCGCCGCCATTGACGTTAACAGCCAGCTCAGCAACACCGTGGCCGGTCGCCTCAACCTGATGACCGAAGATAGCGGCGTACCCGGCCGGGACGTTACCGAGCGGGAATCCACCGGCGTTGCCGGCGCCCTAACCTTCAAACTCAGCCCCAAAACCACCCTGACCGGCGGTGTGACCTACCTCGACCAGGAAAACCTGCCCGACGGCGGCGTTCCCCTGCTGACCGATGCCAATGGCAAGCGCTACCTCGATGAAGACACCGCTGAAAACTACTACGGTGTTGAGAACCGGGACTACGACAACAACGAAGTGCTGAGCTTCAAGTTTGCGGTGGACCACCAGTTCAACGACAACCTGAGCCTGCGCAACCAGACCTTTATAGGCCAAACCGAAACCAGTGCGGCGTTTACCCGGCCCAGCTTCAACTCAGACACAGGCATGGTTCGTCGTGGTGGTGTCAAAGCCCGGGACGAAGATCGGGATATCTTTTCCAACCAGACCACCCTGCGCTCAATGTTCACCAGCGGCTCTGTGAAACACGACCTGGTAACCGGCATCGACCTTACCCAGGAAGAATACGTTCGCTATGAAATGGTTACCGAAAATGACGACCCCGCCGAAGTTGATCTTTACAACCCGCAAACCGACGATGCTTACACTGGCAGCATTCGCCGTGGTGGTGGCGAGAATGAAGGCAGCTACGACTCCATCGCGCTGTTTGTCAGCGACACCATTACCTTCACCCCCCAGTGGAGCACGACCCTGGGTTTGCGCGCCGAGCAGTACGATCAGGAATATTCGCAAAACTACACGTCATCCGGTCGCGGCGGCGACACCCCACCCTTCAAGTATGAAACTGACGACACGCTGGTCAGCTGGAATGCCTCGGTCAGCTACAAACCGGTGGAAAACGGCACGGTCTACCTCGGTCTGGCCAACGCCCAAACCCCACTCGGCAGCAACCTGACCCTGAGCGAAGATGAGCAAGACATCGACGCGGAAGAAGACGAACTGATTGAACTGGGCACCAAGTGGGAGCTGTTTGGCGACAAACTGCTGGCCACCGCGGCGATCTTCCAGTCCACCAAAACCAACGCCCAAACCACCGACGAGAACGACTTGTTGGTCCTCGATGGCGAGCAGCAGGTACGCGGTCTGGAGCTGGGCTTGAACGGCACCATCAATGATCGACTGTCAGTGATTGCCAATTACAGCTATACCGATACCGAGATTACCGAATCTGGCGACCCGGACGAGGAAGGCACCGACCTGTTTAATATTCCCGAGCATTCAGCCAATCTGTGGGCGACCTACCTGCTGAATCAGGACTGGGAAGTGGGCGGCGGCTTTCAGTACATCGGTGAATACGACAACGGCAGCAGCACCTCACTGGACTCGGTGACCCTGGTCAATGTCCTGGCGGCATGGCAGGCCACCGACAACATCAAGCTGCAGCTCAACTGCAACAACCTGACCGACGAGAAGTACCTGCTCAAACCCCGGGGCAGCCGCGGTGTGCCCGGCACCGGTCGCAGCATTACCCTGACGGCAAGCGTGGAGTTCTAACACAGCTCAGGCGGTTAGCGCGGTCCACCCGTTGTCCGCGCAAAGGAAGAATCCATCTGGATGGCGGCGCTCGGGATGACCGCGTCTCCGTTCGTGGACTCTTCGCTGCGCTCAGAGAACGACGGGGAGGAAGCGGCGGGATGGGTTCAGTAATTCCAACCCCCGCCGTCGCTCCCTGACCCGGAGTGGAACGTAGGGGAAGGGTCCATATTTGAGACAGTAGTCTGGATGATCGTGCCAGTGTTCGTGGACTCTTCGCTGCGCTCAGAGAACGATGGGAAGGAACTGAAGTGGGATGAGTACACAGTAATTCCAGCCCCCGCCATCGCTCCCTGACCCGGAGTGAAACGTAGGGGAAGGGTCCATATTCAAGGCAGTAGTCTGGATGACCGTACCGCTGTTTGTGGGCTCTTCGCTGCGCTCAGAGAACGACGGGAGCGGTGGGGGAAAGCGCAAAGATTTGCGGCTGCCTACTCCGTCGCTCCCTGACCCGGAGTGAAACGTAGGGGAAGGGTCCATATTCGAGGCAGTAGCCTGAATGACCGCGCCGCTGTTCGTGGACTCTTCGCTGCGCTCAGAGAACGATGGGAAGGAATGGAAGTGGGATGAGCACACAGTAATTCCAGCCCCCGCCGTCGCTCCCTGACCCGGAGTGAAACGTAGGGGAAGGGTCCATATTCAAGGCAGTAGCCTGAATGACCGTGCCGCTGTTCGTGGGCTCTTCGCTGCGCTCAGAGAACGATGGGAAGGAAGGGGCGGGATGGGTTCAGTCCAGCACTGCCAGCCCCCGCCGTCGCTCCCTGACCCGGAGTGAAACGCAGGGGAAGGGTCCATATTTGAGGCAGTAGCCTGGATGACCGTGCCGCTGTTCGTGGACTCTTCGCTGCGCTCAGAGAACGACGGGAAGGAAGGGGCGGGATGGTTCAGTTCAACAATGCCAGCCCCCGCCATCGCTTCCTGACCCGAAGTGGAACGTAGGGGAAGGCTCCATTGGCAAGGCAGCAATCGGAATGATCGTGCCGTTGTTCGTGGACCCTTCGCTGCGCTCAGGGAACGACGGGGGGTAAGGGACGGGATGGGTTCAGTTCAGCACTGCCAGCCCCGCCGTCACTCCCTGACCCGGAGTGGAACGTAGGGGAAGGGTCCACTGGAAAGGCAGCAATCGGGATGATCGTGCCGTTGTTCATGGACTCTTCGCTGCACTCAGAGAACGACCGGGAGGAAGCGGCGGGATGGGTTCAGTAATGCCAGCCCTCTCCGTCGCTCCCTGACCCGGAGTGGAACGTAGGGGAAGGGTCCATTGGCAAGGCAGCAATCGGAATGATCGTGCCGCTCTTCGCTGCGCTCAGAGAACGACGGGGAGGAAGCGGCGGGATGGGTTCAGTAATTCCAACCCCCGCCGTCGCTCCCTGACCCGAAGTGGAACGCAGGGGAAGGGTCCATAGTTAAGGCAGCGGGCCAAAGCCCGTCTTAATAACCATGGGCAGCGCGATGAATAGGCAGCAAACGCAACTTTCAACTCGGGCTTTACAACAACCGGGTGAAATCACCACACTCAACCTTTGATCAAACAAACCACCACAGGCCAACAAACCATGCTGATCAAGATCCCCCAGCTGCTAAGCAAGGAGCAGGTCGCCCAGTGCCGCCAGATCATGGCCGAGGCCCCCTGGGTCGATGGCAAGGTAACGGCCGGCTATCAGTCCGCCCGCAACAAGAACAATATTCAAATTGCTGAAAACTCCGATGCTGCAAAACAGCTGGGCGACATCATTCTGGCCACACTGGCCAAGAACAACCTGTTCATGTCGGCCGCATTGCCACTGAAAATTTTCCCGCCTCTATTTAACTGTTATCAAGGTGGACACGCCTTTGGCGTTCACGTCGACAACGCTATTCGGCAGGTGCCGGGCACACCCGTGAAGGTACGCACCGACCTGTCGATGACCTTGTTTTTTTCCGAGCCGGAAGAGTACCAGGGGGGCGAACTGATTATCGAAGACACCTACGGCGCCCACAGCATTAAATTGCCCGCCGGCGACATGGTGCTCTACCCCTCCACCAGTCTCCATCGCGTTACCCCCGTCACCGAGGGCCAGCGGCTGGCCTCCTTCTTTTGGCTACAAAGCATGGTAGCCAGCGACGAGAAACGCAGCCTGTTGTTCGACATGGACATGTCGATCCAGAATTTGAGTCAGGGAAAGGAAGACGATCCGGCGATCATTCAACTGACCGGTGTTTATCACAATCTGCTGCGCCAGTGGGCCCAAACTTAGGGGCCCCACCCAAAAGAAACACTACACACCAGCGCAAGCGGGCTTACTTCTTACCACTAGAGAAGTACTTCAATCGCCCGCTGTGATCACCTTGCGGGTCGGGAGAGGGAGGTCCGGACAGCGAGATAGAAGGTTTACTGAGCAAGGTCAGATTGAGCACTAGCAGGTAGGTCAACAGGTAGATCAAACACAGCCAGATCTCATCCTCTCGGGTTCGATCACCGCTCAAAGTCATCAAATACCAGCGCTCAATGATATCGGGGACCAGAAAACGAAAGGCAAAGGTCACCGCCGCAACCGTGGCCGCCAATGCGAGCAGCCCTAGCAATATGCGTTTAACCATGGCGCCAACTTCCAAACAGGCGGCGCCCAGAAAACCACTGTGAGGCGGAGTGCGCCAAAGGCACTCTGCGAGATGAGAAAAATTCGGAGAAAAAAGCGCCGCAACGTGCTGATGCCATTGTGATAATCCTTTACCTGAGCGACTGACGAACTAAGCGCCATCACAGCAAAGACCCAGCGCCCGCTACCCACCTCACGCTGACCCACGCTATTAAAGCGCCGTTACTGCACACACCATCCCTGATGCCACATCGGGCTTGCGTCAACCAAAAAGAGGCTGACCCGCTATTTTATAGCCTTGCAATACACTTATGGCAATGGGTCTTTACAACAAAAACTGCCTAAGTCACAACCGACCATCAAGCACCCATTGTCAAAAATGCGGAGCACTACCAGATTTTGCTCACTCATCTGCCTGCTGTACCGACTGGATCACAGGATCATCCAACTGCCAGCCGCCACCAATCACGGCAGCCAATTGCAAAGCCGCCTGCAAACGATCTGCGCTGTTGTTCAACTGAGCACGCTTGGCGTTAAGTGTAAGGTTCTGGGCGGTGGCCACTTCCAGATAGCTGACAATGCCAGCCTTGTAACGATTATTGACGATACGCTCGTTCTCTTCCGCCAACTCCACCAGAGTCTGCTGTTGCACTCCTTTCTCTGCCAGCAAGCTAATACTGGCCAGGGCACTCTCCACCTCGGCGAGACCATCGAGCACGGTCTGACGATAGTTGGCCAACTGCTCGTCGTACTGCGCCTTGGCCGATTCAAGATCGGCGCGACGGGCACCACCATCAAACAGCGTTTGGGCCAGGCTCGGCCCAACCGACCAGACCATACTGGGCGCATCAAACAAGCGGCTGAACTGGGCAGCCTCGACACCCTGACTGGCACTGATACTAAAGCTGGGTAACCAGGCCGTTTTGGCCACACCAATCTGAGCATTGGCCGCCGCCAGTTGCCGCTCGGCAGCCACCACATCCGGTCGGCGGGCAATCAGAGTAGACGGCAATTGCTCGGGAATGGCCGGCACGAATGGCAGCGGTTCACCCTGCACCAGACTGAAATTCACCGGCGCCTTGCCCAGCAGCACGGCGATGCTGTTTTCCTCCAGCGCTCGCTGATTTTTCAGATCCGTCATATCCGCCAACAATGACTGGCGCTGCGTCTGGGCTTGAATCACATCGGAGCGCGGCGCAATGCCCGCCTTGTATTGATTGTTGGTCAGCTCATAGGAGCGATCATAGGTAACAAGGGTTTGCTCCAGAATCTGCCGCTGCAGATCAAAGGCCCGCAGACGAATATAGCTTTGCGCCACCGCCAGCTGGATATTCAGTTGTGCCGCCACCAGATCGGCAGCACTGCCCTCCAGGCTGGCCTGCTGGCTTTCCACCTGACGGCGTACCCGGCCCCACACATCTGGCGCCCAGCTCAGGCTAAGGCCCGCTCGGTACCGCTCCTGCAGGTCAGTATTATCACCGCCGCTGCGGGTACCGGCGACGGAGCCATCAAGCTGCGGAAAATAGTCACTGCGCGCGCCTCGCACTTGTGCCCGGGCTGCGCGATAGCGGGCCTCAGCCTGGGCCAGGGTCTGGTTGGCAGACATTGCCTGGCGAATCAGGTTGTCCAACATGGGATCGTTAAAGGCCTGCCACCACTTGCCCTGGGCTGCCCAGCTCTGGGGAGTGACCGTTTGCCAGCCCGCCTCGTACTTGTAGGTGGAGGGCAAATCGATTTCCGGTTTGACGTAATCGGGGCCAGCGGCGCAACCGACCAGCACAGCGCTAACCATCAGCGCCGCGAGCGGCTTGCGTGGGAGGTTTTGGGTAAAGCGGTTCATGATTGATCCATCGCGGCAGGTTCGGCATCGGCCGGCAGCGCATCGTGACGAATAAAGCGCTGGCGCAGACGCTCCAGGTACAGATAAATAATCGGGGTGGTGTACAAGGTCAGCAACTGACTGACCAGCAAGCCACCAATAATGGTAATACCGAGGGGGCGGCGCAGCTCGGCGCCTTCACCAAAGCCCATCGCCAGCGGCACCGCGCCGAGCAGGGCCGCCAGGTTAGTCATCAAAATGGCGCGCAGGCGTAGCACGGAGGCCTTACGAATGGCCTCGAGCGGTGTCAGGCCGTCCCGGCGTTGGGCTTGCAGGGCGAAATCGATCATCAGGATGGCATTTTTCATCACGATGCCAATCAGCAGGAACAAGCCTAACAGGGCAATCAAGCTGAGATAGCTGTTAGAAATTTTCAATGCGGCCAGCGCGCCAATGCCAGCAGAAGGCAGGGTCGAGAGAATCGTCAGCGGGTGCAGCGTGCTTTCATACAAAACTCCTAACACCAGATACACCACCAGCAACACCCATAAGATCAGCCAGGGCTGACTGAGGTCTGCGCCAAAATCCCGGCCGGTATCGTCGTCACCGGCAACATGGACTTTGGTCGGCAGCATGATTTTATCCACCATCTCCGCCAGCGCCGCCTCGGCCTGCAGCGGAGTGACCCCCGGTGCCAGGGCATAGCCAATGCCCTCAGAGGCGAACTGACCCTCATGACGAATGCGATCTTCCGCCATACCGTATTCCCAGCTGGCAATGGTCGACAGCGGGATGTTATTGCCCTCACTGGTCACCACTTCCAACTGCCCCAGCACTGCGGGGCTTGAGGTGTACCCCGGGGTGAGCTCCATCACCACGCGATACTGGTTCATCTCATCAAACAGGGTCGCAACCTGCCGCTGGGAGAAGGAGTTGTTGAGCATGGTGGCGATGGTGTTCATATCCACACCGTACTGGCGGGCCTTTTCCCGATCGATATTCAGCACGATCTGTTGGGTTTCATCGCCGCCGGGGGCATCCACGTCAACCAGCTCGGGCAGATCCTGCATGGCAATGGCGGCCTTGGTGGCCCAAATTTTCAGGTCTTCGAGAGAGTCCGAGCGCAGCAGCAATTCATACTCGCTGCGCCGAAAGGGCGACGACAGACGAATATCCTGATCGACCATCAGCATGAGTCGACCGCCCGATACCAGCGGCGCATTTTCCCGCAAGCGATCCACCACCGCCTGGGCCGATACTTTGCGCTCGGCCAAGGGTTTGAGGTTAACGGTGAGTTGGGCGTTGGTGAGGCCACCGTCGCCGCCACTGGTGCCGGTCACATCGGCCACTGCCGGATCTTGCAACAGGTATTGGCGAAAAGCCTCGATCTTGGGCTGCATAACCTGAAAAGAGAAGCCGTCGTCACCGCGCACAAAACCCCGCACCTGTCCGGTGTCCTGGTTGGGCAAGGTGGTCTTGGGGATGCTGGCATAGAGGTAAACATTGCAGGCCACCACCCCCGCCAGCAGCAGAATCACCAGCACCCCGTGGCGCAACACCCAGTCGAGGCTGTTGCCGTAGGCAATCTGCAGGGATTCAAACAACTCGGCAGACATTCGCGCAAAGCGACCCTGCTGGCGGGCTTCTCTGCCCACCAACCAGCGGGCGCTCAAACTTGGCGTCAGGGTAATAGACACCACCAGCGAGATCAGCATGGCGCCGGCCAGGGTGATGGAAAACTCCCGAAACAGCCGCTCTACCACCCCGCCGATAAACAGGATGGAAACAAACACCACTACCAGGGCCAGGTTCATCGCCAGCAGGGTAAAGCCCACTTCGCTGGTGCCTTTGAGGGAAGCCTGCAGAGGCGATAGCCCGGCCTCAATGTGCCGCTCAATGTTTTCCAACACCACAATGGCGTCATCCACCACCA
This sequence comes from Spongiibacter taiwanensis, assembly GCF_023702635.1. NCBI lineage: Bacteria > Pseudomonadati > Pseudomonadota > Gammaproteobacteria > Cellvibrionales > Spongiibacteraceae > Spongiibacter > Spongiibacter taiwanensis. Next base: position 1,557,726 of record NZ_CP098455.1, read on the forward strand.
GGCCACAGGCAATCACCAGTGCCATCAGCGACAGGTTGTTCAGCGAAAAGCCGTAAAAATACATCACCACAAAAGCGCCGATCAGCGACACCGGAATAGCCAGGGTGGGAATCAAGGCGGTGCGCAAACTGCCCAGAAACCCCCACACCACCAGAATCACCAGGGCAACGGAAATCAACAGGGTGAGCTGGGCTTCGCTCAGGGTGGCGCGAATGCCGGGGGAGCGATCCATAATCACCGCCAGTTCGCTGTCGGCGGGCATCAGCGCGCGCAACCGGGGCAGCTCGTCGTAAATCGCGTCAATGGTTTCCACAATATTGGCGCCGCTTTGGCGGCTGATCATCAGAATCACCGCCGGTCGGTCATTGTGAAAACCACTGCTATAGCGGTTTTCTACCGAGTCGCTCACCTCGGCCACATCACCCAGACGCACCACAGCGCCCTCGTTTTGGCTGACCACCAGCTGCCGATACTCGCTGGCCTTGCGCAAGGGATCGCTGGTGCTGACCCGCCAGCGGTACTGGCTGTCTTCAATCACCCCCAGGGGCCGCAGGGCATTGGCCTGACTGATGGCGCTGCGCACCTCATCCAGGGACAGGCCCCGATGCAGCAGCGCGCCGGGGTTGAGCTGCACCCGCACCGCGGGCAGTGACGCGCCGCTCACACTCACCTCACCCACCCCGACCACCTGGGCCAAACGTTGGGCAAGAATGGTTGAGGCGGCATCGTAAAGCTGGGCCGACATCAGGTTGGGTGAACTCAGGGCCAGGCCCATAATCGGCGCCTGGGAGGGGTCGACCTTACGAAACTCGGGGTTGCCCGGCATCCCCGAGGGCAACTGACTGCGCACGCTGTTAATGGCGGCCTGCACGTCCCGGGCGGCTTCGTTAATGTCCCGCTCCAGATCGAAAGTCAGCACCACCTGGGTGCTGCCCTGATTGCTGGAGGAGGAAATGGCAGTTACCCCCGACACGGACCCCAGCGCCCGCTCCAAGGGGGTCGCCACGGTACTGGCCATACTTTCGGGGCTGGCGCCGGGCAGACTGGCAGTGACGCTAATCACCGGAAAATCCACCTGGGGCAGGGGCGACACCGGCAGCATCCGCCAGGCCAACATACCTACCAGCACCAGTGCCAATGACAGCAAGCCGGTGCCAACCGGCCGCAGAATAAAGGGCCGCGACAGGTTCACCGGCGGGCCTCGTCGGCAGTCAAGGCCGGGGCTGCCGTCGGCGACGAGAAGCGATCAAAGAACAGATAAACCACCGGCGTGGTAAACAGGGTCAGCACCTGACTCACCAGCAGGCCGCCGACCATCACCAGACCAAGTGGCTGGCGCAACTCGGCGCCAGAGCCACCGGCAAACATCAGCGGCAGGGCGCCAAACAGCGCCGCGAGGGTGGTCATCAAAATGGGCCGAAAGCGCAGCATTGCCGCCCGATGAATGGCCACCTCCGGCGACATGCCCTGGTTGCGCTGGGCGTCGAGGGCAAAGTCCACCATCATAATGCCGTTCTTCTTCACCAGGCCGATCAGCAGCACCACCCCGATCACCGCAACCAGATCCAGCGGTCGACCGGTAATCAGCAGGGCCAACAAAGCACCCACGGTGGCTGAGGGCAAGGTAGACAAAATGGTGACCGGGTGGATGGTGCTTTCATACAGCACCCCCAGCACCACGTACATGGTCGCCACCGCCGCCAGTATCAGCCAAAGACTGTTGGCCAGGGATGCCTGAAAGGCCTCCGCCGCGCCCTGATAGCGACTCTCGATCCCCAACGGCAAACCGATTTCTGCCTGCACCTCGTCGATGGCATCAATGGCCTCACCCAGCGAGGCGTCGTCGCTCAAATTAAAAGACAAGGTGGCCGAGGGAAACTGGCCTTGATGATTTATCAGCAATGCGGCCGGTCGCTGCTTCACCGTGGCCACGCTGCTCAGCGGCGCTGGGGTGCCCGAGGCCGTCGGTACATATAAACTCGCCAGCGCGCTCAGCCCCTGGGCCTGACGTTGATCGACTTCCAGCACCACCCGGTACTGGTTGGCCTGGGTAAACAGGGTCGCGATCTGGCGTTGGCCGTAAGCGTTTTGCAGGGTGTCGGCAATATCGGAAACACTGACACCCAGCCGGGCGGCGGCATCCCGATCAATATCCACGTAGGCTTCCAGACCCTGTTGCTGCATGTCGCTGGCCACATCGGCCAGCTCCGGGCGCTCGGCAAGGGCGCTGATAAGCCGCGGCACCCACTCGGCCAGATCGGCGCTGGTGGCTGCGGTCAGCGTAAAGCGATACTGGGTGCGGCTGATCCGGTCTTCAATACTGAGTTCCTGCACCGGTTGAAACCAGGCCGTAATGCCCGGCACCTCTGCAGCCCGCTCGCGCAGACGACGGATTACCTCAAACACCGACTCATCGCGCTCACCGTGAGGGGGCAGGTTAATCATCATCCGACCACTGTTCAGCGTCGTGTTGCTGCCATCTACGCCGATAAAGGACGACAGGCTCGCCACCCCCGGGTCTTCCAGCAGGGCCGCCGCCAGGGCCTGCTGACGCCGGGACATATTGGCAAAGGAGGAGGTCTGGGGCGCTTCGGTCACCACCTGAATCACGCCGCTATCCTGAACCGGGAAGAAATCCTTATCCACGGCAAAGTACAGCAGCACCGTCAGGGCGATGGTACTGAGCATCACCAGCATGGTGGCCGCCCGGCGAGCTAACACCCAATCCAAGGCGATTCCGTAGCGACAAATCAGCCGGGCCATGGCGCCCTGCTCATGTTGATCATGTGCCTGATTAGGGGCCAGAGGCTGGCGCAGCATCCTGGCACACATCATTGGGGTGAGGGTCAGCGACACCACCAACGACAGGCCGATGGCAACCGCCAGGGTCACGGCGAACTCGTGGAACATGCGCCCCACCACATCGGCCATAAATAGCAGCGGAATCAGCACCGCAATCAGCGAGATGGTCAGCGAGATCAGGGTAAAGCCGATTTCCTTGGCCCCCTTCAATGCCGCCATCAGCGGCGACTCCCCCGCCTCCCGGTGGCGGGCAATGTTTTCCAGCATCACAATGGCATCGTCCACCACAAAGCCGGTGGCGATGGTCAGGGCCATCAGGCTCAGGTTGTTAACCGAGTAATCCGCCAGATACATAAAGCCGAAAGTGCCCACCAAGGACAGGGGCACGGCAATACTGGGAATCAGGGTGGCGGGAATGCTGCGCAAAAAGGCGAAGGTCACCAGCACCACCAGGGCGATGGCGAACAGCAATTCCTTTTGCACGTCCCGCACCGAGGCGCGGATGCTGTCGGTGCGGTCGGTCAGCACCGCCACATCCACGGCGTTAGGCAGGGTTGCAGCCAATTGGGGCAACAGGGCCTGAACCCGGTCCGCCACCTCAATCACGTTCGCGCCCGGCTGCTTCTGTACATTGAGCAGCACTGCCGCCTGGGTATCTGCCCAGGCCGCCATAAAGCGATTTTCGGCGCCATTGGAGATGGTCGCCACATCCCCCAGGCGCAGGGGTGCGCCATCCTGCCAGGCGATAATCAATTTTTCGTAATCTGCCACCGAGCGAATCTGATCATTGGCATCGAGCATGGTGCTGCGATACTCGCCGTCAAAACTGCCCTTGGGCTGATTGACGTTGGTGGCGGCAATCGCGCTGCGAATATCGTTCAGACTCAGCCCGTAAGCCGCTACCGCGGTGGGGTTCACCTGCACTCGCAGCGCCGGACGCTGGCCGCCAGCCAGGGTTACCAGCCCCACCCCGGTCAGCTGGGCCAGCTTCTGGGCCATGCGGGTATCGACCAGGTCGTAAACCTCTGGCAGTGGCAAACTGCCCGAGCTGATTGCCAGCGTGAGAATGGGCGCGTCCGCCGGATTCACCTTGCGGTAAATCGGCGGCGTGGGCAGATCAGAGGGCAATAAATTATCGGCGGCGTTCAGCGCCGCCTGCACTTCCTGCTCGGCCACCCCCAAGTCCACTTCAAGGGCAAACTGCAGGGTAATCACCGAGGCACCACCGGAACTGGTGGACGACATTTGTTTCAGCCCGGGAATTTGCCCCAGCTGTTTTTCCAGCGGCGCGGTAATAGTTCGGGCGGTAACGTCCGGTCCCGCACCGGGGTGAAAGGTGAACACCTGAATAATGGGGTATTCCACCTGGGGCAGAGCGGCCACCGGCAGCAAGCGCCAGGCCAGCAGGCCCATCACCAGCAGGGCCGCCATCAGCAATGAGGTGGCGACGGGGCGGAGAATAAAGGGTTGCGACAGGGAGTTCATCGGCTGAGTTACCCCTGGGCCGAGCGCTGACCGGGACCATTGCCATCACGGGGCGGCCTGGGCATTCCTTGACCCGATTGGCCCGTGCCCACTTTGCCCTCGCCGCGCTGTCTCTCTCCACGCAGTCCCTCACTCGATAGCCCTTCACCACGCTGAACAGGCGCAGCGCCATCCACCGGTGCACTGGCAGCGGCCTCCTGCCCTTCAACCACGACTGGGCGGCCATCTCGCAAACGGTCCAGGCCTTCCAGCACCACCTGAGCCCCGGCCTGTAAGCCATGGGTCACCGCAACCCGGTCGGCATCGCTGGCGCCCAACTCGACGGTCCGCAAAAAGGCGCTGCCGTCTTCAACCACATACACATAATCGCCCTGGGAGCCATGCTGCACCGCGTCGGTAGGGATGGTCAGCACATCGTCGATTTGCGCCAGACGCAGACGCACATTTACAAACTGGTTTGGAAACAAGACTTCATCGCTGTTGGCAAACACCGCCTTGATGCGCAGGGTGCCAGTGGCAGTATCAATCTGGTTATCCAGGCTCTGCAGGATGCCGCTGGCCATGACTTGCTGCTCGTCCCGGCTCAATGCCTCTACCACCAAAGGCGAGTTCGCCTCGACCATCGCCCGCCGCAGCGCACCCACCTGCACCTCCGGCACGGTAAAAAAGACGGCGATGGGCTGGGTCTGGGTAATGGTCACCAGCCCCTCTTCCTCATTGGCGGCAATCAAATTACCGGCATCTACCCGACGCAAGCCGAGCCGCCCGGCAATGGGCGCCTTGATCGTTGTCCAGGAAAGTTGCAGTCGGGCATCGTCCACCTCGGCCTGGCCGGTCTTTTGCGCACCGCGCAGCTGACGCACCAGCGCCGCCTGGCTATCCAGTTGTTGGCGGGCAATGGAGTCTTCGTCATACAGCCCCTGATAAAGCTTTAAATCCGCCTCGGCGTTTTCCAACTGAGCGCGGTTCTGCTGCAGCTGACCTTCAGCCTGGGCAAGCTGGGCCTCAAAGGGCGCGGGGTCGATCTGAGCCAGGGTGTCGCCGGCGGCGACCATGGCCCCCTCGGCAAACAACACCTCATCCAACACCCCGGCCACCCGGCTGCGTACCACCACCGTATTCAGGGCAGTCACGGTACCGATGGAATGCAGGCGCACATTCAGGCTGCCCAGTTCGGCAGGCACCACCCTCACCGAGGTCGCCTGCCCGCCCCACCCCCGGCGCATCGGCTCGGGCTGACTTTCACCGCCGCTGGCACTGAGCAGATACCAGGCACCGCCAATTAGCGCGAGCAGGAGCAGCAACCAGATCATCACATTGCGTTGCTGACGGGAGGGAAAAGATTGGCTCATGAAATGACGTTCTCTTGTCGCGGACCACTGACCGGCAGCCTGCCTCCTCGGGTTAGCGGCAGCAATCAACGGTGGGCTCGTTGGGACCACCCACAGTCGTCATGGTGGTCAGCTCGAAAAGAAAGGGCGCAGCGGCAACTTAACCGGCGCCCTTGGAGTATTTAACACAGCAAGGAAGAAAACCCTTCGGACTTTTTGCAGAATAATCTGTCGCTCAGACTCAGCGCTGAAGCTCAGCGCAACCGCTTAGCCTTGGGGATCCGTCACAAACCCCAGCTTCAAAATGCCCGCCCGCTGCACTGCCGCCATCACCTTGAGGACTTCCTCGTAGTTGGCCTTGCGATCGCCGCGCAGGTGAATCTCGGGCTGGGGTTGCTTTTGGGCCGCTTCAGCCAAGCGCGCATCCAGCTCGGCCGGGGTCAGTTCATCGGTATTCCAGTGAATCACCCCCGCCGCGTTTACCGCCAGGTTTACCGTGTCGGGTTTGACCTGGTTTGGCGTATTGCTCGCCCGGGGCAGATCCACTTTCACCGAGTGGGTAATCACCGGCACGGTGATAATAAAGATAATCAGCAACACCAACATGACATCCACCAGCGGGGTCATGTTGATTTCACTCATTACCTCGCCGTCATCATCAAAGCCACCACCAAAAGACATCAGTTCGCCTCCTGCCGGGCGAGGCTAAACTTGCTCACGGCGACAGGAATGGCCGACTTTTTGGGGGACGGTGGCGCGCCGGTTAACAGGTAGGCATGCAGCTGGTGGGCAAAGCGGTTGAGCTTGCCGATCACCCCTTTGTTCGCCTTGGCCAGCGCGTTGTAGGCCAGCACCGCGGGTATCGCCACTGCCAAGCCGAAGGCCGTCATAATCAGCGCCTCCCCCACCGGGCCGGCGACCTTATCGATACTGGCCTGACCGGAAACGCCGATCCCCACCAGGGCGTGATAAATCCCCCACACGGTGCCGAACAAGCCGACAAAGGGCGCAGTGGAACCCACCGAGGCCAGAATCGCCAGGCCCCGTTGCAGGCGCTCGGCGCTTTCGTCAATGGAGCCCTTCAGGCAAGCAGTCACCCAGTCGGCCAGGGGCATATGGCCGTGCAGATCATCCCGATGGTGCAAGTGGTGCGCCACCGCCGCCTCGCCCTCTTCGGCCAGGTTGCGGTAGGGGTTATCTTTGACCGGGCCAAACAGCGCCAGGCCCTCTTCAAAACTGTGGGTATGCCAGAATTTTTGCAGCGCCGCTTCCGATTTACGCAGCCGACTCAGACGCCAGGTGCGCACCACAATCACAAACCAGGAAGCCACCGACATCAGCAACAGGGTTATCGCCACCGCCTTGATGATGGCATCGCCCTGGTTCCACATTGCCTCGACACCGTAGGGGTTATTCATTGCTCTGTCCTCATTCGCGCGGCCGCCTTCTGGCACGCCGCAGTATTCAATTCAGCCTGCGCCCCGTTCCCATCAATTGAGGGAAAACTCCAGGGGCTGCAGATACCAGAAGGCAATGGGGGTATCACCGCGCTTGGCGGGCAGATACGTCCAGCGCTTGACCGCCGCCACCGCCGTTTTGTCCAGCCGGGGATAGCCGCTGGATACCTTGATTTTGATCTCCCCCACACTGCCATCGGGCAGTATCAACACCAGCAACTCCACGATGCCCTCTTCCTTCAGCCGCCGTGAAATACTCGGGTAGGCCGGGGCCGGGTTGTTCATCGGATTGGCATCGTGCCGGGGTGGCGTCACCGGTGCGCCTTGATGATCGTTCTGTTTATCAGCTAGCGCCGACTTTTTCCGCGGCTCCGCTACCGGCTCCGGCTGAGGCGGCTCTACGGGCTCCTGGGTAATCGCCTTTTCCGAGGGCGGCGCCGCCACTGGCGGCGGCTGGGTCTTGGGTTCAGGCCGGGGCTTGGGTTTTGGTTTGGGCTTTGGTTTGGGTTTCGGGTCCGGCTTTGGCTTGGGCTGGTCCTTTTCCCTGGGCCTTGGCGGTGGCGCCTTGCTGGCACTGGGCTGTTGCACCTGTTCCGCCGGCGGTGCAGGCACCAGCACTCCCGCCAGGGTCGGCATGACCAACGTCTCGGCCGCTGGCGTAGGCGCCCGGGTCAGCCAGACAATGGCGCCAGCGTGCACAGCCACAACCAAAACCAGCCCCAGCCAGGAATCCTTCAAATGCATTAGCTAAAATCTCGTCTGCGCAGAAAGACCTTGTCGCCCCACACCAGTGAGTGGCGACGCTCCTGAGTGCGGCTTATCCAAAGCAAACTTCACCCAAGATGGCTCAGCTGATACTCACCTAACGGGCGACTGGCCTACTGCGCAAATATGCAAATGATAATTCATATTATTTGCATCTGCAATTAGAAAGACCCGCGAAGCCCCCTTCGCACCAGGGCGCTCACAGAGGGATAAAAAGCCAGATGAGTCTTGGCCGCGGCGAACGCCAGACTGAAAACAGAGGGGGGTTACTTGACCTGTTGCTTGGCTAACTTGCGCGCCAGGGTACGGCGATGCATGCCCAGGCGACGGGCGGTTTCGGAAATATTAAAACCGGTTTCGGCCAGGGTCTGGTGAATTCGCTCCCATTCCAGGGTTTTGATGGAGGTCGAGCGGCCGGTAATTTTGGTCTCAACATTGCCTTCCACACTCTGGAAGGCGGCCTCAATATCATCGGTGTTAGACGGCTTGGCCAGATAATGACAGGCACCCAGCTTGACCGCCTCAACCGCCGTGGCAATGCTGGCATAGCCGGTCAGCACCACAATCAACATATCCGCGTCGTGCGTATTGAGCTCCTGCACGCAGGCCAGCCCGGAGGCCTCGCCCTCCAGTTTCAGGTCGACCACCGCGTACCCCGGGGTGCAGGTTTTCAAAACCTCCTTGCAACCGTCCAGGCCAGTGGCGCGAAACACTTGGTAGCCACGCCGCTCAAAGGAGCGGCTCAGGGTACGGGCAAAGGTGTCGTCATCTTCCACCAATAGCAATTGACGGACTGCTTCAGCGGCGTGGGTCATCGCCATCCTCCTTCAATCGCAGGGCGCTCAGGGGCAAACGCAAGCTCACTTCAGCCCCGCCCTCGGGCAGGTTTTTTGCGCTTACTTGGCCACCCAGAATATGGGCCACATTAAACACCAGAAACAGGCCGAGACCGCTACCGGGCCGACCTTTGGTGGACTGGTAGGGCTTGCCCAGATTCTCAATGACTTTACGGTCAAAACCCGGCCCACGATCAAGCACCTGCAGCAAGACCGCGTCCTGCTGGCGAGACAGTCGCAAGCCCACCCAGGTGGGCGAGGCCTCCAGCGCATTGTCGAGCAGGTTGCAGACGGTTTGCTTGAGAACCGAGTCCGAGGCGATATCCACATCATCGCCAAACTCGTTGTCGAAGTGGAAGGCCTGGGTCTTGCGGGTCTGCTGCCACTCCTCGGTGAGCTGTTCGAAAAACTCGCAGACGCTGGTCTCTTCGGACTCCTCGCCCCGGGTCTCGCCCGCCGACAGCAATATGCCACTAACGATAGATTTACAGCGCGCCACCTGGGTTTGCATGTCTTCCACTTCTTCCCGCAGCGTCGGATCTTTCATCAGCGCTGGCATATGCCGCCAGTCGCCCAGAATCACCGCGATGGTGGCCAGCGGGGTGCCCAGTTCATGGGCCGCCCCCGACGCCAACAGGCCCATGCGCAATATATGCTCACCCTCCAGACTGCGCTGGCGCAGCTCCGCCAGCCGGGCGTCGTGCTCCCGCCGGTTGCGATTGATGCGGTTGACAAACACCACCACCAGGGCCGCATTCAGCAGCAGGCAGATAAACATGCCCTGCACGTAATAACTGTCCAGCCCCTGGCTGTAGTCGTGGGGCAGATTGATGGTCGGCGCCCGCTCGGCCAGCCAGAAGAAACACAGGGAGGCCAGGCCCAGCAGCGCCCAGGCATAGGGCGCTGCCATCAGCACACCCGCCATCGCCACCTGAAACAGATACAAAAAGACAAAGGGATTGGCGACACCGCCGCTGAGATAGAGCTGGAAGGTCAGGGTGATCATATCCACCACCAGCCCCAGCAACAGCTCCCGGGCATGGATACGCCGCCGCACCCGAAAACTCACTTCATAAAGCGCATTGAAGAACACCAGCACCGCCAAGCCGGTAAACATCAAGCGCAGAGGCAGCTCAATGCCGAAGCTGTAATGGGTGACCACAATGGTGAGCAACTGGCCCAGCACCGCCACCCAGCGCAGCTTGACCAGCTCGCGCATGTGTTTGCCGAGGGTGTTGGAATCCTCAGTGTTCACCAGCGCTGAGTTCATCAGTGCGCTGGAGTTACCGGCGGCGTACAGCCCCATTGTCGGGATACCTCTGAGCTGGAAGTGCTAGCCGGGAAGTATACGCATTTGGGCAGAGGGTGGCAGCTTTGGAGGGTCTGGGTCGAAAGTCGGACGTCTGACGTCTGACGTCTAGGGCAAGATCCAGCGGCAATACCCGCAATGCATACTGCCAGGCTTCCAAGTGCCGGAGCCCCAGGCCAGCAGAACCCTGCCGAGCGGGTTTCGCGTCAGACGTCCGACTTCCGACTTCCGACGTCCGACCGCCCCGCGCCAATCCCGCAGCAGCCCCCGGCCAATCAGTCCCGCGGCCACCACCATCAACAAGGCCATGCCATACCAGGTGAGGGCGTAGACAAGATGGCTGTTGTGGAAAGTGATCACCGTCAGACCGCCGACGGGCCCACCGGCCGGCTCGGCGGACACCGCCGCTGAACCGGGGCTGCCGGGCTGAGCGGCGTCGGCATCGATAAAATAGGGCGCTAGAGGTCGGCCCTGACCGTAGCCTTTGGCCTCGGCGATGGCGGCCACATCCCGGGAGTACCAGCGATCCGCATCGGGATCATTGTCACGCAAGTAGGCGCCACCGGGTTCACTGATGCGCAGCAAACCTTCAAGGCGCACTTGCCCCTCGGGAACCGGCGCCGGGCTCTCGCCCTGACCGATATAACCGCGATTGATCAACACCAGGGTGCCGTCGGGCCGCTGCAGCGGCGTAAGCACCCAGTAGCCGCTGCCCAGCTCGGTAGCCGCCACGACCTGGGTGTTAGCATTTTGCAGAAACTGACCACTGACCCACACCCGCCGGTACTCAGCGGCGTCTCGGGTCACCGCGGACCACTCGGCGCGAACCGGTGCACTGACCGCATCGGCATGGGCGCGCTGTTCTACTCGCTCAATCAAATCGAGCTTCCACACTCGCCGCTCAAGCTGCCAATTGCCCAGCAACACAAAGCCCACCAGGCTGATCAACGCGAGCCCCAGAAACAACAATCCCGCGACCTGCCGGAGGCGGGTGCGGGATTTTTGATGCGATGCCATCGGAAAACCTTAGCAGCAGTGATTCAGGGCGGTGCCCGTCACATGCCCGGCATCATATTGGCATTCATGTGGTACATCACCCACAGGGAGCCAAACAGGGTGATAAACAGCAGCACCGCCGTAAAGATGAGTGCCAGCATGTTCCAGCCACCCTCCGAGTGAAAGTTCATGTGCAGGAAGTACACCATGTGCACCACAATCTGCACCACGGCAAAGGCCAGAATCACCATCACGGTGACATTTTGGGAGGTAAACACATCGCCCATCACCAGCCAGAAGGGAATGGCGGTGAGAAACACCGAGGCCAGAAAGCCGATCATGTAGCCGCTAAAGCTGGCGTGGGGGCCTTCTTCCTCGTGGTGGTCGTGATCGTTATGTGAGTGATGATCGCTCATGACATGGACCCCATCAGATAAACAAAGGTAAAGACACCAATCCAGACCACGTCCAAAAAGTGCCAGAACATAGACAGACAATAAACCCGGCGACGGTTAGCGGTGTTCAAGCCGTGCTTGTTGATCTGCACCAGCAGGGTCACCAACCAGATGCAGCCAAAGGTGACGTGCAGACCGTGGGTGCCGACCAAGGCAAAAAAGGCCGACAAAAAGGCGCTGCGCTGGGGACCGGCACCGAGGTGGATCATGTGCTGGAATTCGTACAGCTCCACCGCCAAAAAGCACAGGCCCAGAAAGCCGGTGATCATCAGCCAGGTCATCGTGCCCTTCACTTTTTTCTGCTGCATTTGCAGCATGGCAAAGCCATAGGTGATGGACGACAACAGCAGGAAGGTGGTGTTCAGCGCCACCAGAGGCAGGTCAAACAGCTCGGCCCCCGTTGGGCCACCGGCGTAGGCCGAGCTGAGCACGCCATAGGTGGCAAACAGGGCCGCAAAGATGAGGCAGTCGCTCATCAGATAGAGCCAGAAACCCAGCAGGGTGCCGTTGGCAACGTGGTGCTCGCCGGTTACCAGAAATTCGCGTTTTCCGGTTTCGTTGGTAGACACGGTGGTAGACACGGTCGTAGACATCAGGCAATTACCTCATCGCGTTTGGCCTCGGTCTCGGCCACTTCCTCAGCGGGGATGTAGTAATCCCGGTTGTAATTGAAGGTATGGATGATGGTGCCGCCAACCAGTGCCGCGAAGGACAGCCCGGCCAGCAACCACATGTGCCAGATCATGGCGAAACCAAATACCGTGGCGATACCGGCAATCACAATCCCCGCCGCGGTGTTTTTGGGCATATGGATCGGCAGGAAGCCATCCTTGGGCCGCTCAAAACCTTCGGCTTTCATTTGCCACCAGGCATCGTTGTCGTAGACCTTGGGTGTGAAAGCAAAGTTGTACTTGGGCGGCGGCGAACTAGTGGACCACTCCAGGGTGCGGCCATTCCAGGGGTCACCGGTTTCATCCCGCAGGAACTCGCGCTTGCGGTAGCTGGCGTAGAACTGCATCAGGAAGCAGAAGATACCGATGGCCACCAGCACCGCACCGAACAGGGCGATCTGGAACCAGATCTGCAGGGACGGATCATCAAACTGGCTCATGCGGCGGGTCACCCCCATCAGGCCGAGCACGTACAGCGGCATAAAGGCAAAGTAGAAACCCACCAGCCAGAACCAGAAGGACAGCTTGCCCCAGAATTCATCCAGCTTGTAACCGGTTACCTTGGGGTACCAGTAAGCGATCGCGGCAAACACCCCGAACACCACCCCGCCGATAATCACGTTGTGAAAGTGGGCGATCAGGAACAGGCTGTTATGCAGCACAAAGTCCGCCGGGGGCACGGCCAGCAGCACGCCGGTCATACCGCCGATCACAAAGGTGACCATAAAGCCGATGGTCCACAGCATGGGCACATCGAATTTGATCCGGCCCCGATACATGGTGAACAGCCAGTTGAAAATCTTCGCCCCGGTGGGGATGGAGATAATCATGGTGGTGATACCAAAAAAGCTGTTCACCGTGGCGCCGCTGCCCATGGTAAAGAAGTGGTGCAGCCATACCAGGTAGGACAGGATGGTGATCACCACAGTGGCGTAAACCATGGAGGAGTATCCGAACAGGCGCTTGCCGGAATAGGTGGCGACAATCTCGGAGAACACCCCGAAGATCGGCAGAATCAGGATATATACTTCCGGGTGACCCCAAATCCAGATCAGGTTCACGTACATCATGGCGTTGCCGCCAAGATCATTGGTGAAGAAGTTCATGTCCAGGTAGCGGTCCAGAGACAACAGCGCCAGTACCGCCGTCAACACCGGGAAGGCCGCCACAATCAGCACGTTAGTACACAGGGCCGTCCAGGTGAACACCGGCATTTTCATCATGTTCATGCCGGGGGCGCGCATCTTGACGATGGTCACCACAAAGTTGACCCCGGAGAGCAGGGTCCCCACCCCGGCGATCTGCAAGGCCCATATATAGTAGTCCACCCCGACCCCGGGACTCTGCATGATCCCCGTTAGTGGCGGGTAGGCAAGCCAGCCCGATTTGGCGAACTCACCCACAAACAGTGAGACCATGATCAACACCGCGCCAGAGGCCGTCATCCAGAAGCTGAAGTTATTCAGGAAGGGAAAGGCCACATCCCGGGCGCCAATCTGCAGGGGCACGATGTAGTTCATCAGGCCAACTACAAAGGGCATCGCCACAAAGAAGATCATGATGACGCCGTGGGCGGTGAATATCTGATCGTAGTGATCTGGCGGCAGATACCCCGCCGAATCTCCAAAGGCGATCGCCTGCTGAATCCGCATCATCAAGGCGTCGGCAAAGCCCCGCAGCAACATCACGATACCCAGGATCATGTACATCACACCGATGCGTTTGTGGTCGATGCTGGTGATCCACTCCCGCCACAGGTAGCCCCAGACCTTGTACTTGGTCAGCGCCACAACCAGGGCAATGCCACCGATGGCCACCATGCTAAAAGTGGCCAGAATGATCGGGTCGTGCAGCGGGATCGAGTCCCAGGTGAGCCGACCGAAAATCAGCTTGCTCAATTCAACGTTGTCAGACATGGGAAGTACTGGCGCCCCTTAAAATCTGTGAAAAATCTGCGCAGTTCGGCAATCGTCCTGCGGTATCAATGTGCTTTGTGACCATGGTGCTCATGCCCGTCGAAAGGGCTGTGCTTTTTGGCGTGGCCCTTGTGCCCTGCCATCATGTCCTTCATACACATCGTGCCCGGGTCGACGCAGCGGTTGAGAATCTTGTCGTAGAGCTCGGGCATGATGTCGGTGTAGTAGGCCACTGGGTGATATTCGCTGGGCTTTTCCAGCGCCTTGTAGGTTTCGTAGCTCAGGGCCTCGCCCTCACTGCGCACCTTGGCCACCCACTGGTCAAACTTGGCCTCAGACTTCCCGAGGAAGGTAAAGCGCATGCCGTTAAAGCCGGCCCCGGAATAGTTGGCGGAGAAGCCTTCGTAACTGCCTACTTCGTTAATCACCGCGTGCAGCTGGGTCTCCATGCCGCCCATGGCATAAATCTGCCCCGCCAATGCCGGAATATAGAAGGAGTTCATCATGGTGGTGGCGGTGATCTTGAACTGGATCGGCCGGTCCACCGGCGCCGCCAGCTCGTTGACCGTGGCAATGCCGTACTCGGGGTAGAAGAACAACCATTTCCAGTCCATGGCGACCACTTCTACCACCAAGGTTTCGACCCCCTCGGGGATGGGCTGCTTCTCGGCGATACGCTCTAGCGGCCGATAGGGATCAAGTTTGTGGGTGCTCACCCAGGTGAGGGCGCCCAGGGCAATGATGATGGCCAGCGGCGCAGCCCAGATCACCAGCTCCAGCTTGGTGGAGTGATCCCAGTCGGGCGAATAGGTCGCATCCCGGTTGGAGCTGCGGTAGCGCCAGGCAAACAGCAGGGTCATCACAATGACCGGCACCACAATCAGCAGCATCAGGATGGTGGCCCAGATAATCAGGTCGGCCTGCTGGGCGGCAATATCGCCTGAGGGCGACATAACCACCCAGTCGCAGCCCGGCAACAGAACCGCTGCGGCGGCGAGCGGCAGGGCTTTTTTCAGCGAAGGAGAGGGTAAAATCGACATTAGCGCTCGCAAATCCGGCTATTGAATTCGGATGCAGACTTTAAGCGAAAGCAACACCTGTTTGAATTGGACAATTTGTCCTATGGTTGCACTGAGGCAAAGCGAGTAGTCTTGCCCCACTTTGTGATGAACTACCCGGAAGAACTCCGCGCATGGCCAATGTAAGCACACCGCAATCCCACCACACCGATATGCAAACCCCCGCCGGGCACTCACCCCTGGCCCCCGCAGAAATCGCGGTGGGAGTTACCATCGGTCGCGCCTCCGAGCACTTTGACTTTTTCGTGTTCGGCATCGCCTGTGTACTGGTGTTCCCCGGTGTGTTCTTCCCCTTCACCGACCGGCTGGACGGCACCCTCTACAGCTTTGCCATTTTCGCCATGGCCTTTGTGTCCCGGCCCTTCGGTACCGCCCTGTTTATGGCGATACAACGCCACTGGGGACGCAGTGTCAAACTCAGTTCTTCGCTGTTTTTGCTGGGCACCGCCACCGCCGGCATCGCCTTTCTGCCCGGCTACGAGACACTGGGCGGTTGGTCGATCTTCCTGCTGGCCCTGTTCCGCACTCTACAAGGCATTGCCCTGGGCGGTTCCTGGGACGGCCTGCCCTCGCTGCTTGCCCTGAACGCTCCGAAGGCCAAACGCAACTGGTACACCATGTTCGGCCAGTTAGGCGCGCCAATGGGTTTCCTGCTGGCCAACCTGTTGTTCTTCTATCTAGTCAGTGCGGTCAGCGCCGAGGACTTTCAGGCCTGGGCATGGCGCTACCCCTTCTTTGTGGCCTTTGCCATCAACGTGGTCGCCCTGTTCGCCCGCCTGCGCCTGGTGCTGACGGAAGAATATACCCTGGCCCTGGAAGAGAGTGCGCTGAACCCGGTAAGCACCCAGGAACTGCTCGACAAGCAAGGGCCCCATATTTTCCTGGGCGCCTTCGCCGCGCTGTCCAGCTATGCCCTGTTCCACATTGTGACCATCTTTCCCCTGTCATGGATTTCCATTAATGCCTCCCAGGAAATCCACCGGGTGCTGTACATCCAGATTTTCGGTGCCGTGGTCGGTTTTGTGGCGACCCTGGCCTCGGGCCTGATCGCCAACCGCATCGGCAAGCGCAATACCGTAGGCTTGATGGCGGTGCTGATCGGGGTGTTTGCCATCCTTTCCCCCCTGTTGATGAGCGGCTCACCCGCCCTGCAAAACACCTTTATTCTGCTGGGCTTTGCCCTGCTGGGCGTGTCCTACGGCCAGTCTGCCGGCACCGTAACCGCCAAACTGGAGCGCCGCTACCGTTACGCCGGCGCCGCCCTTACCTCCGACTTTGCCTGGCTGTTTGGCGCCGCCTTTGCCCCCCTGATCGCGCTGGGCGTATCCGTTCATTTTGGTCTGGCCGCAGTGAGTCTCTACCTGTTGTCTGGCACCATCTGTACGCTGCTGGCCCTGCGTATCAGCCGGTCACTGGAAGGGCAGGCCCAGTAAACCTTACCACCTGCCCCACAAACAAAAACGCCAGCACGCTAAACACGTGCTGGCGTTTGACGTTTTACCTGCCAGAATTAAAAGCGATACTCCGCTGCAACACCGAAAGTCCGGGGCGGCGCGGCTGACACTGCATCCCCTGCAGCAGAGCTGTTGCCGTAATAGGAGTACTCCTCGTCCATCAGGTTTTTCACGAAGAATTTAAATTTCCACTCCTCATCAGCGGTGGTGAAGCTGAGGTCGGCGTTGACCAGTTCGTAGGACGGCTGCTCATGGCGATTTTCAGGCTCCCAGAAGTAACCGTCGTTGTAATAGTAATTCGCGCTGGCAACCACCTCGCCCGCGGCCACCTGCCAGGCGTAGCTCACCCCAAAATTAAAGGTGAAATCCGGTGTGCGGATCACCTTGTTGCCGGACAGATCCGCTGAGGACTGGGCGTTGCCACCGATACCGATCGGGGTGTTGACCGTGCCATCCGGGTAATCCGTGTACTCGCTCTCGGTCACCGACAAACCTGCGGTCAGGGTCAAGGCCTCGCTCACCAGCCACAGAGCATCCAGCTCCAGACCGTAGATCTCGGCGGCTGCCGCGTTGACCAGGAAGGCCGAGCCCTGCTCTACCCGTTGCAGCTGCACGTCTTTGTAGTCGTAGAAAAATACCGAGCCGTTCAAGCGCAGGCTGGACGCCAACAGATCTGACTTAAAGCCCACTTCATAGGCATCCAGGGTTTCGGGGTCCACCGGATCAGCCGGAAAGCCCGCCAGGTTGTAGACGCCGCTCTTGAAGCCACGGCTGATGCTAGCAAACAGCAGCATATCGTCATTGAGCTGATGATCCAGGGACACCCGCCAAGTGGGCTCGACCCAATCCTCCTCCAGCTCGTCGGTGACGGTGTAATAGCCAACCGGCATCATTGAGCCATCGGCATTGTAGAAGGTCAGGTCGGCGTCCAGCTTCCGCTCATCTTTGGTGCCGCGCACGCCCAAAGTCAACTTGGTTGTGTCGGTCAGCAGGTAGTCCCCCTGCAAGAACACCGAATAGGAGGTGGTGTCCTGAGCGTTGGTGGAGGTCAGGAAGGGCGAGGGCATGCCGACCACGTAAAGTTCAAAGGGTGCGTAATCGGCGGTGGAGTCCATGTAAAAGAACCCCACTATCCAGTTAAAGGGCCCATCATTGGTGGAGGTCAACTGGAACTCCTGGGTGACCGTCTCGGTGGTATAGCTCAAGTCAGCAGACTGGAATAACAGCGCCGAGGCATCGACATCCATAAACTGCTCGATGTCGTTGTCCTGCCAGGCGCTAATGCTAAGCAGATCAAAATGCTCGAAGCTGTGGCTAACATGGAGTGAAACGCCGGAATCTTCCGCGTTTGAAAAAACGTCCTTTTCCGTGGCCACGTCGTACCAATCGCCGGTGTACCTGGAGGCATTCTGAGCCGCAAAGGCGCCGCAGGTGGCCGGGTCAGGGTTGGGCCCCGCGAGGCAGCCCTGGTAATAGACCGCGCCATCAGCACCAAGGAACCCCGGCGCCACCTGCCGCGCCATCCCGATATCCCCCTCACTGTCGGTATAACTCAGACCCAGTTTTATTTCGGTTTTGTCCGAGGGCATCAGCAAAAACTTGCTGCGCAAGGCGGTGGTACTGGCCAGGTTGACATCATTACCGGTGACCCGGTTTTTCCCCCATCCTTTGTCCTGATCTTCGTACAACACCGCCAAATCTGCCGCCAGGGTGTCACTGAGGGGGCCTGTAATGTAGAGCTTGCTACCGACGGTGTTGTAGTTGCCGATGGAGCCTTCCAATTTACCGCCAAACTCCGTTGAGGGGTCTTTGGTAATCACATGAATCAAACCGCCGGTGGCATTGCGGCCAAACAGCGTCCCCTGAGGGCCTTTCAAGACCTCTATGCGCTCGACATTATTAAACGACATGGTATTGGAGCGGGTGGTTGGCGAGTAAACACCATCGACATACATGGCAATACTGCTTTCGTCCCCCGCCGCTGCTGACTGGGTGCCCACGCCGCGCAGATACGGCGTGCTGGAGCTGGTCTGTCGCCCCGCCTGCAGGCCCGGTGTGACGATACTGAGATCGTCGGTGGTGGTGATGCCTTTTTGCTCCAGGGTGGCGGCGGTAAAAGCGGAGATTGCGACCGGCACTTCTTGTTGATTCTCTGCCCGCTTCTGGGCCGTCACTACAACCTCTTCTAACACCGGACCTGCGTTGACCGCAGTGACAGGGAACAGGAGCAGCCAAGCACGACAAAATGACGAATACCGTTTCGTTTTCATGTAGATCAATTCTCCAGCAATTATGATTTTTATTTCGATAGTTGCATTGCGAACGGGGACCGCTACGTCACAAAGTCAACTATCTTATGGCATAACCTTACTGTTATTTTCTACGCTGCAAGCCGGGTATCGTCGTCTGAAACGACGATATAAAACACGCCAACCACACCGCTTTCAAAAATTTCAGCCCACTACTTTTCACTAGAAAAGAAGTGCGTATTTGTGCTCCTCGAAACTATTTTCCCACACGACATCACCGGCCTTCTTTTGAATCCCGCCTTGACCCCAACACGGCGCCCAGACACACTAGCTCGCGCCGGGCAACACAAAGTTACTTTTTTGATGATTTGCGTTAAAGCAGGTCAATCAAGCGCCGCCCTCCCAGGCAGTACCGCCCGCGGAAAGTTTGACTGGAGAAAAGGACGTTGAAGAAAGTTAAACAAGCCCTGCTCATCGATGATGTGAAGACCAGTCGCTATCTCAACCGACTGGTGCTCACCCAGTCCGGTGTGGCACACAACATTGTCGAGATGACAAACGCGCACGACACTCTGGACTACCTGGTCACACCAACTGAGCTGGGCTACCCCACACCTGAGCTGATTATGTTAGAGCTGGCATTGGCAGACGGGAGCAGCTGGGATTTTTTGGACAGCTTCGCCGAGTTGCCCGAAGAGTGTACTTACAAAAGCATTATCTGCGTGCTGAGCGATGCGAATATCCAGGAAAATTTGCAGCGTGCCAGAGGCAACAAATGGGTGAAGCATTTCATCACCAAACCCCTCACCCTGGGCAAAATCGCGAATATCATGACCGCTAACTTCAATCGCTAAGCGCGTATCAGATCACGTCCGCTAAACAGAACCGCCGCACCGTGTCGACCAGCTCTGCCCGCTGAAACGGCTTACCAAAATGACCGTTCATGCCCGCATCAAGGCAGGCCTGAACCTCCTCTGCCATCACATTGGCCGTCATCGCCACAATGGGCAAGTTGGCAAACCTGGGGTTGCGCCGAATCATGCGGGTGGCCTCGACCCCGTTGGTGCCCGGCATTTGCATATCCATAAAGACCAGGTCGAACTCTGCCGCCGACTCAAGCAAGGCCAGGGCCTGCTCGGCACTCGCAGCACACTCAACCTCGGCGCCCTCCATCATCAGCGACTGTTCTGCCACCACCCGATTCACCGGCATATCATCTACCACTAGCACCCGAATGCCGGCCAGCGGCAAGCCCGACTCGAGGGACGAAGGCACAGCGGCTTTGGCCGTCGCGCCCATAGTTTCCCGCAGGCGCGCAATCAATTGCCCCGGCGTGTAGGGCAGCGCCATTGTGGTGGCTACCTCTGCCAGCGCCGGCAACCGGGACGCCCCCAGAGCGGCCGATCGGATCAGCAAGGCCGGCAACCGATGACTGGAAAGCGCCGACGCGACCACCTTCGCCGCCTCATTACCGAAGGCGCGGCCCGCAACGACCACGGCAATATCGAGGTTATTTGGCGCCGCGCCCAGAAATGCCACCACACCAGCAGCGTCGGTACGCACCACCTCCAGGCCAGTTTGGCCCAGGTCCTTGGCAACACAATCGCCCAGCAAATCTGCCTCGGCCACCAGCAGCGCCCGGGTACCCGCCAGTAAGTCGGACGTCACCTGAACTGGCCTGGACGCGCCAGGCAACGCCAGAGCCACCCGAAAACAGCTGCCTTTACCCAATTGGCTGGTTACCGAAATGGTCCCACCCATCAGCTCAACCAGCCGCTGACTGATCGCCAAACCAAGGCCGCTGCCGCCATAACGGCGAGAGGTGCTGTGGCTCGCTTGCTCAAAGCCACCAAAAATCCGAGCCAGGAAATCTTTGCCCATGCCGACGCCGGTGTCCTCAATCTCCATTGCCACAGCGAGCCGCTCACCGGGCAGCCGCTGGGTTTCCACCCGCACGGACACGTAGCCCTCGTCGGTAAATTTAATGGCATTGCCGATGAGGTTAACCAGCACTTGCTTGATCCGCAGATCGTCCCCTCGCACGGTTTCGGGCAAGTCAAAGGGCAACTCAAAAAACAGCTCGAAGGATTTATCCTGCATGTTGCCGGACAGGATGGTCGCGACCTCCTCCAGCATGGCCTCCAGGTTGAATTCCCGCTCACTCAGCGCCAGTTTGCCCGCTTCGATTTTGGAGAAATCCAGAATGTCGTTGAGCAACAACAGCAACGAACTGGCCGCCACATGGGCCTTGTCCACATAGTCTCGCTGCTGGGTGTTGAGGGCGTTATGCTGCAGCAGGCTCAACATGCCCAGCACCGAATTCATCGGGGTGCGTATTTCGTGACTCATGTTGGCCAGAAAGCTGGATTTTGCCGCGCTGGCGGCGTCGGATTGCGCTTTGGCCACGCGCAAATTTTGCTCCAGTTCCACCTCAGCGGTGATATCGCGGTTAAAGCCAGTGATCTTTTGCACCTCGCCAGACTTATCTCTCAGCACCATGCCGCCGGCCTGAATGACCCGGCCTCGGCCTGAGGGCAAATCCAGGCGGAACTCGGGAGCGAAATCCCGCCGTCCTGACAACGCATCGTCCAGATGCTGTACGACCAGCTCCCGGTCCTGCTCGGCGACCCGGGAAATCCAGTGTTCATAATTCAGGCCATTGCCAGCGAGGGATTTCGGCTGTTCGTACAGCTCGAACATTTTGTCGTTCCAATCCAGGGCATCATCGCCGGGATACCAGGTCCACACCCCCAAGTGGGCCACCTCGGAGGCAATCGACAACTTACTCAGGGCCGCTTGCAGCTCCTGCTGAGACTCCTGTTGCTGCGTAATATCCAGGGCAATCAGCAAATAACCGACAACCCCTCCCTCGCCATCACGAATTGCACTGAGCATCAGTTGCGCCGGCAACAGCCGACCACTCTTGCGTCGTAATTGAGACTCGCAAATCTCGGCCTTGCCGGCATCCGCGCCGAACACCAGCGCCGCCAAGGGTGGCAAATCCAGGCCCTCACTGGCGCGCACCTCCGCCTGCATTTGTGCCAATGCCGCGGGGTCGACCAGATCGGTCAGCGACAGCTTTCCGACCGCCTCACTGTCGTGATAGCCCATCAGGTTGACCGCGCCCGAATTGAACACGGTAACGCGACCCTCACTGTCACTGGCCACCACGGCCACTTGGGTCGCCGCATCCATAATGCTGCCTAACAGCCGGTTGAGTTGGCTCAACTCCACGGTGCGGGCGGCCACCTGGCGCTCCAGGCGCTCGTTAATTTCTCTGATACTGGCATCGAGCTGCTTCTGCTTGGCAATATCCCGCACCGTCAGCGACAGTGTCAGCGGGCCTTTGCTCTGGCTGCGCACCACCGACGGGCTGATTTCAACAGGAACCCGTCCGCCAAACTTGGTCTGCCATTGGCCTTCGACACCGTCCGGTTCGCTGTCCACTCGGGCGAGAGTGTCCTCAATCAATGATGAGATAAGCCCCTTCTGATCGACCAGATCGGCGAGATCATGGCCCACCGCATCCGCTTTGCTATACCCCAGCATCAGCTCTGCGCCCCGGTTCCAACTCAGCACGGTACCCGCTGGGCTAACCGAGATAATGGCATCGGCGGAGCTCTCCACCAGGCTGGCCAAATTCTGCTCTTCTGCCCGAATCCGCCGGTGATTCTCCCGGGTTTTGCTGATCGAACCCGCCAGCAGTGCGAGCAATAGCGACACCACCCCACCGATGGCAAATACTGCCAGCGGCGAATTTAATGCCAGCGACGCCACAAACTGCTCACTCGCCTGCACCTGAGCCTGCCAGCGCCGACCATAGACCGTAAATTGGTCCGTGCTGACCAGATCAATCAACCGCCCTGAAAACTTGCCCGTAAAGAAGGGCTCGTCGTAGGTTTCATCGGTAATATCGTGGAGAGTCAGGCGGACCCGGTCCTGAAAAATATCGGCATCGGCGAGCACCTCTTCCATCAGCAGCGGCGCATAACTCCAGCCATAGGCCAGGGCGCGCCGCTCAGCCTCATTGGGCGGAAGCGCAGCAGATTCAAACACCGGCATCATGATCAGAAAGGACTTCAGGGCCTCGCCGCTGGCCTGCACCAGGGTAATCGGGCCGGTAAGCCGCACCTGCCCCGTGCGCATGGACTCCTCAGCGGCCCAGCGCCGATTTGCCTCCGAGGCAATATCCAACCCCACCGCCTGCACATTGCGGTATACCGGCTCGATGTACTGAATGACAAAGCGCTCACCATCATGGGGGGTGAGCTGGCGAATACTGAAGTCGGGCCAGCCATCCGCTTGAGCACGCGCCACAAATTCAGCTTCGCGCTCAATCGGCACCCGCCGAATAAAGCCGAAGCCGCGGGCACCGGGAAATTCGCTGTCGGTATCACGGGTTTCGCTGTAGCGCCGGAAGGCCTGGCGGCTAAGCCCCTCCGGCCCCAGGCTCACCATCGCACCGCGCGCCCCTCGGAGCCCGTACTGATACAATTCGATTCGGTCGCTCACCCGGGCGACGACCTGATCTGTCAGACTCGCCAGCTGTTGTTGCATCTCCCGCTGGTTGCGCAATTCAAGGCCCCAGGCAATGGCACCGCTCACCGCAAGAGACACCAGCAGAACGCCCCAGGTTGGCCGCATTGTCAGTATTGCTTTCACGGTTTTTGCCATCCTGCACTCCCCTGCGCACAGCCTGCATAGAATAATGCGCTGATGCCGACAGTATTACCTGCAGAGTAAACGGAAAACCAGCACAATAGAACGCACAAAAATCAATGAATTAGCATACCGCGCCTAAGGTCGTTCCCCGGCTGACGCGCGCGAGGCGCCAACACCGCTCGCATTATGGTATGCTCGTGTATTATTATGCAGCGAATCTTATTACCACTCTGCCGCGACAGAGTGATGCGCAAACCGACAACAGGACCAGGATATGTCTGACCAGGCCATTGATTACGCCGTCGACTCACGGGGTGTCGCCACCATCACCCTGACCCGCCCCGAGATTCACAATGCCTTTGACGACGTGGTGGTTGGCGCGTTGAGCGAGGCCTTTAAAAAGGCGGGCGAAGACCCGGCTGTTCGCGCGGTTATTCTGGCCTCCACCGGCAAAAGCTTTTGTGCTGGCGGCGACCTGAACTGGATGAAGCGCATGGCCAAGTACGGCTATGAAGAAAACCTGCGCGACTCCACCATTCTGGCTGAAATGCTGCGCCGCCTGAACACCCTGCCCAAGCTGACCATCGCACGGGTGCAAGGCCCTGCCTTTGGCGGTGGCGTGGGCCTGGTAAGCTGCTGTGACATGGCGATTGCCGCCCCCCAAGCCGCGTTTTGTCTGAGCGAGGTCAAAGTGGGTATGATTCCGGCAACCATCAGCCCCTATGTCATCAATGCCATTGGCGAGCGCGCCTCGCGCCGGTATTTCACCACCGCTGAATTGATCACCGCCGAGAAAGCACATACCCTTGGTCTGGTTTCCGAGCTGGTGGAGGCTGACCAGCTCGACGACACCATCGACGGTATTCTGAAAGGCCTGTTGCGCAATGGCCCACGTGGCGTTGGCGAAGCCAAGCGCCTGGTACTGGATTACGCCAACCAGGAAATCACCCCGGATTTGATCGCCGATAGCAGCAAGCGCATCGCCGAAACCCGGGGCTCTGATGAAGGTCAGGAAGGTCTTACTGCCTTCCTCGAAAAGCGCAAGCCCAACTGGATTCAATAAGCCCCTGTCTAAACACGGGACACCCACTCACCGAAAACACTGACGTTTAGGTAAAACACTATGAGCGACGACAAAACGGTTCTGATTGCCAATGGCCAGGGTTTCTGGGGCGACAGCCTCCTGGGCCCCAAGCGCCTGGTAGAAGAAGGCCCTCTGGATTATCTGACCCTGGATTACCTGGCCGAGGTCACCATGAGCATCATGCAGAAGCAGAAACTGCGCAACCCAGAAGCGGGCTACGCCACTGACTTCGTATCCATGCTCAAGGAAATCCTGCCGACCTGTAAAGAAAAGGGCATCAAGGTCATTGCCAACGCCGGTGGTGTTAACCCCAAGGGCTGCCTGAAGGCCATTAAAGAGGTGGTTAAAGAGCTGGGCCTGACGGGCATCAAGATCGGTATCGTTGAGGGTGACGACATCCTCGACCAGCTGCCCGAGCTGATCGCCTCTGGCGAAGAGTTCAAAAACCTAGACACCGGCGCGCCGATTCAGGACGTGCTCGACAAAATCTCCAGCGCCAACGTGTACATCGGTGCCAAGCCCATCGCTGACGCGCTGGATCAAGGTGCTGACATCGTGGTTACCGGCCGTGCCACCGACCCCTCTGTGGTGGTTGCGCCCCTGATCCACGAATTCGGCTGGTCCATGGAAGACTACGACAAACTGGCCGCCGGCACCGTGATGGGCCACATCCTCGAGTGCGGCGCCCAGTGTACCGGCGGTAACTACAACGGCTGGCGCGACGTGCCCAACTTTGCCCGCATCGGCTACCCCATTGTCGAAGCCAAGGCAGACGGCACCTTCACCGTGACCAAGCACGAAGGCACCGGCGGTCTGGTCACCGTTGATACCGTGGTATCTCAGATCATGTACGAACTGGGCGACCCGAAAAACTACCTCGGCCCCGACTGCAAATCTGACTTCACCACCATCCAGATGGAGCAGGACGGCAAAGACCGGGTTAAGGTCTGGGGCATCAAAGGCAGCGAGCCCACCCCGACCTACAAAGTGTCTATGGCCTTTGAAAACGGCTACAAAATCGTCGGTCAGCTGACCTACACCGCCCCCGACGCGGTGGAGAAAGCTGAACTGGCCGCCGAAATCCTGTTTGAGCGGGTGGGCATGTACGGCAAAGAGATCCCCAAAGAAGATCGCTTTGTAGAACTGTTTGGCACCAACGTCTGCTACAAGGGCATCTACAAGCAAGAGCAGGAGCCCGGCGAAGTCATGCTGCGTGTTGGCGCCAAGAGCGACGACAAAAACCTGCTCAACATCCTCGGCCGTGAACTGGCCCCGCTGATCACTAGCGGCCCCGTTGGCGTGACTGGCTTTGCCGCAGGTCGTCCCCGCCCCACCGAGATCGTGGGCTACTGGCCGGCGCTGATGGACAAAACCAAAGTACACACCACTGTCACCGTAGAGGAAGTTTAAGATGGCTAAAGTAAAATTGATGGACATCGCCATTGCTCGCAGCGGCGACAAGGGCGACGGCAGCAACGTCGGCGTGAAGGCAAAAACCCCCGCCATTTACGAATTCCTGAAAGCCAACCTGACCACTGAGGTCGTCAAAGAGCACTTCAAGGAAATCTGTTTTGGCGAGGTCACCCGCTACGAGCTGGACAACCTCAACGTACTGAACTTCATCCTGGAAGACTCCCTGGGCGGTGGCGGCACCGAGACCCTGATTATGGATGCCCAGGGCAAGGTTCACAGTCTGGCCATGTTGTACCTGGAGATGGACGTTCCCGACGAGCTGCTGGCCTAAAAAGCTAAGCAGTAAGTCAGCAAGCTGTTAACCACGGCTTGTTCTAAAGGCCGGCAATCCCGGCCTTTTTTAATTCTCCAACCAGCACAACTCGTTACCCCTTCCCGGCGTGAGCTCCAACGCTTCGGGAGAGGGCTGGAATCAGGGGAAAAGACCGCCCAGAATCCCCCATGCCATTAACCAAGAGACGCCCAAGCATGACAGGAATCCTCGACAGCCTCCGCCACACCGCCAAGACCCAAGCCCGCCGAATTTTGCTGCCCGAGCACTACGACGAGCGGGTGATTGCCGCCGCCACCGCATTGGCCGAGCGCCAGCTGGCGGTGCCTGTCTTGATCGACCTGCCCGACGAGATCAACGAAGCCCCTGCCGGTGTTGAAGTCTTCCGCCAGCGTAGCGACGCCGCCGAGTGGACTAACAAAGCCATCGCGGCCTTTACCGAAGCCCGCGCCGCCAAGGGCATGACTGCAGAAAAAGCCACCGAGCAGTTGAAAAACCCCGTACTGCTGGCGGCAGTACTGCTCAAATTAGGCTTTGCCGACGGCGGCGTCGCCGGCTCCACCGCCACCACCGCTGATGTATTGCGCGCTGGAATTCAGGGCCTTGGTTTGGCCCAGGGCGCCAAGCAAGTCTCCAGCTTCTTCCTGATGGAACTTACCGATGGCCGGGTATTGACCTATGGCGACTGCGGCGTCATCCCCGACCCCGACAGCGCCGCATTGGCGGAAATCGCCGTGGCCAGCGCCGCCAGCCACCAACGCCTCACCGGCGAAGAAGCCAAGGTCGCCATGCTGAGCTTCTCCACCAAAGGCAGTGCCGAGCACCCCCGAGTCGACAAAGTCCGCGCCGCACTGGACCTGGCCAAACAGGCCGCGCCAGCGCTGGCCATCGACGGCGAACTGCAGTTTGACGCCGCTTTTGTGCCCGCCATTGGTGAGAAAAAAGCACCGGGCTCCGCCGTTGCCGGCCATGCCAATGTCTTTATCTTCCCCGACCTGGATTCGGGCAATATCGGCTACAAAATTACCCAGCGTATCGGTGGCGCAAAAGCCCTGGGGCCGTTGCTGCAAGGCCTGGCAAAACCGTGGATGGATTTGTCCCGGGGGTGTAGTGCTGAGGATATTGTGGATGTGGCGGTGATTGCGGGGGTGCTGGGGTAAGAGAGCGGGCAGTCAATCAGGAGACACCCCATTTCCCCAGGCGCGAGATTACTTCTGGTTAGTTTGAACAAGATCACATCTGACGCGCAGTCCAACTGAAACCCTCGGCAGAGATAAAAACCTAACCGTTTTTAATCTCTGCAAGAGGGCCGTAATGGCTACCAAGCTGGCAAAATCGCTAAGAAAGCGCATCAACCTACTCACCTTCTTCGCACACCGGCGCTTGTACGGCTTTGATGTACCAGAGCAACCTCATTTTGATCCGGATAGCACCGCTTACTTTGTCGCGGCGCTGGATCGCTGCCAACGATACCTGGAGTACGGCTCCGGTGGCTCAACGGTGTTAGCGGCCGAAAAAGGGAAGCCAATGACGTCAGTGGACTCTGACCCCATCTTTCTGGACTCAGTGGTCAGCAAAATCCGCGACCGCGGGTGCCTGTCGCCCGATACCCAGCAGTTCCTGCACGCAGACATTGGCTTGACCAAAGAATGGGGAAAGCCCCTGTTCACTCAGCACTCACGCAAGCGTTTGAATCGTTGGCGAGCTTACAGCGAGGCACCTTGGCGACAGACCACAGCGCACAACCCAGACCTGGTGTTGGTCGACGGGCGCTTCCGGGTGGCTAGCGCGCTATGCGCTATCAAACACCTCAGTGGACACCGAAAATCTTGGGAGCTGCTGGTGGATGACTACGAATATCACGGCAAATACCGCTACCAGGCAATCGAAAAATTTGCCCGGCTTTCCGGCATGGTCGGCAGGATGGCAGTCTTTGTAGAACGCCCAGACATCGATCGGGCGGCGCTGGAGAGCGCAATCAACCACTTCCAACGCGACCCGACTTAAAAAAGAGAACAGCCTGCGCTGGCTAGCGATCCAGCTGGAAAATGCGCAAATCGTTTGCAGGGCCGTAGTTCGTGACAGCGACTTTCCCGTCAGGGCTGACATCTAAGCCATGCGGCATATCAAAGCCGGTAAACCGACGCAGCAAGGTCAATGCGTTCTGGGCGGGATCATAAAAGAATTCGTCGACGCAGCTATCGTGCTGGTTAGCGGCATAGATCGCGCCCTTGTACGGCTTGATCGCATCCAAGTGTCCCGGGAAATACTCTGTCAGCACAAGCTCTGGCGACTCAGAATGCAGGTCCTTCGGCAGACGGTAAACAAACATCGTAACGTAGATATTGCGCTCATTGGGTTTGTCCACGGTAATGTGGTCTGTGCGCGCGGCCTGCACCGCGTAGTGCTGACCATCGATTTCCAGAAAGGCCACATCCTGACCTTGCTCTGGCAATTTCAGCGAATGAACAGGGTCACCGTTCAATTTTACGATTTCAGCCCCTTTATCCCGCGCATCGCAGTAGGATACCCACAGCAGGTCATCATATCCCGGTACAAAGATGGCGCCGTGGATTTTCCGGCGACCGGTCAGTTTCTTCCCTTTGGCCCTGCGCACCATGGTGCTGAGCCAACCGCGTTTGTTTTCTATCAACGAGGGGGGCTCAATGGTGTGAGAGAACGCTAACTTATCGACCCCGACATCATAGAACGCCACTTCGCCGGTATAAAAATTGGTCATGACCATGGTATCGCCGCGAATATCCATCAGGTCTGTTTCAGTAGGGAGGCCCTGACCGCTCGGTGTGGGAATGCAGTCAACAATGGGATCAGCGGAGAAAGGCTTTACCCGGTATACGGCTTTGGCAGCAAAGTCACCCGCAAACAGCGTTTCCTGATCGTACCAGCGCACCGAGGTCAGCCCGGAGTTTCGCCGCAGAGACCTAACATACGCATAGTGGGGCTCTGGCACCGGAAAGGGGATTGGCTCCCCCAGCAGATCAACCTTGACGGTCTCAACACTGGAAAAATCCATCTTTTTTGCTGTCGCAGACATGACAAGCCTTCCATTTAAAAAGCGGCAATCGGGGAGCCTCGATATTAGAGCAAGACAAAGGTGGGGAGCAATAACGGAAACACTTACGGGCAATGCCGGTTCCACACCGCTCCGCAGGCGGCGCTATTTACTGACCATCTACGGTGGAATAGCTGTCTATGCGCCCACCCAGGCAACCCACAACCACCCCCATGTCGCGGGCCGCTTTGAGAGTGGCCTTGTTGCGCAGCAGCGGCTGCCAGATAACGACCCAGGCTAGCGCCACCAAACCATGCCCCAATACTTTCACTATCGACGACAGAAAAAGGCCGTGTACCCCTCGTCCCTGTTGCTGCCGACGCCCCGCCAGCGTAATCCCGACCCGGTATTTGCGCCGCCACAGCCAACCTAGGCTGACACGTCCAGGGGGAATCAGCTCATGTACCAGAGCCTCGGCGCATTTTAGAATCACCACCCCTTTGGCCGCGGCAGCCAAAAAAAACAAGGTATCTGTGCCGCCGGCCAAGGGTTGGCTTTCATCAAAGCGCATCCCGATATCCCGAGTCACAAACGACGGGATCATGACGTTGTTTGTTGCGCAAGTTTCCAGGCGAGTCCCTGTTCTTCGCTCTTTCATGACAAACAGTTTAGCGAGGTGCTCAGGCACATCCGCAGGCACCTCGGGACAAACTGCTCCGGAAATGACCTTGTCGCCACCCACTTCCATTGCATAAGCGTACAGATTGAGTAGCCAGTCAACTTCGACCCACTCGTCGTCGTCAATAAATACCAAATAATCGGCATTCAGCGCATGGGCTTTTTCAACTGCCGTATTTCGGGCGACAGGGATGCCCCGCTTAGGCTGATGAACATAGTAGATTGCAAAATGGCAGCCATCGGCAAACTCGGCAATCAGATCGCGAGCCGAGCCCTCTACGTCGTTATCGATTACCGACAAACAGACCTCAACCCCTTCCGGTAGCGACATCTCAACCAGGCTCGCCAGACAAATCCGCAACAACTTCAGACGCTGGCAAGTGCACACAGCGATATTTATTAGAGGCTTTTTCATGTTTCCAACGGGGTTATTCAGTTCGTTTCACCGGCAAGCGAAGCGACCAAGAAATGAGTGATAAGGGATTGTAACCGCAACGCGCCGCCTTGGTAATCCGCTGACTTCGCACACGGACTACGCGAAAACCAGAAACCTTAGCGCATACCCGAGCGGATCAGCTGATCAAGCCCCTGCCGCCAGTTCCGCGGCACAGGGCCAAAACAGTCTTCAAATTTGGCAACGCCAAGACGCGAGTTCAGTGGCCTGGGAGCAGCCGCCTGCCACTGATTTGAGGTAATGGGTCGAATCTCGGTTTGACCCAGGAGCATTCCTTGCTGAAACGCAGCATCACAAATTTCCCCGGCGAACTGGTAGCGGCTGACATGGCCATCCCCGGCAAAATGAAAGACGCCATACGTAACCTGCCCCATGGATTGGGCATCACACAGCGCGAGGCAGGCTGCAGCCAGGTCAGGCCCAAAGGTTGGGCACCCAATTTGATCATCTACTACTTGCAGCACGCCCTTTTCGCGGGCCAATTGCAGCACGGTGGCAACGAAATTCTGCCCGTATTTACTGAACAACCACGAGGTTCGCAAAATGACGTGCCGTTCGCAGCGTCGCCGAACCTCCTCCTCGCCACGGAGCTTGGTAAACCCATAAACATTGATAGGTCCGGTAGCATCATCTTCGTAATACGGGGCAGCCTTGGCGCCGTCGTAGACATAATCTGATGACGGTTGAATCATCAACGCACCACATAACTGGCTGGCCGCCGCAAGATTTGCCGCACCTTGTATATTGATCAGGGCGGCCATTTCTGGCTCAGCTTGCGCTTTATCTACCTGCGTGAAGGCCGCAGCATTGATAACAACATCTGGCTCCAATCGCGATACCGCCCTCGCCACCGCCGTTCCGTCGGCAACGTTCAAAGCTGATCGATCCAGGGCGATCAGCTGATGGCGATTTGGATCAATGGCATCCTGAATACAACGGCCCAACTGACCGCCTGCGCCGGCGAGCAGAATTCTCACAATACCCCCTCGTTGCAAAACCATTCAAACCCGGGAGCGGCAGCATCTTTGTCAGACAGGATCGGTATCACGCCCGAGGGTAAAGGCCAAGCAATCTGCAGCACTGGATCATCCCAAGCTATGCTCGCCTCATCTTCAGGGGCGTAGTAGGCAGTGCATTTGTACTCCACCTCGGCAACATCGCTGAGCACCAAAAATCCGTGTGCAAACCCTGGTGGCACCCAAAGCTGACGATGGCTCGCCGATGAAAGCGTTACGCCAAACCATTGCGCAAAGCTAGGCGACCCCTGCCGAATATCGACCGCCACATCAAATATTTCGCCACGAGTAACTCGCACCAGCTTTCCCTGAGGCTGGCGGCGCTGGAAATGCAGCCCCCGCAAAACGCCACGAACTGAAACAGAAAAATTGTGTTGCACAAAGGGCAGGTCAATACCGGCCTCCTGGGAGAAACGCTGAGCGTGATACGACTCAAGAAACAGCCCGCGCCGGTCGCTGTGTACGTTGGGCTCGATCACAACACAGTTACTCAACGAAGTAGGGATCACGTTCATCATCTATTGCCAATAAGTTCACTTACGTCGCCTAGGACTCGATACTGCCGCCGCGCTGCCGCCATTCGGGGTGGTCGAGATACCACTGAACGGTTTTGTGTAACCCCTCGCTAAAACGCTCCCGAGGACGCCACCCTAAAGTGGCCTCAAGCTTGCTCGGATCAACGGCGTACCGAGCATCATGACCGGGACGGTCCGATACGAACCGAATTAACTGGGCGTACCCTGCTCCTGACACGCGGGAATGCCGATTGTTCGGCGCCAATAACTCCAGAAGCTCACAAACCGCCCGGACTACATCGATATTTCGTTGTTCGCAGCGCGCACCGATATTGTAGGTATGGCCAACTTCACCGCGACAGGCGACCTCCAGCAGGGCCCGTGCGTGATCCTCAACATACAACCAGTCTCGCATTTGGTTTCCGTCACCGTAAACAGGCAGTGGCCTACCGGCGAGCGCACAGGAAATCATCCTGGGTATCAACTTCTCCGGATATTGATACGGGCCGTAGTTGTTTGAGCACGCTGACAACACAACGGGCAAGCCGTAGGTGCGCGCCCAGGCTCTAACAAGGTGATCCGCGCCCGCTTTACTGGCGGCGTAGGGTGAGCTGGGGGCGTAAGCACAATCCTCGGTGGCGAGCCATTCCGGCCGCGCACCAAGGTCGCCATAGACCTCATCAGTGGACACATGATGAAAACGGAAGGCCTTTCTGCGATCAACCGACAGGCCCTGCCAATAAACGCGCACCGCCTCCAACAGGGTATAAGTGCCAACGAAGTTTGTTCGAATGAAGTAATCCGGCCCCTCAATCGAGCGATCCACATGAGTCTCTGCAGCGAGGTGCATCAGTACATCGGGGCGATAACGCTCAAGCAATTCGGCCATTCTTTTGCCGTCGCAAACATCAGCGCGCTCAAAGACATAGTGCGAACGCTGCAGGGCGATGGGGATAGCGTCGAGACTACCGGCATAGGTCAGGGCATCGACATTAACAACGCTGAAATCCGTTTCGGAAAGAATATGGCGAACGACCGCGCTCCCGATAAAACCGGCGCCACCGGTCACGAGAATTGTTTTCACCCCAGACATTAGTGTGCGCCGCCATCGAAGCGAAAGAAGTAGTCGTTACTCAATTTGCGCTTTTCGAATGACGGGCAGCAATGAATATTCGTCAAACACCGCCCGAATTTTCACATCATTGCCATCGCCTGTGCTTTTATTCCTGCGCTTCAGCGAAGTTTCCTGGCTGCCGATAATCGAGGGGTGATTAAGCATCCAATTGCCTCGCTGCTCGAATACGCGGCACTCCACCCCCTGTTTTAGACTCATCGCCTTTAACCAAACATCGTCAGCACCCGGCGCCAGCCGCAAGAAAGCGTCTTGATTAAAAATCTCCTCATCAAAACAGCCCGGGAAGTAAAGTACACCGCCAACGCCAGTGGGGAAAATCAGCAACGAGCTTTCCGCCGCTTTGCTGGATCGCCACCATTTTTTGTAGGGCAGCAACGCCCCATGTTCATCCAATGCAATGCGGTGTGCCCGGCCGCAGTGAATCATCTCCGGCGCTTGCAGGTGGGCACTGTATAAGCGATCAACCATATCGATTGGATACAAAATATCATCATCGACAGTGATCAACAGCGCATCAGGGTATTTGCGCAGGGCATAGTAAAACTTGGTATAAGGGCCTAGATCCTTCTCTACAAACTCTATCTCCAAACCGCGCTGGCGCTGGGCTTTCAGCACAGCCGGCAGATTGCTTTCATTAAACTCCTCGGCAGATAAGCACAGTAAAATTCTGTCAGCCTTGTGGGACTGCTGAAACAGGCTCTCCACCGTCAGGTAGACGTCGTGAATACGCTTACCAAAACTCGTCAGCGAAACAATCAGTTCTCGAGGGGAGTTTGCCGCCACCCCCGGTTCCTGCCGATGTAGCGCATAGTCCTGATACTGGATTGTCAGCGCCATCGTTTTTTGCGCTATCGCAGCGCGGATCTCCTCGCGCGCGCGGCGCGCTCGACGGCGCGCCTGATAAGCCTTTAACATTCCCACTCAGGCACCTCAATCATTGTCCATTCGTTGTTGAGACGCGCACCTATCAGGGTCATACCCACTATCATTACCGCCACCCGGCCAGACTTACTTAACCGCAATACGCTGGTAAAACGCGTGGTAGGCATCGATGACAACCTGCTTACTATAGGTGCTCTGGTAAACCGACCTGGCGTTCTCAGCGAGTCGGTTTCTCGCCTTGTCGTTGGCCAACAGCCCGGCGATGGCAGCCGCCAATTGGTCAACATTATCGATCTCTGTTAGCAGGCCACTGTACTCGTCCTCAATGACTTCTCCCGGCCCCTGGGAGTTGGTCGCCACGATAGGACAGCCGTGACAGAAACTCTCCATCACAATCGAGCCGAGCCCCTCATGCCGGGAGGGGCAAACGAACAGATCAACGGAGCGCATCAGGGCCGTGACATCATTGCGCCAGCCGAGAAAGCGCACCCGGTCATCCAGGCCTAGCTCGTTGCACAGGCCTTTCAATGCCGCCTCCTCGGGGCCGCTACCGGCCAGCCACAGTACCGCATCGGGAATGGCTTTCAGCGCACGCAACAGGGTGTCGAAGCCCTTATTCTGGTGCAGGCGCCCGGCGGCGAGAATCAGTGGCACGCCGTCTGGGGTATTAAAACTCTCCCGTGGCAGCGGCGTGACCGGGGTTTCATCGGCAAAATTGGGGATATGAACGACCTTATCGGCTGGCATACCGCCATCAATCAAATGCTGGCAAATGCCTTTGCTAATGCCAACCCAGTAATCTGCCTGGCGATAGTATTTGAGGTTGTAGTAGTGCCCCAGCCGGTTCACCAAAACGTAATCCCCGCTCGGGGTGGCCGCACTGGCCCGGCCCATCCAGGTCATCACGATATCAGGGTTAAACGCCTTTAGGCGGCGCAGGTATACCCAGCGATCGTAAAAATCGAACTTACCACCAAAACGAAAGCCCTCAGCGTCAACGCCTTGGCGACGAAGAGCATCCAGGCGGTGCTGATGACGGCGTAAGAACGCCCTGACAGTCATCGCATTCTGCTCTGCCAATCCAGTGGTTAAGCGAACAAAGAAATTTTCGGCGCCACCCTGCTCGGCACCGGCCAACACCTGGGCCACGCGAATAGGCGCATTGCCGGAACGTTCAGTCATTTAGGCGCTCTCCCGCCTGCTCTCCCAAGCCATCGTGGAACAACAGGCCATGGTAACCGGGAAATGTCTCATTGCCGCGCGTCGCTAACATGTCTTCAATTCGCTGATGAAAATTACTGAGCTTGCGCTCGGTTTTATTTTGTCGCCAGCGCTCAGGCTGCCATGCCAAGGGAATGATATCTGCGCTTCCCAAGCCATCAATGACGACCAACCGCCGAATAATTTCCTGCTCTGCGCGCCACTCACGCTGAACCACCACATTGTGAACCAGCAAATCCCGCGAGGGCACCCGGTAATGCCGCCAATGCTGGCAAAGCTCCGCAACCGCCGCCTGGAGCGTCTCCGGGTAGCCAAAATCCCAAAGATATTGTTTTAACGTGATGGAAATACGCCCATCACTATCGCGGATTAATTCCGACGTTAGCCCTTTTCCCATATCACTGTCTTCGAAACCGAAACAGCGACTGATATGGTTGAACATGCCGTCGTCGTAATCTTGTTGAAATTGCTGCATAACCCGGAATTCGTCCAGGTTATCGTCAAAGCTCGACAGGGGTTTGAGGTTTTTGGGAAAGCCTTTTTTGCGCCGCCGATCTTCGAGGGTAAAGTCCGGACGCCGGACCTTGATACAGCGATCTGGGAATTCCGGATGCACATAGCACAGGCGGTTTCCGCCCTGGGCAAAAGGTTTTAATGGTTTGAGCTCCAGGCTCATCGCTGGCTGCCATCCAGGTGAATGTCCCGCGCCCAGACATAGTCATGACTGAAAGCCTGCAGGGTCGACGCCTCAAGAATGTATTGCGCGTACAGCTTGGAATTGATTTCGCGGTGGAAAAAATCGCGTGTTCGCGCCGCCCATTGCCGACGCTTGGCATCATCCCCGTGAAACTCGCGAATTTTTGCCAGCAGGTCCGCCTCATCGTCAAAGTAAACGGCGGACTCAGGGGGTAGCAGCTCGTCGAATTTGGGGCCGCTATGGGTGAATTGCAAAATACCGTTGCCGGCCAGCTGAGCCATGCGGGCCGATGAATACCAGTAATCCCCCTCCTGACGATTCAAGTTCAAGCCCATTTTGCTGTCGGCCAAGGCGCGATCATAGTCGCGCCCCCACACCGGCGCTTCACCAAAACTACCGTAGGTCTTGAAGTTCATTTCGCCGCTTACCGCTTGTTTGATCCGCCCTACCATTTCAAGGCGCTTGGTCAAGTTGGTGCTGTTGCTGCAGAACAGCAGATCAATGGGCAGATCCTCGCGCTGGGAGTTATCGAGATTCTCCACCGAGGCTTCCACTGGGTTGGGCATATGGTAAACCCGTGCCCCGATACCCTCGAACTGGCGCAACTCCCGCCGCCCGGTCGAAACGAAAATCGCATCCGTCACCGCGGCCCTGGATTTGATCCGCTCCACATTGCTCGGCACAAACAACGGGTCATTGTTACAGTGGGCGATAAAACAGTGGGGATTACGTTTTTTGATTTCCTGCAGCGTGGCGTTGCTGATCATGTCACAGTGGCCGGCAATCACCAGCTCAGGTTCCATCGCTTCGACCATTTCCAGCAGCCGCTTGTTCGCCTTGCTTACACCAAGATCGCGTATTCCCAGCGGCGCCTCAAAGGCAGCAACATCCCGGTCGCTGAATGTCTGCAAATAATGGTCGTTTTTGATCAGCCCAAAACTCAGCTTTTGGGCCCAGCTGACCCGCGTGGCGCCGTAGCGACGCAATTGCTGGTAGGCAATATGTAACACTCTCATTGTTATCGCTTTCTCATCATTTTGTGACAGCGCCGGACAATGCCGGTCACTATAGCATCGGCGTCCAAACCGCTACAGCGCCGATTTATCCAGCAAATTCCGATAAATCTTAAGCGTCGCCGACACCTGGTGCTGCAGGTAATATTCCTCCGGCAGGCTGATGTGGCGGCGATGATCAATGAGTGACGCCACCCGCTCAGCAAAGGCGCCGACATCATCTGCCTTTACCAACCCTTCGGGAAACGCCTCATTGAGCGACTCTGCGGCCCCGCCCCGGTCATAAGCCACCACCGGTGTGCCCGCCGCCAGGGATTCGGGTACGGTGCGTCCGAAGGGCTCAGCCTTGCTGGACATATGGCAGGTGATCGCTGCCAGGCCATAGAAAGCAGCAATGTCATTGCGATGGCCAACAAAGGTCACTTTGTCATGCAGCCCCAGCGCGTCACGCTGAGCCAATAGCTCTTGCAAATAATGCTGCTTTCCGGGTTCCGCATCACCCACTACCACGCCATGGCAGTCGCCGCGGCGCTGGGTCAGCGTGGCCATCATTTGCAGAAAGGCCTCCTGGCCTTTCCAACGAGACAGGCGGCCCGGCATTAAAATCAATTGCTTGCCTTGCAACTGAGGATATTGCTCATACAAGGCCTCACACCACGCTGGCGTACAGGCATCAGCATGAAACGCGTTTGGGTCGAGCCCTCGTGGCACCAGCGTAATTCGGTCAGCCGCTTGCGGATAGTTTTCGCGAATATAACCCTCAACGCAGTGCGAAATGGCAATGCAGTGTTCCGCCTTGGCCATAATCGCGCTGTAAACATTGACCGAGTACATACCGTGAAAGGTACTGACCAGCCGCGGTCTGGTGGCCACAGGCATTTTCCGCCAGGCCAGCCAGGCAATCCAGGCCGGCACCCGGGAGCGCACATGGACAATATCGGGGGCCAACTCAGTTAACAGGCGGCGCATTGGCCGCACCTGCCACAGTGACCACAAGGATTTGCGATGTACCGGCATGTCAATGTGCCGACTGCCCTCACTCTCAATGGTCTTCGCCAGTCGACCGCCCGAGGAAATGACAATCGACTCATGCCCCAGCCTGGCGAGCTCTCGGGCAAACTCCACGGTGCCACGCTCTACGCCACCGGCATTCAGGGCGGGCAAAATCTGCACCACTCTGAGTGGGCGCCCACCTTCGGCGGCAATATCTATGTCAGCCACTTCATTCTGCTCCTCACAGGCGAGCCAGTATCCAGTCTGCCGCACGGTCCGCTTCCCACAATCGCAGCCCCGGCTCCGGCAACAGTGTGTTGGGCCCCTGCCAGCTGGGCGCAAGCCCCGCATTGACCACCCCCGCCATGCTCCGGCACACCCGCGAATCCCGCAGCGGCGGCAAATCAATCAAGCCTGTCGATGCGCCCGACGTGATGGCCTCAAACACCATCGAAACGCTGTCGCAACTCACCCAAACCCGCCCCACTTCAGCCAACTGGCCCTGCAACCAACCCGGCCCGGTGTTTCGGTAGGGAGTGATATCGACGTTGCCCAGGCCACGCTCCAGCAACATCTTTTGCAGCAACGGCAGGCAGCTCGTGGGAGTGCGTGGCGAATCGCTAAGTCGCCAGGTGATATCCGGGCTGGCCTCGGCAATATCGACAACCTGCTCAACAACAGCCAGGTCGTCCCAGGCAAAATGCCGGTTGATTCCGCCCAGCAACATCAGCCCACTCGAGGCATCGCGCCCTTCAACCCGGGGGACGATATTATTCATCACCCCCTTGGTCACAAGAATGCCGTCTCTCAAGGGGGGATTATCGTGGGCGGGAATACAGGCACCGGAAAACAGCCGCAGCGGCAGACTGGGCTTCATCAGTACCACGGTCTTTGCCCCCGTTTGCCAGCCCGCCCAAAGCATCGGCAAGTGGCAGCGACGCCCCGCCCCCAGAATCAGGTCTGGCATCGCCTGCGCGCCGAGGGCGCGCTGCAGCCACATCTTGCCTCGGTAGCGAAACCGCTGCTCCGCCAAATTGAAATAGCAGACATGGGTATCCGCTTTCGACGCCAGCCGCTCAACCAGGCCCCTGAGCTGATTCAGATGCCCCAGCCGACCATCGGTAAACACCCACACCTGCAGTGCCATGATCAGTAGACCCCCCGCTCGCCCTTGGGCCGCGTTTTGAAGCGCCGATGCACCCACATATATTGCTCAGGTGCCGGCAGAATTGCCTCCTCGAGCAAGGCATTGATCCGCCGGGCATCCGCCGCCGGATCATCACTGGGAAAATCCTCAAGCTCGCGAAAGGACACCTCGAAGCGTCGACCGCTATCACAGCGCCGAAACGTCGGAAAGATCACTCTGGCCCGACCGCCCTTGGCCAGGGTGCTTGTCCCCAGGGTGGTGGCCGCCGTCACGCCAAAAAAATCGACAAAGGCGGCCGATTTGCGGCCGTAATCCTGATCTGGCAGATAGAAAAGACGGTGCCCATCGCGCAACCGGCGCAGCGCCCGCTTCATATCCCGACGATGGATCGGCTCGCCAAACCGCCCCCGGGAGCGGCTCCACACCCACTCCAGCACCGGATTTTTATGCACGCGGTAAAAAGAGTCCGCTGGGAAACGCAGCCCGACCAGCAAGCCGCACATATCCAGGCAAGTGAAGTGGCTGCCGACCACCAAAATACCCCGGCCGTCCTCGCCAATCTCCATTAGGTGTTCGTTTTTCAGGTCCAGCTGCACACCGAGTTTGTCCGGCGGCAGAAACCAGATCCGCAGGGTCTCCAACAGGCCGATGCCCTGATCCCGCATGGTTTTGGCAACCAGACGCCGGTGGTCTGCCGCGCTCAGAGATGGGAAGCACAGGCGCAAGTTGACCTCGCAAATGTGCCTGCGGCGGCGGGCCAAGAGGTGAAAGCCCCGCCCCATGGCCTCACCCAAGTGATGGCAAACCGGCTGCGGCAGACGTGAAATCAGCCACATCGCCAGCACCGCCAACCAAGTCGGCCAATGTTTAGGAGCGTAAAGGTGTCGCGGAATTGTCATGAGAGCGCAATAAGATAGCAGCGTTTTGTGTTCTAAAACCGAGCCGCATTGTACACTGAATGCACGCAAGCTCTCCGCCAGAGACCGCATTTTTATCATGATGAATAAGCCCGGCCGCTCAGGCCTATCACGACTCATCGCCGCCAGCACTTATTCCTGGAGGGGGCTGCGAGCCGCCTGGCGCTATGAAGAGGCCTTTCGCCAGGAGGCGACCTTCGCCCTCATCCTGCTGCCTGCCGCTTTCTGGCTCGGCGAAGACGCGACTCAGCGTGGTCTGCTCATCTTCAGCGTGGCCCTGCTGGTGGTTGTCGAGCTGATCAACTCCGCTATCGAGGCCGCCATCGACCGCATTGGTAGCGAGCGCCATCCGCTCTCAGGCCAGGCAAAAGACATTGGCTCGGCGGCGGTTATGGTGAGCCTGCTGCTGTGCCTGGTGGTCTGGGGCCTGGTCATTTTCGAAAGATTGACCCAGTAGGCGGCCCCATCGCCAGAAAACCGGACTTTTCCCCCGAACAGTCTTGACATCATCCCGGCAAAGCTGAATAATCCCCGCCCTAAATTTCAGAGCCAGTTTTCGAGGAGTAAGAAGCGTGGCGAATTCCCCCCAAGCAAAGAAGCGCGCACGTCAGGCGGAAAAAAGTCGCACGCACAACGCCAGCCTGCGCTCCATGGTTCGCACCTACCTGAAGAAGGTAGTTGCTGCAATTGAGTCCGGCGACCAGGAAGCGGCAAAGGCGGCATATGGCGCAGCCATTCCCGTACTTGACCGCATGGCAGACAAGGGCATCTTTCACAAGAACAAGGCTGCTCGGCACAAGAGCCGCCTGAATGCCCGCATCAAGGCCATGGCCGCGTAAGCGATCAGCCTGATGTAAAAAAACCCGCTTAGGCGGGTTTTTTTTCGTCCCTACGACACAAATATAGTCACAACCACGGATACATTCCCACCCCACCCTCTTGCTTAATGCATAGTTGGCCACCAAAAGGCGCCACGACCGACGCACAGCGTCAAGACACAAGTGGGTGAACACATGACCGACAAGCCTCGCCTTTCTCGCCGCTCGCTTTTGAAGGCCTCTGCCGCGGCAGCGACCCATGTCGCCTTAAGCATCAATGCGCCCTTTGTGCGCGCGAACAAACGACCAACCCTCCGCGTGCTCGGCACCCACGTGACCCTGCAGGAGGAAATTCGTCAGCGGGCACAACGAGAGCTGGATATCGACATCATCTTTACACCCGGCGGCAGCTCAGAAGTCTTACAGAAAGCATCCGCAGCACCCGAGTCATTTGACCTCTACGAACAATGGTCCGACAGCATCAATGTGCTGTGGCGGGCCGAGGCGATCCAGGGAATCGACACCGACCGGCTCGATTACTGGAATGAAATCAATAATCTAAGTAAAACCGGCTACATTACACCCAACGCAAAAATCGGCGCCGGAGACGCGCCGCATACCCTGCTCTACCTGCAGGCTGATGGCACCCTGGGAGCGAACCCGGGCCCGCAAATCAGCTTCCTTCCCTATGTGCACAACACGGATTCATTTGGTTATGACACGCGCCACATCGCCAGAGGCACCCCCTATCAATCAGAGAGCTGGGGCTGGCTACTCGACGATGCCTACCGCGGGCGGGTAGCGCTGGTCAACGCGCCCACGATCGGCATCTTCGATGCCGCACTGGCGGCCCAGGCAAAAGGGCTGATGCAATTTAACGATATTGGCAATATGAGTCGGGCTGAAATAGATCAGCTGTTCAATATTCTGATCGAGCTGAAACAAAAAGGGCATTTTTGCGGCCTGTGGAACTCGGTACCGGAATCGGTCAAGTTTTTTTCGGAGGGGCGCGCCGTCATCTCCAGCATGTTCTCCCCGGCGGTTTCTGCGCTAAACGGGCAAAACCTTCCCGTCATTTATGCCGCGCCCCGGGAGGGGTACCGAGCATGGCATGGGGTCATGTGCCTGTCCGCCAATGCCGAGGGGCATACCAAAGATGCCGCCTACAAGTTCATGAATTGGTGGCTATCTGGCTGGCCAGGCGCCTTCATTGCGCGACAGGGCTACTACATCTCCAACCCCCAGCGCGCCCGCCTTCACCTGTCCCCCGACGAGTGGCGCTATTGGTATGCCGGTGAGGAAACCTCAACCAACTTGCTTAACACCAAGGGCAACGTCGCAGTGAGAGCTGGCGCGGTACGCAGCGGCGGCTCGTACGAAAATCGCTTCAGCAATGTTGCAGTCTGGAACACAGTGATGGACAACTACGAATACAGCCTCCCTCGCTGGCACGAATTCCTGCTCTCTTAACCAGGGCCGCGTCACACAGCATTCACAACACACCCTTGTCGACACAAACCGCGGAGGCGAAACGGCAATGTTCAGGCTCTTAGCCAACCTTCCGATCAGAAGCCAAATACTTCTCGGCTTTTCGCCCGTATTTATTACTCTCATTCTCTTGAGCGCCCTGAGCGCAGTCGGCGTCAAACAGCTACAGGACCAGCTCGACACACTCAAGCAAGCAAACGCACAGCGCCTGGACTTTCTCGAAATCAATCGCAATATCCTCGAGCTACAACGCCTTGCACTGGTTTACTCCTCGGTCGGCTACAGTGGTGTTCTCCACAAAATTCAACGCCTGGAGCAGCAAATCAGCAATGAGCTACAGCTGGCCTCGGACCTGACAGCAGGCAGTGAGCTGATCGCCGAGCGCCTGGCGAGCATGACCGCCGCCTACAATGAATATACCCAGCTCTTTC
Organism: Spongiibacter taiwanensis; assembly: GCF_023702635.1. NCBI lineage: Bacteria > Pseudomonadati > Pseudomonadota > Gammaproteobacteria > Cellvibrionales > Spongiibacteraceae > Spongiibacter > Spongiibacter taiwanensis. The sequence goes on from NZ_CP098455.1 coordinate 1,600,439, forward strand.
GTCAGTCTGTCGATACCCAGAAGAAACTGAAATCGACCCTGGAAACCGACATTGAAACGCTACACAACGCGGCAGTTAGCTCTCTGGTGGCATTGAGCGAACAGGTGAGCACATCGAATCAGGGCGCCCTGCTCAGCAGCCTACACGCCATGCAACTGGATTTACTTAAAATTTACGCGAACGCCAAAATCATCAGCACCTCCACCCACATTGCTGCCTTTGAGGACAGCCTCGGCCTGCTTCGCTCCGTGCAATCCAGGGTCGAGCGGCTTACCCGCACCGGGAACAGCACCAATGCCGGCGCAACGCTGGAGGCGCTTAGGCTCACCCTGGCAGGGTACAACGAGGCGCTACGGAAATTGCTAATCAACCGCAGCGCCTATTTGCAGCTGATCAATGTTGTGTTGGCCGGCAAAAATGTGCAGATCAATCAGCTCTCTGGCGAGCTGGACAACTTGGTGGAAGTCCACACCAACACCCTGAGGGACGATATTGCCGCCAAAATGAAAAAATCCGGTCAACTGCTCTACCTGTTTGCCGGCCTGGCGGTCATTGCCGGCCTGACCGGATCCATCTTTATTGCGAATGGCATCGCCAACCCCGTAAAAGCCATGACCAGAACGCTTTCCCGCCTGGCCGGGGGTGAAGCCAACATTAAAATTCCCGCCCAGCAACGGCGGGATGAGGTCGGCGATATGGCGAAGGCGGCCAACGAATTCAAACTGATGGCCCAAGACCTGGAGAATCAAACTGAAGAACTTGAGGAGTTTGCCTACCGGACCTCCCACGATCTCCGCTCGCCCCTGGTTGCCTCGCTGAGTTTGCTGGACATCGTCGACCACAGCATCAGCCAGAACCAGCCCGAGCAAGCCAAGCAGGCGCTGAATTTTGCGAAAGACTCACTCACCAAGCTGGAAAAGCTTGTGCGCGATATCCTGGCATTGTCACGCGCCAAAAATGCCCCGGAAGCCCTCAGTGATATCGACCTTGGCACACTTGTCGACGACGCGCTGGCAAAGGTCGCACACATGGAAAACGCGCAACGGCTGCGCGTTACCAGCCAAATTTCCCCCGATATCGCCCTGCGGAGCCGCGCCAGCCGGATCACGCTAATCGTCGAAAACCTGATATCCAACGCCATAAAGTACCAAGACCTGGAGAAAAGCGACTCCTATTTAACGATCCGGGGGCAACAGCAAGGGGAGTGGATAACACTGGAGATAGAAGACAACGGCCTGGGCATCCCCAGCGAACATCGCCATCAAATGTTTTCTATGTTTAAACGCTTTCACCCCGAGGCCTCCTTTGGCAGCGGCCTCGGCTTGTACATGGTGAAAAAAAGTGCACACATCATTCACGCGGAGGTGGAGTACCAACCTCTGCAACAGGGCACGCTCTTCCGGCTAACACTGCCGGCAGAGCCACCCCACCAGGCATTAAAAGCCGCCTAGAGCACCACCAGATTATCCCGGTGAATCAGCTCTGGCTCACCTAAATACCCTAGCGCGTCGAGAATCTTATGGCTGGGAAGGCGTTGAATTTTGCGGGCTTCGGCGGCGCTGTAGTTGACCAACCCCCGCGCCACCTCGGCGCCGTTAGCATCCAGGCAGGCCACCAGGTCACCCCGGCGAAATTCTCCCGTCACCCCCGTTACCCCGACCGGCAGCAAACTGCGTCCCTTTTGCCGAAGAACCTGCACCGCGCCGTCATCTAATAGCAAAGCACCGCGCAACTGGAGCTGGCCCGCCAGCCACTTCTTGCGCGCGGCGATTGGAGGCTGCCGGGAGAGCAGCAAGGTACCCAGCAACTCGCCGGCAAACACTCGCTCTATCGCTCGCTCCTCTCGGCCTCCGGCAATCACCGTGTCCGCCCCGGAGCGCGACGCCAGCCGGGCGGCGCGCAGCTTGGTGAGCATGCCACCACGGCCAAGGCTGCCAGCACTTCCACCCACCATCGCATCGAGGGCGCGATCATCGACCTCGGCCTCAGCAATCAGCTCCGCATCAGGGTTTGCCCGGGGGTCGCTGGCGAAAAGGCCTCGCTGATCAGTCAGAATCAACAGCGCATCGGCGTCGATCAGGTTGGCCACGAGGGCAGCCAAGGTGTCGTTGTCGCCAAACCGAATTTCGTCGGTCACCACCGTGTCATTTTCGTTGACCACGGGGACCACCCCCAATTCCAGCAAAGTAAGCAGGGTATTACGCGCGTTGAGGTAGCGGTCCCGGGCGGAAATATCATCATGCCCCAACAGAATCTGGGCGGTTTGCAACCCATATCGACTGAAGCGGGTTTCGTAGGCGTGAACCAGCCCCATTTGCCCCACCGCCGCCGCGGCCTGCAGCTTGTGCAGGTCGTCGGGCCGCTGCTTCCAACCCAGCCGGGTCATGCCTTCAGCCACCGCACCCGAGGAGACCAAAACCACTTCGCGCCCCTGCTGCCTGAGCAAGGCCAACTGGGCGACCCAATCGTCAAGATTGTCGGCAGCCAGACCGCGGCCATCATTGGTCAGCAAAGCCGACCCGATTTTGACCACCACCCGACGGGCATTTCGCAACAACAGCCTATTTTCAGACACTGGCAGATACCCTAGGGCTGATAAATCACCTCGACATCGCCGTCGTCATCGTCGTCGAAGTCGTCATCGTCATCCTCGCCACCGCGCCGCGCCGCGCGACGGGCGTCGCTGAGGGCCTGTATGCGGTCTCTGGCTTCAGCCTGCATGGCGTCCTGAACCTGGCGCTCGGCTTCTGCCGCATCCGGATCCTCCTGCAGCCGTTCCGCCTGTGCCTCCACGTACTGCAGGATATCCCGGCATAACGCATCGGTATTTTGCTGCTGCAATGCTGATACCCGATAGACCGGCCCCGTCCAGCCAAGCGCATCCACGATTGCCTGACAGCGCGCTTCGCGCTCGTCTTCAGGCAGCAAGTCGGTCTTATTCAACACTAACCAACGATCCCGGCCGGCCAGCGTGGGGCTAAATCGCGCCAGCTCCTTGGCAATAATGGCGACCGCATCGGCCGGCGAACTGTCATCAAAGGGCGCCACATCAACCAGGTGGAGCAACAGACGGGTGCGGGTCAAATGCTTGAGGAACCGGATACCCAAACCCGCGCCCTCAGCGGCGCCCTCGACCAACCCCGGAATATCAGCAATCACGAATCCGCGATGGGGCTGCACCCGCACCACACCGAGGTTAGGCACCAGGGTGGTAAAGGGGTAGTCAGCTACCTTGGGCTTGGCGGCGGAGACAGCACGAATAAAAGTAGACTTGCCGGCGTTGGGCATGCCCAGCAAGCCGACATCCGCCAACACCTTAAGCTCGAGGCGCAGGGTCCGCGCCTCGCCATCACTGCCCCGGGTAAACTGACGCGGCGCGCGATTGGTGCTGGATTTGAACCGAGTATTGCCCAGGCCGTGAAAGCCGCCCTGGGCAACCTTCAAGGTATCGCCGATCGACACCAGATCACCCAGCACTTCGCCGGTATCTTCGTCCAACACGGTGGTTCCCACCGGGACATCCAGAATGAGATCCGCGCCACTTTTGCCGCGGCAATTGCTCCCCCGGCCCGGCTCGCCGGACTCGGCGTTGTAGCTGCGCACAAAGCGAAAATCCACTAGGGTATTGAGGGCATCATCGGCGCGCAGCAACACGCTGCCGCCATCACCGCCATCGCCACCATCGGGGCCGCCTTTGGGGATAAATTTTTCCCGCCGAAAACTGAGGCAGCCATTTCCGCCACGGCCCGCCGCGACCTTGATTACCGCCTCATCTACAAATTTCATGGTTCCCGCCGTTTCTTGATGCGTTCGATATTTGGAAGTGTATAACGTTACCGGGTGGATGTGGGGAGCTGCGGGGAGACGCTGGACGGGAGACGGGAGATGCAAAAGCGGGGGCGGCTTCGCCGCCCGAAGCGCTTATAGCGCCGAAGGCGCCAGTTTTAGCGTCTCCCGTCTCCCGTCCAGCGCCTCCCATCCATACAAAAAAGCCCCGTCAACTGACGAGGCTTTCGGACTGCGCCGTTAAGCTTAGGCAGCGACGATGCTGACGTACTTGCGGTTTTTCGGGCCCTTCACTTCGAACTTCACCACACCTTCCGCTTTGGCGAACAGCGTGTGGTCAGTGCCACAACCCACGTTCTCACCCGCGTGGAACTTGGTGCCGCGCTGACGGACAATAATGCTGCCCGCCGTCACAGTTTGGCCGCCATAGCGCTTCACACCAAGGCGTTTACTTTCGGAATCGCGTCCGTTACGGGTACTACCACCAGCTTTTTTGTGAGCCATTAGAGTTTCTCCTAATCCTTAGCCGCTGATACCAGTGATTTTCACTTCGGTGAACCACTGACGATGACCAGCCTGCTTCATGCTGTGCTTACGACGGCGAAACTTAACAATTTTCACCTTGGCGTGGCGACCTTGAGAAACCACCTCGGCCGTCACTTTGCCGCCCTCTACATAGGGAGCGCCAACTTTCAATTCTTCACCAGCTTTAACCAGCAGAACCTTATCGAAGGTTACGCTTTCGCCGGTAGCGACTTCCAGCTTTTCCAGCTTGAGGGTTTCACCCTCAACCACGCGGTGCTGTTTACCGCCACTTTCAATTACTGCGTACATGGGCAATTTCTCCAAGAGCCTGCTTGCAATGCAAATCGTTGTTGGGACTGACGTGGCCGGAGCCACCCAGAACAAGTCCAGGCACCGCACCGCACCGAGTATCGGGCGTGCGGATTTGCTTCAGGGGCGCGAATTGTACGCAGAATCGCCAACGTAAACAATAGCCACCAAGGCAGAAGTGCTAAAAACTCACCATCCCTTGACAGCCCCGGGTGGCGCTCATACGATGCCAGCCGACTCCGCCAGACCATTCCAACCAGTGAAGATGCAGCAAATCCGGCAAGTCGTCGCCAGCGAATTTGACGCGGTAAACGACTTTATCATCGACCAGCTCCACTCCAACGTTCCCCTGGTTGAGAATATCGGGCATTACATCGTTGATGCTGGCGGCAAACGCCTGCGCCCTCTGCTCAGCCTGTTGAGCGCTGGCACCATTGGCGAGATCACCCAACATCACATCAAGCTGGCGTCGGTCATCGAGTTTATTCACACCGCCACGTTGCTGCACGACGATGTGGTGGACCTGTCAGACCTGCGCCGGGGCCGCCCCACCGCAAATGCCAACTGGGGCAATGCACCCAGCGTACTGGTGGGAGATTTCCTGTACTCCCGGGCCTTCCAGATTCTGGTGGATATCGGCAATATGCCGCTGATGGGCCTGCTGTCGAGCACCACCAATACGGTTGCAGAGGGCGAAGTCCTGCAGCTCACCCGAGCTGGCCAAGCCGATACCGACGAAGCCACTTACTACTCGGTGATCCGCAGTAAAACCGCCGTGCTTTTTGCCGCCGCCTGCAGTGGTGCCGCCATTCTCAGCAATCAGAATGACGCAACCCGCAGCGCCCTGCACAGTTACGGCATGAATTTGGGTATCGCCTTTCAGTTGGTCGATGACGTACTGGATTACGCCGGCAACCCCGAAGAAACCGGCAAAAACATCGGTGATGACCTGGCCGAAGGCAAACCGACACTGCCACTGATCTTTGTGATGCAAAATGGCAAGCCCTCAGATGCAGATCGGGTGCGCCAGGCAATTACCGAAAAATCAGCTGCCCACCTCGACAGCATCGTAACCGCGGTCGCCGACAGCGGCGCACTGCAATACTGCCGAGATGCCGCCCAGACCTACTCCAATGCGGCCATCGCAGCCATTAGCGAGCTGAAAGACAACCATTACAAATCGGCTTTGACTGCGCTGGCTGACATCGCACTGGGCAGAAATAGCTAGCGCCAAATCAATCCTCCCCCTGCCCCACCTGAATTACCGACCACCTCTTCAGCAGGCATGTCGGAGGTTGCAGGTAAGATTTATCCCTCCCCCGCCTGACGGCAACTCACTAAAAACGGTAAACTTTTTGCATTACTCTGCAGGACGCTCGCAGCAAACCGCCACTACACTAACAGGATGATATTGTGACTCAGGACGGCAACCAAGCACCCCTTAACCATTCCCAAGCCTGGCAGGGCCTAGATCAACTCGCCAAGGACGCGGCTGCGATTTCGCTCAGCAGTCGCTTTGCATCTGACCCCGAGCGCGCCCAGCGCTTCAGCGGCGAGGTTGGCAACCTGTTTGTCGATTACTCCAAGCACCACCTCGATAGCCACATTTTAGACACCCTCTGCGCACTGGCAGAGGCAGGCGGACTGGCGAGCAAATTAGCTGCACTGCGCCAGGGCGCGCCGGTAAACAACACCGAGGACCGCAAAGCCTGCTACCCAACCTTGCGCCGCTGGGGCAAAGAGCACGCCAGCGGCGACCCGGCCATCGACACCATGTACCAGACCATGCAGCGCCTGGTCACCGAGGTGCATTCCGGCACTCGCCGAGGCGCCACTGGCAAAGCCTTCACCGACGTGGTGAACATTGGGATCGGCGGCTCTGACTTTGGCCCGCGCTTACTGTGTGACGCGCTGTCCAATCACGGTAGCAGCAAGCTCAAACCCCACTTTGCAGCCAACATTGACCCCAGCGTGATCACCGACATTCTCGGCGTGATCCCCGCAGAAACCACCCTGTTTCTGGTCGCCTCCAAGAGCTTTGGCACCCAGGAAACCCGCGCCAATGCCGAGGCAGCGATGCACTGGCTCCGCGAAACTTTAGGCCAAGAGGACATATCAGCCCACTTTATGGCGGTCACCTCCAAACCCGAAGCAGCCGCCCGCTTTGGCATCACCCCCGACCAGATACTCGCCGTGCCCGAGTGGGTCGGCGGGCGTTTCTCGGTGTGGTCAGGGTTTGGTTTGGCCGTGGCGCTCAGCTATGGTATGCCCGCCTTTGAGGCCTTCCTTGAAGGGGGCTACGCCGTAGACCAATACGTCGCAGAGACGCCAATGGCGGAAAACATTCCGCTGCTGCTGGGGCTGCTTGATGTCTGGTACCGAAACTTTTGGGGCTACACTTCCCACGCGATCCTGCCCTACGAGCACCGACTGGGCCTGCTGCCCACGTATTTGCAGCAGCTGTTTATGGAAAGTGCTGGCAAGTCCGTTGACCAAGATGGCAATCGCCTGGGCTTCGGGACCGGCAATGTCATCTGGGGCACCGAGGGCACCAATGGCCAACACTCATTCCATCAACTGCTGCATCAGGGCGGCGACGCCATTCCCTGTGACTTCATCGCCGCGCTGACGTCTTACAACCCTATCGGCGATCAACATCAGGCCCTTCTCGCCAACTGCTTTGGTCAGAGCCTGGTGTTAATGAGCGGCCAGTCGTCCGCCGAAATTGAAGCCGACTTACTTGCCCAGGGCAGCCCCGCCGATGAGGCTGCCAGCCTGGCCCGCCATAAGGCCATGCTGGGAAATCGCCCCAGCACCACCATTCTGATGGATAAACTTTCTCCTGCCGCCTTGGGCAGCCTGATTGCGCTTTATGAGTATCGCCTTATCGCGGCCAGCTTCACCTGGAATATCAACCCCTTTGACCAGTGGGGCGTGGAGAGAGGGAAGCAAATCAGCCAACTACTGATGGCCGGCCTTGCCAATGGCGAAGCCGACAACGTTGACAGCTCGACGGCCCAGTTGCTGGCCCGTTATGCGAAGGCGCAGAAGTAGACGCTGGACGCTGGACGCTGGACGCTGGACGCTGGACGCTGGACGCTGGACGCTGGACGCTGGACGCTGGACGCTGGACGCTGGACGCTGGACGCTGGACGCTGGACGCTGGACGCTGGACGCTGGACGCTGGACGCTGGACGCTGGACGCTGGACGCTGGACGCTGGACGCTGGACGCTGGACGCTGGACGCTGGACGCTGGACGCTGGACGCTGGACGCTGGACGCTGGACGCTGGACGCTGGACGCTGGACGCTGGACGCTGGAAAAGCATGATTTGGCGCCTGCGCACGTCAAGCTTTTAGCGCACTTTAATTACGTCAACGCCGATCTCTATTCATCGTCATCCCGGCCTCTGAGCCGGGGTCCAGTACCGCCCGGACTCAAAGACTGGATTCCGGATCGCAGACAGCGCGTCCGGAATGACGGTTGCCTGGGATCTTCCGGTGGTGCCGCTGCAGACGTCCGACGTCAGGCCCACTCCCCTCTCCGAGCCGGGGCCCAGTGACTCCCGAACTCAAAATTCGCTGGATTCCGGATCGCAAGAAACGCGTAAGGAACGACGCGGCCTCGATACGCAGAGATAGCATCGCGCCAGACACCCAACTTCCAACAAAAAAGGCGCCAATGGCGCCTTTTTTGTTGGGTTGCAAGGTCATTGCCAGACTACAACTGCCCCAACAACTCCTCCGTTTTCGCTTTCATCAGCGCCATGTCGCCGCGGCTCTCCACGTTCAAGCGAACCACTGGCTCGGTGTTAGACATCCGCACATTAAAGCGCCAGGCATCACCAAAGCACATGCTCAGCCCATCGGTGCGATCCACTTCGGTCGCCTCAGCAGCATAGCGTGCCTCGATGGCGGCAATCGTGCTCGCCGCATCAGCGACCTCCCGATTGATCTCACCACTGCAGGGGAAGCAGGCAACCCGCTCTTCCACCAACGATGACAGGCTAGCCGATTTCACCGACATCAACTGGGTGACCAGCAGCCAGGGAATCATGCCGCTGTCGCAGTAGGCAAAGTCGCGGAAGTAATGGTGGGCACTCATTTCGCCGCCATACGCCGCATTCTCCTTGCGCATACGCTCCTTGATAAAGGCATGGCCGGTTTTGCTTTGCACTGCCTCACCACCGGAAGCCTGGACCATATCGATGGTATTCCAGGTCAGGCGCGGGTCGTGAACGATCTTTTCACCCGGGGACAACAGCAGGAAGGTCTCTGCAAGCAGGCCCACCACGTAATAACCTTCGATAAAATCGCCGGTCTCATCGAAGAAGAAGCAGCGGTCAAAATCGCCATCCCAGGCAATACCCAAGTCGGCACCATGGGCCTTGATCGCATCGATTGTCGGCTGGCGATTCTCGATCAGCAGGGGGTTGGGCACGCCGTTGGGAAAGTTGCCATCGGCCTCGTGATGCACCCGGATAAATTCAAAGGGCAAATAGGGCTCGATCAAATCGATCACCCGACCGGCGCCACCATTACCGGCATTGACCACGATTTTGAGCGGCTTCAGATCCGCCACATTCACATAACTAAGCAAATGCTCGATGTAGGCCTTGGCCGTATCCAGCGGCCGCAGGGAGCCACGCTGCGTCGCAGCCGGACCAAAATCGTTCTTTTCGGCCAGCGCCTTGATATCAAGCAAGCCCGTGTCGCCACTGATGGGCTTGGATTCTTCCCGGACAAACTTCATGCCGTTGTAGTCTTTCGGGTTGTGGCTGGCCGTCACCGCAATGCCGCCATCCATGCCCGCGTGAGAAGTGGCGAAGTAGATTTCCTCCGTGCCACACAAACCGATGTCATAGACATCCACACCGGCATCACGCAAACCATCGCTCAGCGCGCCTTTAATGGCCTCGCTGCTAAGGCGGATATCGTGTCCCACCACCACTTTCTTGGGCTGAATCACGTCGGCAAAAGCGCGGCCGATGCGATAGGCCACATCCTCATTCAACTGATCGGGAATCCGACCGCGAACATCATAGGCCTTAAAGCACGTTAATTCGGTCACGATCACTCCTCGCCGTAGATGTTCTCGTAAACGAAATTCGTCGCTTCGATAAAGCCTGGCACACTTCCGCAATCAAAACGACGGCCACGGAATTTGTACGCCAGCACGCAGCCCGCCTTAGCCTGGGTCAGCAGCGCGTCGGTCAGCTGAATCTCGCCGTTTTTGCCAGGAGGAGTGGCGCGAATAATATCGAAGATATCTGGTGTCAAAATATAGCGACCGATGACCGCATAGTTGGATGGCGCATCCGCGGGGGCGGGCTTCTCCACCATATCACTGACCCGAAACAGGCCATTGCCCATATCGTCACCAGCAATTACCCCATACTTGTCGATCTCATCCATGGGGACTTCCTGAATGGCAACGATGCTGCAGCGAAACTGGTTGTACAGCTTCACCATTTGCTTCAGCACACCATCATCATCTTTGTTCAGACACAAATCGTCCGACAGAATCACGCCGAAGGCTTCATTGCCGATCAGGGATTCGGCGGTCAACACTGCGTGACCCAGGCCTTTCATTTCCCGCTGGCGGGTCATCATGAAGGTGCCTTTGTTCAGCACATTGCGAATGGAGGTCAGGTATTTTTCCTTGCTGGTGCCAGCAATCTGGTGCTCCAGCTCGTAGCTGATATCAAAGTGGTCTGCAATGGCACGCTTGCCACGACCGGTAACGAAGGCGATCTGCTTCAACCCGGCGTCGATCGCTTCTTCAACGCCGTATTGCACCAGGGGCTTATTCACCACTGGCAGCATTTCTTTGGGCATGGACTTTGTGGCAGGTAAAAATCGAGTGCCGTAACCGGCGACGGGGAACAAACATTTTCTAATCATATTCTGTCCTTAAGGGATTAACCCAACTCCTTGACTCAAGCGTGAGGCGGTGAAGCATTGTCACAAGCCCTTCGCCGTTTCGCAATGACTCCCCCTTATACTGGGGGAGGGTTAATAATTTATGACAGCAAACATCACGCCAACCCGACATTTTACTGTGCAGCCCGGGTCACTGTGCTAAGATGCGCGCCAACTTTCACAACCAATAATGTCCAGTTACATGTCGTTAACCGAAAAAAACAGCTTCACCAAAGAGGAACTTATCGCCTGCGGTCACGGCGAACTTTTCGTCCCCAATGGCCCAAGACTGCCGGTCGATAACATGCTGATGCTCGATCGCATCACCCACATAAGCAGCGAAGGCGGCGCCTATGGCAAGGGCGAATTGATTGCCGAACTGGATATCAATCCCGATCTTTGGTTCTTTGATTGCCACTTCATCGGCGACCCGGTCATGCCTGGCTGCCTCGGCCTGGATGCCATGTGGCAGCTGGTTGGCTTCTTCCTCGGCTGGCGTGGCAATGAGGGCAAAGGCCGGGCGCTGGGTGCAGGTGAAATCAAGTTCACTGGCCAAATTCTTCCCGACACCAAACTGGTTACCTACAAACTCAGTTTCAAACGCCTGATTGAGCGTAAACTGATCATGGGTATCGCAGACGGCGAAGTGCTGGTGGACGGGAAAACCATCTACAGCGCCAAAGACCTGCGCGTCGGGCTCTTCAGCCGCGATGCCGACTTCGGCTGAGTCAGCTTTACACCTTTCTAAAGTGCATAGAACAAGAGGTTCGCAATGAAACGAGTTGTCGTCACTGGCATGGGCATCGTCTCTAGCATCGGCAATAATCTGCAGCAGGCCCTGAGCGCCCTGCAAACAGGTAAATCCGGAATCGCCTTTAACGAGACCTACCAGGAAATGGGCTTTCGCAGCCAAATTTCCGGCTCCATCAAAGATCTCGACAAAGCCGGCATGATTGACCGCAAGCAATTGCGCTTTATGGGTGATGCCGCGGCGTTTGCCTACATCGCCATGCAAGAGGCCATCGCCGATTCCGGCCTTGAGCAATCAGACATCGACAATGAGCGCACCGGCATTATCGCCGGCTCCGGCGGCGCCTCCTCAGCCAATCTGATCGAATCCTCCGACATCCTCCGGGAAAAAGGCGTCAAGCGCATTGGGCCCTATCGCGTTACCCAGACCATGGGCAGCACGGTGTCGGCCTGCCTGGCAACACCCTTCAAAATCAAGGGTGTGAACTACTCCATCTCCTCTGCATGTGCGACCAGCGCTCACTGTATTGGCAATGCCGCCGAATTGATTCAACTCGGCAAACAGGATGTGGTTTTCGCCGGCGGCGGTGAAGAAGAACACTGGAGCCTGAGCTGCCTGTTTGATGCCATGGGCGCCCTGTCCACCAAGTACAACGAGACCCCGGAAAAGGCCTCACGCCCCTATGACGCTAACCGCGATGGCTTTGTTATCGCCGGCGGTGCGGGCATGATCGTCTTGGAAGAATTGGAGCACGCCAAAGCGCGCGGCGCGAAAATCTACGGCGAATTGGTAGGCTACGGCGCGACCTCTGACGGCTACGACATGGTTGCCCCCAGCGGCGAAGGCGCGGCACGCTGCATGCGCCTGGCGCTTCAAGGCCTGGATGAGGTCGACTACATCAATAGCCACGGCACCTCCACCCCCGCCGGTGATATGCAGGAGCTTAAGGCGATCAAGCAGGCCTACGAGGGCAAGTCGATCCCGGTGATCGGCTCCACAAAATCCCTGGCGGGACACTCGTTGGGCGCCACCGGTGTACAGGAAGCCATCTTCTCCCTGCTGATGATGCAGCACAACTTTATCGCAGCCTCAGCCAATATCGAGACCCTGGACCCCGAAGCGGCCGGCGTGCCCATTGCCCAGACCAAGCAGGAAGGCGTGACGCTCAACAGCGTGATGTCCAACAGCTTTGGGTTTGGCGGCACCAATGCCAGCCTGGTGTTCAAACGCTACCAAGGCTAAACCTCGCCCACGGCGATCAGCCACAAAAAAGCCCGCTTTTGCGGGCTTTTTTGTGGCTGATCGCTTCATCTTACTGCAAATCGCGCAGCATCAGCACCGATACCGGATCGCCTTTGGACACCGTGCGCCCAGCAGGAACCACCACCAGCGCATTGGCCCATACCACCGAACTCAGTGCTCCGGAGCTTTGTTGGGGATGAATGCAGGCTTCAGGCCCCGTCTCGCCCGGCGTCACCCGCGCCCGCAAATACTCCTGCCGCGTACCCGCCTTGGGCCATTCAAAATCCGCCCGCGCCCACCACTGCTGGGGCTGCACGTCTACCACCCCCAACATTCGCAGCAGGTAGGGGCGGACCAACAACGCAAAGGTGACAAAGCTCGATACCGGATTGCCGGGCAGACCGAAAAACGGCACACCGTTGCCAATACGTCCGTAGGCCAGGGGTTTGCCAGGCTTGATAGCCAGCTTCCAAAACTGCAAGGCACCCATCTCTTCGAGCTGCTGGCGAATATGATCCTCCTCGCCGACGGATACCCCACCCGTACTGATCACCACGTCAGCCCGCTCGCAGGCCTCCAGCAGCGTCGCCCGAGTCGCCTCCGGCCGATCAGCAACAATACCCAGATCCAGCACCTGGTCGGCAATGCCCGATAACAAGGCTTTGAGCATTGGCCGATTGGAATTGTAAATTTGACCTGGCAATAGAGGGTGGCCGGGCTCCACCAACTCGTCACCGGTGCACAGCAAGGCCACCTTCAAGGGACGACTCACCGGAAGCTGGGCCAGCCCGAGAGACGCCGCCAAGCCCAGATCAGCCGCCGACAGCCGGCGCCCTGCCGGTAATATCTCACTGCCCGCACGGATGTCCTGCCCTTGGGGGCGAATATGTTGGCCAGCCTTCATTTTCTCAGGAAGGCGCACTTTACCATCACTCAGGACTTCACAATCCTCCTGGGCGATCACGCAATCGGCACCCGGGGGGATCACCGCCCCCGTAAAGATTCTGGCCACCGTTCCCGCCACCAGCGGCTCCGGGGCAACACCGGCTGGCACCCGCTGACTCACCGCACACACCCGGTCCTCGGGCAGCGCAGAAAGGCAGACCGCATAACCATCCATTGCACTATTGGCCTGAGGCGGCACATCCATCTCGGCCAGCACGGGCTCGGCCAACACCGCGCCCAGTGATCGCGCAATATTTTTCCGCGTTACGCCCTGTTGAGGGGCATCCGCCAACAAATAGTGCAATGCATCCTCAACCGACCTCAATGCCAAAACTACACCCCCTCGCGCTTTCGAGTTCGCAGCACCCCAACAAAATTGCAGGGGCGATGGCGACTATCGAGCTGCTGTTCAATCAGGCGCGTCCAGGCGGTACGACAGGCGCCAGTCGAACCCGGCACACAGAAAATCACCGTGTTATTGGCCAAACCGGCGATGGCCCTGGACTGCATCGTCGACGAACCAATCTCGTCAAAAGACACTGCGCGAAAGCATTCCCCGAAACCATCGATCGTTTTATCGAACAACACACTCACTGCCTCGGGGGTCGAGTCGCGCCCCGAGAACCCGGTGCCACCAGTAATCAACACGGCATCGACCCCCGCATCGGCGACCCAGGCCGACACCCGCGCGCGAATCTGGTAGATATCATCTTTTACAATGACCTTTTGCGTCAGTCGATGCCCCGCCTCGGTCAGCGCATCAACCAAGTAATCGCCAGAAGTATCCGAGCTTTCATCCCGGGTATCCGAGACCGTCAGCACAGCAATATTCAAGGCTTCAAATTCCGCGGCAGCACTCATTTTGCCAACTCCTCGCACAGGGCTTTGATCATCTTGGGCAGGTAGCTTCGCCAGGGCAACTGCTTAATACCGAAGTCAAACAGCACCCCATCGCAACGCATCATGGGCACCAGCGGATGCCAGCCCTCCCCCCCATCACATACCGCCAGGGCCTGCTCCTCGCTGATCGGCAAGTCCAGCAACTGGGAAGCAAAAGCATAGACCACCTCGGCAAACTCGTAGGCCGTGCTCTGGCCACTGCTCGTATAGTGATAGATGCCGGCGCAGCTTGCACCGCAGGACAACTGGTCAACAATGGCCGACACCACCCGAGCCAAATCGGGTAGCGCCGTCGGGCATGCTGACACGGCGTGATCCAGGCTCAGATTCCGCCCCTCACGAAATGCCGCAAGGCAACGACCCAAAAAGTCGTCTCCCTGTGTCGAAATCAACGCGCTGGTACGCAGCACCAGCGCGCCAGGGGCGGTCACCAGCAAAACATCCTCTAAACGGCGCAGCTGCTCGCCAACGTCAGATACCGGCATGGGAACACTGTTTTCCGCATGGGGACTATCAGCCATCCCATCAAAGACCCGGCCGTCGCTGAGCAAGACCAGCCTCGCCCCCACTTCGCCACAACGCGCATAAAACTTTTGCCGCGCCTCGATCAGCGATACCAGCTCAGGCTCTG
The DNA here is from genome assembly GCF_023702635.1 of Spongiibacter taiwanensis. Lineage (NCBI taxonomy): Bacteria > Pseudomonadati > Pseudomonadota > Gammaproteobacteria > Cellvibrionales > Spongiibacteraceae > Spongiibacter > Spongiibacter taiwanensis. The sequence continues at coordinate 1,615,449 of NZ_CP098455.1, forward strand.
ACATGGCCGGTGCCGTGATGCCAGAAACAAAGCCCGTATCGACCACACAGGCGTCGCCCAGGCGGGCCGGATCAAGCTCTGACAGCCGGTCGGCGGAGACAAGCTGCATTTGCCGCCCGCGCAGAGAAAATTGACTGAGCATGCCCTGCGAGATGGCACCACCCTCAGAAATTAAAATCACATTCACAGCAGTGAGTTCACGTTGATTGGCTTGCGCCAAGAGGTTGTTTTAACAGCGATTTGGACACTGTCGCCGGGCGTACAACAGTACTGAAGGGACTGGATATTGGCAAGGATGTTGTCGTCGGAGGCCAGCAAGCCGGACCAGCTCGCTCAGAAGGTGCAGGCAGTGCAGTGCTCAGCCCGGGAGGAACCCGGGCCATAATATATGTGTGAGGACTTAGAATGGAATATCGTCATCAAAGTCATCAAAGCCGCCGCTCGGCGGGGGCTCATTGACGGGGGGCGTATTTTGCTGCGGCGCGGGCCGGCGCTGCTGCTGGGGAGGCCGCTGATTGGATTGGGGTGCAGACGAATAATCATCATACCCACCACCGCCGCCGCGGCTATCCAGCATTTGCATCTCGGCCGCCACGATTTCAGTAGTGTAGCGGTCCTGACCATCCTGACCCTGCCATTTGCGAGTCCGCAGCGAACCCTCAACGTAGACTTTGGAGCCCTTCTTCAAGTACTCGCCGGCAATCTCGGCAAGGCGGTTAAAAAATACCACCCGGTGCCACTCGGTGCGCTCTTGAGGCTGGCCAGTCTGTTTGTCTTTCCAGGTCTCACTGGTTGCCAGTGTCACATTGGTCACCGCGCCACCAGAGGGCATGTATCGGGTCTCCGGGTCCTGACCCAGATTGCCCACCAAAATCACTTTGTTTATGCCACGCGCCATGCGCTCTCTCCTGTTATTTCTGTCGTAGACCCGCAGGCCTCACTATACCGGATCGCCCACCCACTTAGCGACATCAGCGGCGTATTTCCAGATCCTCTGGAAGCTGCCCGGTGTCAAACCGGTCGCTGACGCGCAGGTAAGCCATTTGCTCTTTCTCGATGACGGTCAGTTCAATGGCGCCCGCCAGGGCCATCACCTCGTCCCGCAGACGAACACCATCCCACTTACCAAATTGCCAGGTAAGCACCAGACTCTGGCTGGCCTGGGGCGCCACCATTCCCCAAGCCAGTATCAACCATGCCGACGCCAGCACAGCGGCAGCGACAAACACCGCACTGGCCCCCCAATAGCCAGCAAGCCAGCCACCCAAGGCGCCACCACAGAACGCCCCCAAAAACTGAAAACTGGAATACACCCCCATGGCAGTGCCCTTGCCGCCGGGGTACACGGTTTTGCTGACCAACGAGGGCAAACTGGCCTCAAGTAAATTGAAGGCCAGAAAGAAACAAAGCAGGGTCAGCGCAAACCACCAAAAGCCCGCCCCATACAGCGCGGCGGCGGCCAGACTCGCCGCCAACACCCCGATGGCGAGCAAAAACACCGGCCGTGCCTTGCCCCTGGTTTCCGCGGCAATCATTAGCGGCAACATCAGCACGAACGCCAAGCCCATCACCGGAAGATACACCTTCCAGTGATGGCCGACGGCCATCCCCTGGGTCAGCAAGATTCCTGGCACAACCACAAAGATCGCCATCAATACGGCGTGTAGACAAAAAATTCCGACGTTCAGTCGCATCAGCTGTGGGTCCCGTATACACCGAACCAGCATGGTGCCCATCGCCTGCGTACGGTCATCCCGGTGTGGACGGCCTGGAGTAGGTACCAGAAAGATGACAATACCGATGCCGATGAGGGCCAGTATGGAGGTGCTCAGGAAGAGCCCGGACAAACCCACTACTGCCGCTAACGCAGGCCCGCCAATCATCGCCACCGCAAAGGACACGCCGATGCTGCCACCAATCGCAGCCATGGCCTTGCTGCGATGTTGCTCCCGGGTGAGATCTGCCATTAGCGCGGTCAGGGTACTGGCAATCGCACCGGCACCCTGGAGCAGACGCCCGGCAATCACCGAGAAAATATTGTCGCTTCCCGCCGCGATAAGGCCGCCCGCGGCAAACAGCAACAACCCACAGACAATCACTGGCTTGCGTCCCAACCAGTCCGACAACATTCCCATCGGCAATTGCAGACAAGCCTGGCCCAGCCCATAAATGCCGAGGGCAACACCGATAAGCATCGGGGTGCTGTACTGATAATCATCGCCATAGATGGCAAGCACCGGCAGCAAACTAAACAAACCGAGCATGCGAAAAGCGTACACCAGCGCCAAAGAGGCAATCGCACGGCGCTCGGTGGCGGTCATAGCAGAGGCGGACAAACGGGGAATTCCTGAGCGGGGTAAAACAGGGGGATATAGTACCAGCATGGCCCGGGCTGACCAAAGGGAAGATTCTGCCAGTCATTTTGCGCCGATCATCGCCGCCCACGTATAATGTGCGGTTTCCCGTGTGAAGAAGGTAGAGGTATGGACCAGATTATTGTTCGCGGCGCCCGCACTCACAATCTGAAGAACATTGATCTGGAAATACCGCGGGACAAACTGGTCGTGATCACCGGTTTATCGGGCTCGGGAAAGTCCTCTCTCGCCTTTGACACGCTCTACGCCGAGGGGCAGCGACGCTATGTGGAATCGCTGTCCACCTATGCGCGGCAGTTTTTGTCGATGATGGAAAAGCCCGATGTCGATCATATCGACGGTCTGTCACCGGCGATCTCCATCGAGCAGAAATCGACCTCTCACAACCCCCGATCCACCGTCGGCACCATCACCGAAATCTACGACTACCTGCGCCTGTTGTTTGCCAGGGTGGGCGAGCCGCGCTGCCCGGATCACGATGAACCGCTGGCAGCCCAGACCGTAAGCCAGATGGTCGACACCGTATTGGCCCTGCCCGAGGGCAGCAAAATGATGATGCTGGCGCCGGTCATCCAGAACCGGAAGGGTGAGCACCTCCACGTGCTGGAAAAACTGCGCAGCCAGGGTTTTGTTCGCGCCCGCATTGACGGCATCGTCTGCGACCTAGACGACCTGCCCACTCTGGATAAAAAGAAAAAGCACAATATCGAAGTGGTGGTGGATCGTTTTAAAGTCCGCGACGACCTGGCCCAGCGCCTTGCCGAATCCTTCGAAACCGCGCTGGAGCTGACTGACGGCATCGCCACCGTGGCCGACATGGACAACCCCAAGGCGGCCGAGCTGGTGTTCTCTGCCAAGTTTGCCTGCCGCCATTGCGGCTACAGCCTGTCGGAGCTCGAACCCCGGCTGTTTTCCTTCAACAGCCCTCTGGGCGCCTGCGGTAGCTGTGATGGCCTCGGTGTGCGCCAGTTCTTTGACGAATCCCGCATTGTGCAACACCCCGAAGCGTCCCTATCCACCGGCGCAATCAGAGGCTGGGACCGACGCAGCGTTTACTATTTTCATATGCTGACGTCACTGGCCGACCACTACGGTTTTGATATCGATGAGCCCTTTGAAAACCTGTCAGCCAGTCATCGCAAGAAAATACTCCACGGCAGTGGCAGCGAAGAAATCAGCTTCACCTACGTCAATGACCGGGGCGACAGCTTTCAACGGCGACATCGCTTTGAGGGTGTGATTCCCAACATGGAGCGGCGCTACCGGGAAACCGAGTCCCAGACCGTCCGGGAAGAACTCGCCAAGTTTCTTAGCACCCATTCCTGCCCGGATTGTCGCGGCACCCGCCTACGCCGCGAAGCGCGCAATGTATTTATTGATAACCGCACCCTGCCCGGTGTGGCGGCCATGCCGGTAGGCGAAGCGCAGAATTACTTTGCCACGTTGAAACTGGAGGGCCGCCGCGCCCAAATAGCCGAAAAAATCCTCAAAGAGATCAATGATCGTCTCCGCTTCCTGGTGGATGTGGGCCTGAATTACCTGTCTCTCGACCGTAGCGCAGACACCTTGTCCGGCGGTGAGGCCCAACGGATTCGGCTTGCCAGTCAGATTGGCGCCGGCCTGGTCGGTGTGATGTACATTCTCGATGAACCGTCAATTGGCCTTCATCAGCGCGACAATGAGCGTTTACTTAACACCCTTCGTCACCTGCGCGACATTGGCAACACGGTAATTGTGGTTGAACACGATGAGGATGCGATTCGCACCGCCGACCATATTATTGATATCGGTCCCGGTGCGGGGGTCCATGGCGGCCAGGTGGTCGCTCAAGGCAGTCTGCAACAGATCCTGCGCAGCAAAGCGTCGCTCACTGGCCAGTATTTGTCCGGCGCGCGGCGCATCGCGGTTCCAGAACAACGCCACACCGCCAAAAAGGGAATGAGTCTCCAGCTAAAGGGCGCCAGCGGCAACAATTTGAAGAAGGTCGACCTGGAAATCCCCCTGGGCCTGATGACCTGCGTCACCGGTGTCTCGGGCTCGGGCAAATCGACCTTAATCAACCATACCCTGCACCCACTTGCCGCCACCCAGTTAAACGGCGCCACCACCCTGGTCCCCGGCGCCCATGATGACATTCTGGGGCTGGAACATTTAGACAAATGTATCGATATCGACCAGAGCCCTATCGGCCGGACACCCCGCTCCAATCCGGCAACCTACACCGGCATTTTCACCCCAATTCGGGAGTTGTTTGCCGGCACCGAAGAGGCCCGCTCACGGGGTTACAAGGTCGGCCGCTTCAGTTTCAATGTGAAAGGCGGCCGCTGTGAAGCCTGCCAGGGCGACGGGGTGACCAAGGTGGAAATGCACTTTCTGCCCGACATCTATGTGGCCTGCGAAATTTGTCAGGGCAAGCGCTACAACCGGGAAACCCTGGATATTCTCTACAAAGGGCACAATATCCACCAGGTCCTTGAGATGACTGTCGAGGACGCGTGCCGCTTTTTTGAGAATGTGCCGGCTATCGCCAAAAAACTGCAAACCCTGATGGATGTAGGGCTCAGCTATATTCGTCTCGGCCAGGCCGCCACCACCCTGTCGGGCGGCGAAGCACAACGGGTCAAGCTTGCCAAAGAGCTATCCAAGCGAGATACCGGCCGCACTCTTTATATTCTCGATGAACCCACCACGGGGCTGCATTTCGAAGATATTCAGCTATTGCTAACGGTCCTGCACCGCTTGCGAGACCATGGCAACACGGTTGTGGTAATCGAGCATAATCTGGACGTGATAAAAACGGCGGATTGGCTGGTCGACCTGGGACCAGAAGGCGGCAGTGGCGGCGGCGAGATCATCGCTCAGGGCACTCCCGAAGAGGTCGCCGCACAGGCCCATTCCCATACTGGCCGTTTTTTGGCGCCGCTCCTCAACCAGCATCAAGCCGACCTTCAAACCGGCTAGCGGGCGATCAACGAATCACCAGATCGCGCTGGCGGTCCAGGCAGCCTTCTGAATTCAGCACGGCGTAGCCACCTTCATCAGGGCCCACCATCACCACGGTGGGTGTTTGAAACAGTGGCCGCCGAATGAAGTAAAGCTGCCAGCCAAAACCCTCAAGGTTTCGAATACCCACACACTGCGCGTCGTTGAGCAACGACTCATAATTCACCGGTACCGGCGGCAAGCGCTTGCTGCGACGGTCCGCGGCGCCATTCGCGGAATGGCCTAGGGCGGTTTGATTCATGGGCCCACCTCCTGGGTCAGCCAGAATGCCACAAAGTAAAACTAACACTTTAGATTAGCTTTACGGTCACTATCCTCCCGCCGCAGACCTCTTGTCAATGGGTAGAAAACACCGGGCAAAAAAAAGCCGACCCTGAGGTCGGCTCTTTTGGCGCGGGACGAAGTATTAATCCTCGTCGCCGTCCTCGTCTTCTACTTCGGGGCGATCAACCAGCTCCACGTAAGCCATCGGCGCTTTATCACCAGTGCGCAGACCACACTTCATGATGCGCAGGTAGCCGCCGGGACGACCTTCATAACGGGGACCAAGCTCGCTAAAAAGCTTACCCACTGCAGCGTCGCTGCGCAGACGATCGAAAGCCAGACGGCGATTTGCCACACTGTCTTCCTTCGCCAGAGTAATCAGAGGCTCCGCATAACGACGCAGCTCTTTCGCTTTGGGCAGAGTGGTCTTGATCAGCTCGTGTTCCACCAGGGAAGCCGTCATGTTACGGAACATCGCTTTGCGATGTGAGCTGTTACGGTTCAGTTGACGGCCGCTTTGACGATGGCGCATGTCGTTTTCCTTTAAATAAAATTGCTATCTCAGCAAATACTGTTCAAACGCGTAACGATCAGGCGAGAACGCGATCGTCGTTTCTCAGGCTCGCAGGGGGCCAGTTATCCAGACGCAATCCCAAAGACAAGCCGCGGGACGCCAGTACATCTTTGATCTCGGTCAGCGACTTTTTGCCCAGGTTTGGCGTTTTCAGCAGCTCGACCTCGGTGCGCTGCACCAGATCACCGATGTAGTAAATGTTCTCTGCTTTGAGGCAGTTGGCGCTACGAACTGTCAGCTCCAGGTCATCCACCGGACGCAGCAGAATCGGATCCACTTCGTTCTCTTCGCGAGAGGGCTCAGACTCACCTTCGCTTTCGAGATCAACAAATACCGCCAGCTGTTGCTGCAGAATCGTGGCAGCGCGACGAATCGCTTCTTCTGCTTCGATCGTGCCATTGGTCTCGAGGTCCAGTACCAGCTTATCCAGGTCAGTACGCTGCTCAACACGTGCGCTCTCAACCACATAGCTCACTCGGCTAATGGGGCTGTAGCTCGCATCCAGGTGCAGGCGACCAATCGAGCGAGTTTCCTCTTCACCACTTTCACGCGCATCGGCGGGAACGTAGCCACGACCACGGTTAACCGTCAGACGCATATTCACTTCGCCATCGCTATTCAAGTTAGCGATAACATGGTCGGGGTTCATCACCTCAACTTCGTGATCCGTCTGAATGTCACCCGCAGTCACCGGGCCGGGGCCCTTTTTGCTCAAGGTCAGTACTGCCTGATCTTTGCCGTGCAGTACAACAGCAACTTCTTTCAGGTTCAGCAGGATTTCGATAACGTCTTCCTGCACACCTTCCATGGCGCTGTACTCGTGAAGCACGCCGTCGATCTCGGCTTCAACAATGGCACAGCCAGGCATGGAGGACAGCAAAATACGGCGAAGGGCATTGCCCAGTGTGTGGCCGAAACCGCGCTCAAGCGGCTCAAGAGTGACTTTAGCGCGAGTCGCACCAAGCTCTTCTACCTGAATAACCCGAGGTGTTAAAAATTCGTTCACTGCACTTTGCATAGATCACCTGTAGTGAGATTGTCCTGGGATTAACTTACTTCGAGTAAAGCTCAACAATCAGCTGTTCGTTGATCTCGGAAGACAAGTCGCTACGATCTGGCGCGTTCTTGAAGACACCTTCCAGCTTGCTAGCGTTCACATCAATCCAGGCAATATCACCACGCTGGGCAGCCAAAGCCAAAGCAGATTGAATGCGCAGCTGGTTTTTTGACTTCTCACGAATGCTCACCACATCACCGGGCTGAACCTGGTAAGAAGGCACGTTGACCACGGCACCGTTCACCAGAACGGATTTGTGAGAAACCAGCTGACGGGACTCGGCACGGGTGGAACCGAAACCAATACGGTAAACCACGTTGTCCAGACGGCTTTCGAGCAGCTGAAGCAGGTTTTCACCGGTTGCGCCTTTTTTGCTGGCCGCTTTCTTGTAGTAGCTACGGAATTGCTTTTCCAGAATGCCGTACATACGACGTACTTTCTGCTTCTCGCGCAACTGCACACCGTAGTCAGACAAACGACCACGACGAGCGCCGTGCATGCCAGGAGCTGTTTCTGCTTTGCACTTTGAATCCAGGGGACGAACGCCGCTCTTCAGGAACAGGTCGGTACCTTCCCGTCTGGATAATTTACAGCTTGGGCCCAAATATCTAGCCATGTTCTGTATTCCTCAACTGTTAATTAAACGCGACGTTTCTTGGGAGGACGACAACCATTGTGTGGAATGGGCGTCACGTCAGTGATGTTGGTGATTTTGTAGCCGCAGTTGTTCAGGGCACGAACTGCTGACTCACGGCCGGGACCGGGACCTTTTACTTCAACGTCCAGATTCTTCAGACCATATTCTTTCGCTGCGTTGCCAGCACGCTCAGCAGCAACCTGGGCTGCAAAGGGGGTGCTCTTACGCGAACCGCGGAAACCGCTACCACCGGCAGTTGCCCAGCTCAGGGTGTTGCCCTGGCGGTCAGTGATGGTCACGATGGTGTTGTTAAAGGATGCGTGCACGTGGGCGACGCCGTCCACGACGGTCTTTTTGACCTTTTTCCGTGGAGCTTGTTTGCCAGGCTTGGCCATGTTTACTTCCTATCTCTAATATCAACACTACACAGCGGTGTAGCTACACTAGTGGAGCGATTGGCAATTACTTGCGAATCGGCTTGCGAGGACCTTTACGGGTACGCGCGTTAGTTTTGGTGCGCTGACCGCGAAGCGGCAGACTCTTCCGGTGACGCAGACCGCGGTAGCAACCCAGATCAAGCAGACGCTTGATATTCATGGACACTTCACGACGCAGATCGCCTTCAACCGGCATTTTCGCGATTTCGTTACGCAGTGCATCCAGCTGCTCTTCTGACAGATCAGAAATCTTAGCGTCTTCTGCGACAGCAGTTTTTGCACACAGCGCTTTCGCTGTAGTACGACCAATGCCGTAGATGTAAGTCAGCGAGATAGCCGCGTGCTTGTTATCTGGTATGTTGACACCCGCAATACGAGCCATTCAGGTTACTCCAATAAGCTTTATACGATTAACGCTTAGCAAAAATTAACGGGCACAGCAGACCCACTGCGCGAAAGGCGCGGTAGTCTAGCTGCAACAAGCTCTCAAATCAAGCCCACCCATTGCAGAATGCTTAGCCCTGCCGCTGCTTGTGACGGGGCTCTGCACTGCAGATCACCCGAACCACACCTTTACGGCGAACAATTTTACATTTGCGGCACATGGCCTTTACTGATGCACGTACTTTCATTGTGCTACTCCAATCAACGCCCAAGGTGACGGCGCTTAGCGCGCGCCGCTACCATAATTCTTGAGGTTTGCTTTTTTCATGACCGAATCATACTGATGCGACATCATATGTGATTGCACTTGCGCCATGAAATCCATCACCACTACCACCACGATCAGCAGTGAGGTGCCACCCAAATAGAAGGGCACATTCCACATCACTACCAGAAACTGGGGCAGTAAACACACGCCGGCAATATACAAGGAGCCGAACATGGTCAGACGCGTGAGCACGTCATCAATATAACTTGCCGTCTGCTTTCCGGGGCGAATGCCAGGCAAAAAGGCACCAGAACGCTTCAGGTTGTCTGCCACTTCATCCGGGTTGAACATCAACGCGGTGTAGAAGAAACAGAAGAACACGATCAACGCGGTGAACAGCAGGATGTTCAGCGGCTGACCTGGACCGATTGCCAGCGCCAACTCTTGCAGCCACTCCATACCTTCACCGCTCTGACCCACCCACTGGGCGATCGACGCGGGGAACAGCAGAATCGAGCTAGCGAAGATCGCCGGGATAACACCCGCCATGTTGACCTTCAGTGGCAGATGACTCTGCTGCGCCTGGTACATTTTGTTGCCACGCTGCTGCTTGGCATAGTTCACTGTAATCCGTCGCTGGCCGCGCTCAATGAACACCACCAGATAAACAACCGCTACCGCCAGAATCAGAATACCCAGCAAAATCAGGATATTCAGCTCTCCCTGCCGGGCTTGCTCCAGCGACTGCCCCACAGCTGCTGGCAAGCCAGCCACAATGCCGGCAAAAATCAGCATGGAAATACCGTTGCCGATGCCCCGCTCGGTCACCTGTTCGCCAAGCCACATCATGAACACGGCACCCGTCACCAAAGACACCACGGCGACAAAATAAAAGGCGATATCGGCGTTATAAGCCAGCCCCTGATTCGCCAGGCCTACGGTCATCCCGGTTGCCTGCAACAGCGCCAGAACAACGGTCAAGTAGCGGGTATACTGACTGATCTGACGACGACCGGCCTCACCTTCTTTCTTCAACGCTTCCAGCTGCGGGCTCACCGCTGACATCAACTGCATGATAATAGAGGCAGAGATGTAGGGCATGATGCCCAGCGCCAGGATACTCATACGCTCCAGCGCACCGCCGGAGAACATATTGAACAAACCCAGCACGGTGCCCTGATTCTGATTAAACAGAGCGGCGAGTTGATCCGGGTTGATGCCGGGCACCGGAATATGGGTGCCAATGCGATACACAATGATCGCCAGCAACAGAAAACGAAGGCGAGCCATGAGCTCGCCTAGACCGGACTGCTTACCAGTTGCTAATGGACTGGGTTTCGCCATGAGTCTCTGCCTTATTCCTCGACTTTACCGCCAGCCTTCTCGATCGCTTCACGGGCACCTTTGGTAACCGCCAAGCCTTTCAGTGTCACCGCCTTGGTCACATCACCAGACAAAAACACCTTCGCACGCTCGATATTGCGAGAAATCAGATCCGCACGCTTCAGCGCATCCAGATCAATCACGTCTTCGCTAATGGCATTCAACTCGGCACTGCGAATCTGGGCAGTTACCCGAGCAACGCGAGAAGTAAAGCCGTACTTGGGCAGGCGTTTCTGCAAAGGCATTTGACCGCCTTCGAAACCTGGACGCACGCTACCACCTGAACGAGACTTCAAACCTTTGTGGCCACGGCCTGCTGTTTTACCCAGACCACTGCCAATACCGCGACCCACCCGCTTGGCGTCTTTGACGCGGCCGGGAGCAGGACTCAGCGTGTTTAACCGCAGATCGCTCATCACTTATCCCTCAACACGCACTAAATAGTTAACTTTGTTGATCATGCCACGCACTGATGGGGTGTCTTCCACTTCAACAGTGTGGCCGATACGACGCAGACCCAGGCCGGCGACACACGCTTTATGCGCTTTCAGACGCCCAGCAACAGAGCGCACTTGAGTTACTTTAATCTTGCTCATCATCAGTCCCGCCTGTTCCTTAGCCCAGGATTTCTTCAACCGACTTGCCGCGCTTGGCAGCAACTTCTTCGGGAGAGGAAATACCCTGCAGGGCTTTGATTGTTGCACGTACCACGTTCACCGGGTTGGTTGAGCCGTAGCACTTGGCCAGTACGTTGTGAACGCCGGCAATTTCCAGCACAGAACGCATCGCACCACCGGCGATAACACCTGTACCTTCGGAAGCGGGCTGCATGTAGACCTTGGAAGCACCGTGGGCACCCTTAACCGGGTACTGAATAGTGTCACCTTTGATGTCTACCTGAACCATGTTGCGACGTGCTGCTTCCATGGCCTTCTGGATAGCAACAGGCACTTCACGAGCCTTGCCGCGACCGAAGCCCACTTTGCCGTTACCATCGCCAACAACTGTCAGGGCAGTGAAACTGAAAATCCGGCCACCCTTAACCACTTTGGCAACCCGGTTCACTTGAACCAGCTTCTCTTGCAGGCCTTCAGTGTTTGCTTTGTCTTTCTGCTCGTTATACGCCATCGCCTAAACCTTAGAATTCGAGACCACTTTCACGGGCTGCATCCGCCAACGCCTTTACACGACCGTGGTACTTGAAACCACTGCGGTCAAATGCGACTTGGGTGACGCCTGCGGCTTTAGCGCGCTCGGCGATCAGCTTGCCCACACTAGCTGCTGCAGCGATGTTGCCAGTTGCTCCAGCGCGTAAATCTTTGTCCAAGGTTGAGGCGCTTGCCAGAACCTTATCGCCTTCAGCCGCGATTACCTGGGCGTACATGTGCCGAGGAGTGCGGTGAATGCACAGACGTACCGCACGAAGCTCGCGCATTTTAAAGCGAGCGCGGCGTGCACGACGTAATCTTGAAACCTTCTTATCGCTCATAACCTAGCCCTTACTTTTTCTTCGCTTCTTTGCGACGAACATTTTCGTCAGCATAACGAACACCTTTGCCTTTGTAGGGCTCGGGCGGACGGAACGCACGAATCTCGGAAGCCACTTTACCCAACAACTGCTTATCACTGGCAGTCAACACAATTTCAGTCTGTGTCGGCGTGTCTGCAGTCACACCCTCTGGCAAGGTGTAATCGATCGGGTGGGAGTAACCCAACACCAGATTCAGATTGTTACCGGCGGCTTTCGCACGATAACCAACACCGTTGAGCAGAAGCTTGCGCTGGAAACCTTCGCTCACACCGACAACCATGTTGTTTACCAGGGCACGGGAGGTACCAGCCATCGCCCAACCATTTTTGGCGCCTTCACGGGCGGCAAAAACCAGCTGACCGTCTTCCTGCTTGATTTCAACGTCGCCGTGCAGGGCCATGGACAGATTACCGTTCTTGCCCTTGACCGCGATGCTGCTGGCGTCGAGTTTGACTTCAACCCCTTTGGGGATAGCCACTGGACTTTTCGCTACTCTAGACATCTTTAGAACTCTTTAAACTGTCACGTTAGAAAACGGTGCAAAGCACTTCGCCGCCAACCCCAGCAGCGCGAGCTGCGCGGTCGGTCATCACACCACGGCTGGTTGAAACAATCGCAATACCGAGGCCCGCACGAACGGAAGGCAATGTATCTTTACCTGCGTAGGAACGCAGACCAGGACGGCTCACACGATGAATCTCAGCGATGACCGGTTTGCCTTCAAAATATTTCAGCTCTACCAGCAGAGTCGACTTGGCACCGGTAGTTTCAACACGGTATCCGCCAACGTAGCCCTCGTCTTCCAACACTTTCGCTACCGCCTGCTTCAGGGTAGAAGACGGCATCTCAACGACAGTTTTACCTGCCATCTGAGCGTTGCGGATGCGGGTCAGCATATCCGCCAGTGGGTCTTGCATGCTCATGTTTTGCTCCCATTACACGCCGCACACCCAAGTACGGCAGCAAAAGTCTCTATTACCAGCTGGATTTAACCAGGCCGGGCACATCACCGCGCATAGCGGCTTGGCGAAGTTGGTTACGGCAAAGGCCAAATTTCCGATAAACGCCGTGGGGACGACCGGTTACCTGACAGCGACGACGCTGACGAGTAGGGCTGGCATCACGGGGCAGCTTTTGCAGCTTAACCTGTGCCTCCCAGCGAAGTTCGTCACTTGTTTCAGGGTTCTGGATAAGCGCTTTCAGCTCAGCACGCTTCGCAGCGTATTTCTGTACGGTGCGCGCGCGTTTTGCTTCGCGGGCCTTCATCGACTCTTTAGCCATAAACTTCTACCTTTAACCTTTAAACGGGAAGTTAAACGCCTTCAGCAAAGCGCGACCTTCCTCATCAGTGCGAGCGGTGGTGGTGATGGTGATATCCAGACCGCGCAGTTTGTCCACCTTGTCGTAATCGATCTCGGGGAAAATGATCTGCTCTGTTACACCCATCGCAAAGTTACCGCGACCATCGAAAGATTTGGGGCTGATACCACGGAAGTCACGAACCCGGGGAATGGCCACGCTAATCAGACGATCAAGAAATTCGTACATGCGCTCACTGCGCAGTGTCACTTTGCAACCGATCGGCCAACCGTCACGGATCTTGAAGCCCGCGATGGATTTACGCGCCTTAGTGACCACTGGCTTCTGACCGGAAATGCGCTCCAGATCAGCCAGGGCTGCTTCCAGCACTTTCTTATCGGCTGCCGCTTCACCCACACCCATGTTCAGAGTGATCTTGGTGATCTTGGGCACTTCCATCGGGTTAGCCAAAGAAAGCTCTTCTTTCAGCTTGGGCCGAAGCTCGTTTTGATAAATTTCTCTCAGTCGTGACATTCTCAATTACCCCTACGCGTCAACCGCTTCGCCGCTGGATTTGAACACGCGTGTTTTAGTGCCGTCTTCCGCAACCTGGAAACCGACGCGATCCGCCTTTTTGGTGGCCGGGTTGTAAATAGCCACGTTGGAAACCTGGATCGGCGCTTCCTTCTCAACAATGCCGCCCTGCACGCCCAGCTGGGGATTGGGACGCTGATGTTTCTTCACCATATTGATGCCGGAAACAACAACACGGTTGTCATCCAGAACTTTCTGGACCTTGCCGCGTTTGCCTTTGTCTTTTCCGGTTAAGACGATTACTTCGTCTTCACGTTTAATCTTACGCATAACCTGACCTCAGCCGTCTCCTGCCCCAGCGCCTTACAGTACTTCGGGCGCCAGAGAGATAATCTTCATAAATTTCTCGCCGCGCAGTTCGCGTGTTACCGGCCCAAAAATACGGGTGCCGATAGGGGCGAGATTGTTGTTCAACAGTACCGCAGCGTTATCGTCGAATTTGATCAACGAACCGTCACCGCGACGAACACCTTTCTTGGTGCGAACAACGACCGCTGTCATTACCTGACCTTTTTTGACTTTGCCACGGGGAATCGCTTCCTTGACAGTCACTTTGATCAGATCACCGACACGGGCATAACGGCGATGAGAGCCACCCAGCACCTTGATGCACATAACGCGACGTGCGCCACTGTTATCCGCAACTTCCAAATAACTTTCTGTTTGAATCATTTCTTACTCCAAACCCGTCAACTGTGCATCGCACATAGGCCGCCGGCCAATTAAATCTGAGTGGATACTTCTTCAATCCGCAGCAGAGCCCAGGACTTCTGCTTGGAGATTGGGCGAGTTTCACAAACCGTTACCAGGTCACCCATCTTGCACTCATTCTTTTCATCATGAGCGTGAATCTTGGAAGACCGCGTAATGTACTTGCCATAGATCGGGTGCTTAACGCGACGCTCGATCAAGACGGTGATGGTTTTATCCATCTTGTCGCTTACGACTTTACCGGTGGCGGTACGGGCGCTTTTAGTGACTTCTGACATCTTAATTACCTGCCTTTTCCTGGAGCACAGTTTTTACACGTGCAATATCCTGACGGGTCTTTTTCAGAAGATGCGTCTGTGCCAACTGCCCGGTGCTTTTCTGCATGCGAAGCTTGAACTGGTCTTCCAGCAGCTGCAGCAGTTGCGAGTTCAACTCGTCGACCGATTTTTCGCGCAATTCAAGTGCTTTCATCACATCACCACCCGCTTAACAAACGTGGTCTGGACGGGAATCTTGGCAGCGGCCAAAGCAAATGCTTCACGCGCCAATTCCTCGCTAACACCTTCCACCTCGTAAAGAACCTTTCCTGGCTGAATCTGGGCTACCCAGTATTCAACGTTACCCTTACCTTTACCCTGACGAACTTCGAGGGGCTTTTCGGTAATTGGCTTATCTGGGAAAACACGAATCCAGATTTTTCCGCCACGCTTAATGTGCCGTGTCATGGCACGACGAGCAGCTTCGATTTGGCGCGCAGTGATACGACCGCGACCCACCGCTTTCAGGCCAAACTCACCAAAGCTGACCCGGCTGCCGCGATCCGCGAGTCCGCGGTTGCGACCTTTATGCTGCTTGCGAAACTTTGTACGCTTCGGCTGTAACATTTGCCTAACCCTTACTCAGAACCTTTCTTCGCTTTCGACTCAACTACTTCGTGTCTGGAACCCAGGATTTCACCCTTAAAGATCCAAACCTTGACACCAATGATGCCGTAGGTGGTCGCAGCTTCGTATGTTGCGTAGTCGATATCAGCACGCAGTGTGTGCAGAGGTACACGGCCTTCGCGGTACCACTCGGTACGGGCAATTTCTGCGCCGCCTACACGACCGCTTACCTGTACCTTGATGCCTTCAGCACCCTGGCGCATCGCATTTTGAACCACGCGCTTCATCGCGCGACGGAACATCACCCGACGCTCCAGCTGCTGTGCCACGTTTTGGGCAACCAGCTTGGCGTCCAGATCGGGCTTGCGCACTTCTTCAATATTGATGTGCACAGGTACACCCATACGCTGGCCCAGCTCGACGCGAAGTTTCTCAACGTCTTCGCCCTTCTTGCCAATAACGATGCCAGGACGAGCAGTGTGAATCGTGATCCGCGCAGTTTGTGCAGGACGCTCGATAACAATGCGGCTAACCGATGCGTGCGCAAGTTTCTCTTGCAGCAATTCACGCACTTCCATATCGGTAACCAACTGCTTCGCGTACTGCTTGTTGCCCGCGTACCAAACAGAGTTGTGATCTTTTACGATTCCCAGCCGAATGCCGGTTGGGTGTACTTTCTGACCCATGTGGTCTCTCTCCTACTAGCCTTCGCTGTCGGCAACTTTAATGGTGATATGACAAGACCGCTTAAGAATACGATCAGCACGCCCTTTCGCACGGGGCCGCAGACGCTTCATGGTCATACCTTCGTCCACAAAAATGGTCGACACCTTCAGCTCGTCGACATCTGCGCCTTCGTTGTGCTCGGCATTGGCAATCGCAGAGTTCAGCACCTTCTTGATGATGCTGGCCGCTTTCTTAGAGCTGAACGTCAATGTATCCAGCGCTTCCTCTACACCTTTGCCGCGGATCTGGTCTGCAACCAGGCGGGCTTTCTGTGCAGAGATTCTCGCGCCTTTTAAACGTGCCGCTACTTCCATCTTGATAGCCTCTCTCAGCCCAAGCTTAACGCTTGGCCTTTTTATCAGCTGCGTGACCTTTGTAGGTACGAGTCGCAGCAAATTCACCCAATTTGTGCCCTACCATGTCCTCAGAGATCAGCACAGGGACATGTTGACGACCGTTGTGGACCGCGATAGTCAAACCCACCATTTCGGGCAGGATCATAGAGCGACGCGACCAGGTTTTGATCGGACGACGGTCGTTTTTCTCTACTGCCGTTTCAACCTTCTTCAACAGATGCAGGTCGATAAACGGGCCTTTTTTCAATGAACGTGGCACAAGCTATTCCTCTTTACTCTGATTGCTACGAATCGCTTACTTGCGACGATCGCGGACAATCAGTTTGTCTGTACGCTTATTTTTACGGGTCTTATACCCTTTAGTCGGCACACCCCAAGGAGTAACAGGATGACGACCACCAGAAGTACGACCTTCACCACCACCGTGTGGGTGATCGACGGGGTTCATTGCCACACCGCGAACGGTGGGACGAACGCCGCGCCAACGCGCCGCACCGGCTTTACCCAACTTACGCAAGCTGTGCTCGCTGTTGGAAACCTCACCTAATGTCGCACGGCACTCTGAGGGCACCTTGCGCATTTCACCACTGCGCAGACGCAGGGTGGCGTATTGACCTTCGCGCGCTACCAGCTGCACTGCCGCGCCAGCGCTGCGCGCCAACTGGGCACCTTTGCCAGGCTTCATTTCAACACAGTGAATAGTGCTACCCACTGGGATGTTGCGCAGCGGCAAAGTGTTGCCGGGCTTGATGGATGCGGCTTCACCAGAAACCACCTCATCACCAGCTGACACACCCTTGGGCGCAATGATGTAGCGACGCTCGCCGTCTTTATAAAGCACGAGAGCAATAAAAGCCGTGCGATTGGGATCGTATTCCAGACGCTCAACAACACCGGGAATACCGTCTTTGTTGCGCTTGAAATCGATGATCCGGTAATGCTGCTTGTGACCACCACCAACGTGACGAGTGGTGATACGACCTTTGTTGTTGCGACCGCCATTGCGCGACTGGCTTTCTACCAGCGGCTTGAACGGACCACCTTTGTGCAGCTCGTCATTAACGACCCGAACAACAAAGCGGCGGCCGGGAGAAGTCGGTTTACTTTTTACAATTGCCATTTGACTCAGCTCCAGACTTATTCAGCAACCGCAAAGTCGATGTCTTGACCTTGCTCAAGGCGCACATAAGCTTTCTTCCAATCTGACTTCTTTGCCAAACCGAAACGGTTACGCTTAACTTTGCCTTTCATATTGACGGTACGAACATCCAGCACATTCACTTTGAACAGCTTTTCGACCGCCTTCTTGACTTCAAGCTTGGTCGCAGAAGGCAGCACCTTCAGCACCACTTGATTGTTCAGCTCTGCGCTAGTCGCTGCCTTTTCGGAAACGTGCGGGCCGAGCAGGACTTTGTAAATACGCTCTGTATTCATCCCAACAGCTCCTCGAATTTCTTCAGTGCAGCCACGGTCATTACAACCTTTTCATAGCCGATCAGGCTCACCGGATCAACGCCACTTACGTCGCGAACATCGACAGCGTGCAGGTTGCGGGCAGCCAGATACAGGTTGCCAGTCACCTCTTCGGTTACGATCAATGCATCGCTCAAGCCGTACTCACCCAGGGCCTTGACCAGCAGCTTGGTTTTGGGCTGCTCGAGAGCAAACTCCTCAACCACCACCAGGCGCTCCTGACGAGCCAGCTCAGACAAAATGGAGCGCAATGCTGCACGGTACATTTTGCGGTTAACTTTCTGGCTGTGATCCTGCGGCTTGGCAGCAAAGGTCACACCACCGGTGCGCCAAATTGGGCTGCGAGTAGTACCCGCACGGGCACGACCAGTACCCTTTTGACGCCAGGGCTTCTTGCCACCACCACTCACTTCAGAGCGGGTTTTCTGGGCACGAGTACCTTGACGAGCACCCGCCAGATAGGCAGTTACAACCTGATGAACCAGATCTTCATTAAACTCACGAGCAAACGTGGCATCAGAAACTTGAACCGTTCCACTTGCCCCGCTACCGGGTTTCGCAATACTTAATTCCACTGCTTAGCCCCCTAGGATTTTTTAGCTTTCACAGCAGGACGTACCAGTACGTCACCACCCGGCGCACCTGGAACTGCACCTTTGATAAGGATCAGGTTGCGCTCAGCGTCGACACGCACGATCTCAAGAGTCTGAACGGTTACGCGCTCAGCACCCATGTGACCAGCCATCTTCTTACCCTTGAAAACACGACCCGGAGTCTGACACTGACCGATGGAACCCGGCGCGCGATGCGACAGCGAGTTACCATGCGTTGCGTCCTGGGTGCGGAAGTTCCAGCGCTTTACACCGCCCTGGAAACCTTTACCTTTGGACTGACCAGTAACATCAACCTTTTGACCCGCCTCGAAGGCGGCAACGGTCAGCTCGGCACCCACTTCGGGAGCCTGCTCGTCTTCGCTCAGACGAAACTCCCAAAGACCGCGACCAGCCTCAACACCCGCTTTCGCGAAGTGACCTGCTTCTGCTTTAGAGATGCGTGATGCTTTACGGGCACCAGCGGTCACTTGAATCGCGCTGTAGCCTTCTGCATCTGCCGCCTTGACACGGGTAACGCGATTGGGCTCAACCTCAATCACCGTTACCGGAATAGATACGCCGTCGTCAGTAAAAATGCGGGTCATGCCGCTTTTACGACCGACCAAACCAATAGTCATTGCTCCAACCTCTCAGTGTACGGGGCTACCACCCTCTATGGCCGCGCTCTCACGCGTTACACAACCCAGGGCCAGCCCCTGAGCGGGTCTGATAATTCAGTATGTTGTTGCTTGTTAGCCGAGGCTAATCTGAACTTCTACACCAGCTGCCAGATCCAGCTTCATCAATGCATCTACAGTTTTCTCTGTAGGCTCTACGATATCCAACATGCGCTTGTGGGTGCGGATCTCGTACTGATCACGCGCATCCTTGTTCACATGGGGAGAAATCAACACTGTGTAACGCTCTTTCCGGGTCGGCAGAGGAATAGGACCTCTTACCTGCGCGCCGGTGCGCTTAGCAGTGTCTACAATCTCTTGCGTAGACGCATCAATGAGACGGTGATCAAAAGCCTTTAAACGAATGCGAATCCGTTGATTTTGCACCTGACCTAACTCCCATCCCGATAAAAAACTCGGGTTGCGCTCGGCACAGTGGCACTGGCAACCCGAAAAAAGGAAGCGGAATGTTAATGACCTAGACCGACCTTGTCAACAACTATTCGTCGGTTTTCAGAAAACTAACAATCTCACTTTTCACGTAGCGACATATCGCCGCCTGTACGGAAGGAGGAGGCGCTCAGGCCTCCTCCCTCAAAGCCCCGCAGGGCTCTATTTCGCTCGAATTACTCGACGATTTTAGCGACAACACCGGCGCCAACAGTACGGCCACCTTCGCGAATCGCGAAGCGCAGACCTTCTTCCATCGCGATAGGTGCAATCAGCGTTACATCCATCTTGACGTTGTCGCCAGGCATTACCATTTCAGTACCTTCCGGCAGCTCACACGCACCCGTTACGTCAGTGGTACGGAAGTAGAACTGAGGACGGTAGCCTTTAAAGAACGGGGTGTGACGACCACCTTCTTCTTTAGACAGTACGTAAACCTCTGCTTCGAAACGAGTGTGAGGCTTGATTGAGCCAGGCTTACACAGAACCTGACCACGCTCAACTTCGTCACGCTTGGTACCACGCAGCAGTACACCGACGTTCTCACCAGCACGGCCTTCGTCCAGCAGCTTGCGGAACATTTCAACACCGGTACAGGTGGTTTTGGTGGTGGCGTGAATACCCACGATCTCGATTTCGTCGCCAGTCTTCAGAATGCCACGCTCTACACGGCCGGTTACTACGGTACCGCGACCAGAGATAGAGAATACGTCTTCGATTGGCATCAGGAAGGGCTGGTCGATCGCGCGCTCGGGCTCAGGGATGTAAGTATCCAGCGCCTGAACCAGTTTCTTAACCGCGGTAGTACCCAGCTCGTTGTCGTCTTCGCCGTTCAGGGCCATCAGGGCTGAACCAGGAATGATCGGGGTGTCATCACCAGGGAAGTCGTAAGTGTCGAGCAGCTCACGCAGCTCCATTTCAACCAGCTCGAGCATCTCGTTGTATTCTTCAGTGCCCACGCCGCCGCAGTCTTCTGCCAGCAGGTCAGCTTTGTTCAGGAACACAACAATGTAAGGTACGCCTACCTGACGAGACAGCAGGATGTGCTCACGCGTCTGGGGCATTGGACCGTCAGTGGCACCACATACCAGGATCGCGCCGTCCATCTGGGCCGCACCAGTGATCATGTTCTTAACGTAGTCGGCGTGTCCGGGGCAGTCTACGTGGGCGTAGTGACGCTCGTGGGAATCGTATTCAACGTGAGAAGTCGCAATGGTGATACCACGCGCTTTCTCTTCAGGGGCGTTGTCGATACCGTCAAACGCGACCGCGGTACCACCAAACACTTCTGCGCAAACACGGGTCAGCGCTGCTGTCAGAGTGGTCTTACCATGGTCAACGTGACCAATGGTGCCCACGTTGACGTGGGGCTTACTACGTTCAAATTTCTCTTTTGCCACGACTTATATCCTCGTATCTAAGATGTTGAAAATCAGCCTTTATTCTTGGCGATAATTTCGTCAGCAATGTTGCGCGGAGCTTCTGCGTACTTCTCGAACTCCATAGTGAAGGTTGCGCGACCCTGAGTAGCACTACGCAAATCAGTGGCGTAACCAAACATTTCAGCCAAGGGCACTTCAGCGTTAACCACCTTGCCGGAAATACTCTCGTCCATGCCGAGAATCATGCCGCGACGGCGGTTCAAGTCACCCACCACATCGCCCATATTCTCCTCAGGCGTTACCACCTCAACCTTCATGATCGGCTCGAGCAGTACCGCACCACCCTGCTGCGCCAATCGCTTAGTTGCCATGGAGGCAGCGACTTTAAACGCCATCTCGTTGGAGTCAACGTCATGGTAAGAGCCGTCATACAGAGTCGCCTTCAGGCCGAGCAGCGGATATCCCGCCAGCACCCCGTTCTGCATCTGCTCAGAAATACCCTTCTCAACAGCTGGAATGTATTCCTTGGGAACCACACCACCGACGATTTCGTTTACAAACTCCAGACCTTCGGCATTGGCGTCTTCACCCGGCTCAAATTTGATCCACACATGACCAAACTGACCACGACCACCAGACTGACGAACAAACTTGCCCTCAATCTCACAGGTGTTGCGAATCGCTTCCCGGTAAGCCACCTGGGGCTTGCCGATATTCGCCTCAACGTTAAACTCGCGACGCATCCGGTCGACCAGGATATCCAGGTGCAGTTCACCCATACCCGAAATAATGGTCTGCCCGGTTTCTTCGTCAGTCTTAACGCGGAAAGAGGGATCTTCCTGAGCGAGCTTGCCCAGTGCAATACCCATTTTTTCCTGATCGGCCTTGGATTTGGGCTCCACCGCCACCGAGATTACCGGCTCAGGGAACTCCATCCGCTCAAGAATGATGACATTATCCGGATCACACAGCGTGTCACCCGTGGTCACATCTTTCAGACCGATGGCGGCAGCGATATCGCCAGCCAAAACCTCTTTGATTTCCTGCCGGTTATTGGAGTGCATTTGCACCATCCGGCCGACACGCTCTTTCTTACCTTTCACCGAGTTCAAGACCGCCGTACCACCCTCTAACTTACCGGAGTAAACCCGGAAGAAGGTCAAAGTGCCCACAAAGGGGTCCGTGGCAATTTTGAAAGCCAGCGCAGCGAAAGGCGCATCGTCATCGGCGACACGCTTGGCGACAGTTTCGTTTTTGTCGTCCAGGGTACCTTCGATGGCCTTAACTTCGGTGGGCGACGGCATGTACTCGATCACTGCATCCAGCACCGCCTGAACACCCTTGTTTTTGAAGGCCGAGCCACCAAAAACAGGAATAATCTCATTAGCCAGGGTCCGCATGCGGATACCCTTTTTAATATCTTCTTCAGAGAGCTCACCCTCTTCGAGATATTTTTCCATCAATTCTTCATTGGCTTCGGCCGCCGCCTCCACCATGTACTCGCGCATTTCTTCACAGATATCCTGCATGTCCGCAGGAATATCTTCGTAGGTGAAAGTCATGCCCTGGTCGTCATTGCTCCAGATAATGGATTTCATCTTGACCAGGTCGACAACACCACGAAACTCTTCTTCGGCACCAATCGTCATCTGCATGGGGACCGCATTGGCACCCAGACGATCACGAAGTTGCTTCACCACGCGAGTGAAGTTAGCGCCAGCACGGTCCATCTTATTGACGAACACCATGCGGGGAACTTCATATTTATTAGCCTGCCGCCAGACGGTTTCGGTCTGAGGCTGCACACCGGAGCTGCCGCACAACACCACCACCGCACCATCAAGCACCCGCAAGGAACGCTCAACCTCAATAGTGAAGTCAACGTGCCCAGGGGTATCGATGATGTTGATTCGATGCTGCTCGAACTGCTGCTGCATACCAGCCCAGAAGCAGGTGGTGGCCGCAGAGGTAATGGTAATACCGCGCTCCTGCTCCTGCGCCATCCAGTCCATGGTCGCCGCACCATCATGCACTTCACCGATCTTGTGAGACAGACCGGTGTAGAACAGAACGCGCTCGGTAGTGGTGGTTTTCCCAGCGTCTACGTGAGCACAGATACCGATATTCCGGTATCTGGCGATAGGCGTTTTACGTGCCACAATAAATTCCCCAAAAAGTGGATTGAATGTAGGCGATTAGAAACGGTAGTGAGAGAAAGCCTTGTTGGCCTCTGCCATGCGGTGAACATCTTCGCGCTTCTTCACTGCAGAGCCTTTGCCCTGGGAAGCGTCGATAATCTCACCAGCCAAACGCTGACGCATGGATTTTTCACCGCGGCCGCGGGAGTAATCTACCAACCAACGCATGGCCAGCGCAGTCCGACGGCTTGGACGCACTTCAACGGGCACCTGATAGGTGGCACCACCAACGCGGCGAGATTTTACTTCGACCATGGGCGCGATATTCTCCAACGCCTCATCAAAAGCCTCGATGGGATCTTTTTTCAGCCGCTCTTCAACCAGGTCCAGAGCTCCATAGACGATGCGCTCTGCAACCGATTTTTTACCGCTAACCATAACGTGGTTCATGAACTTGGCGAGAGTGAGATTTCCGAACTTGGGATCCGGCAGAATTTCTCGCTTCGCGGCGACGCGTCTTCTTGGCATGACGTGCTTTCCTCAACTTTCAGGTAAATCCAGATACTGCTTGCTCTCAATGGCGAAGGATCTGGCCTTACTCAAGGTTAATAAATGATGTTGGCGACCCGATTAGGACTTAGGACGCTTGGTACCGTACTTGGAACGAGCTTGCTTGCGGTTGTTAACACCAGAGGTGTCAAGGCTGCCGCGAACAGTGTGGTACCGCACACCGGGGAGGTCTTTAACACGACCGCCGCGGATCAGCACTACGCTGTGTTCCTGCAGGTTGTGGCCTTCGCCACCAATGTAAGATGAAACTTCGTAGCCATTGGTCAGGCGTACACGACATACTTTCCGAAGCGCTGAGTTAGGCTTCTTAGGAGTAGTGGTGTAAACACGAGTACACACACCACGACGCTGAGGACAGGCCTGCAGGGCAGGAACGTCGCTCTTAGCCGCTTTGCGTTTTCTCGGCTGACGGACCAACTGATTGATCGTTGCCATTAATAAACTCCAAAACAAAAGGCCAGCACACCAGTGATGACCACTGCACCGCCGACACGACTCGGCAGTATATAGAAAAAGAGGAGCGCGAATTCTAAAGACGCGCTCCCCTCCCGTCAAGAGAGGCCGGGCCGCTAGGCCCTTTCACTCAATTATTTTCGCTCAGGGCCTCAGTCAACGCCGCTTCGACGTCCTGGGCAGACACGCTAGGCGCCGCCTCTTCCCGCTTCAGCTTGCGCTCTTTGTGGTAAGCCAGACCGGTACCCGCCGGAATCAGACGACCAACAACCACGTTCTCTTTCAGGCCACGCAGGTGATCGCGCTTGCCGGTCACGGCAGCCTCGGTCAGCACCCGGGTGGTCTCCTGGAAGGAGGCCGCAGAGATGAAGGACTCAGTCGCCAGCGATGCCTTGGTGATACCCAGCAGCTCACGCTCGTAGGAGGCCACGATCTTGTCGGCGGCAACCAACATTTCGTTTTCTTCCTCGACCCGTACGTACTCGGCCTGCTCGCCCTTGATGAAGGAGGAGTCACCGGCGGCCAGGATATTGACCTTGCGCAGCATCTGGCGACAGATCACTTCGATGTGCTTATCGTTGATCTTTACACCCTGCAGGCGGTAAACGTCCTGAATTTCGTTAACGATGTACTTGGCAAGCTCCTCAACACCCTTCAAGCGCAGGATATCGTGGGGGCTCAGCGGACCTTCGGAAACGATCTCACCCTTCTCTACCTGTTCACCTTCGAACACGGTGAGCTGGCGCCACTTGGGAATCAGCACTTCGTAGTGATCGCTGCCATCAGCCAATGGCTTGCCATCGGCAGGCGTGATCACCAGGCGACGCTTGCCCTTGGTTTCTTTACCGAAGCTCACGGTACCGGAGATTTCAGCCAGAATGGCCGGCTCTTTCGGCTTCCGCGCCTCAAACAGATCGGCAACCCGCGGCAGACCACCGGTGATATCCCGAGTCTTGGAGCTCTCTTGCGGGATACGGGCGATGATGTCACCTACCTTCACCTCGGCACCGTTCTCCAGAGACACGATTGCCAGGTCGGAAAGGAAATAGTGCGCCGGTACGTTGGTACCCGCCAGGCACAGCTCCTCACCTTGCTTATCAACCAGGGTGATCGCCGGACGCATATCCTTACCCGCTGCCGGGCGCTCGGACTGCTCCATCACCGAAATACTGCTCAAGCCAGTCAGCTCGTCAGTTTGACGCTTAACGGTAATCCCCTCTTCCATGCCAGACATCTTCACGATACCTGCCACTTCCGTCACGATGGGGTGAGTGTGAGGGTCCCAGGTCGCCACGATGGTGCCGGCCTTCACTTCGGCGCGGTCCGCCACTTTAATGATGGCGCCATAGGGCAGCTTGTAGCGCTCGCGCTCACGGCCGTTGGCATCGGTCACCGCCAGCTCACCTGAGCGGCTTACTGCTACCAGGAAGCCATCTTCACGCTCAACATATTTCAGTTTGTGCAGACGAACCTTACCGTCTTGCTTAACCTGTACGCTGTCCACGGCAGTGGCCCGAGAAGCCGCACCACCGATGTGGAAGGTCCGCATGGTCAGCTGAGTACCGGGCTCACCGATGGACTGGGCAGCAATAACACCGACCGATTCACCGCGGTTAACCAGGTGCCCGCGCGCCAGGTCCCGGCCGTAGCACATGGAACACACACCGTGGCGAGTGTTACAGGTAATCGGCGAGCGCACTTCGATCTCATCGATACCCATCTCTTCCAGAGTGGTTACCCACTTTTCGTCCAGCATCACACCAGCGGCAACGGCCAGGTCATCGGAGCCGGGCACCAGCACATCTTTGGCGACGATACGACCCAGCACGCGGTCACCCAGGGTCTCGATGATGTCACCACCTTCGATAACCGGGGTCATCAACAGACCTTGATCCGTACCACAGTCGTCCTGGGTGATCACCACATCCTGGGCCACATCGACCAGACGACGGGTCAGGTAACCCGAGTTCGCGGTTTTCAATGCGGTATCAGCCAGACCTTTACGCGCGCCGTGAGTCGAGATGAAGTACTGCAGTACGTTCAGACCTTCACGGAAGTTCGCGGTAATGGGCGTTTCGATGATCGAGCCATCCGGCTTGGCCATCAGACCCCGCATACCCGCCAACTGACGAATCTGGGCCGGTGAACCCCGTGCGCCGGAGTCGGCATAGATGTAAACGGAGTTGAAAGAGTCCTGCTCTTCCTCTTCGCCATCGCGGTTGATAACCGACTCTTTGGACAGCCCCTCCATCATCGACTTGGAAACCAGGTCGTTGGCGCGAGACCAAATGTCGATCACCTTGTTGTATTTCTCACCCTGGGTAACCAGACCAGAGGCATACTGCTTCTCGATCTCGACCACTTCGGCATCCGCCGCAGCCACGATCTTGGCCTTGGCTTC
Source organism: Spongiibacter taiwanensis (assembly GCF_023702635.1). NCBI lineage: Bacteria > Pseudomonadati > Pseudomonadota > Gammaproteobacteria > Cellvibrionales > Spongiibacteraceae > Spongiibacter > Spongiibacter taiwanensis. The sequence goes on from NZ_CP098455.1 coordinate 1,642,069, forward strand.
GGGAATTTCAAAATCGTTAACACCGATGGAGGCACCGGAGCGAGTGGAATACTCAAAACCGGTGTACATCAGCTGGTCACCCAGAATAACCGTGGCTTTCAAGCCGACCTGGCGGTAGCACTCGTTCAGCAGGCGGGAGATCGCCTTTTTGGTCATGGTCTGGTTAACCATGGAGAATGGCAGACCCTCTGGCACGATTCTCCACAGCAGCACACGACCCACTGTGGTATCCACTACGGAGCGGGTCTCGCTGCGCTCGCCGTTTTCATCAAAGCTTACCTGGTGCAGGCGGCACTTAATGCGCGCTTGCAGGTGCGCGCGACCAGTGACGTAGGCGCGGTGCACTTCTTCAGGGTTGGCAAAAGCCATGGTCTCGCCGGGAGCATTCACCCGGGCGCGGGTCATCCAGTACAGACCCAATACCACGTCCTGGGAGGGAACAATGATGGGCTCGCCGTTGGCAGGCGACAGGATGTTGTTGGTCGACATCATCAAAGCACGGGCTTCGAGCTGGGCTTCCAGGGTCAGCGGCACGTGGACCGCCATCTGGTCACCGTCGAAGTCGGCGTTGTAGGCCGCACACACCAGGGGGTGCAGCTGAATAGCCTTACCTTCAATCAACACGGGCTCAAAGGCCTGAATACCCAGGCGGTGAAGGGTCGGCGCCCGGTTCAGCAACACGGGGTGTTCGCGAATGACCTCAGCCAGGATATCCCACACTTCTGGCGGCTCGCGCTCAACCATTTTCTTGGCGGCTTTAATAGTGGTCGCCAGACCGCGGGCTTCCAGCTTGCCGAAGATAAAGGGCTTGAACAGCTCGAGAGCCATCTTCTTGGGCAGACCGCACTGGTGCAGACGCAGGGTCGGACCCACCACGATAACCGAACGACCAGAGTAGTCGACGCGCTTACCCAGCAGGTTCTGACGGAAGCGGCCCTGCTTACCTTTGATCATGTCAGCCAGCGACTTCAGCGGACGCTTGTTGGAACCGGTAATGGCGCGGCCGCGGCGGCCGTTATCCAGCAGTGCATCCACCGACTCCTGCAGCATACGCTTTTCGTTGCGCACGATAATGTCAGGAGCGTTCAGATCGAGCAGACGCTTAAGACGATTGTTCCGGTTGATCACCCGACGATACAGATCGTTCAGGTCGGAGGTGGCAAAACGACCACCATCGAGCGGCACCAGCGGACGCAGGTCCGGTGGCAGTACCGGCAGCACCTTCATGATCATCCACTCGGGCTTATTACCGGAATCGGCCAGCGCTTCGATCAGCTTCAGGCGCTTGGACAGCTTCTTGATTTTGGTTTCGCTGTTGGTGGCAGGCACCTCTTCACGAAGACGGTTAATCTCTTCGTTCAGGTCCAGCTCCATCAACAGGTGCATGATGGCTTCGGCACCCATTTTGGCAACGAAGTCATCACCGAATTCTTCCATGGCGTCGAAGTATTGCTCGTCGCTCAGCAGCTGACCCTTTTCCAGCGTCGTCATGCCGGGGTCAGTCACCACATAGGATTCGAAGTAGAGAATGCGCTCGATATCCCGCAGGGTCATATCCAGCAGCAAACCAATCCGGCTGGGCAGCGACTTCAGGAACCAGATGTGAGCGACGGGGCTGGCCAGCTCAATGTGGCCCATGCGCTCCCGACGCACTTTGGCCAGCGCGACTTCAACACCACATTTTTCACAGATTACGCCGCGGTGCTTCAGGCGCTTGTACTTACCGCACAAGCACTCATAGTCTTTCACCGGGCCAAAAATCTTGGCGCAGAACAAACCGTCCCGCTCGGGCTTGAAGGTACGATAGTTGATGGTTTCCGGCTTTTTCACTTCGCCGAATGACCAGGAGCGAATCAGCTCCGGTGACGCCAGACCAATCCGAATAGAGTCGAATTCGTCGGTCTGCTGTCCCTGTTTCAATAGATTCAATAAATCTTTCAAGGCCGTTCCTCCGCAAGGGGTTTAATCAGGCGCCGCACTTTTTCAAGTCGGCGCCCCTTGCCAAATGTTGTGGGTGTTATTCCGTGTCCAGCTCGATATTGATACCGAGGGAGCGGATTTCTTTAACCAGTACGTTGAAAGACTCGGGCATGCCCGGCTCCATCCGCTGGTCACCATCAACAATGTTTTTGTACATCTTGGTACGACCGTTCACGTCGTCCGACTTGACGGTCAGCATCTCTTGCAGGGTATAGGCGGCACCGTAAGCTTCCAGCGCCCAGACCTCCATTTCCCCGAAACGCTGGCCACCGAACTGGGCCTTACCACCCAACGGCTGCTGGGTAACCAGGCTGTACGATCCGGTAGAACGCGCGTGCATTTTGTCGTCAACCAGGTGGTTCAGCTTGAGCATGTACATGTAGCCCACGGTCACCGGACGGTCGAACTCCATCCCGGTACGGCCGTCATACAGCTTCAACTGACCACTCTCCGGCAGCTCGGCCAAGCTGAGCAGCTTCTTGATTTCACCCTCATCGGCGCCATCAAACACCTGAGTTGCCATGGGCACGCCGCCGCGCAAATTGCTGGCCAGCTCGACAATTTCAGCATCGCTGAAGCTATCCAGCTCTTCTTTCCGACCTGCGCCGTCGTTGTAAATTTCGCCCAGGAAGTTGCGAACTTCGGCCACTGCACGCTGCTGCGTCAGCATGTCATTGATCTTACGACCCAGCCCTTTGGCTGCGAGGCCCAGGTGGGTTTCCAGAATCTGACCAACGTTCATCCGCGAGGGTACACCCAGCGGGTTCAGCACGATGTCCACCGGCTCACCGTTTTCGTCGAAGGGCATGTCTTCAACCGGCATGATGACCGAGATAACACCCTTGTTACCGTGACGACCTGCCATTTTGTCACCGGGCTGAATGCGACGCTTGATCGCCAGGTAAACCTTGACGATTTTCAGCACACCAGGGGCCAGATCATCGCCAGTGGTCAGCTTGCGCTTCTTGTCTTCAAAGCGCTCTTCCAGGCTCTTGCGGTGAGCGGCCAGCTGCTTCTCCGCATCGTCCAGCAGGGCGTTGAGACCCTCCTCTTCCATACGCAGCTTGAACCAATCATCCTTCTTCAAAGCATCCATTTGTGCGTCAGACAGAGCATCGCCTTTCTTCACACCGGGGCCACTCAGGGCCTTCTGGCCTTTCAGTGAACGCGCCAGGTGAGCGTAGGTTGCCTCTTCGACGATGCGGTACTCTTCGTTCAGGTCCTTACGGAACTGGTCGAGCTGCATCTTCTCGATTTCGAGGGCACGCTTGTCTTTTTCCAGGCCATCACGGGTGAACACCTGAATATCGATGACCGTACCCTTGGTGCTGGAGGGCACCCGCAGGGAGGTATCTTTAACGTCAGAAGCCTTTTCACCGAAGATAGCGCGCAGCAGCTTTTCTTCCGGTGTCAGCTGAGTTTCGCCCTTTGGCGTAACTTTGCCGACCAGAATGTCGCCGGGGCCCACTTCTGCACCGATATAAACAATGCCGGATTCATCCAGATTCGCCAGCGCGCCTTCACCAACATTAGGAATATCCGCGGAGATTTCCTCGGGCCCCAGCTTGGTGTCACGGGCAATACAGGTCAGTTCCTGAATGTGAATGGTGGTGAAGCGATCCTCCTGAACAACCCGCTCGGACACCAGAATGGAGTCCTCAAAGTTGTAACCATTCCAGGGCATGAAGGCGATACGCATGTTTTGCCCCAGGGCCAATTCACCCAGGTCAACTGACGGGCCATCCGCCATGATATCGCCGCGCTCAACCGTATCACCTTCGCGCACAATCGGACGCTGGTTGATACAGGTGTTCTGGTTAGAGCGGGTGTACTTGGTCAGGTTGTAGATATCAACCGGCGGCTGACCGACCTGAACCTCGTCGTTGTTCACCCGCACAACAATGCGCGAAGAGTCGACGCTGTCGATCACACCACTGCGGCGGGCAACCACACACACACCGGAGTCGGAAGCCACATAACGCTCAAAACCAGTCCCTACCAGCGGCTTGTCGGCACGCAGAGTCGGCACCGCCTGACGCTGCATGTTCGAGCCCATCAGTGCCCGGTTAGCATCATCGTGCTCCAAGAAGGGAATCAGTGACGCTGCGACGGAGACCACCTGCTTGGGCGATACATCCATGTAGGTCACTTTTTCTGGCGGCATTACGGTGAATTCGTTCATGTGACGAACCGCAACCATCTCGTCGGTCAGTTCGCCCTTGTCGTTCATCACCGCAGACGCCTGGGCGATTACCTGCTCGGCCTCGTTAATAGCCGACAGATACTCGATTTCATCGGTGACCTTGCCATCGATAACTTTGCGGTAGGGGCTCTCGAGGAAACCGTATTCATTGGTACGCGCGTAAGTTGCCAGCGAGTTGATCAGACCGATGTTCGGCCCTTCAGGCGTCTCGATAGGACAGACCCGACCGTAGTGGGTGGGGTGTACGTCACGTACCTCAAAGCCCGCACGCTCACGGGTCAGACCGCCCGGCCCAAGCGCGGAAACACGACGCTTGTGAGTGATTTCCGACAGCGGGTTGTTCTGGTCCATAAACTGGGACAGCTGAGAAGAGCCAAAGAACTCTTTCACCGCAGCAGCCACCGGCTTGGCATTGATCAAATCCTGAGGCATCAGGCCTTCGCTTTCAGCCATGGACAAACGCTCTTTAACGGCGCGCTCCACCCGAACCAGACCCACGCGGAACTGGTTTTCGGCCATTTCGCCCACCGAGCGGATACGGCGGTTACCCAGGTGATCGATATCGTCGACCACACCTTTACCGTTACGGATATCCACCAGCGTTTTCAGCACGGCAACGATATCGTCTTTGTCCAGCGTGCCGGCCCCTTCAATCTCTTCACGGTGCAGACGGCGGTTGAACTTCATCCGGCCAACGGCAGAGAGGTCGTAGCGCTCTGCAGAGAAGAACAGGTTCTGGAACAGGTTTTCAGCAGACTCTTTGGTCGGCGGCTCGCCGGGGCGCATCATCCGGTAGATTTCCACCAGCGCTTCCAACTCGCTAGCAGTGGGGTCAATGCGCAGGGTCTCACTGATGAACGGACCGCAATCCAGTTCATTGGTGTACAAGGTTTCGATTTCAGAAACGCCTGCCTCAGACAAGGTCTCGAGGATTTCGGCGGTGATTTCTGTGTTGCAGTTGAACAGCAGCTCACCGGTTTTGGTATCAATGATGTCTTTTGCCAGAGAGCGACCGATCAGGTACTCGACCGGCACTTCCAGTTCCTTCAGGTTGGATTTCTCCAACTGGCGGATATGACGAGCAGTAATACGGCGACCGGTCTCAACGATAACCTCGCCGTCTTTACCACAAATATCGAAGGTCGCCACTTCACCGCGCAGACGCTCGGGAATCAGCTCAATGGTAAAACCGCCTTTATCGGACAGCTTGAAGGTGTTCACGTCGAAGAACACACCCAACACTTCCTCGGCAGTCATACCCAGAGCGCGCAGCAGAATGGTCGCCGGCAGCTTACGACGACGGTCGATACGGACGTAGACCAGGTCCTTGGGGTCGAACTCAAAGTCCAACCAGGAACCGCGGTAAGGAATCACCCGGGCGGAGTACAGCAGCTTGCCTGAAGAGTGGGTCTTGCCGCGGTCGTGATCAAAGAAAACACCTGGCGAGCGATGCAGCTGGGAAACAATAACCCGCTCGGTGCCGTTGATCACAAACGTGCCGTTCTCGGTCATGAGCGGAATCTCGCCCATGTACACTTCTTGCTCTTTGATATCTTTGATGCTTTTGTTCGCTGAATCCTTGTCGTAAATGATCAGCCGAACTTTTACCCGCAGGGGCACGGAGTAGGTTACTCCCCGCAGCTGGCACTCGCTCACATCAAAAGCGGGAGCACCCAGAACGTAATCCACATACTCCAGCGCAGCATTGCCGGAGTAACTGACGATTGGGAATATTGATTTAAACGCGGCATGCAGGCCATGCTCACCACGTTCGGCAGCGGGCACACCCTGCTGCGTAAACTTCTTGTAGGAATCCAACTGGATCGCAAGGAGGAAGGGCACGTCCATGACGTGCGGCATCTTGCCAAAGTCCTTGCGGATACGTTTTTTCTCTGTGTACGAGTAAGCCATCAGTACTCCCCAGCATCATTACCTGACGCAGACGCAATCGGCGTAAGCATCGTTAGTGCAGCAACACGCGGCTGCCACGGGTCAGGACTTAACCCAACCGAAAATTCTCAAACAGCGAAAGGCCGGCGGGAAAACCCGCCAGCCTCGCTTGAGATTGACCGTCGCCGGTCAACAAGCAACTTACTTGAGCTCGACGCTTGCGCCAGCTTCTTCCAGCTCTTTCTTCGCTTTTTCTGCATCGTCTTTAGAAGCAGCTTCTTTAACAGTAGAAGGCGCGCCATCTACCATTTCTTTTGCTTCTTTCAGACCCAGGCCAGTGATGGCGCGAACTGCTTTGATGACGTTAACTTTCTTCTCACCAGCGCTGGTCAGAACAACGTCGAACTCAGTTTGCTCTTCAGCGGCAGCACCAGCGTCAGCAGCAGCGGCAACAGGTGCAGCGGCTACAGCAGCAGCGGCAGAAACGCCGAATTTTTCTTCCATTGCAGAGATCAACTCTACGATGTCCATCACGCTCATTTCAGCGATTGCATTCAGAATGTCGTCTTTTGACAGAGCCATGTTAAAACTCCCTACTGTGTCAGTACTAAAAAATAAAAACCGTTAACAAATGCTGCGATTAAGCAGCTTCTTTCTGATCGCGAACTGCGGCCAGTGTACGAACCAATTTGCCAGGCACTTCGTTCATGGTACGAACCAGCTTGGTTACCGGCGCTTGCATCACACTCATCAGCATGGACAGTGCTTGCTCGCGGGTCGGCAGCTTGGCCAGAACGTCCAGTTGGTCTGCACCCATCAATTGGCCACTTACCGCCAGTGCTTTTACTTCAAAGTTTTTGTGGTCTTTCGCAAAATCTTTAAAGATACGCGCCGCAGCACCGGGATCTTCCATCGAGAACGCCAACAGAGAGGGACCTTTAAAGGCCGTCTCAGCGCACTCAAAATCAGTACCCTTCAGAGCCAGCTTGGCCAATGTGTTACGCACAACGCGCACATCCACATTCGCCGCACGGGCTTGCTTGCGGAGCTCTGTCATCTGGCTTACCGAACACCCACGGGCGTCAGCAATAACCAGCGACAATGCACTTACGGCAGTCTCGTTAACACCAGCAACAATTGCTTTCTTGTCTTCGAGTCTTAATGCCACTTGGATAACTCCTGGATTTGTCAGTTAATTACCGTAAATCCGTGCGTTTCCGCGCGAACCCTTACTTGGTGAACAAATCCGTTCCACCATCTGCGTAGGTCGGTGCCGGTAAGGTCGCCAAAGCGACACACCTATTAAGGAAATCAACCCTTTCAGGCATTTCTCCACCTACGGTCTTTGATGGCCTTTGTTTCTTGACACAGCAGGTCAATGTCAAAGACCCCAAAGCTTTCGGAGCGATACTGCCACCCCGAAATTCAAAGCCAGCGCTACCAATGGCAGCGCCGACCAATAACAATTACGCCGACAGGCTGCTCTGATCGATTACCAGGCCGGGCCCCATGGTGGAGGACAGCGTGATTTTCTTCAGGTAAACGCCTTTGGCTGAAGAGGGCTTGGCGCGCTTCAGATCTGAAAGCAGCGCTTCCAGGTTTTCTTGCAGCGCGTTGGCTTCAAACTTGATGCTGCCGATAGCACCGTGAATGATGCCGTTTTTGTCGGTGCGGTAACGAACCTGACCAGCCTTGGCATTTTTCACTGCAGTTTCAACATCGGGAGTCACAGTGCCGGTTTTAGGGTTTGGCATCAGGCCACGAGGACCCAGAACCTGACCCAACTGGCCCACAACGCGCATCGCATCTGGAGAAGCTACTACAACGTCGAAATCCATCATGCCGCCTTTGATTTGCTCGGCCAGATCTTCCATGCCGACGAAATCAGCACCAGCAGCCTTGGCTTTCTCGGCGTTGTCGCCCTGAGTGAACACCGCAACGCGCACTTCTTTACCGGTGCCGTGGGGCAACGTGGTCGCACCGCGAACAGCCTGGTCGGATTTACGCGCATCAACACCCAAGTTAACGGCAACATCAACCGCTTCAGAAAATTTCACAGTAGAAACCTCTTTCAGCAGGGCAACAGCTTCAGCGACAGAGTATGTTTTGCCGGGAACCAGCTTTTCACGAATTGCCTTTTGGCGCTTGCTCAGCTTAGCCATTACACACCCTCCACTTCGATACCGGCAGCACGGGCGCTACCAGCAATAGTACGAACAGCCGCATCCATATCTGCCGCAGTCAGGTCGGGCATTTTCAGGGTGGCGATCTCTTCCAGCTGGGCACGGGTCACCTTGCCCACTTTCTTGGTGTTGGGGGTACCAGAGCCGCTCTTAACACCTGCAGCCTGCTTGAGCAGGTAAGATGCCGGCGGCGTCTTGGTCACAAAAGTGAAGCTACGATCAGAGTAAACTGTGATCACAACCGGGATCGGCATGCCTTTTTCCATGCTTTGCGTTTCAGCATTGAAGGCCTTGCAGAATTCCATGATGTTCACACCGTGCTGACCCAGAGCGGGACCAACCGGTGGACTGGGGTTGGCGGCACCAGCGGCCACCTGCAGCTTGATATAAGCCTGAATTTTCTTTGCCATTGTTTTCTCCTGTTTGGGTAATAACGCCTCAAAGTCTCGCGACTTATCAACGGCTCCCCGTTATGTCCGCTAAACGCGTGATGGGAGACGGGGAACGCTGTAGCTTTAGCGTTTTCCGTCTCCCGCCCAGCATCCAGCGCCTTAAGTCTTCTCGACCTGGCCGAAATCCAATTCGACCGGGGTAGAACGACCAAAAATCAGCACCGCCACATGCAGACGGTTCTTTTCGTAGTTCACTTCTTCAACAACGCCATTAAAGTCGTTGAAGGGGCCATCGATAACCCGAACCATTTCGCCGGGCTCGAACAGCGTCTTGGGCTTGGGCTTATCACCACTTTCCACACGCTGCAGAATAACGTTGGCTTCTTTTTCAGTAATGGGGGCTGGCTTGTCCGCCTTCCCACCAATAAAGCCCATGACCCGAGGAGTCTCTTTCACCAGATGCCAGGTCTCGTCATCGAGCTCCATCTGGATCAGCACATAGCCGGGGAAAAACTTGCGCTCACTTTTGCGCTTCTGCCCGCCTCGCATCTCCACCACCTCTTCAGTGGGGACCAGCACCTCGCCGAACCGCTCATCAAGACCAGAAAGGACGATTCGCTCTTTCAGTGCCGAAGCAACTTTTTTCTCATACCCGGAGTAGGCATGTACTACATACCAACGCTTTGCCATCACCCCACCTCTAGCCGATTACCATCGAGGCCAGCCAACCCAGCAGAGAGTCCAAGCCCCACAGGATCAAAGCGGCAATCAAGACAAATGCCACAACAATCAGGGTTGTTTGCGTACTCTCCTGGCGTGTTGGCCAGACCACCTTGCGAATCTCGGTGCGCGCGCCTTTCAACAACGCAACAAATGCCGCACCTTTAACAGTGAGCGAAGCAATAAATCCGGCAACACCCGCCAGCGCCAACAGAGCCAACACCCGATACAGCAGCGACTCGCCAGAGAAATAAATATTACCGCCGATACCTGCCGCCACCAGCAGCAACACCACCAGCCATTTGAGACCGTCAAGCCGACCAGCGTCTTCCGCCTTAGCTACCATTGATCCGACCATATCCTTTTTGCTAAGCGCAAAACACCACTTCGCGTCTGCGAAGCGGTGTCTACGTAAGTGGCAGGCCAGGAGGGACTCGAACCCCCAACCCCCGGTTTTGGAGACCGGTGCTCTACCAATTGAACTACTGGCCTACAGTTGCCGACCCAAAAGGTCGGCATAATTGCTCAAAATATCGAATTACTCGACGATTTTAGCGACAACACCGGCGCCAACAGTACGGCCACCTTCGCGAATCGCGAAGCGCAGACCTTCTTCCATCGCGATAGGTGCAATCAGCGTTACATCCATCTTGACGTTGTCGCCAGGCATTACCATTTCAGTACCTTCCGGCAGCTCACACGCACCCGTTACGTCAGTGGTACGGAAGTAGAACTGAGGACGGTAGCCTTTAAAGAACGGGGTGTGACGACCACCTTCTTCTTTAGACAGTACGTAAACCTCTGCTTCGAAACGAGTGTGAGGCTTGATTGAGCCAGGCTTACACAGAACCTGACCACGCTCAACTTCGTCACGCTTGGTACCACGCAGCAGCACACCGACGTTCTCACCAGCACGGCCTTCGTCCAGCAGCTTGCGGAACATTTCAACACCGGTACAGGTGGTTTTGGTGGTGGCGTGAATACCCACGATCTCGATTTCGTCGCCAGTCTTCAGAATGCCACGCTCTACACGGCCGGTTACTACGGTACCGCGACCAGAGATAGAGAATACGTCTTCGATTGGCATCAGGAAGGGCTGGTCGATCGCGCGCTCGGGCTCAGGGATGTAAGTATCCAGCGCCTGAACCAGTTTCTTAACCGCGGTAGTACCCAGCTCGTTGTCGTCTTCGCCGTTCAGGGCCATCAGGGCTGAACCAGGAATGATCGGGGTGTCATCACCAGGGAAGTCGTAAGTGTCGAGCAGCTCACGCAGCTCCATTTCAACCAGCTCGAGCATCTCGTTGTATTCTTCAGTGCCCACGCCGCCGCAGTCTTCTGCCAGCAGGTCAGCTTTGTTCAGGAACACAACAATGTAAGGTACGCCTACCTGACGAGACAGCAGGATGTGCTCACGCGTCTGGGGCATTGGACCGTCAGTGGCACCACATACCAGGATCGCGCCGTCCATCTGGGCCGCACCAGTGATCATGTTCTTAACGTAGTCGGCGTGTCCGGGGCAGTCTACGTGGGCGTAGTGACGCTCGTGGGAATCGTATTCAACGTGAGAAGTCGCAATGGTGATACCACGCGCTTTCTCTTCAGGGGCGTTGTCGATACCGTCAAACGCGACCGCGGTACCACCAAACACTTCTGCGCAAACACGGGTCAGCGCTGCTGTCAGAGTGGTCTTACCATGGTCAACGTGACCAATGGTGCCCACGTTGACGTGGGGCTTACTACGTTCAAACTTTTCCTTTGCCATTGCGACAGTCTCCTAGCGGACCTTTTCGTCTAGTCACTACAAAAAGACAAAAGCCGACCACTCGGCTTTTGTCGCCATAAATAATGGAGCTCATAACCGGACTTGAACCGGTGACCTCTTCCTTACCAAGGAAGTGCTCTACCGACTGAGCTATATGAGCACCGCAATCGTTTAACAGCCAGCGCAAACTGGAGCGGGTAGCGGGAATCGAACCCGCACCATCAGCTTGGAAGGCTGAGGTTCTACCATTGAACTATACCCGCTAAAAAAACTTTTTCGCCGGCACTATTTCAGCAAGTAGTGGTGGTGGGGGGTGGATTCGAACCACCGAAGCTTGCGCGTCAGATTTACAGTCTGATCCCTTTGGCCACTCGGGAACCCCACCACAAAAAAGCGAAACATTTTGCTTAGCGCTCAATAACTTGTCAATAAATTACCAACAAGCACTTCAATTCTTTTGAGCTGCAAGCGGAGTGATTGGAGCTGGCGAGAGGAGTCGAACCCCCGACCGGCTGATTACAAGTCAGCTGCTCTACCAACTGAGCTACGCCAGCGCAGAAATCACGTCGCTTTCAAACGAGGCGGGCATTCTAGTCGAACTCACCCCAAGACGCAACGAGATTACAGCTTTTTTTCTCTACCGAAATTTCAGCATTTTTCTTATCAATCAATTGACTATAAGCAGCCTCCCAACCAGGCGAACCAGGCACCCCCTCAAGGGAAAGCCAGTAGGTGATATCGCGCTGCTCAAGCTTACGCACCTTGGCGTCGTAGCCCTTCTGCCGCATACGCTTGGCCTGCACTTCTGCCCGATCTGGGTCGCTAAACAAGCCGAGGGAAACCGCATTTTCCAGCGGGCCGTTGCGAATGACGAAGCTGTCTATCTTTTTCTTGCGCAGCTGCTGATGCTCAGCATTGGCCACCGCATAGCTTTCATACACACCGAGATACACCCAATACTCTACCGATCGACTAAGCTCCTTTCCCCGAATTTTCAAATCGCCCGGGCCATCGGCGGCGAGTCGAGCTGCCGCCAAAGTCGGATAAGGACCCGCGGTCCAGCACTCCGCCGCAACCGGCGCCACGTCTTCTGCCCCGCCATCTGGCGAGCTCCCGGAGGATGCACTTAGCAGGCTTTCGGGCGCCCCTGCGCCAACACCACCATCCGGCAGCTCAACCTCAGACAGCAATACAATCGGCTGCCCCTCAGCCGCCACACCCACCCCGGCGACCTCCGGCGGCCCACCGCCCTCTGATGCCCGCCAGAAGTAAAAACCAATATTTGCCAGAATCAGCAACGCAAAAAACCAACGCATTTAGGGTGCACCCCAATTGTCTGCCATCGCAAAAAAAAGGCCGTCCATCACCAACTCCGGCCGGATCAGCCACTCGCTCGCCGCCTGCCCCACCAACGCGGCGATTTGAGCGCCATCCCCCCCGGCGACAACAACCGAAAAATCTTGCCGCCAACGGTGTGCCGCCTCAGCCAAGACGCGCTGAACCGCGCCCACCAAGGCCAGCCACTTACCGTGATGAACGCACTCTTCGGTGCTGACTCCGGGTTTGTCACTGGGAAGATCTTCCAAATCGAAGCGCACCCGGCCAGTGTTTTGAGCTAAGGCCTGTAACATCATATTTGCACCAGGGATGATGTAGCCACCAAGGTGCTGCCCGCCCGTATCGACTAAATCGATGGTCAACGCTGAACCCGCATCGATGACCACGCAAGCCCGCTGACATTCGTTATAGGCTGCCAACATGGCCAGCCATCGATCAACGCCCATACGCGCGACATCAGCATAAGCGCTGCGCACACCAGCCTGGGAGGAGGCCGACTGGGCAAACTGCACTTTGGCACCGCGGGACTCAAAGAGCCCCCGCAGCGCCTGGTTGCGCGCATCATTTGCGACCGACGCCACCCAAATGAGCGAGGTATCCGGGGCGAGCACCGCAAGTTCGTTGAAATCACTGACCCGGCCACCGTTGAGGCGGTTCGCCCCCGCCATGCTGCGCCATTTGATTGCGCTATTGCCGACATCCAGCTCCAGCCGACTTATAGAAGAAGGCACTACCCCATACTCCGCAGGCTAATCTCGCCGCCGCGAAAAACCCGCTGACTGCCGTCGATATCCACCTTGAGCCCGCCACTCTCATCCACCCCCTGAGCGCAACCAATCAGCATCTGCTCCCCCAGGTGAATAGCCACTTCCTGACCGCGATAGGCATCGAGAGCCCCCCATTCCTCCCGCAACTGGGCAAACCCCGAGCGAGAGAATTCCTCAAGTACGTTGATAAGATGAGTCACCAGCAGAGCCACAAACCGATTGCGATCCACCTTTCCCACCACGGAATAAAGGTCATTCCACGGCTGACCAATCTCGGCGGTGCTGGCGCCACGCAAATCCAGATTAACGCCAACGCCAATAATGACCTGGCAGATACCCGCCGGGTCGCCCTGCATTTCCAACAGGATTCCGGCAATTTTTTTACCGTGATACAAGACATCGTTGGGCCATTTCAGCTGAGCCTCCCCGGCACCGGCATCGCGCAGAGCGCGAACCACCGCCACCCCAATAGACAGACTCAAGCCCTCGAGGGCGGCCGCACCGGAGGAGAACTGCCACACCAACGACAGGTAAACATTGCGACCGAAGGGGCTTTGCCAAACTCGCCCGCGCCGCCCCCGGCCGGCGGTTTGCTGCTCCGCCAGACACAAGTAGCGATAGCCCGGCACACCAGGAGCATTGGCTGCGGCCACGGTATTGGTCGAGTCCACCACCTGGAAAATATCCAGCACCGGCAATGATTCAGACACACCTGCAGGCAGCGCGCTCCTGATTGCATCTGCACTGAGTAAGCTCAAGCCGTCAACGACGCGATACCCCCGCCCCTTTTTGCTTTCCAGCGCCAGGCCGAGCGATTCCAATTTTTTGACCTGCTTCCAGACCGCCGTGCGGCTGACGCCAAGCAGTGCGCCCACCTCTTCACCGGAATGAAATTCGCCATCTGCCAGCAATTCAATTAATTTGTTGTCAGCCACTCAGCCCACCCCCAACCGTAACGTCGGGGATAATAGCAAAGCGGCGCCGCCCTGACATATCCGTCACTCATTGCTTGTCCGGGCCCGTCACGCCTTACCAAAACGCGCCCGCAAGGCCGTTTTCACCACCTTGCCATTCGCGTTTCGAGGCAAGGCATCAACCAGCTCTAGCACCTTCGGCAATTTGTAGCGCGCCAACTTGGGCTCCAAAAACGCCACAACAGCCGTTAAATCCAGTGTCGCACCAGGCTGCAAGGCCGCTACGACGACGGCTTTTTCACCCCACTTCTCATCTGGCGCACCAATCACGGCGACTTCGGCGATATCCGCATGCTCATACAGCAGCCCTTCAATTTCCGCCGGGTAAATATTCTCACCGCCGCTGATAATCATGTCCTTTATGCGGTCGCATATATAGTAGAACCCCTCGCTGTCGAAATAGGCGCCATCACCGGTTCGATACCAGCCTTCTGCATCAAGGGCAGCCTTGGTTGCATCAGGCTGATTCCAATACCCGCAGGTTATATTGCCTCCTCGAGCGCACAACTCGCCCTTCACTCCAGGTTCGGTAATACGCGCACCCGAAGCGTCGATTAGCTTCACCTCATTTAAAGGACCTGCTCGACCACACGAACCCAGCTTTGACTGGCCCCGCTCGGTCTCAAGAAAGGTCAACCCTGCCGTGGCCTCGGTCATGCCATAGCACTGACTGATGGGTATGGACCTGGCAGCGTAGGTTTTCAACAGCGGCTCAGGCACCGGCGCCCCGCCGGCCACAATTAACCGCATGGCCGAAAGATCCGCTTGGGCAAAGTCGTCATGCTGGCTCGAAAACAACAACATGGCAGGCACCGCAAAGGAAACCGTGGCGCGATATTCCTCCATATCTCGCAGGTACAGGGCGGGATCAAAACTCTCCTGCAGTACCAGATGCCCGCCAACAAACAGGGTCACCAACAAGACCACGCACAGGCCGCCAACATGAAACAGCGGGGCGCAGACCACCGTGACATCCTTGGAGGTGAAGTCACTGGTCAGCACCCAGTTCATATTATTCACCCAGATATTGCGATGGCTGATCATCACCCCCTTGGGCACACCCGTTGTACCCGAGGTGTACATCAGAGTGACAATATCGTCCGGCATACAATCCAGCGCTGGCACAATTGCACCAACGGCGGATAACAGCGGCTCCAAGCGCAACCAGCCGTCGCAATCATCCCCAAAGGTGAAGAAGTGCTCACAGGGAAGCTGATTCTGTGCCGAGGAAAGCGCCCTGGCGTAGTGGGCATCAGCAATCACCGCCGCCGCACCCGCATCTTCAATAATCGCCACCAGCTCTGCGACCGCTAGCCGGAAGTTGAGCGGCACGAGAATCGCGCCAACGCGAGCCGCTGCAAAGCCGGCAAACAAGGTGACCGGGTTGTTCAAACCGAGATAGGCAATGCGATCACCCTTGCCGATCCCACGACTGTCAAACACCGTCGACAGCCGCTCGATCTCGTGCTGCATCTCGCCGTAGCTCCAGGTCTGCCCTTTAAAGCTCAACGCCGATCGCTCCGGGGCCCGCGCCGCGCGGCGCCGAAACCACTCCGCATAGCCAGTCGGTTCAAGGGTTTGGGATTGCTGGGAGGTATATTGCATCTGCGCTTCCTTTATTATCATTGATCGACGGGCACCAGGCGGCCCCTCCCGCCACGGCCCATTCAGGTCAAAAAATATAACAGTATTTGTTCGCCTGCTGGGAAGAAACTGGGTATACCGCACCTGAACTTGAAGGTAGATCTGACCCGGGCCGGGTGGTTTGGCTAATCGCCAGAGCAAGCCGAGAAGCTGCCGCTTTCTGAGCTATCTCCACAAAGCCCTGCGACTAATTCCCCAACGCCATTCCTATCTCCTCGCCCAAATAAAAGCCGCCACCAGCCAGCTCGGCGACGCGCACTACCGCAACAAATGCCGCAACACCGACGGCTGGAAGAGGCACTCACCGGTTTCAATCTATTGACCAAAACGACCAGCCATCTCTCACATCCGGCCATAACTTGCCAAAACGAATTTCACTACCGTAACGGATCGCGTCAGGTAGCCCCCTTCATTACAACAATATCGAGGTAAGCCAAACCAATGACACGCAGCCCGCATTTGCACCTCCGACACTACATCCTGGCAACAGCATCGCTTCTCCTATCTCATTCTCTACTCGCCACTCCAATGCTGGAAGAGGTGTTGGTTACCGCTCAAAAGCGCAGCCAAAGCACGCAGGACATCCCTGTTGCTGTCACAGGCCTTGGCGGAGACGCACTGGAAAAACTGGGATTTGATAATGCCAATGATATCGGCGCCCAGGTGCCCAACATGCAAGTCAGTGGTGCTTACGGCGAAGTTCAACCGATATTTGCCATTCGCGGCGTCAGCATGTCGGATTACAGTTCCAATCAGGCAAGCCCGATAGGCGTCTATGTTGATGAAGCCTATCTGGGCCCGACCTACAGCCACGGTGCCAATTTTTTCGATGTCGAGCGGCTTGAAGTTTTGCGAGGCCCGCAAGGCACGTTGTACGGAAAAAACACCACCGGCGGCGCCATCAACATCATTACCCGCACCCCCGGTTTTGACGGCGAAGCGCGCCAATATATCAAAGCCGGAATAGGCAGCTTCAACGCCCACTCACTGGAAGCCGCGGCAGAGACAGAACTGGTCCCAGGCTCATTGTCACTGCGCGCATCCGGCAGCCTGAAAAAGCATGACGGGTGGATGGAGATTAAAGGACAGAGCAGAAACGGCGCGGAAAGCGACTTTCGCGGCGGGCGAGTGGCTCTCAACTGGCTCATCAATGATCGCTGGGACGCAGCACTAAAGCTTTCATCTGCAAAAAGCGACGGCAGCAGCACCACCCCAAAAGGAATGGGCCGAACCGACGTCAGAGGCCTAGACCCCAATGGCACTGGCTATATCAATTACACGGGTTACGACCGACCTCAAAACCTGGACTTCCATGAAACCGAGGCCAACAGATCTGGCGCACTGACCACACACACTGACCTTGCCGTGCTGACCCTGAACTACAATGCGGACAATTATACGCTCACTTCCGTGAGTGCTTTTCTGGATGCCGATTATTATCAAGAGCAAGATACCGACGGCGGCCCGACGGGCTTGCTAGAAATTATTTGGGCCTCAGACTCTCAAAGCTACAGCCAAGACCTCCGCATCACCTCTAACCTGGAGGGCCGCTTTAATTTTATTGCCGGCCTGTATTACGGCTATGAGGAGCTGTACATGCAGAATGCGTATTACATCTTCCGGGACCTGCCCGACCCTCGGGTTGTTATCGCCAAACCCGATGCTGCCAGCGACGCCCCCTTTCTGCTAGACGTAGGCGAGATCATCCAGCGCATGAGCACCGAGAAGGAAAGCGCCGCCGCATACACCCAATTGCGTTTTGATGTCACCGCCGCCTTCGGTATTGATATTGGCTTGAGGTATACCCAAGACCGCAACACCATGCCCTACCTGAACCTGTCTCGTTACCGCGATGACGGCACCCCCGTCGGCACCTGGCTACCCGGCAATAGCACCGGCGTTGACAATGGTTGGCTGCGCATCCCCCTATCGCCTGGGGCACTAGTGGATATTATTGCCAACCCCAGCTCCGTTACCGCCGTTACTGCCGGGGGCTACACCCATGGCCCGTTCACCCTGGACTCAGCCCCAGAGCTCAACGCGAAAGAAAAGGAGTGGACCGGAAAAATCGGGGCCGATTACCGCTTTGATGAATCATGGATGGTATACACCAGCATCAGCCGGGGCTACCGAGCCGGCAGCTTTAATGGTGGCGTGTATTACGAGGAAAGGCCGCTGGCCACGGCCTACGCCGCGCCTGAATACATTACCGCCTATGAAATTGGTGCCAAGGCAGATTTGCTCAATGGGCAAATGCGCCTAAACACTGCGGCATTTTATTACGACTACACTGACCAGCAATTTATTAATGTTGTTGGCATTTCCAACTTTCTGGAAAACGCTGGCGCCTCGAGCATCGCCGGCCTGGAAACAGAGCTATGGCTGCGAGCGACTGAACGACTGACCTTTCAAGTGGGCCTGGGTTATCTTCAAACGGAATATTCCGAGCTTACACTCGCCAACACCGAGACCCTCGGCGACCCAAGCGACCAGGTCGACTTATCGGGCAATGAGCTGATCTCGGCGCCCAAAATCAACTTCAACCTTTCAGTCGATTATGACCTACTGGTCACCGACTCAGGCTATCTCAGCGTCAACGCGAACACTAGCTACCAAGACGAGCAATGGTTCAGCGCCTATAACGACCAATACGGCTACGACGAAATCCGCCAAGACGCCTATTGGCTGCTAAACGGCCGGCTCGGCTGGTACACCAATGATGGCAGCTATAGCATTTCAATGTGGGGCAAAAATCTGCTCGACAAGGAGTACCACGTCTACGCTCTCAATCTGCAGGCAAGCTTCGGCTTTGACGAATATATCGCTGGTGAACCTCGAAGTTACGGCGTAGAAGTCAGCTGGAATTTCTGACCAAGGGCTGCGGGAGCCGGCGCAGTCCTTCTTGCGCGGCGCAGAGCGTGATCCCCAGACGCCTGGCAGGCCGACGCCGCTCACAACCAAATGCCGCAGCTTTCTGCTGGACAAGGCAGAACCAGGGCATACAGTGCGCTTCCCATAAAGGGGGTTTAATTAAGGCTGGTAAAACGCTGGCCAACGCCTGCCCTGGCCTCGAGAGGCCGAGGCTATGAGGCTGACGGCCCATAAAAGGCGCCGGAGGCCAGTCCCGAATCCGAATTAACCACCTATTTCTCTGCCTGCTAACCCGCCGCGCTGGCGCCCCACGATTCTGGCGGACAGTTTTTTAGGCAATTTTGTAAAAATCCGTCGCTAAAATGGGCGATACGCCAAATTGGAGGAGAAATTTTTCTCCAATTTCTATATTGTAGCGGCCTATTTTTTAACCCAGCTTATTTAGAGAGCGCCATGACAGACCTATCCTTCTACCGCAACATCGGTATTTTCGCCCACGTTGATGCCGGCAAAACCACCACTACCGAGCGTATTCTCAAGCTGACCGGTAAAATCCACAAAATTGGTGAGGTTCACGAAGGGGAATCCACCACTGACTTTATGGAGCAGGAAGCCGAGCGCGGCATTACTATCCAGTCTGCAGCCGTTACCTGTGAGTGGAATCGCCACCGCCTGAACGTTATCGACACCCCCGGACACGTTGACTTCACCGTGGAAGTTTACCGTTCACTGAAAGTACTGGACGGCGGTATCGGCGTATTCTGTGGTTCCGGCGGCGTTGAGCCCCAGTCCGAAACCAACTGGCGCTACGCGAACGACTCTAAAGTTTCCCGTCTGATTTTCGTTAACAAGCTGGACCGCGTTGGCGCCGACTTCCTGCGCGTCACCGAGCAGGTCAAAAAGGTGCTGGGCGCCAACCCGCTGATCATGACCCTGCCAATTGGTCGCGAAGATGAGTTTGTCGGTGTAGTCGACCTGCTCACCCGCAAAGCTTACGTCTGGGACGATTCTGGCCAGCCCGAAAACTACGAAGTTAAAGACGTGCCCGCCGATATGGAAGACGATGTCGAAACCTATCGCGAAATGCTGGTCGAAACTGCCGTGGAAATGGACGACGACCTGATGATGGCCTACATGGACGGCGAAGAGCCCTCCATCGACGACCTCAAACGCTGCATCCGCAAGGGCACACTGCACCTGAACTTCTTCCCGACCTACTGTGGCTCTGCCTTTAAAAACAAAGGCATGCAACTGCTGTTGGACGCGGTCGTAGACTACCTGCCCAGCCCGACTGAGGTTAACCCGCAGCCGCTGACCGACGAAGAAGGCAACCCCACTGGCAAATACGCCACGGTTTCCCCAGACGAGCCCTTCCGCGCTCTGGCATTCAAGATCATGGACGACCGCTTTGGCGCCCTGACCTTCGTACGGATTTACTCCGGACAGCTGAACAAAGGCGACACCATCCTCAACTCATTCACCGGCAAGACTGAACGCGTCGGCCGGATGTGTGAAATGCAGGCGGACGAGCGTAACGAACTGACTCACGCAACTGCAGGCGACATCATCGCCATCATCGGCATGAAGAACGTACAGACCGGTCACACTCTGTGTAGCGAAGACCACCCCTGTACTCTGGAAGCCATGGTGTTCCCAGAGCCTGTTATCTCCATTGCGGTTGCACCGAAAGACAAGGGCTCGACCGAGAAAATGGGTATCGCCATCGGCAAGATGGTGGCAGAAGACCCGACCTTCCGCGTCGAAACTGATGAAGACTCTGGTGAAACCATCCTGAAAGGTATGGGTGAACTGCACCTGGATATTAAAGTCGACATCCTCAAGCGTACCTACGGCGTTGAGCTGGTCGTTGGTCAGCCCCAGGTGGCTTACCGCGAAACCATCTCCCAGGAAGTGGAAGACAGCTACACCCACAAGAAGCAGTCTGGTGGTTCCGGTCAGTACGGTAAAATCGACTACACCATCAAACCCGGCGAACCCAACACGGGCTTCACTTTCACCTCAACAGTGGTGGGCGGTAACGTTCCCAAGGAATTCTTCCCCGCTATTGAGAAAGGCTTTAAGTCCATGATGGGCACCGGCCCGCTGGCAGGCTTCCCGGTACTGGACGTTGCCATCAACCTGCACGACGGTGCTTACCACGCTGTTGACTCATCGGCTATCGCCTTCGAAATCGCCGCCAAAGGCGCATTTCGTCAAACCATGCCGAAAGCCGGTCCGCAGCTGCTGGAACCCATCATGAAAGTGGACGTCTTCAGCCCCGAGGATCACGTTGGTGATGTCATCGGTGACCTGAACCGTCGTCGCGGCATGATCTCCGGTCAGGAACCCAACGCCACCGGTGTTCGCGTAAAAGCCGATGTGCCACTGTCAGAAATGTTCGGTTATATCAGTACTCTGCGCACCATGACCTCTGGCCGGGGCCAGTTCTCTATGGAGTTCTCCCATTACGCGCCCTGCCCAGCTAATGTGGCAGAAGCCGTCATTGCTAAAGAGAAAGAGAAGAAGGCCGCTAAGTAAGTTAGTCGCCTAAGTCTGACGCGAAGCCCCGCTGGCGATGCCAGCGGGGCTTTTTTTCGTCTATTGGAAATGCGTCGGGGGGAGACGGGAGACGGGAGACGGGAGACGGGAGACGGGAGACGGGAGACGGGAGACGGGAGACGGGAGACGGGAGACGGGAGACGCAAAGTATTGGCGCAGGATAGTTAACGATCAAATTTTTGACCGAGGATAATCACCATTTTGAGCACATCTGGTGCTTAACGGATGTCAGTGTGGACAGCAACGGCATGGAACGCTTTGACCATTTATAAGAATTGGACAGCCTTCGGCCTTGTTGAGCCTGTCCGATGAGCGCAGCGAGTGATTTGGGCATCGTGGCGGAGCGAAGACGGCCCCTAGGAGCGAGCGCCAGGGGTGGCGCGAGCCCATTGCCTTAGGGCAGAGCCTGGTGGAAGGGACGGAGGCTTGATAGATGACCTACATTGATGGCGATCAGCGATCGCCACCCCTGCGGGGCGCCTTCGCTGCGCTACGGCGTCCAAACCGGTTCCTGCGGAACATCGGTTCCGGGGTCGCGCACGACTCACATGAGCCCGGCATTTAGTGGCAGAAGGTCGTCGCGCCCTAAATAAAAAACCCCGGACAGCTAACGCTGACCGGGGTGTCAATGTGGCCCGCGACCGCAGGGAGTGCTGTGGCCATTTATTTAGAAGGGGGCCGCCTTCGGTACTGGCGAGGGCCTGCCCCATGAGCGCAGCGAGTGATTTGGGCGTCGTAGCGCAGCGAAGACGGTCCGCAGGACCGAGCGCCAGGGGTGGCGCGAGCCATTGCCGTCGGTACCCAAAGCGCTTCGCGGGGCAGGCTCTCAGCGCCAGTTGCCCAGCGCTTTAAAATCCACATAAAAAATGCCCTGACCATTACTGATCAGGGCATTTTAGTTTAGAAGCCTGGCGACAAATCAGCAGGAGCTGATTTGGGCGCTGTAGCGCAGCGGAAGCGGGGCGTATCCCCGAGCGCCAAGGATGGCGCGAGCCCTCACCGTAGGGCAGAGCCTAGTGGACTCCACTTCCAGAGACCCATGAAAAAACCCGAGGCTCTAACGAACCTCGGGTTTTTAATTAAAGCCTGGCGATGACCTACATTGTGTTGCGAGCAGTGCTGAGCCTGCCCCGCGAGCGATAGCGAGTGCTGTGGGTACGCAATCCCTTTGGGATGCCTCCGCTACGCTGCGGCACACCAAGCTGGCACCTTCGGTGCATCGCTTGTCACATGGCAGCTCTGCGAGCTGCTTAACGGAACAGAGATTCCTCGCGATCCTAAATAAAAAACCCCGGACAGCTGCGCTGACCGGGGTGTTTTATTTAGAAGCCTGGCGATGACCTACTCTCACATGGGGAAACCCCACACTACCATCGGCGATGACACGTTTCACTTCTGAGTTCGGGATGGGGTCAGGTGGTTCCGTGTCTCTATGGTCGCCAGGCAAACTGGCTTGGTATGCGTTGAGTCTCACTGTCGCGTTGACATGCTCTCGGCACGACCAAATAGGGTGGTAACTAAGCTGAATACTGTTTTCTCAGTTGCCTTTTCAGGCTGCCGGATCTGACTCCGACCGTTGCAACAATCCGCTGCAGTTTCTTGATTTTCTACGATGGCAAGACCACTTGATTATATGGTCAAGCCTCACGAGCAATTAGTACAGGTTAGCTCAACGCCTTACAACGCTTACACACCCTGCCTATCAACGTCCTGGTCTTGAACGGCTCTTTAGGGGAATCAAGTTCCCAGGGAGATCTTATCTTGGAAGAGGCTTCCCGCTTAGATGCTTTCAGCGGTTATCCCGTCCGAACATAGCTACCGGGCAATGCCACTGGCGTGACAACCCGAACACCAGAGGTTCGTCCACTTCGGTCCTCTCGTACTAGAAGCAGCTTTCCTCAAATCTCCAACGCCCACGGCAGATAGGGACCGAACTGTCTCACGACGTTCTGAACCCAGCTCGCGTACCACTTTAAATGGCGAACAGCCATACCCTTGGGACCGGCTTCAGCCCCAGGATGTGATGAGCCGACATCGAGGTGCCAAACACCGCCGTCGATGTGAACTCTTGGGCGGTATCAGCCTGTTATCCCCGGAGTACCTTTTATCCGTTGAGCGATGGCCCTTCCATACAGAACCACCGGATCACTATGACCTACTTTCGTATCTGCTCGACTTGTCAGTCTCGCAGTTAAGCGCGCTTGTGCCATTACACTAACCTCACGATTTCCGACCGTGATTAGCGCACCTTCGTGCTCCTCCGTTACACTTTGGGAGGAGACCGCCCCAGTCAAACTACCCACCACACAATGTCCTCGATCCAGATCATGGACCTGAGTTAGAACCCCAATAGTACCAGGCTGGTATTTCAAGATTGGCTCCACTCAAACTGGCGTCTGAGTTTCAAAGCCTCCCAGCTATCCTACACAAGTAATATCAGAGTCCACTGTGAAGCTATAGTAAAGGTTCACGGGGTCTTTCCGTCTAGCCGCGGGTATACGGCATCTTAACCGCAATTTCAATTTCACTGAGTCTCGGGTGGAGACAGCGTGGCCATCGTTACGCCATTCGTGCAGGTCGGAACTTACCCGACAAGGAATTTCGCTACCTTAGGACCGTTATAGTTACGGCCGCCGTTTACCGGGGCTTCGATCAAGAGCTTCGCTTACGCTAACCCCATCAATTAACCTTCCGGCACCGGGCAGGCGTCACACCGTATACGTCCACTTTCGTGTTTGCACAGTGCTATGTTTTTGATAAACAGTCGCAGCCACCTGGTCACTTCGGCCAGCCTCAGCTTAGGGAGCAAGTCCCATCACCAAAGCCGGCGTACCTTCTCCCGAAGTTACGGTACCATTTTGCCTAGTTCCTTCACCCGAGTTCTCTCAAGCGCCTTGGTATTCTCTACCTGACCACCTGTGTCGGTTTGGGGTACGGTTTGTTATAACCTGAAGCTTAGAAGATTTTCTTGGAAGCATGGCATCAACGACTTCGTCCAAAAGAGGACTCGTCATCACCTCTCAGCCTTAGGGAACCGGATTTGCCTAATCCCCCAGCCTACTAGCTTAAACACGGACAACCAACGCCGTGCTCGCCTAGCCTACTCCGTCCCTCCATCGCAGTTATAACAAGTACGGGAATATTAACCCGTTTCCCATCGACTACGCATTTCTGCCTCGCCTTAGGGGCCGACTAACCCTGCCCTGATTAACATGGGGCAGGAAACCTTGGTCTTCCGGCGGGGAGGTTTTTCACCCCCCTTGTCGTTACTCATGTCAGCATTCGCACTTCTGATACCTCCAGCATGCCTCTCGACACACCTTCGCAGGCGTACAGAACGCTCCTCTACCACGCGCAAAGCGCGTCCGCAGCTTCGGTTCTACGTTTAGCCCCGTTACATCTTCCGCGCAGGCCGACTCGACTAGTGAGCTATTACGCTTTCTTTAAAGGATGGCTGCTTCTAAGCCAACCTCCTAGCTGTCTGAGCCTTCCCACATCGTTTCCCACTTAACGTAGATTTGGGACCTTAGCTGGCGGTCTGGGTTGTTTCCCTCTTGACGACGGACGTTAGCACCCGCCGTCTGTCTGCCGTGATTGTACTCCTGGGTATTCGGAGTTTGCATGGGTTTGGTAAGTCGGGATGACCCCCTAGCCCAAACAGTGCTCTACCCCCCAGGGTAAGACACGACGCTCTACCTAAATAGATTTCGAGGAGAACCAGCTATCTCCCGGTTTGATTAGCCTTTCACTCCGATCCACAGCTCATCTCCAAATTTTTCAACATTTGTGAGTTCGGTCCTCCAATGCCTGTTACGGCATCTTCAACCTGGCCATGGATAGATCACCGGGTTTCGGGTCTAATGCATGCAACTAAATCGCCCTATTAAGACTCGGTTTCCCTACGCCTCCCCTAAACGGTTAAGCTTGCTACATACATTAAGTCGCTGACCCATTATACAAAAGGTACGCAGTCACAGAACAAGTCTGCTCCTACTGCTTGTACGCATACGGTTTCAGGTTCTATTTCACTCCCCTCTCCGGGGTTCTTTTCGCCTTTCCCTCACGGTACTGGTTCACTATCGGTCAACTAGTAGTATTTAGCCTTGGAGGATGGTCCCCCCATCTTCAGTCAAGATAACACGTGTCCCGACCTACTTATCGCAAGCTTAGTACCACAAGCGTGTTTTCGTGTACGGGGCTATCACCCTGTATCGCCGGACTTT
This sequence comes from Spongiibacter taiwanensis, assembly GCF_023702635.1. Lineage (NCBI taxonomy): Bacteria > Pseudomonadati > Pseudomonadota > Gammaproteobacteria > Cellvibrionales > Spongiibacteraceae > Spongiibacter > Spongiibacter taiwanensis. Next base: position 1,667,575 of record NZ_CP098455.1, read on the forward strand.
CCAGACCGTTCCACTAACACACAAGCTATCACTTGCAGGCTGATCCCCGTTCGCTCGCCGCTACTAAGAGAATCTCGGTTGATTTCTTTTCCTCAGGGTACTTAGATGTTTCAGTTCTCCTGGTTCGCTTCTCAAGACCTATGTATTCAGTCAAGAGATACCTAGCTTATGCTAGGTGGGTTTCCCCATTCGGACATCGCGGGATCAAAGTCTGGTTGCCGACTCCCCCACGCTTTTCGCAGGCTCCAACGTCCTTCATCGCCTCTAGTTGCCAAGGCATCCACCGTATGCGCTTAGTCGCTTGACCATATAAGCAAATAGACTCGCCATCGCCATATCATCAAGAAACTGCTACTGATCACACGCGACTTGCTGCGTGATCAGGTTTTCGCCGGATTATTACAACACTTGAGAAAACAGTGTTTTGTTTCAGCTTAATTACCTTGTTAAAGAACATCTGATTGCAAAAACCAGAAACAAACCCACTCGATACTACATACTTCATCAAGAAGGCTTATTTCTAGTCTTTAAAAGCGATACGGGATTTAATTACCACTGCGTTCGAACCATGAACCAAAATGTCGCTGATCAAGGCGCCGGACTGCGTAGTGTGCGATTAGCACATGAGCAGTTCGGCAACGCCGAGCAGAGCCATTTTGGTGGGTCTGGGAGGACTTGAACCTCCGACCTCACCCTTATCAGGGGTGCGCTCTAACCACCTGAGCTACAGACCCAAATTCTTACTCACAAACAAACTCGGGTAGTAGCCTGTTTAGGTCCGCGAGCACTTGCAGCATGGTGGAGCTAAGCGGGATCGAACCGCTGACCTCCTGCGTGCAAGGCAGGCGCTCTCCCAGCTGAGCTATAGCCCCAATAGTCGGGTCGAACACGCCGCTAACGCGACGATTCAGGTATCGCTTTCAACCAATGGAGATTAGACAATTCGTGTGAGCACTTGCCAACTTCGTTGCGCTCAAGTTAAGGAGGTGATCCAGCCCCAGGTTCCCCTAGGGCTACCTTGTTACGACTTCACCCCAGTCATGAACCACACCGTGGTGAACGTCCCCCTTGCGGTTAGACTATCCACTTCTGGTGCAATCCACTCCCATGGTGTGACGGGCGGTGTGTACAAGGCCCGGGAACGTATTCACCGCGACATTCTGATTCGCGATTACTAGCGATTCCGACTTCATGGAGTCGAGTTGCAGACTCCAATCCGGACTACGAACAGTTTTAAGGGATTGGCTCCATCTCGCGATATTGCAGCCCTCTGTACTGCCCATTGTAGCACGTGTGTAGCCCAGGTCGTAAGGGCCATGATGACTTGACGTCGTCCCCACCTTCCTCCGGTTTGTCACCGGCAGTCTCCTTAGAGTTCCCACCATAATGTGCTGGCAACTAAGGACAAGGGTTGCGCTCGTTACGGGACTTAACCCAACATCTCACGACACGAGCTGACGACAGCCATGCAGCACCTGTCTCTAGGCTCCCGAAGGCACCAAGGCATCTCTGCCAAGTTCCTAGGATGTCAAGACCTGGTAAGGTTCTTCGCGTTGCATCGAATTAAACCACATGCTCCACCGCTTGTGCGGGCCCCCGTCAATTCATTTGAGTTTTAACCTTGCGGCCGTACTCCCCAGGCGGTCAACTTAGTGCGTTAGCTGCGCCACTAAAGAATCAAGTTCCCCAACGGCTAGTTGACATCGTTTACGGCGTGGACTACCAGGGTATCTAATCCTGTTTGCTCCCCACGCTTTCGCACCTCAGCGTCAGTATTGGTCCAGTGAGTCGCCTTCGCCACTGATGTTCCTTCCTATATCTACGCATTTCACCGCTACACAGGAAATTCCACTCACCTCTACCATACTCTAGCTCCGCAGTATCAAATGCAGTTCCCAGGTTGAGCCCGGGGCTTTCACATCTGACTGACGAAGCCGCCTACGCGCGCTTTACGCCCAGTAATTCCGATTAACGCTTGCACCCTCCGTATTACCGCGGCTGCTGGCACGGAGTTAGCCGGTGCTTATTCTGCAAGTAACGTCACAGCTGCCGGGTATTAACCGACAACCTTTCCTCCTTGCTTAAAGTGCTTTACAACCCGAAGGCCTTCTTCACACACGCGGCATGGCTGCGTCAGGGTTTCCCCCATTGCGCAATATTCCCCACTGCTGCCTCCCGTAGGAGTCTGGGCCGTGTCTCAGTCCCAGTGTGGCTGATCATCCTCTCAGACCAGCTACAGATCGTCGCCTTGGTGAGCCTTTACCTCACCAACAAGCTAATCTGACGCGGGCTCATCTGATAGTGGAAGGTCCGAAGATCCCCTCCTTTCCCCCGTAGGGCGTATGCGGTATTAGCTCGAGTTTCCCCGAGTTATCCCCCGCTACCAGGTAGATTCCCACGCGTTACTCACCCGTCCGCCACTCTACTCAGTCCGAAGACCTTTCGCGTTCGACTTGCATGTGTTAGGCCTGCCGCCAGCGTTCAATCTGAGCCATGATCAAACTCTTCAGTTCAATCTTTTACATCAGCTTTCGCATGATGGGATAGTTACGCAAAACCTGCTTTACTATCCAAAATCTCGGCTCAGAAGCTCAGAATCGTATTCAAATTCATGAATTTACGAGTCACTTGCTTCTGAATATTTATGTCGCAAATACCCATCAACAAGCGCCCACACGAATTATCTAATCTCTTCTTTTTAAACAACTCAAAACCGCCAGGGTTTTGATTTGCTTCAGGTTTCTCCCGAAGCGAGGACGCGTATTATACAGACTTCGTCCCGCCTAGCAACAAGTATTTTTAAACTTTTTTGCTAGCTCAACCACCTTAGCAATTTGCCCTAGAACCTTCGCCCTAGCGCGTCTGCCTCAGCAGTTGAGGAGGCGCATTATAGAGACGACCAACTCAGAGTCAACGGGTTTTTAAAAGAATTTTTCAAAAAGATGACAATCGATTAGAAACCACTCAACTTGCGCAAAAACCGAGCAGTGGCGAGCACTTACAGCTCAAGAAACAACCAGCAACTGGTATTTCTTCTTACCCAGGCGAACAACAAAGTAGCGACCGAAGAATGCGCGCTCGACACTGAACAGCGCCGGCAACTGCATATTCTGCTCGATTCCCACTGACTCACCGTTGATGAATACCGCGTTGCGACCCAAGGCATCCTTAACTTGCTTGCCCGGCGCCAGATCAACATCCGCCAATAGTTGTGTCAGCGGCATATCCATCAAGCTCGCCCGCTCAACATCCGCACAAGGGAGACCATCAAGGGCCAGCTGCTGCAAGTCTCGCTCAGACAAATCCTGCAGCGCCCCAGAGAAAAGCGCCTCAGTGATACGCCGAGCCGCCTCTAGCCCTTCCTTACCGTGGATCAATCCCGTCATTTCTGCAGCCAAAACCCCCTGAGCCCGCGGGCGACCTTGAGCCTCTTCATCCTGACGCTGGATCTCGGCGATCTCTTCAACCGGAAGGAAGGTGAAATAGCGGAGGAACTTATACACGTCTGCATCAGCAGTCCCCAGCCAGAACTGGTAAAAGGCATATGGAGAGGTCTTGGCAGGGTCCAGCCAAACGGTTCCCGACTCGGTCTTACCAAACTTGGTGCCATCGGCTTTCGTCACCAACGGCATCGTCATTCCATGAACCTGCGCACCATGCATCCTGCGAGCCAGGTCAATCCCCGCGGTAATATTGCCCCACTGATCAGAACCACCGAGCTGCAAGGTGCATTCGCGGCGTTTGTAGAGCTCGGCAAAATCCAGGGCCTGCAATAGCGAATAGCTGAATTCAGTGAACGAAATCCCGGAGCCTTCCCGATCAATACGCTGCTTCACCGACTCCTTGGCAATCATGCTATTAACAGAGAAGTGCTTACCGATATCGCGCAAAAACTCCAAGGCGGTCATCGGCCCAAACCAATCCAGATTGTTGGCCAACTCCGCCGAGTTAGCGCCGCAATCAAAATCAATAAAGCGCGACAGCTGTCCCTTTAAGCGCTCCACCCACGTTGCCACAATGTCGGGCGTATTTAGCTGGCGCTCCTGCGCTTTGAAACTGGGATCGCCGATCAGCCCGGTTGCACCGCCAACCAGGGCGATAGGCTTATGTCCGGCCATCTGAAAGCGCTTCAGCGCCAACAGCGGCACTAGGTGTCCTATATGAAGACTGTCAGCCGTGGGATCAAAGCCGCAATACAGGGTTCGGGATGCGCTGGCGAGATACTCTCCAAGGCCATTTTCGCCCGTCATTTGAGCAATCAAGCCTCTCGCCTCGAGATCCGCCACAAAGCCCGTATCCAGCCCGGTCATATCGTCTTACCTTCTTCTATATTTCGGCGCTACCGAAATTCGGCCCGCAATCTGAGGCCAATCAGTGATTTGGAGATCGGGCAAGATACAACAACGACTTCGAAAAGCAAGCACAGCCAAGCCTTAGCGGCCCATGCTAGCTAGAAATCACATTAACTTTCGGTTTGTACGGGCTTTTGTCCCAATGGTAATTTGCTATACTGCGCGAAATTTATACACTGTGACAAATTTACATTTCTAACACTATGCGAAACTGGAAACCAAAGCGGCACGCCGTAAAACCGTCCACCGCCAAATTCCCGCGACACCACCTCGCATTGGCCGCATCGACCCTGATTGCGGTGGGCATCGCTCTTTTACTTTTGCCGGGCGAAAATGCCGAAGCAAAACGCACCGCGATTCCGCTAAACCTTGAGCTCAGCCCGATCCGCCCGCAGAGCCCGATTAACGAGGCACCTCTCGCAGAGGTCGAGCCCGAAAAGCCCTGGCTGGATATCACGGTTAAGCCCGGCGACTCTCTGTCGGCTATTTTTGGGCGGGCCAACCTTACCGCCCAAGACCTTCACGAGCTACTTAGCAGCGCCTCCAAGGCCAGCGCCCTCAGCAAAATTCGCCCCGGCCAAAAGCTGTCATTTCAAATCAATGACGATGGCAAGCTCGATGCCATGAGCTTTCAGATCGACAAGCTAAATAGCCTGGTCTTTGAGCGCAGCGTCGCTGGGTTTAGCACCACCGAGCTGGCAGAAACCCCGGAGGTCCGGCAACGCGTTGCCAGCGCCACCATCACCAGCTCCCTTTACAAGGCTGCTCATGAGGCGGGTGTTGGGCAAGGCATCATCATGGAGCTGGCCAACATTTTCGGCGGCGTGCTGGATTTCGTCTACGACGTTCGCAAGGATGACTACTTTATAGTCATTTATGAAGAGCTTTACCTCAATGGTGAGCTCCTCGGCAGCGGCCAAATCCTGGCCGCCCAGTACTTCAACCAAGGGCGCTCCTTTGAAGCTTATCGTTATATCAATAATGAAGGCGAAGTCGACTACTTCTCCGAGAAGGGCGAAAGCATGCGCAAAGCCTTCCTCCGTGCGCCCCTCGACTTTACCCGCATCAGCTCCGGCTTTAACCCGAAGCGCCTGCATCCGGTTTTCAAAACCGTTCGCCCTCATCGGGGCATTGACTATGCAGCGCCCCGCGGCACACCGGTATATGCCGCTGGCGATGGTCGCGTCATAGAATCAGGCTACTCCAAGGCCAATGGTAACTACGTCTTTATTAAGCATGGCGAAGCCTACGTGACCAAGTACCTGCACCTGCACAAACGCGCCGTCTCAAAAGGCTCCCGGGTGCGGCAACACGAAACCATCGGCTGGGTGGGCTCCACTGGCTATGCTACCGGCCCGCACCTGCACTACGAATTCTTGATGAATGGCGTACACCGCAATCCAGCGACCATCGTCGACAAACTGCCTCCACCGACCCGGGTTGGCAGCGGCGAAATGCCGGCCTTCAAGCAGCAAATCAGCGGCATGCAAATGCAGCTCAGAACCTACGCCGCCCAACGGAATTACACTTCCGGTAGCGATGCAGGTTAATGCCTGAGCTCTACATCGGCCTGATGTCGGGCACCAGCCTGGACGGTATTGATGCCGCGCTGGTGTCCTTCGACAACGACCAACTCACTCTCAAGCACCACCTCTGCCTCGACATCCCGTCACCACTCAAGCACGAGTTGCTGTCGCTTTGCCACGGCACCGACAACGAAATCGACCGCCTGGGACGCGCTGACCGTCTATTCGCACTCGCGATGGCCGACTGTGTGATGCAGTTATGCAAGCAAGCGCAGATCGACACCACTCAGGTTCGCGCTATTGGCAGCCATGGTCAGACCGTTCGCCATCGGCCACCGGCACCCACCACCCCTCATGGGGAGGCATTTACGCTGCAGATTGGCGACCCCAATACGCTAGCCGAAGTTAGTGGCATCACCACGGTAGCTGATTTTCGCCGCCGCGATATTGCCGCTGGCGGGCAGGGCGCGCCACTAGTCCCTGCGTTTCACGCCGCAATGATGCACAAGACCGGGGTCAATCGCGTGATTGTGAATATCGGCGGTATGGCAAATATCTCCGTACTCACCGGTGATGGCCGAGTGAGCGGCTTCGACACAGGCCCCGGCAATGTCTTGATGGATTGCTGGATTCAGCAACACCGAGGCCAGCCTTTCGACCGTGACGGCGCATGGGCGGCCAGCGGCAACCCAATTGCTGAGCTCGAGTCTGCGTTTCTCGACAAACCTTTCTTTACGACCAGTGGCCCAAAGAGCACTGGCCGGGAAGACTTCAACCCAGCCGCCCTCGACACCATTCTCCAGACCCTGCCCCGACTCAATCCCGAAGATGTTCAGCACAGCCTATTGCAGGTCACAGCAAAGAGTATTGCCCTGGCAATCAAGCAACATGCCCCGGCAACCACCGAAGTGTTTGTGTGCGGCGGCGGGGCGCACAATCGGGCACTGCTGGCTGCGCTACACCAACAATTGCCCAGCTGCAAAATAGCGACCACCAGCAAACTCGGCATTGATCCAGACTGGGTCGAGGCCTGCGCATTCGCCTGGCTCGCCCGACAAACCCTGTTAGGCCAACCCGGAAACGTGCCAGCGGTTACCGGCGCCCGCGGCCAACGCATCTTGGGCGCAATCTACCCCGCCTGATTACCCCAGCGAAATCAGAACAGATACCCGACCGACAGGGTGTAGACAAAGGGGTCAACCTCAATGGTGCTGGTGACTTTATTCCCGCCAGCGAAACGTATCTCTGCATCGGTTTCCAGATCAATCCACCTGACTGACGCATTCACCAGCCAGTGATTATCGATATGAAAATCCACTCCCAGCTGAACGGCCACACCGAACGAGTCGTCAAGTTTCAATTTGCCATCATTTAAGCCCAGTCCAGCAAAAGCAGCATCGGCCTCGGCGGTGATTTCCTCGTCAAAAAGGAAGGTGTAGTTCAGCCCAACCCCAGCATAGGGTTGTGCGCGACCGATGCGCGGAAGGTGATAAACCAGGCTCAGTGTCGGCGGGAGGTGCTTAAACTCGGCTATCGTCAGCCCCTGCAATTCACCAGTTCCCTCCGCCTCGTGCTCGAAAGGGGTTGCGACCAGCAGCTCGACACCCCACTGCGGGGTTAGAAAATATTCAATGTTCGCGCCCAGCTGGGTGTTACTGTTTAGCCCAATCCCGGATCGTCCGCCGCTCAGGCTGATAATAGACCGATTGAGTTCAACCTCTTCACTGGACTCCCTGGGATCGGTAGTGGTTGCACCTATTCGCACCAGAATATCCCCCGCTTCAAACGCTGCAGAAGCCTGTGCTCCCAGAACCAGAGCAAGGGTCAGGGGAGTCGCGATAATAATCGTTTTCATAGTGTTTCCTCAGATTCGAAAATGACCTGATGCCATTTAAGCCGGGGGCGACACTCCTGAAATTGATCTGGATTAACGGATTGCAACAAAATGGAGTCAGCGGCATTTCGCAGAATCAGCGCTGCCGCATAAAATCTTGACGAGAGTTATCCACACCCGAAAGCTGACGACCACAGGAATCGCTAGAAGGGGGCAATCAGTGCAGGTTGGAGCCCTTGGTCCGCGCACGCGAAACAGTATTCTCCGAGCTCACCGCAGATGACTTGCCATCAAATACCGACATATCTGCACGGTGGACCACATCCTCCAACGCCGTGTCACTCAGGCGCATTGCGGAGATTCCCACCGACACGCAGGGCTGGACGACCAACCCCTCATCCACGGCCACTGACACCTTGTTTGCCAGCCTACAGATATCCTCAGCAACCGTACGCGCATTGGCCAGATTGGTCCGGGTCAATAGCATCACAAATTCGTCACCACCAATTCGGCCAAACAGATCGTGCTCCCGCTTGCGAGCCATACACGTTTGCGCAAAGCTTTTCAGCACACGATCGCCTACAGAATGACCGAAGTTATCGTTGATCGCCTTAAACTTATCCAGATCGAAGTAGAGCAGACTGAACCCGGTACCGTGCCGTTTTGCCCGGCTGAATTCACGCGCAGCTTCAAGAAAAAACGCACGGCGACTCAAGCTGCCCGTGAGCTCGTCGTGCTGCGCCATTTGCAGTATCTGCTTGAGACATTGGCGGCGCTCAAGGTGAACAGCCACTCTGGCTTGCAACACCGCAGACGAGAAGGGCTTTCTCAAAAAGTCGATAGCCCCCAGACGCAGTGCTTCACACTCGAGCACCTCATCGCTATCCGCAGTAATCATAATGACCGCCACCCCCGTCCGTTCGCGAAACTGCTTTATTGCTCGCAACACTTCCAGACCGTCCATATCCGGCAGTCGATAATCCAACAGGATCAAGTCAATATCGGGTGATAACAGCTCGAGGGCTTCGCGGCCGCTGCGGGCGACTGAAATTTTCTGGCACTGACCCAGCACCGCTGAAAATGCGGTCAGAACTGTTTCGTCGTCATCGACGATCAGCACGTGGCCGGTGCTTTCGGTGCACAGAGTGTCCATGATATGTCGCAACATGGCGAACCCCTTGGTAGACGCAAGTTTACATCGCCGACACGCTCCTTTGCCGAGCAACAAACTACGGTCCATTATTGCAAGAACGCGGCAGAGTGCAGTGAGTAATTCTACTAATGACGTGATCAGTACGTCAGGAGGGAAGCGCTGCCCCGCAGTGGGGGCAGACTAGTGAGTAGCGGCAGGTTAAATAGAAAAAGACGAGCCACAACCGCAGGTAGTGGCGGCATTCGGGTTACTGACGACGAACCGAGAGCCCTCAAGGCCCTCGGTGTAATCCACTTGGGCGCCCTCGAGATACTGATAACTGAGCGGGTCCACCAACACCGTTACCCCATCTTTTTCAATCAAGGTGTCGTCTTCGTCAGCCAGCTCATCAAAGGTGAAGCCGTATTGAAAGCCAGAGCAGCCACCACCAGTCACAAAGACCCGCAATTTCAGCTCGTCATTGGCTTCCTCTTCAACCAGGCTTTTCACCTTGGCTACCGCACGTTCTGTTAACGCCAGTACGGTGGGCGTAAATTGCTCAACCGCAGACATAATGTCACCTCTATTTCTAACGGGCCGCTGTAAGCGACGTTAGCCAAAATTATCGTATTCCTGAGCAAATTGATCAAGAATTGCCGCCGGTCAGGGCAGCAGCGACACACCCTGAAGCCCTGCCGTCTCCGGCAACCCAAACATGATGTTCATATTCTGGATCGCCTGACCGGAGGCGCCTTTGACCAGATTATCAATTACCGACAACACGACCACCGTGTTGCGCCCCTGGGGTTTGTGCACCGCGATCCGGCACATATTGGCGCCGCGCACCGTGCGGGTTTGCGGCAGGCTACCCGGCGGCATGACGTCGACAAAGGGCGCATTGGCGTAGCGCTCTTCGAACAGGCTTTGCAGCTGCTCGACGCTGGTGTCAGGGTTGCTCACCTCGGAAAACAATGTGGCATGAATACCCCGAACTTGGGGCAGCAAGTGCGGCGTAAAGGTCAGTGATACCGGCCCCTTCGCGGCGACCATCAGCTCCTGCTCGATCTCAGGCAAGTGACGATGTCCGGCCACACCATAGGCCTTGAAGCTCTCGGAAAGTTCGGCAAACAAATTGTCAACCTTTGCCTGCCGGCCCGCCCCGCTGACCCCGGAGGCAGCGCTGGCGATCAACCGGCTTGGATCAACCAGTTTGCTCTCCAGCAGAGGAATGAAGCCCAACTCCACCGCAGTAGGGTAGCAGCCGGGACACGCAATCAGCTTGGCGTCGGCAATCGCAGCGGCGTTAGTCTCAGGCAGACCATATACCGCCTCGGCCAGCACGTCGGGGCACAAGTGCTCTTCGTTATACCACTTCGACCACAACGCCGCGTCGCGAATTCGAAAGTCTGCCGACAAATCCACAACCCGGGTACCGGCAGCCAGCAGCTCTGGCACCAGGTTCATCGCCACATTATGAGGCGTCGCAAAGAACACCACATCACAGCTGGACAGGGCGGCGACATCTGGAACGGTAAAGCGCAGGTCCACATAGCCCCGCAAACTTGGAAACAACTCGTCTACCGGCACACCATCTTCCGCCCGGGAGGTGATCATTGCCACCTCGGCATCGGGGTGAGCGGCAATCAATCGCAACAATTCCGCACCGGTGTAACCGGTACCGCCAACGATTCCAACTTTCAGCACTGTACTGTCCTCCGTTCCCCACCTGAGGGTTTCATTTATCTCGATCCAAGACCTGGGGGCCGGTTCGCTCCAGCGCCGCCGCATCGCTACTGCTCTGACCCGCTTCCGGCTCACGGGGTTTCATCATGGCTTCCCACCCCCGCAGCAGGTCCCGGGCAAGCACATGGTAAATCGGCTCCGGCATCACCAATTTGGATACCACTGAACCCACCAATGCCCCCACCATCAAGGCCGGCAAAATATCATGATTATTGCCGGTGAGCTCCAACACAATCACAAAAGCGGTCACTGGTCGCTGCACCACACCGGCAAAGTAACTGGCCATACCCACCAAAATTAGTGCCACTGGCGACACATCGCTAAACAGCGCCCCCATGGCAGCACCCAGCTCAGCACCAGAGGCCAGGCTGGGGGAAAAAATCCCACCTGGAATGCCGCTCAGGTAGGTCAGCGCGGTCGCCGCAATTTTCCCAAAAGCAGTGTACCAACTTCCCTCGGTTTCGCCCGCCAGCAGCGACTTGGCTTCCAGATAACCACTTCCCATGGTGAGTCCACCCGAGGCGATGCCCATGGCGGCCAATATCAGGCCAATCACCAGGGCAACCCGCATCGGCGCCCTGGCGATAAGTGGCGCAATAGCTCGGTTTCCCTCAACCAGCGCAAAACTGAACAGGCCGCCCAACAACCCGCAGAATAAGCTGGTAATAATCAAATAGGGATAGTGATCAAAGCTCATGGCGCTGACATCGGGCACGCCGAAGTAACTGTAGTGCCCGGCAAACGCCAGCACCACCACCCCAGAAAGGATAATGGCCAGAATCAAGGTCCCCGAGCTGCGCGCTTCCATCGACTGCTGCAGTTCTTCTACCGCAAACACGATCCCGGCCAACGGGGCATTAAATGCCGCCGATACCCCCGCGGCACCACCTGCCACGATCAAGCCACTCTCAACCTGCCGCCGCTTCAGCTTCGCCCAGACACCAAACTTGTACATCAGCGCGGCGCCCACGTGGACACTGGGACCCTCGCGGCCAACCGTCGCGCCCACCAGCAACCCGAAGCAGGTTAAGAAGACCTTGAGCAGCGCAACCCGAAGCGAAAGAAAACTCTCTCTAAGCCAGTGATAGCTCTGCTTGTGAACCAAAAGTACCTGGGGAATACCGCTGCCTTTGGCAGCTTTGCCGCCACGATTCATAATTGCAACGATGGTCATCAAACCCAGCGGCGTGATCCACAAAAAATGCCACGGATAGCGCTGAAAAACCTGATGAAAAACCTCAAAGCTCTCTTCCGAAAGCCAGGCAAAACCCTGAATCACCAACCCGACCGTCAGCGCCCCCACCCAGAACACCAGGCGTGTTTTCCAATCTTCGAGGGTACCGAGCTGGCGACGGGTGCGGCGATGACTGAGTAACCACCATAACCGCAGCCGCCGCCTCGCACGGGTGCGTACTTCTGGGCTCATTGCTGCCAGTGTCCTGTCAAAGGAGAATTGCGGAGACGATTCAAATAACGACGAGTGGGCGGCGCCCACGAAGGCAAAGCACGCATTGTATGCTATTTTACCGCCCTGCCCCAGTGCCCCGCGGGTAGCGCCCGAACCGCTGAGCATTATTGATCACTCAAGGAAGCGCGCCATGCTCTGGCTGAAAGCCTTTCACATTATTGCCGTGGTCTGCTGGTTTGCGGCACTGTTTTACTTACCGAGATTGTTTGTCTATCACGCGATGGCTGAAGACCTGACCAGCCGGGAGCGCTTCAAGGTGATGGAGCGCAAACTATACCGTGGTATTGCCAACCCCTCTGCACTCATTACCCTGATTCTGGGAGCGTGGATGGTTGCACTGGCACCAGACTATTACCTTTCGGCCGGTTGGTTCCACGCCAAAATTGGCCTGGTCGTACTGTTGATTGCATACCATCATGTCTGCGGCCGACTGCTACGTCAGTTCGCCAACGATACCAATCGCCGCAGCCACGTATTTTACCGCTGGTTTAATGAGGCCCCGGTGCTGGCACTGGTGGGCATTGTCATTCTCGTGGTGGTTAAACCCTTTTAAGCACCGGGTGGCCGACTGGCAATTCGAATGACAGCCGCCAGACGGATAAGCTTAGCCGCCATGACATGTCGAAGACGAGAGGCTGCAGCGCGCCTTACCGTAGGGCCGTCCCGCGGAGCCGGGCGCTGAAATGTCACTGAGCATCCTGGAATCTGCCCTGAACGGGTTTGCAGATTTTATATGGAGCGCCCCCACGGTGGTTCTGCTGGTGGGCGGCGGTCTGTTTCTGACCTGTTACTCTCGACTAGCCTGCTTTCGCTACTTCCCTCATGCCATTAACTTCTTGCGCAGCAAGTTCGACCGGCCGCAGGACCCGGGCCATGTGTCCCACGCCCAGGCTTTATCCACCGCGCTATCGAGCACCTTGGGGCTGGGCAATATTGCCGGTGTCGCGATTACGATCAGCACCGTCGGTCCCGGCGCGGTGTTTTGGATGTGGTTAACCGCCCTGATTGTCAGCGACGCATTTTCCGGTCAGGCGGTTGTTGACGGCACCCTCGGCAGCACCATCATGATCGGCGTGCGCCGGGGCGCCTTCTCTAACGAAGCAGGGATCGGCACCGAATCCATGGCCCACGGCGCAGCTCGAACCGACTAGCCCATTCGCGAAGGCCTGGTGGCCATGCTGGGCCCAGTCATCGACACCCTGCTCATGTGCACCTGTACCGCTCTGATCATCCTCCTGACCGGCACCTGGCAGAGCACCGACGGCGTGACCGGGGTCACTCTCACCGCAAACGCCATCGCTCAGGTATTTCCCAAAACCGGCGATATTTTGTTGCTGATCATGGTGGGGCTGCTCAGCTTCAGCACCATCGTGTCATTCTGGTTCTACGGCGCCAAATGCACCGGCTTTTTATTAGGCGCCCATCGTCAGCGCTATTACACCCCCGCCTACCTGCTGTTAATCATCGCCGGAGCGACGGTCTCCCTGGAATTGGTTAACGGCCTGGTGATTGGCATGTACGGCATGATGGCGATCCCCACCATGGTTTCAACCCTGCTGCTGGCCCCGCGGGTCAATCGCGCTCGGCAGGCTTACTTCTCTGCCGACGGGGATGGCCAGTAACGACCTTTGTCGGGATAATGAGCCCTCGCAAAAAGTCAGGAGTCAGCATGTCCCGCAACGAAGCTCTGTTTCAGGCCGCCCAGCGACATATTCCCGGCGGCGTCAATTCGCCCGTTCGCGCATTTAAAGCGGTTGGCGGAACCCCACGCTTTATTGAAAAGGCCCAGGGGCCCTACATCTTCGATGCCGATGGCAAGCGCTACACTGACTATGTCTTGTCATGGGGACCAATGCTTCTGGGCCACGCCCATCCCGCGGTTATCAAGGCGGTCACCGAACAGTTACAAAACGGCTTGAGCTTTGGCGCGCCCACCGAAATTGAAACCCGCATGGCCGACACCCTCTGCGACATCGTGCCCGGCATGGACATGGTGCGCATGGTCAACTCGGGCACCGAGGCCACGATGAGCGCCATTCGCTTGGCCCGGGGCGCCACCGGCAGAGACAAAATCATCAAGTTCGAGGGCTGTTATCACGGTCACTCTGACTCACTGCTCATTAAAGCCGGCTCGGGTGCACTGACCTTTGGCGTGCCGAGCTCCCCCGGGGTGCCCGCGGCACTGGCCGAGCACACCGTGACCCTGAGCTACAACGATATTGACGGCGTCAAACAGGCATTCGCCGAAATCGGCGACCAGGTCGCCTGCGTGATTGTCGAACCCGTGGCCGGCAATATGAATTGCGTGCCGCCTATCCCCGGTTTTCTGGAATGTCTGCGCCAATGCTGCGACGAGGCTGGCAGCCTGCTGATTATTGACGAGGTCATGACCGGTTTTCGCCTGGGCCTGGCTGGCGCACAGGGCTATTACGGCGTCACCGCGGACATTACCTGCCTGGGCAAAGTCATCGGCGGCGGCATGCCGGTGGCGGCCTTTGGCGGCCGCGCAGAGGTGATGTCTCAATTGGCACCCAGCGGCCCGGTTTATCAAGCCGGTACACTGTCGGGCAACCCGGTGGCCATGGCCGCCGGTCTGGCGATGATCGAGCAGATTCGCCAGCCCGGATTTTACGAACCGATCTTTGCAAAAACCGATGCCTTGGTTCAGGGGCTTCGCCAACGGGCGGACGCTGCTGGCATCGCCATGACCAGCAACCATGTTGGCACCATGTTTGGCGTCTTTTTCACGGAAGAGGAAAAAGTCTGTAACTATCAGCAAGTCATGGCCGGCAATATCGGACGCTTCAATCGTTTCTTCCACGGTATGCTGGAGCACGGCGTTTATCTGGCGCCGGCCTGTTACGAAGCGGGCTTTCTCTCTGCAGCCCACAGCGATGCTGATATCCAAGCCACCCTGGATGCCGCCGAAGCGGTTTTCAAAACCCTGTGACGAGAACGCCATGAACAAATCCCTGCACCGAGGCCCCTTTCCCGCCACCAGAATGCGGCGGATGCGAGCCAGCGATTTCAGTCGGCGATTGATGCGAGAAAACGCCCTCACCGTCGATGACCTGATCTATCCCATGTTTGTCTGCGAAGGTCAGGATACCCGCCAGCCGGTGGGCTCCATGCCAGGCATCGAGCGGCTGAGCCTGGATCTGTTAGCGGATGAGGCCAAGGTGCTGGCGGAGCTTGGCATTCCCGCGATTGCGCTGTTTCCGGTAGTCAGCGCCAATAAAAAATCCCTTGGCGCCGAAGAGGCTTACAACCCCGACGGACTGGCCCAGCAAGCAATAAAAGCAGTAAAAGATGCTGCCCCCGAACTCGGGGTGATCACCGACGTGGCCCTGGACCCCTACACCCTTCACGGCCAGGACGGCATCATCGACGAAAACGGCTACGTGCTGAATGATCGCACTGTTGAGACATTGCAGCGCCAAGCCCTGGCCCAGGCCGATGCCGGTGCCGACGTGGTCGCGCCCTCAGACATGATGGACGGCCGCATTGGCGCCATTCGCCAAACCCTGGAATCCGCCAGCCATGTGAACACCAGAATCCTCGCCTACTCGGCGAAATATGCCTCAAGTTATTACGGGCCTTTCAGAGACGCGGTGGGCTCAGCAGGAAACCTGGGCGGCGGCAATAAATACAGCTACCAAATGGACCCCGCCAACAGCGACGAAGCCCTACATGAATGCGCCCTGGATATCGCCGAGGGCGCCGACATGATCATGGTCAAGCCCGGCATGCCCTACCTCGATATTATCCGGCGAGTAAAAGATGAACTGGCCGTTCCCACCTATGCCTATCAAGTCAGTGGTGAGTACGCGATGCATTGCGCTGCATTTGAAAAAGGCTGGCTGGACCGCGATACCGTTATGCTGGAATCACTGTTGGCATTTAAGCGCGCCGGCGCCGATGGCATTCTCACTTACTTTGCCAAGCAGATGGCAATATTACTGGGACGATAGGCTTTACCCGCCCCCACTAAGTCACTATTGTCTTTTTAATACTAATATCACACCACCAAGCAAGGGGAAGACAATGCACAAAAAGCTACTTGCCGCCGCGCTGCTCAGTTCGGTTGCTGCCGCCGGGGCGCAGGCCGATATTATCGGCATGACCGCTGGCGCCTATGTATGGAAACAAAGCTGGGACGGTGACGTGCGCTCCGGCCCCAATGACAGCGACGAAATTGATGTCACCCGGGACTTGGGTTACGACGATGACAGCGGCAACAGCTTCTTTGTCGCCTTGGAGCACCCCGTACCCATCCTGCCAAACGTGCGCCTGCAGCGCACCGAGATGGAAATTTCCGAGCGCAATACCCTGACGCGAGACTTCAACTTCGAAGGCGATACCTACACCGCTGGTGACGATATTTCCTCCACCACCGACCTCGGCCACACCGATGTCACCCTGTACTACGAGATTCTCGACAATTGGGTAAACTTGGACGTGGGTATGTCCATCCGCGTATTTGATGGCGAAGTTAGACTGCAAGCCGCCGGCCGGGAAGGCACCCTGGACCTGGATGCGCCGCTGCCCATGGCCTATGCCAATGCCCGCTTTGATCTGCCCTTCACGGGCCTTTACGCCTCAGCAGTTGGCAACCTGATCTCCTACAGCGGCGATGGCGTCACCGATTTCACTGTTGGCATCGGCTATGAAGTGGGTATTGCCGCCATTGAGCTGAACTACCGTACCTTCGATGTGAGCCTGGAAGATGGCGATGAAGAAGCGGGGCTGACCATCGACGGCCTCTATCTCGGCGTGGTCATCGACATTTAAGGCCTGGCAGTTTGCTGCGGCTTGGCAATAGAGCCCGCCGCAGCCCTCTCTGGCTTTACAAGCCTTTCCCCGACCTTTTATCCTGCCCACCCTGATCCCAGCTAGCTTCATCTGATATGACCGCTGCCTGCCGCTACCTTCTGTTCGTGATGCTGCTCTGCCTGCATGGCACCGCAAGCGCCTGCGAGTGTCTCTGGCAAGGGCCGTTCAAATCGGTTTATCCCGACGCAGACCTGGTCGTTGTTGGCGCCGTCACCGAACGCCAAGGCAATAGCCTGGACCTAAGCGTTCTGGACATTCTCAAGGGAACAGATTACCGGGACACCCTCAGAATCTGGGGAAAGAAGGACGACCTGTGCCGCCCCGAGGTTGATGAGTTCCCGCCCGGCAGCACCTGGATTATGGCACTGACCAAAATTCGCGAGCTGCCAGAGGACGGTTTCGACCCCTTTCGCCCCAATATCAGCTTTGGCCGGGTCGAGGACTTTTACCTGCCCAGCTGCGGCGTCTATTGGCTAGAGGTCAAAGGGGGCACCGTGTCAGGCAACATTGTCGATGGCGCCCGCTGGCAATACCTCGATAGCAAGAAATCACCCATTCTGGCATCGCTCTTTTTGCAATGGATGGATGGCGAGCTTGGCGATGCCCGGCTCAAAGAGGCCCAAAAGCCCCAGCCAAAAGCCCGCGAGCTCATGAATGACACGCGCATCTTCCTTCAACAAAAGCATCGGCAAGATGGGCCCTTAGACCTGGAAGAAATTCAGAACCTGGCGGAATAGCCCATCGTCCCTACGACTGAATTAACGCCATCAGCTCGTCGAGCATGCGCAGGGACATTCCCCATATGCGCTTACCCTGAAAGTCATAACAGGGTAGGTCCATCGACACCCCCGCCCGACGAAACTGCATTGTTTGCCGATTTTCCAGGGCCTGCAAATACGTCATGGGCACCCACAACGCTTCGGCAACCTCATGATTGGTTTCTATGCCAACCGGGGTATGGAGATGAAAGACATAGGGGGTAACCACCATTGGCCGCCGCCCAGAGTGCGGCCGACTAACAATGTCTGAAAGGCGCCCGATGCAGCTGCCTGCCTTCTCCAACTGAATGCCGATTTCCTCGTGAGTTTCTCGCATTGCCGTGCGCAAGCCTGTTCGGTCACCGGGATCCATTCGCCCGCCGGGGAACGCCATATGGCCAGACCAGGGATCGCCCACACGCTCCGCGCGCTTGATCATCAATACCTGGGTCTGCCCATCCCGTTCGCGCAGCACAATAGCCACTGCCGAGCGCTTCACCCAGCGTCGCCACCACCGCCGGCGCGACCGGTATTTTCCCAGCTTTTCGATTACCGACTGCAAACCACAACCCCAACTCACATTCGCGCCAGTACAGCACTGACCTCTACAACAACCCCTGATCATAGCATTTGCCAATTGGGCGCGGTAACCTGAGCCCATAACACCTCCCTCCCCATCCACTCCGGCGCGCGAAAATAGCGATGGATATCACCGAGCGAAAACACCTCGAGCACCTGCTGAGGGACTTCTACCAACGGGTCTTAGCTGACGACATCATCGGGTTTTACTTCACCCAGGTGGTTGAGTTCGACCTGGAAAAACACCTGCCCAAAGTCTGCGATTTTTGGGAGGTGCAACTGCTCGGCAAGCTGGGCTACCAGGGGAGAACTTTTGAAACCCATTTGGCCATTCATCGGCACACTGCCATCACGCCCCACCACTTTCAGCGCTGGCTCTTTCTCTTTGAGAGCAGTGTCGATCAATACTTTTCCGGCCCTACCGCCGAGGCCGCGAAACATCGGGCACGGGCGATCGTCAACTCAATGGCGACCGCGCTGAGCAATAAAGACACCACATTGGGTGAGCCCCAGGGGACTTATACCCCGGCCCGCTGAGCTGCTTCATCCATAGATTCGGCGCAACCTCTCTACCCCTTCCTCCAATTGCGGCATACCGGTTGTGTATGAAAACCGGACATGCTGCTGAGCCATATGGTCACCAAAGTCGATGCCCGGCGTGATAGCAATGCCGTGCTCCTCCAACAAACTCATGCACATGGCCTGGGTGGTCATGTTGAAATGATCGATACCAGCATAGAGATAAAATGCCCCGGCCGGCTTATGCGGAATCGCAAATCCCAGGTCCGTCAAGGCGGGAAAGAGGAAGTCTCGCCGACGCGCAAACTCCGCACGACGCTGATCGAGTACCACCCGGGTTTGCGGTGCAAAAGCCGCCAGCGCGGCATACTGCGCCACAGTCGGCGGGGAGATGAACAGGTTCTGAGCAATCTTCTCCAACTCAACAGCGGCCTCTGGTGGCGCAACAATCCACCCCAAACGCCAGCCCGTCATGCCGAAGTACTTGGAAAAACTGTTAATCACAAAGGCGTCATCGCTCACTGACAACACACTCGGCGCAGCACCGTCATAGCTCAGACCGTGGTAAATCTCATCCACAATCAAAAAGCCCTGCCGCGCCGCACACACCTCAGACAAACCGACGAGCTGTTCACGGCTTAGCACCTCACCCGTGGGATTTGCAGGGGATGCCACAATCACCCCTCGGGTGTTGACCTGCCAATGGTCGTCCGCCATCGACCCCGTCAGCTGGTAGCGCTGCTCGGGCCCCACCGGCACCAGCTGAGCCTGCGCCTCAACCATACGAAAAAACTGGCGATTACAGGGATAGCCGGGGTCGGCCATCAACACCCCATCACCCGGCGCCGCCAATAGGCAGGCGAGCAACATTAGCGCGCCGGAAGCTCCGGCCGTCACCACAATCCGCTCAGGCGAAATATCCAGCTGGTAGTCGCTGCGGTAGTAGTCCGAAATGGCCTGCCGTAATTCGGGAATGCCCGCTGCGGGGGTGTATTTGGTCAACCCCGCTCGCATGGCCGCCACCGCGGCATCGACGATAGGCTCGGCGGTGGCAAAGTCCGGCTCCCCCGCCGCCATGTGAACAATATCGCGCCCTGCTGCCTCAAGCTGCTTGGCTCGCGTCAATACCTCGACAACCCGAAACGGCTGAATCTCGGCAACCCGGGGGGCAAAACTCAGGGTCACAGTAGACCTCCACTAAACGAATTCGCCGAGATGATAGCAAGGCCCCAAAGGCACGCCTACCGGGCCCGACAGTAGCCGTTAAGCCGTTGGAATCGGCGTCTGCCAATTTCGTATGGCGTGGCGTGCATTTATCTGGTAGTTTTGCCCGTTTGGTGGCATAGCGCCACCGGCAAGTCCGCAGTATGCGGTTAAAAGGCTTGTATAAATGAGGGCCACCCATGGCTGCAAAGCAAAAAGAAACTGAGAGCTTAAAGACCTTCACCCCCTACGTTGCGAAGAAGGGTGAAGCCTATATGAACGAGGACCAAAAGAATCATTTTCGGCAGATTCTTTACTCGTGGAAATCCGAGCTGATGCAAGAAGTTGACCGCACGGTCAGCCACATGAAGGACGAGGCCGCCAACTTCCCAGACCCGGCGGATCGAGCGACCCAAGAAGAAGAGTTCAGCCTGGAACTTCGCACCCGGGATCGCGAGCGCAAGCTGATCAAGAAAATTGACGCCACCCTCGACCTTATCGACGAGGATGATTACGGCTTCTGCGACACTTGTGGGGTAGAAATCGGGATCAAGCGTCTAGAGGCTCGCCCGACAGCCACTCTGTGCATCGACTGCAAAACCCTGGATGAGATCAAAGAGCGCCAGGAACGAGGTTAAGCCCATCCACTGATCGGGCGAGCGGCGCCTCGCCCGATCGATGTACTTCACGGAAGGCCATGCCTGCTACTGGTTCCCGTCCCACTCCGCATTACATCGGGAGATTTGCCCCCTCTCCCAGCGGCCCCCTTCATCTGGGCTCGCTCTTAGCCGCATTGGCCAGCTACCTCGACGCCGCCGCCCATCAGGGCACATGGCTACTGCGAATAGAAGACATTGACCCTCCCCGCGAAATAGCAGGCGCCAGCCAGGCAATCATTCAGAGCCTGCAGCAACACGGATTGCATTGGCAGGGCGACATCATCTGGCAGAGCAAACACAGTGAGAACTTTGATCAGGCATTGAACCAACTGCGCCTGCAAGGCGATTTGTTTGAGTGCAGTTGCTCCCGGCGGCAACTGGCCCCCTTTCACGGCATCCATCAACTTTCCTGCATTGCGCCCCCCCAGCCGGGAAACGCCGCGCTTCGACTAAAAGTCGCAGACCGGCACATTCAGTTTGTCGACCGATTACAAGGCTCTCAAAGTGAGAATCTACGCCAGGTAGGCGGCGATCCCATCCTGAGAAGACGGGACGGACTCTACGCCTACCATCTGGCGGCGGTCGTCGATGATATGCACAGCGGCATTACCGACATCGTTCGTGGCATCGACCTTCTCGACGCAACGCCCACCCAGCTGTATTTGCAGGAACGACTCGGCGCACCTGCGCCGCGATATTTACATATCCCCGTACTGGCCGGACAGGTTGGCGAGAAACTCAGCAAACAACGGGGCGCTCCTGCCATTGATGACACCCAGCCGAGTGATAATCTGCGCCGCTGCCTCGCCTATTTGGGGCAAACACCCCCGCCTGCAGAACTGCAGCAGCCAACCGACATCCTCAACTGGGCCGCTCAGCGCTGGCAGCCGGATGCCATTCCACATCAAAAGGAAATTCTCGTTCCCTGACACCGCCGCCCCCATCACCCCTCCACCTACCACGCGACTCCGCTGGCGACCATCAAGTGGCGCCAGCTAGAAAGCCTCAAACCGCGGTTTGCCTGTGGCTTTTGCAGTTTTACACTGGCTCCAGTACCATTTCCGCCTCACCAAAGTGCGACCCAGCGAGCATGCAAATACAGTCATCCCTTCTTTTGCTGGTCAGTTTCGCCTTCGTTTTTGCCCCAGCCCTGGGCCAATGGCTGCAGGATGGTGGCGCAGCCTGGTACCGCTACCATCTGATCTGGCTAGTGACTATCGGCTTCGTCTACCTCAGCCAACGACAGCGGCGAAACGATGACCTTTGATATCAATGCCTTATTCCTGATTGGCGTCGGCTACCTGCTGCTGTTATTCGGCATCGCCTACGCGGCAGAGCGCCAACTCCTGCCGGAATGGCTGAGTCGCAACCCACTGGTCTATGTCCTGTCCCTCGGGGTGTATGCCAGCAGTTTCGCCATCTACGGCGCAGTCGGTTTTGCCCAGCACTATGGCTATGCCTTTCTCAACTACTACATTGGCATTTCAGCGGCGATGGTGCTGCTGCCAGTGCTGCTGGCGCCCCTGCACCGCATCTGCAAAACCTACCGGCTCAACTCCCTAGCCGACTTATTGAGCTTTCGCTTTCGCAGCCAGCTCGCGGGCTCGCTGGTCACGATGTTTATGGCAGCGTCTGTTCTGCCCCTGCTTGCCATCCAAATTCGTACGGTGGCCGACTCCACCGAACTGTTAGGCAACCAGGGAGACCTCTTCCTCGACCTGTTTTCCGTCCGTGAAGTGGGCGCCTTTACCTTCTGCGTCCTGATCACCATTTTCACCATTCTGTTTGGATCGCGCAGCCTGACTCACAAAGACAGTCACCAAGGACTGGTAGTGAGTATGGCGTTCGAATCGCTGGTGAAACTGCTCGCCATGCTGATGTTGGGCGCAGCCGCCGTCTGGTCCATTTTTGGCGGCCTCAGCGAAATGCAGGACTGGTTGATCAACCACCCTTCAGCCTTGACCGACCTGAACACCAAAACCCAGGCCAACGCTCAACGGCTGATTTTGGTTATGTTCTTTGCAGCAGCGGTGTGCATGCCCCACCTGTTTCACATGCTTTTCACCGAAAACTCCCGCAGCGGCAACCTGACCACCGCAAGCTGGGCGCTCCCCCTGTTTCTGTTGCTGATGAGCCTACCAATATTGCCGATTCTGTGGGCCGGGCAAGCCGCCGGCCTTTCGGTGCCCACGGATTACTTCACCCTCGGCATCCCACTGCATCTAGAAAATCCCCAGCTGGTTATCGCCGCCTACCTCGGTGGCGTCTCGGCGGGTAGCGGGGTCATTATTGTTGCCACACTCGCCCTGGCCTCCATGAGCCTCAACCATTTGGTGCTGCCGGTCTACCGCCCCCCTGGCCAGGAGGTCGATATTTATCGCTGGCTGCTGTGGACGCGCCAGCTGTTAATTGCCGCCATCATTTTAGTGGCCTATCTGTTTTACAATTTGCTTCCCAGCCAGGAATCGCTGACCGAACTGCTGATGATTTCCCTCAGTGGCGGCAGTCAGTTTTTACCGGCTATCGTCGCCATTCTGTACTGGCCCTCCGCCAACCGGACCGGCTTTATCAGCGGCCTTTGCGTAGGCTTCGGTATCTGGGCCGTCGGTTTACTGCTACCCATGCTCGCCGGCGTGGAAGGGGTATTCACTCGCTACTTCAATGTGTTTGAGCTACCACCGGAGCAGCACTGGATTACCGTTGCGACCCTGTCACTGGTCTGCAACGCTCTCGTTTTTCTACTGGTCTCGAGTTTCACCGAAACCCCCGCCGAAGAACGCAGCGCCGCCGAGGCCTGTACCCTGGATGACCTTAACCGACCCAGCCGCCAGTCGCTTAACCTTCATGACGCCCGACAAATGAAATTGCGACTACAGCAAATTCTCGGTGAAAGTGCGGCCAATCAAGAATTCGATCGCGCCCTTGAGGAGCTCAACCTGCGCGAGTCTGAAACGCGCCCCTACGCACTGCGGCGAATTCGTGACCGCATCGAAGTGAACCTGTCCGCGCTGATTGGCCCGTCCAGCGCCCGCCGGGTCATTGACCGAACCCTCCCCTATACCGAAAACCTGATGGGAGAGAGTGAGGACATCAACTATATCGAGGAGCGCCTGGAACAATATCAAAGCCACCTGACCGGCCTGGCCGCCGACCTCGACAGCTTGCGGCGCTACCACCGGGAGACCCTGGAAAACCTGCCGATTGGGGTGTGCGCACTGGGACAAGACCAGGAGATACTGCTCTGGAATATGTCCATGTCCGAGATCACCCACGTTCGCGGCGGCGATATCACCGGCTCCCACCTCAGCGGCTTGCCACACAGCTGGGCAACCCTGCTCAAAGCCTTCTTCGTCAGCGAGGACTTACACTGGAGCAAGCGCAGCCTGGAAACCGACGCCGGCATGCGCTGGCTCAACCTTCACAAAACCGAGTCCGGAATCATGGGCCGGGACGAAAAGATCGTCGTGGTAGAGGACGTTACCGAAAACCAGTTGCTGGAAAATGAACTCGCCCACCAGGAGCGGCTGGCCTCCATCGGTCGCTTAGCTGCAGGGGTCGCCCACGAAATTGGCAACCCAGTCACGGGTATCGCCTCCCTCGCCCAGAATCTACGCTACGATACCGACAACCCGGAAAGCCTCGAGACCGCATCGCAAATCATCAAGCAGACCCAGCGCATTACCAGCATTGTGCGCAGTCTGGTGAACTTCGCTCACACTGGCAGGGAAGATCCCACCCAGGCTATTGAAGCCGTCAATATTCGCCACTCGGTCAGCGAAGCCATGCAGCTTCTGCAACTGGACAGCGCCGCCCACCAGATTCACTACAACAACGATTGCGCCGACGAGGTGTGGGTAATGGGCGATGCCCAGCGCCTGCTTCAGGTCTTTGTCAACCTGCTGTCAAACGCCCGGGACGCGAGCCCCCTCGATGGCATGATTACCGTCACCGCTGCCGAAAGCACCGACTCGCAAATGGCCCACATCACCATTGCCGACCGGGGTCACGGCATCGATGACGCGCTGAAAGAGCGCATTTTCGAACCCTTTTTCACCACGAAAGAACCGGGCAAAGGCACCGGCCTGGGCCTGGCCTTGGTGTACAGCATCATTCGTGATCTGGGCGGGGAGATTACTATCGAGAGCCCGGTTGCAGATCAGGGAAATATCGGCACCCGGATTCACATCCACATGCCGTTGGCGACCCCAGGCAGCCCGGCATCCCAGCCCAGCTGACAGGGGCGGTCAATCTAGAAAATTCGTCGGGGAACGGTTATGTTGTTCGGCTCAGTGGTAACCCAAGCACGGTAGATCGGGAGAAGGGCATGGCACGAATTATGATCGTCGAAGATGAGGATGTTATCCGTCTTGCATTGCGGCGATTACTGGAGCGCAATGGCTACACGGTCGACGAGGCCATCTCTGTCAAAGAAGCGCTGACCTCTGAGAGCCTGAACCACTACGACTTAATCATCAGCGACCTCCGCCTGCCCGGCGCCCAGGGCACCGAACTGATCAACAAAACCGAATCGCCGGTGTTGATCATGACCAGCTACGCCAGCCTCAAGTCCGCCGTCGACACTATGAAGATGGGCGCCATCGACTACATCGCAAAGCCCTTTGACCACGACGAGATGCTCGATACCGTCGCTCGCATCATTCAGACCAACAGCGGCACCCAGCGCCCCGCCCGCCCATCCAAAACCACTGCCAATCGCAGCGGTATGATTGGTGGCTGTCCGGCCATGCGCCGGGTATACGAGCGCATTGAGCGGGTCGCACCCACCAGCGCCACCGTGCTCATTCACGGCGAAACCGGCACGGGTAAAGAGTTGGTTGCCCGGGCCATTCACGAGCAAAGCGACCGGGCGGGCAAGCCGATTGTCTGTGTTAACTGCGCGGCCATCCCCGAAACGCTGATCGAGTCTGAGCTGTTTGGTTATGAGAAGGGGGCCTTTACCGGCGCTAATGCCAACCGCATCGGTCTGATCGAAGCCGCCGATGGTGGCACCCTGTTTCTGGATGAAATCGGCGAGCTGCCACTGGAGGCCCAGGCCCGCTTACTGCGCTTCATTCAAGAAGATGAGATTCGCCGTATTGGTGCGGTGGAGTCCAGCAAAGTGAATGTCAGGCTGGTTTGCGCGACTCACCGCAATCTCAAAGAAATGGCCCAGGCCGGGCGCTTTCGAGAAGACCTTTACTACCGAATCAATGTGATGAAGCTCGAGTTGCCACCGCTGCGGGAACGAGGCAAGGATATTCTGGAAATCGCCGAAACCCTGCTCCACCGGCGCTGTGAAGCGCTAGGCAAACCACCTATGCACTTCAGCCCAAAAACGATACAGGCCATCACCACCTATGTGTGGCCCGGCAACATTCGCGAGCTCGAAAATGCAGTAGAGCGCGCGGTGATTCTGTGTGACGGCGAGGAGATCGACAACGAACTGCTCGATATTGATCTGGAGCTGGTAGACATCAACCAGATTCGGGGCCGCCAGCCCGAACCCATTAATCGCCAAAACCGCGATACCAGCAAGAAGGAGCCCCCTCGCCAGCGGGGCCGCGCCACCGACCCCAACGAGGACTTGTCACTGGAGGATTACTTCCAACACTTCGTTCTCGAGCACCAGGACTCCATGAGCGAGACGGAACTGGCCCAAAAACTGGGAGTCAGTAGAAAGTGTCTGTGGGAGCGCCGTCAGCGTCTCGGCATCCCTCGCAAGAAATCCAGTGCACGCTCTGGCAGCTAGCGCCAGAGCGTTACCTATTCCTGCCCACTGTAACGAATGCCGTTTATATCGGTAACAAATTCACATTCAAATCCGCTTCCAGAAATACCAAAATTTCGCTAACCACCTGAAAATAAAGAAATTTAAAAACCTGGCACAGCAAATGCTTTTATACGTTCAAAAAACAATAAGACATGACTAATAAAAATAACAAACTGAGAAAAATAAAAATAAGAGAGCAATAAAAAGACCTGGGTGGGGAAGACAATGTTTTCCCCTTCTTCATTTCTAGGGTCTGGAAAATTGCAAAACCTTCCCGCAGCACATACCTTCACCCTATGTTAAAATCCCCGCCTTCTGAAAAAGGCAAAGCACCCTCACAATGACATCAAGCTCCGTAGCCGGGCTGTGGAAAAAGCTCACCGACAAGCTACCCAAGTCTTCTAAACGCAGTGCCGTTAGAAACCATATTGTCGTGCCCCGGGATGAGCACATCATTTCCCGACGCATTATCAGTGATAACGCACTAAAAGTGATGAACCGGCTGAACCAGGCAAATTTTGACGCCTTTCTGGTCGGCGGCGGCGTGCGGGATATTTTGCTTGGCGGCCAACCCAAAGACTTCGACATTGCAACCGATGCCACCCCGGAGCAGGTCCGGGACCTGTTCCGCAACAGCCGCATCATTGGCCGTCGCTTCAAAATTGTTCATGTTCGCTTCGGCCGGGAAGTCATTGAAGTCACCACCTTCAGAGGCAATCACACCGAGAAAGAGAGCAAGCATCAGTCTGCCCGCAGCGAATCCGGTATGCTGCTGCGCGACAATATTTACGGATCGGTTACGGAAGACGCCGAGCGCCGCGACCTGACCATCAACGCCCTTTATTACACCACTCGGGACTTCTCCGTTCACGACTATGTCGGTGGCCTGCAGGACCTCAATGACCGCCTGATTCGCGTCATTGGCGACCCGGCAACGCGCTACCGGGAAGATCCGGTTCGCATGCTGCGAGTCATTCGCTTTGCGGCAAAACTGGATTTTGACATTGAAGCCGAAACCGAAGCACCGATCCCCGAGTTGGCGCCGCTGCTCAAAGATATCGCCCCGGCCCGACTGTTTGATGAAGTACTGAAGCTCCTGATGTCGGGTAACGGCTTGCAAACCTATGCCCTATTGCAGCGCTACCACCTGTTTGCCCCCATGTTTCCGGCCACCCAGGCCATGCTGAACAAGCAGGTGCATGGTGCCGAAGCCTTGATCCAGCAGGGGCTTAGCAATACAGATGCCCGAATTGCCGAAGACAAACCCGTCACCCCTGCTTATATCTACGCCGTGCTATTGTGGCCCGCGGTACACACTCTGCAGGCGGATATCATGGCCTCCGGCGTGCCCGAGATTCCCGCCCTGCACCAGGCCGCAGAGCGGGTCTTGCACAAACAGCAGCAAACCGTGGCGATTCCAAAACGCTTCTCGCTACCAATGCGCGATATCTGGGAATTACAGTTCCGCCTACAAAAGCGCAGCGGCAAACGGGCCGAACAACTCCTGGAGCACCGTTATTTCCGCGCCGGATTCGACTTCCTGCTGCTGCGCGAACAAGCAGGCGAGATTCCCACCGGCCTCGGCCAATGGTGGATTGCCTTTCAGGAGAGCCATCCCGAAACCCGCAGTGCCATGCTCAAGCCGGGACAACCAGAAGCGCGCAAGCGCCCCCGCCGCAGACGCCGGCGCAGCAGCGCTCCCAGACCTCCCCAATGACCCCTTGCTTTATCGGTTTGGGCAGCAACCTCGACAACCCCAAAGCCCAGATCCAAAGTGGCATCACTGCACTTGCGGCACTGCCGCAAAGTCGGCTTTTGACCCGTTCCCGCCTGTACGGCTCCACAGCCGTTGGCCCCGGCACCCAAAACGACTACATAAATGCTGCGGTAAAACTGGAAACTACGCTTGAACCACGGGAGCTGCTCACCCACCTGCAGCGCATCGAGGCCGACCATGGCCGCCGCCGAAATATCCACTGGGGGCCACGGACGCTGGATCTCGATCTGTTGATGTTTGGCGATCGGCAGGAAAACACCAGCGACCTGGTCCTGCCCCACCCCCGCATAGCTGACCGCCCCTTTGTACTGGCCCCCCTTGCCGACCTCGGCGCGACACCACCTGGCATCGAAATGGCACCAGCGTTAGACTACCTGGCCGCAAACACCCTCTGGCTGATTTCGCCCCAATGACCAGCAGACACCTACTCAATGAGCCGATCCTGAGCGCTACATCGGCGCCGCGATTCGTCGCCATCGAGGGCCCCATCGGCGTGGGCAAAACCACCCTCGCCCACAAGCTTGCCGCCTCCCTGGATGGCGAGCTGATGCTGGAAAAAGCCGAGGAGAATCCCTTTCTGGAGCGGTTCTATGCCAACCGGGCCAACGCCGCCCTGGCAACCCAACTGTTCTTTCTGTTTCAGCGCGCCCAGCAGATCGCCGATCTGCGCCAGCGGAATCTGTTTACGCAAACCTGCGTAACCGACTTTCTGTTTCAGAAAGACCCCCTGTTCGCCGCGCTGACGCTGGACCCGAACGAACTCGACCTCTACCAGAAGGTGTACCAACAATTGTCGGTGGATTTGCCCCAACCCGACCTGGTCATCTATCTACAAGCCCCGGTCAAGGTATTGAAAGAACGGATTGCCCGCCGCGCCATCGGCTTCGAGCAGGACATCAGCCCCGGCTATCTCGAAAGGGTGAACGAAGCCTACAGCCAGTTTTTTCACGAGTACGACGGGGCACCCCTGGTCATCATCAATGCCAGCGATATTGATTTTGCCAACAATGACGATGAGTACCGGAAGCTGCTGGATTACTTGCTCAATCTGCGCAGCGGCAGGCATTATTTCAATCCGACTTTTTTCTGAGCGACTTCGAGGCCCCTATGAGTCAGGTAAGCATCCCCTCCCTGCTGAAGAAGAAGCAGGCGAAGCAAGCCTTTGCCGTCATCACCTGTTACGACGCCGGCTTTGCCAAGCTGGTGGAGAAAGCCGGCATCGACGCCATTTTGGTGGGCGACTCCCTGGGCATGGTGGTGCAGGGCCACGAGTCCACCTTGCCCGTCAGTGTCGAGGAAATGGCCTACCACACCCGCTGTGTTGCGCGAGCCGTGCAACAACCGCTGATCATCACCGACCTGCCCTTTGGTAGTTACAACACTGAAAACGACTGCCTGCGCCATGCAACCACGCTGATGCAAGCGGGCGCCGCCATGGTGAAGCTGGAGGGCGGCAGCTGGCTGTGCGACAGCATCGTAAAACTGAATCGCGCGGGTATCCCGGTGTGCGGGCACCTGGGGCTCACACCCCAATCCGTCAACCTGCTGGGCGGCTACCGCGTTCAGGGACGGGAAGACGACAAGGCCGAGGCCATGCTGCGAGATGCCCTGGCACTGGAGCAGGCCGGCGCCTCATTGCTGGTGCTCGAGTGCGTGCCTCAAAAACTGGCCGCCCAGATCAGCGAGACGCTGAGCATTCCCGTTATTGGCATCGGTGCCGGCAACGTCACCGATGCCCAGGTGTTAGTCCTCCATGACCTGCTCGGCGTTACCGAGAAAACCGCCAAGTTTGTACGCAACTTCGCCGACGGCGCCAGCAGCATCGAAGACGCCCTGGTTCGCTACAAAAACGCCGTAGAAGAGCGCAGCTTCCCCGCCGATGAGCACACATTCAGCTAAGTTGCTGAATTGCAATGCCGTTACCGATAGGAACAAACACCTAGGTAACAATGCGGTAATTTTTTTGCCGACGAGGCATTGAACCGGTATTCTGATTCCGGCATACTTGCCCGCCACTGGCCAGTCTGATCAGATTATGAACAATGTGGGCGTCGAAATTGCCCTCTGATCAGCCAGTGTTTTGGTCGCCAGCCCGCGGTGTGCGCGGACTGACTTCACAGCAAACTGCCTTCGCAAAACTTGGCGAAGTATGAGATTGGGAAGTTAGGTGGTATGAAAACGTACAGCACAGCCGCGTCACTCCGCGCCGCCCTGCTCGCTGCAAAGCGGGCCGGCAAAAGCGTTGCTTTCGTGCCTACCATGGGCAACCTTCACGACGGTCACCTTCAGCTGGTCCGGCGCGCGCGCCAACTTGCCGACGTGGTTGTCGTCAGCATCTTTGTTAACCCGCTGCAGTTTGGTGCCAATGAAGACCTGAGCACCTATCCCCGCACGATCGCCGCAGATAAAGAGAAGCTGTTTGCCGAAGGCACCCAGTTCCTGTTTCTGCCGACGGTGGAAGAAATTTACCCCGAGGGCATGGCCGTCCACACTAAAGTGGCTGTTCCAGCACTTTCCGAAACCCATTGTGGTGCCAGCCGTCCCGGCCATTTTGACGGCGTATCAACGATAGTGAGCAAGCTGTTCAACATCGTCCAGCCCGAGTATGCAGTATTTGGCCAAAAAGACTTCCAGCAGCTCAGCATCATCCGCAAGATGGTCAGCGACCTGTGCATGCCCATCACCATCGTGGGGGTTGCCACAGCCAGAGCGGACGATGGCCTCGCGCTGAGCTCTCGCAACGGCTACCTAAATGACCGCCAGCGCAACCAGGCACCGGCTCTGCACAAGATCTTGCGGGAGTGCCGGGACGCCATCGCCTGCGGCTATGATAGCTACAGCGATCTGGAGCTTCACGCCCAGGCCAAATTGCGGGCGCGCGGCTTCGAACCCGACTACTTTTCTATTTGCGACGCCCGCACCCTGCGGGAAATAACTCTCGACACCGAAGAGATCGTTATTCTCGCCGCAGCAAAATTGGGGGGCACGCGTCTCATCGACAATGTCACCCTGAATGTAAACCCCAGCTCCGATTGGGGAATGCTGGCCGCTAACTGATTTATGGCCAGCAAGTGATATAAAGGAACAGCGTTATGCAGTCTGTCATGCTGAAAGCGAAGCTTCACAAAGCCCGAGTCACCCACGCCGTGTTGGACTACGAAGGCTCGTGTGCGATCGATGGCAAATTACTCGACATGTCGGGAATCCGCGAGTTCGAGCAAATCCAAATTTACAACGTCACCAATGGCGAGCGTTTCACCACCTACGCTATTCGCGGCGAAGACCACAGCGGCATTATTTCTATCAATGGTGCTGCCGCGCATAAGGCCAACGTGGATGACACCATTATTATCTGCGCCTATGCCAGCTACACCGAGGCGGAATTGATCAACTTCAAGCCACGCCTGATTTATATGAATCCCGACAACACCGTCAGTCACTCAAGCAACGCCATTCCGGTCCAAGTGGCCTAAGCGTTCTGGTACTGCCGAAACCCCGCTGCGGCGGGGTTTTGTGTTTTTGTCCGGCCCATTTCCGGCCGCCATATCGTTTGCCTTTCCTCTCAGACTTTGGTCTATAAGCCCTTCTATCCCCTCTGCTGACTCGCTATGCTGGCATCATCCCGGTGGTTGCCAAGGGCGGCCATCGCCAGAAATCTCCCGCAACGATAACAATTTGGAGAGCCCAAGCTATGAGCGAAGTACACATTCACCCAGTCTTTGCCGACTTTGCCGCCCAGGCCCATATCAACGCCGATGACTATGCCCGCCTGTATCAGCAATCCATTGAGCAACCCGACGCGTTCTGGAGCGAGCAGGCTAAGCAATTTCTGAGCTGGGACCAGCCGTGGAATACCGTCTGCGACTACGACTTTACCAAGGGCGAAGCGAGCTGGTTTGATGGTGCCTCCCTGAACGTAGCCTACAACTGCATTGACCGGCACCTGGAAACACGGGCCGACCAGACTGCGATTATCTGGGAGGGCGACAACCCCGACGACAGCAGTCACATCAGCTACCGGGAGCTACACGACGCCGTTTGCCGCCTGTCCAATGTGCTCAAATCCCAGGGAGTGAGCCAAGGCGACCGGGTGTGTATCTATATGCCAATGATCCCCGAAGCCGCCTATGCCATGCTTGCTTGCGCCCGCATTGGCGCCATTCACTCGGTGGTGTTCGGCGGCTTTTCGCCGGAGGCACTAAAAGACCGCATTCAAAATGCCGAGTGCAAAATGCTGATCACCGCCGACGAAGGCGTCCGAGGCGGCAAGACCATTCCACTAAAAGCCAATGCAGACAAGGCCCTGGCCGAATGCCCCAGTATCACCAGTTGCCTAGTCGTAAAACGCACCGGCGGCGCGGTAAATTGGGATAACAAACGCGACATTTGGTATCACGACGCCTGCGCCGAAGCGAGCCCGGATTGCCCGCCCACGCCGATGCCCAGCGAGGCCCCGCTGTTTATCCTCTACACCTCCGGCTCAACCGGAAAGCCGAAGGGGGTAATGCACACCAGCGGCGGGTATTTACTCCAGGCCGCCATGACCCACAAGTATGTGTTCGACTACAAAGATAGCGAGGTCTTCTGGTGCACTGCCGATGTGGGCTGGGTCACGGGTCACAGTTATATTGTGTACGGCCCCCTCGCCAATGGCGCCACCACCTTATTATTCGAAGGTGTGCCGACCTACCCCGATGCTTCCCGCTGCTGGCAAGTGGTTGATAAACATCAGGTAAACACCTTTTACACCGCACCCACCGCGATTCGCGCCTTGATGGGCGCTGGCGACGAGTTTGTCACCGGCAGCAAGCGAGACAGTCTGCGCCTGCTGGGCAGCGTGGGGGAGCCGATCAACCCAGAAGCCTGGGAGTGGTATTTCCGGGTGGTGGGCGATAGCCGCTGCCCCATTGTTGATACCTGGTGGCAAACTGAAACCGGCGCCCATATGCTCACGCCCCTTCCGGGCGCAACACCGATGAAGGCCGGCGCGGCAACCAAGCCCTTCTTTGGCGTGGAACCCGCCCTGCTGGATACCGACGGCAAAGAGATTGACGGCCCGGGCGAGGGGCTGCTGGTTATCAAACGCTCCTGGCCGAGCCAGATTCGCAGCGTTTACGGTGACCATCAGCGCATGATCGACACCTATTTCAGCGCCTACAAAGGCTACTACTTCACCGGTGACGGCGCCCGCCGGGATGCCGATGGCGACTACTGGATTACTGGTCGGGTCGATGACGTGCTCAACATTTCCGGTCACCGCATGGGCACCGCCGAAGTAGAGAGCGCCCTGGTCTTGCACGACAAAGTCGCCGAGGCCGCGGTGGTCGGCTACCCCCACGATGTGAAGGGCCAGGGCATTTACGCCTACGTCACCCTGATGCACGATGCCCAGGGGGATGACGCACTGATTAAAGAGCTCACCGCATTGTGCGTGAAGGAAATTGGCCCCATCGCCAAGCCCGATTTGATCCAATGGGCGCCGGGACTACCCAAAACCCGGTCGGGGAAAATCATGCGCCGCATTCTGCGCAAAATCGCGGCCAATGAGCTGGACAGCCTCGGTGACACCTCCACACTGGCTGATCCATCGGTTGTCGAGGATCTGATTGAGCGGCGGCATAACCGCTAGACGCTAGACGCTGGACGCTGGACGCTGGACGCTGGACGCTGGACGCTGGACGCTGGACGCTGGACGCTGGACGCTGGACGCTGGACGCTGGACGCTGGACGCTGGACGCTGGACGCTGGACGCTGGACGCTGGACGCTGGACGCTGGACGCTGGACGCTGGACGCTGGACGCTGGACGCTGGACGCTGGACGCTGGACGCTGGACGCTGGACGCTGGACGCTGGAAAAGCATGATTTGGCGCCTGCGCACGTCAAGCCTTTAGCGCACTTTTTTATTTCAACGCCAATCTCTATTCATCGTCACCCCGGCCTCCGAGCCGGGGCCCAGCTGCTCCCATGTTTAAACCCCGCTAGATTCCGGATCGCAAAAAGACGCGTCCGGGCTGGAATCCTCCAGAGGCACCGCGTCAGACGCCAGACTCACTCCGCTCTTCAAAGCCCCTGCCCCCCTGAACCGTTCCAAAGCCAAAACGCTAAGATCAGTGGCCAGCCCGACACCGCTCAGTTGCTGCGCGCCTCTAGCCAGCAATAGGCGTAGGCCGGCAACCGCAGGTAACCCTCGTCACCAACAACGTCGGCGCCGGTAAACAGATCTCGCCAGTGTTGTCCCTCTTCCAGGTTAAGCTCCGCCATTGGAATGCGCTGCACTTCACCGGTGACGTTATAGAGCGCCAGCACAATTTGTGGCGCCCGCTCATCCCGGCTGCGCGTTTCACGCCGAATGCCAAACACGCTATCACCGAGGTGCAATGGATACTGGGAGGCATTGGGGTGAAAGGCGGGCTGCTTAGACCGGAGGGCGATTAGCTGCTTTAACTCGGCGAAAATTCGCCGGTGGTGAGTGTCTGAATTCAGCTTTTCTTCCAGCGAATCCAGCTGCCACTGATGGCGATTGATGGAACGGTTGTGACTGGTATGCAGCACTTTATTCTCATCGTTTTCCGTTGCCAGCAGGCTGTGAATATAAAATGCTGGCAGCCCCTGGATTGCCAGCATCAGCGCATGAGCGCACAGAAAGCGCGCCTCCTGAAAGCCGTCCTCGCCCCCGCTCATACTGCGGCGCATAGCATCAAACAGACTGATATTGATTTCGTAGGGGCGGTTTTCACCACTGCCCAGTGCCCGCCAGGAAATGCGGCCACCGCTCTGCTGCATCAGCGCAACCAGCGCGGCAAGCTCTTCGTCACTGAGCAAACCCTCCGCCGGGCGCAAACCAATGCCATCGTGGGAGGCAATAAAATTAAAATACGTGGTGCCATCCTGAGCCGCCGGCATGCCCATCATCCAAGACTTGAGCGCCCGGCAACTGCCACTAACCAGTGTATTAAGCAGCAGCGGCGGCAACGAGAAGTTATAAACCAGATGGGCTTCGTTCGCGTTGCCGAAGTAGGCGAGGTTTTCTCTTAGCGGAATGTTGGTCTCAGTAATAAGAATGGCGTCGGGCGCGGCATGCTCGATCACTGTGCGCAACAGCCGCACCGCCTCATGGGTTTCATCCAAATTCAGGCAGGTCGTGCCGGGCACCTTCCACAAAAAGGCCACTGCATCCAGGCGAAAGATCTTCACCCCCTGATCAAGGTAATGACGCACGATGCGGATAAATTCCAGCAGCACCTGGGGGTTCTGAAAATTAACGTCCACCTGATCGTGACTGAACGTGCACCAGACATGACGTTTACCGTCCAGGGTCTGCACTTCGGCCAACAGTGGACTGGTGCGGGGGCGCACAACCGCAGAATAATCCAGCGAGGGGTCGGCCTCCACAAAGTAATCAATGCCGGGCGATTTTCGCTGTTTAAAGTTTTCAAACCACTGGCTACGGCTGGAGCAATGATTGATCACCAAATCCGCCATCAAATCAAAATCCCGGGCAATGGCACTGATATCCTGCCACTCACCCAGCGACGGATTCACCTCCACGTAGTTGATCACCGAAAAGCCGTCATCGGAGCTGTAAGGGTAAAAGGGCAGAATGTGTACGCCGCTGATCAAGCCCTTCAACTCCTTGCGCAAAAAATCGTGCAAAGTGTGTAGCGGCCACTCCCCTTCACGCAGGATCGAGTCGCCATAACTGATGACCATGACGCTGCTTTCATCCCACAGATTACGATGGGATTCGGGCCGAAAGCAGCGCTGATCAAGGTACATCAGGGCGATGATCTCTTCGGCCAACTGGGCCTGATCCCACTCGGGATACATCACCTGCAAATGGGTCAGCAGTCGCTGGCGCAGATGAGCTTGGGGGGTACTATCCATCAGCAATCCTCAGCTTGGGGCTTTAGGAAAACGCTTTCTGGTCCGCCTCCACGGCCTCCAGCAAGTCTTTGAGCAGCGTCGGCTCCGCACTGAACACCCTGCTCCAGCTGGGAATAAAAGGCGTTTCCATCGGGTTCTCCAAAAAGGTCGTGCCCGCCTTCACAATATTCTGGGCAAACAACTCCACGGCCTGTTCTTCTCGATGCAAATCCAATTCCAGGCCGTTCACAATGGCGTCGTTGCGATAGCTCTCCACAAAGTCCAGAGCCACCCGAAAGTAGGTGGCCTTGATGGAACGGAAGGTTTCACTGGTAAACACCACGCCGTTAGTTGCCAATTTACGAAATATCGCCTTGGCGATATCGATAGACATTTTTGACAAGCCACCGCTGTCATCATCCGCCGACAGCGATTGATGCTTGTGATCGTAGGCATCGGCAATATCCACCTGACAGATTCGGTTAGTGGAATAATTGCGATACATCTCCGACAGCACCCCGATTTCCAAACCCCAGTCACTGGGGATACGCAAATCGGTGAGCACGTCCTTGCGCATGGAGAATTCACCCGAAAGCGGGTAGCGGTAGCTGTCCAAATACTCCAGGTATTCCAGGTCGCCAAACACTTTCTTTAGCGAGCGAATCAGCGGGGTCACCAGCAAGCGGCTAACCCGGCCGTTGATCTTGCCGTCGGCCACGCGGGCATAGTAGCCCTTACAAAATTCGTAACTGAAAGCCGGGTGGGCAACGGGGTAAAACAGGTTAGCCAACAGGCGCCGGTCATAGGTGAGAATATCGCAATCGTGGAGGGCCACTGCCTCAGCCCGGTTTGAACTGAGCACATAGCCCAGACAATACCAGACGTTGCGGCCCTTGCCGGGCTCCATCGGTGCCAGCCCGCGGCTTTGCAGGCGCTCATCCAGGGCGCGCAGGCGCGGACCATCATTCCACAACACCCGGTGCCGCTGGGGCAGACGTTTGAAAAAGTCCAGGGCATAGCGGTACTGGGCCTCATCGGCCTGATCGAGGCCAATAATGATTTCGTCGAGGTAGTTCACCTTGGCAATTTCGTCGATGATGGCGGCCAGCGCCGGCCCCTCCAGCTCGGAGAACAGCGACGGCAACACCAGGGCCATGGGCCGACGCGTGGCAAAACGCTCCAGGTCTGCCTCCAAAGCCTCAATGGGCCTGTCGACCAGGTTGTGCAGTGTGGTGATCACACCGTTCTGATAAAAATCACCCATATCGAATCCTTTATTCGTCTTATCCTTTTGATCAAGCGCGGCGCAGCGTGTCGATCAAGCCCCAAGCAAGGCCTTAATCTGGGTGTTCCAAGCCACCGGGCCAATCTCGTCGGTGTAAATCAGCTGCCCCTTCGGGGCGGGTATATCAGGTGCAGTATGGTGTCTAGATTTGATTACTACACCAATATCTGCAGCCGCCAGCATGGCCACATCGTTTCCGCTGTCGCCAAGGGCGATGACCCGGGGCGCCTGCTCCGGAAACATCGCCCGTGCCAACCAGGTCATTGCCCGGCCTTTGTCGGTATCACCCATCACATGGATAAAGCGACCACCGCGCAGCGCGCGCAAGCCCGCCTTGTTAAGAATAGTCAGAAACTGTTGCAAACGTTCGTCGCTGTCTTGCCAACTGATCGGCTCGGAAAAATCTCGCTGTAACGCCAGCTCCGCCTGGGCGACGCTCAGCCCGGCAATGTCTGCCAGGGCGGGCGCGTCCAAGTCGAAGAACCCATAAAAGGTAAAGCGATATTTCTCCCGCCATTGCTCTAACAGGTTAACAATGACGTGACGAGGCGTCGTAAAGCGGCGGCAAGGCAGGCCGTGGAGCTCTTCCGTGGCACCGGGAAAATCGCCCAGCACCGCCGCACCATTTTCAACAATAAAGGGGTAGTCGTTTCCAAGCGCTTTGCCCAGTGACTGCAGCTCCGCGCAGGTTTTGCTGGTATTCATTATCCACGGCACCCCTCGCGTGTTGAGCAAGGCGAGTGCCTCGCCAGCGGCGGCGAATGAATAATTGTCGTGATCAAGCAAGGTGCCGTCTAAATCCGTGAAAACCATATCCGGGCGAATCTCAGTCATCTTGCAAACCTCTCCGATACTGCACTGACAGGACCTCCCGGTCCGACCCCAGACGCATCACACAATCGGCACGGTCAGGCAGCTCTGCCAGACAATGTTCGGTGAGACGCTGATAAAACTGTATAAAGCGAAGCACCTGAGCCGGTGTCATCACCCCTGCCCCTTCGGCGCCTCTGCGGGCAATCATCTTCTCTTCCTGTTGGGTTCGCCAGCCCGCCACACAGTCAAAGTCCGGTGCAGCCAACATCAATAGATAATCCAGCTCGGCGAACAATTGCTGATAGGGCCCCGATAACTGCGCATTCACCGCCTCGCGCCAGACTCCCTCAGCATCCTCCTCTGCCTCAAGCTGATTTATCGGCACAGACAAGGCAGAAGCACCCTGTGGCGTGGCGCCAACACACCACCCCTCCAGCACAATGAGATCAATCGGCCCGGTCACGACCGGCCAGCTACCAGGAGGCGCTCGGTCATCGAGGGCTTTATCAAAGCGCGGCAGCGCAACATCACTACCGCCAACCGCTTTTAAATTGGCAATAACTGACAAGGCTAAGGGAATATCGTGGGTGCCGGGCACGCCACGCGTGGCAAACAAGGGATGTACTGACCCGGCAAGGTCTTGCCGCTGGTCGCGGGTGAGATAGCAGTCATCAAGGGACAGTTGGGCAACCCGCAAACCGCAGTGCCCCTCGAGGTACCATTTGATCAGCGCGGCCAACGTGGATTTGCCGCAGCCCTGGGCGCCGTGAACACCCAGCACCTTGAGCCGTCCACCCTCGACCGCGCCACGCACGTCATCGAGGAAGGGCAGCCAAACGGTTTCCGCCTGACTCGCATAGCCTGGTGGCAACACTTCCTGTGCCAGAAAATCAGCGAGATCGACAGGGCGGGCAGGCAATGACAAACGCAGAATCCCCTCTTAATCAGTCGTTCCAATACCATCGAGTACGACGCGGTAAAGAGTAATAAGCAGGTTTCTTGCCAGAAAGGGGGTCAGTACCCGACCCCGGAGGTAATGCAGAGGGCGAGGCGACCAGCGCCTCGTCATCTTAGTGGACGTGACCGTGGGAAATTTCTTCCTCAGTGGCCTCGCGAACACCTTCAATGCTCACGTCAAAGTGCAGCACTTGACCCGCCAGAGGGTGGTTGGCATCCACGGTGACCAGCTCGTCGCTGACCTCTTTCACCACCACCATTTGCACTTGACCACCCGCGCCCTGGGCCTGGAACTGCATACCCACTTCAATCTGATCTACACCTTGAAAGGCTGCACGGGGAACCGCTTGCACCAATTCGGGGTTCAACTCGCCGTAACCGTCAGCGGGCTGCACCGTGACTTTCATCGCATCACCGGCGACTTTCCCTTCCAGCTCGCGCTCCAACCCTGGGATGATACCGCTGTGGCCGTGGAGGTAGGCCAGAGGCTCCTTGCCCTTGGACGAATCCAGTTCGTTGCCTTCGTCGTCGGTCAGTGTGTAGTGAAATGCCACAACACAGTTGTTTGCAATGTTCATGGGGGCCTCCCGTTAAAATGAACGCAACAGAATGCCAGCTTTGGCTGGCGAGGTCACCCCTGCGCGGGGAATTTACCGATATAGATGAGCTCACACCTGGATGGCACTTAACTTTAGACAAATGTCGCCCAGATTGTCATTCCCGCCAAGGCGCACTGCTGTCCAGAATAAATTGAACCACGGCTTGCAAGGACGTTACATCGTGGGCAGAAACAACATCTGCCGGGGGGCGAGACTGGATTTACCAAAGCCTCAAATATCGTCGTACCCGCGAACGCGGGTATCCAGTGTATTGCTAACGTGGCTGAGTCTATGGATGCCCGCGTTCGCGAGCATGACGATCTAAAAATGATTCCGGGCAGGAGTAGGCCTACGCGGAGGTAACAGGCTTAAGTATGTGCCATTCGGCTCACACCTGGCCTTGGGCGATGATTTCCTGACCCAAATCGACAATGCGGCGGCGCAGCCAGATATGCCCGGGGTCGTGCTGGAGCAGCGGGCTCCAAGCCAGTTTTAGCTCAATGGGAATAATCATAAATGGGGGCTTGCGAATCACCAGATGGGTGTCGTCCTCGTAGAGGCGCGCCATCTGGCTGGGCAGGGTAGCAATCAGATCGCGATGGCGGGCGAGCAGCGCGGCCACTTGATAGTGGCGGGTAAACACCCGAATCTGGCGCTCGTGACCAAATTCGGCAAGAGCTTCGTCCACCCAGCCCAGACGCTGGCTGTCCCGCTGGCTCATCCCGCGGCCGACCCCCATTCCCGTTTTGCTCACCCAGATATGGGGCGCAGCCAGGAAGGCGTCCATATCAAAGTGGCGAGCAGCGGGGTTATCGGCGCTCATCAGGCAGGAAAAATTATCTCGCCACACTGTGGCCTGATGAAAGGACTGGGGCAGCCGGTCAAAGCGGTTTAAGGCCATGTCGATCTTGCCCTGTTCCAGATCCTGAAAGGTCACATCACTGGGGGTCAGAATATCCAGCGTAATGTTGGGCGCTTCGTCTCGAAGCTTGAACAGCAACTGGGTTAACAAGGTCGACTCGGCATAATCGCTGGCCATAATGCGAAAAACCCGCGCGCTCTCCGATACCTCAAAGGCCGATACCGGCAACACCGCCTGCTCTACCGAGGCGAGAATATTGCGCACCTGGGGCTGCAGTTCCAGCGCCCGCTCTGTCGGGGTCATGCCCTCGCTGGTGCGCACCAGCAGCGGATCGTCGAACAGGTCTCGCAGGCGACGAAGGCCATTACTCAGCGCAGGCTGGGTAATGCCCAACTGTTCCGAGGCCCGGGTGACGTTCTTTTCCCGCAGCAACACGTCCAGGTAAACCAGCAAATTTAGATCGATCCGGGATAGATTCATGACGCAAATATTCTGACCAGGCGCAATAAGATTGGCTGATTATGGGCAAGTCTTGTCGCTACTTCCATAGCCCACGCCTCAGCAAGACCACGGCCAGCACGCGGCAGACAAAAAAAGGCCCGGAACCAGCCCGGGCCAAACTCACTGACAGGAAATCGAAATTGGCTATTTAAAACAACTTAGGCCTGCCGCGCCTTGAACTCACGACGGCGGGCATGCAGCACCGGCTCGGTATACCCGTTGGGCTGCTCACAGCCCTTGATCACCAGATCAATGGCTGCCTGGAAGGCCACATTGTCATCAAAGTTGGGCGCCATGTTCTGATACAGCGGGTCACCGGCATTCTGACGGTCCACCACCGCAGCCATGCGTTTGAGGGTTTCCATCACCTGCTCTTCTGAGCAGATGCCGTGGCGAAGCCAGTTGGCAATGTGCTGGCTGGAAATACGCAGGGTCGCCCGGTCTTCCATCAGGCCCACATCGTTAATGTCCGGCACTTTGGAACAGCCAACACCCTGGTCGATCCAGCGCACCACATAACCGAGGATGCCCTGAGCGTTGTTATCCAGCTCGTTTTGAATCTCGTCGGCAGACCAGTTGGTTTCAGCAGCGACGGGGATGGTCAGAATATCGTCCAGTGCGGCGCGCTGACGCTGGCCGATCTGCTCTTGCAGGCTCAGCACGTTTACATCGTGGTAGTGCATCACATGCAAGGTGGCCGCGGTCGGTGACGGTACCCAGGCGCAGTTGGCGCCGGCTTTGGGGTGGCCAATTTTGGCTTCCATCATCGCCGCCATTTCATCGGGCATGGCCCACATGCCTTTGCCGATCTGAGCGCGGCCGCTCAGGCCACAGGCCAGGCCAATGTCCACGTTCCAATCTTCATAGGCTTTGATCCAGGCCTGCTGTTTCATGTCGGCCTTGCGCACAAAAGCACCGGCCTCCATGGAGGTATGAATCTCATCACCGGTCCGGTCAAGGAAGCCGGTATTAATGAAGATCACCCGCTCGCTAGCTGCTGCAATACAGGCCTTGAGGTTAACCGTGGTGCGGCGCTCTTCGTCCATAATGCCGATTTTGAGGGTATTGCGGGCCAGCCCCAGGGCGTCTTCCACCCGGCCAAACAGCTTGGCGGCAAAGGCGACCTCTTCCGGGCCGTGCATTTTCGGCTTAACGATATAAACGCTGCCGGTGCGGGAGTTGCGCAGGCTGCCGGTTTGCTTCAGGTCATGGATGGAAGCCAACACCGTAACCATGGCATCCATGATGCCTTCGGGAATCTCGTTGCCCTCGGCATCCAGAATCGCCGGGTTGGTCATCAGGTGGCCAACATTGCGCACCAGCAACAGGCTGCGGCCGTGGAGCACTTTCTCGCCGCCATCGGGCGCAGTGAAGGTCCGGTCTGCCACCATTTTACGGGTGATGGTCTTGCCACCTTTTTGCAGCTCTTCCTGCAGGTCGCCCTTCATCAGGCCCAGCCAGTTGCGATAGACCAGCGCCTTGTCTTCGGCATCGACGGCGGCGACGGAGTCTTCGCAATCCTGAATGGTGGTCAGAGCCGACTCCAGCGCCACATCTTTAACACCGGCTGCATCGCTTTGGCCGGTGGGGTGGCTGGCATCAATCTGAATATCAATGTGCAAACCGTTGTTGACCAACAGCACATTGGTGGGCGCGGCGGCGTCGCCACAGTAACCCGCGAACTGGGCCGGGTCTTTCAGGCCAGACTGGGCATCGCCCAGCTTGGCGACTACCGCACCGCCTTCAACAGCGTAGGCCGTTACATCGGCGTGGCTGCCACTGGCCAGTGGCGCGTGCTTGTCCAGAAAGGCCTTGGCATAGGCAATCACCTTGGCGCCGCGCACCGGATTGTAGGCGCCCGCTTTCTCAGCACCGCCTTCTTCAGAAATCACATCGGTGCCATACAGCGCGTCATACAGGCTACCCCAGCGGGCATTGGCCGCGTTCAAGGCGTAACGGGCGTTCATTACCGGCACCACCAGCTGGGGGCCAGCCAGACGGGCAATCTCGTCGTCTACATTTTCGGTGGTGATGCTGAAATCGCCAGGCTCGGGCAACAGGTAGCCAATATCTTGCAAGAAGGCCTTGTAAGCCGCCGCGTCAAAGCGCGTATTGTCGCGGTGCCAGGCATCAATCTGGGCTTGAATCTGGTCCCGTTTCGCCAGCAGGGCTTTGTTCTCCGGGGCCAGTTCAGCCAGGATGTCGGCCAACGCCGCCCAAAATGCATCCGCTTCTATACCGGTACCGGGAATGATGTCCTCATTGACCAGGCGATAGAGCACATCGGCAATTTGCAAACCACTGTGTTGAACGCGTTGGGTGGACATAAACACTCCTTGAGATGTGAGAAGCCGCCGCGAGGCATCACTGCCATCATAGACGACACAGATTTTGGTGCAGCGGAAACGATTTTACAGAAGCGACCATGCTAAAGAGGCAGCAATAATTCTACAAATTTATCCAGATTATTATTGTTATTCATACTGCGAATAAAAAATGGCCTTTTCAGCCCCTAAAATTCTCTTTGCTGACAGCGAGTTAACAATCCCATTCAGCCGAGCCGCCTCATCGAAAACATTCCCCAATAAAATAACGAGAATAAAATCTATAAATTAGAAAAATTTGTAGCGCACCCGTAGAATCGACCCCGTTAATCCACC
Source organism: Spongiibacter taiwanensis (assembly GCF_023702635.1). Lineage (NCBI taxonomy): Bacteria > Pseudomonadati > Pseudomonadota > Gammaproteobacteria > Cellvibrionales > Spongiibacteraceae > Spongiibacter > Spongiibacter taiwanensis. The sequence continues at coordinate 1,711,269 of NZ_CP098455.1, forward strand.
CACCTCGCAACATTACAGGGACCTACTATGTCATCTCTCGACGCAGACATCCAAGCCGTTGCCTCACTCAAAGAGCAGGCAGGCAGCAGCTGGGACGCTATCAACCCCGAATACGTTGCTCGCATGCGCGCGCAAAACAAATTCAAGACTGGCCTGGACATCGCCAAGTACACCGCCAACATCATGCGCGCTGACATGGCCGCCTTCGATAAAGACAAAACCAAGTACACCCAATCTCTGGGTTGCTGGCACGGCTTTATCGGCCAACAGAAGCTGATCTCCATCAAGAAGCACTTCGGTGGCAGCACTGAGCGCCGCTACCTCTACCTGTCTGGCTGGATGGTTGCCGCGCTGCGCTCTGACTTCGGCCCCCTGCCCGACCAGTCCATGCACGAAAAAACCGCCGTTGCTGACCTGGTGCGTGAGCTGTACACCTTCCTGCGTCAAGCCGATGCCCGTGAACTGGGCGGTCTGTTCCGCGCCCTGGACAAGGCTCGCGAAGCGGGTGATGCCGCTGAAGAAGCGAAAATCCAAGACCAGATCGACAACCACCAGACTCACGTTGTGCCCATCGTAGCCGACATCGACGCCGGTTTCGGTAACGCTGAAGCCACTTACCTGATGGCCAAGCAAATGATCGAAGCGGGCGCCTGCTGTCTGCAGATCGAAAACCAGGTTGCTGACGAGAAGCAGTGTGGTCACCAGGACGGTAAAGTGACCGTTCCCCACGCTGATTTCCACGCCAAACTGCGCGCCCTGCGCTACGCCTTCCTGGAACTGGGTGTGGACAACGGCCTGATCGTTGCCCGTACCGACTCTGAAGGTGCTGGCCTGACCAAAGAAATCGCGGTGGTTAAAGAGCCCGGCGACCAGGGTGACGTGTACAACTCCTTCCTGGACGTTGAAGAAATCGACGTGGCCGATATGAACGAAGGCGACGTGGTGATCAACCGTGGCGGCAAGCTGGTTCGTCCCAAGCGTCTGCCTTCTGGTCTGTACCAGTTCCGCGAAGGCACTGGCCACGAGCGTTGCGTATTTGACTGTATCGAAGCCCTGAATGCCGGTGCTGACCTGCTGTGGATCGAGACTGCGGTACCGACTGTTCACGAAATCAAAGGCATGATGGACGACATTCGCAAGGTTCACCCCGATGCGAAGCTGGTTTACAACAACTCGCCTTCCTTCAACTGGACCCTGAACTTCCGTCAGCAAGCCTACGATGCGTGGGTTGAAGCCGGCAAAGACGTGTCTGCCTACGACCGCGACAACCTGATGTCTGCCGAGTACGACGACTCCGAACTGGCCGCCGAAGCGGATGCCCGCATCAAGACTTTCCAGGCGGACACTTCTCGCGAAGCAAACGTATTCCACCACCTGATCACTCTGCCGACTTACCACACTGCGGCCCTGTCTACCGACAACCTGGCCAAAGAGTACTTCGGTGAGCAAGGCATGCTGGGTTACGTGGCCGGCGTACAGCGCAAAGAAATCCGTCAGGGTATTGCCTGTGTTAAGCACCAGAACATGTCAGGTTCTGACATCGGTGACGACCACAAAGAGTACTACGCTGGCGAGAACGCTCTGAAAGCCGGTGGCGCCAAAAACACCTCTAACCAGTTCAGCTGATTAGAGCGTGTTTAACGCCCCAGTCGTGACCATGTCACTACGGGGCGTTGCCCAGTCAGCAACACACTGCCACTGGGCAAAAGATTAAAAGAAGGCGGCTCCAAATATGGAAGCCGCCTTTTTTACGCGCGCCATTTGTGCGCTAGACTTTGCTGCTATTGCAAACTGACTTAACGAAATGAGCTCTCATGGCCGACACCCCCACTTTTCTTAACGATGCCGACACGCGACTTACCGATCAGGGTTTTGTCACCAACAATATCTGGTATCACGGCACCTCCTCGGCGTTACTGGCGTCGATAATGCAGCAGGGGCTGAAGCGCTCAGGCGACGAGGCACTCAACGCTGCAGCCAAAAAAACCATGGCGACCATTGGTAACGATTACACCGAGTCTATAGAGCCCGTGTTTCTGACCCCAAGCAAAGCACTTGCCTTTTATTGGGCCCAACAAACCGTACGCAAGCGCGGTGTACGCATTGAAGGCGACGAGCAACCCATCGTATTAGAAGTGGCCTTGCCCGAGGCGCTCAACACACAGGTAAAACCCGATGTCGGCGCAGCCAGCCTGCTGATCATTGATGAGGGCGAACATTATCTGGCCCATCTGGCCGGCATGTATGAGGCCAATGGTCTGGCCGCCCCGGAGATCAACCTGATGAAGGCCGACCGCCAGGAATACCTTCAGAAGTTGGGCATGGCTTATTTTGATGCCGACATCGCCCCGGAGTATGTCAGACTGATTGAGGGCTGACACCCGCCCAGGCCGGCCAACCGTACAGCCATGCTGGCCAATTTTTTGCTCAATCCATCGACCAACCCCACGCCAAGGAGCCACCATGCCTATTTCCACACCCGATCTCTGCGACGAACACGGCGACGCCGTTCAGGTTATCGAGCTGCAATTTACGCACTACGGCGCCATCCACCAATTTGGCGGCAAGGTCGAAACCATCAAATGTTTTGAAGACAACTCCCTAGTTGCCGAACAGGTCAAACAGCCGGGTGAGGGCCGCGTACTGGTGGTTGATGGCGGCGGCTCACCCCGGCGCTCCCTGCTGGGCGACAACCTCGCCTCCGCGGCAGTCAAAAACGGCTGGGCCGGTATCGTGATTTTTGGCTACCTGCGCGATGTAGAAGAGATTGCCCCCATGAACCTGGGCGTACTGGCACTGGGCAGCGTGCCCCGCAAAACCGACAAACGCAATGAAGGGCAGCTTGGCGTAACCGTGAAATTTGGTGGCATCGACATTAGCGCCGGCAACTACCTCTACGCCGACGAAACCGGTGTCATCGTTGCCAGCAAGGCACTGATTTAAGGTCTGTACAGGCAACGGCGGTGCGCAAGACTGCCGATTGCCTTTTCACCGCCCCTGACAAACAATAACTGCCTTCAACATCCGCGTGGACACTTCCGGCCGCGCGGGCCATAACAAGGACCGCCACCGTGACCGCCGTTACCCGCCGCCTGGCTATGGCCATACTCAATGGCTTTGATGCCTTCTTCGCCGAGTACAAGAACATCACTCTCGGCGCCCAGGCCCGCTTTGAGGCCGCCGATTGGCACGCCTGCCAGAAAGCCATGCGCGACCGGCTGGACCTGTGGAAACAGAAGCGCGCCATCGTGGCTGACGCGGCCTACACCATTACCGGTGGCAGCGTGGAAGACCGGGAAAACTGGACCATTGCCAAGGAAGAGTACGCGGAGCTGATCCAGAACCACGACAACTACGAGATCGCCCAGTCCTTTTTCAACTCCATCTACTGCCACGTATTTCATCACGAAAAAATTCGCGATCAGCATACCTTTGCCATGACGCCGTCGGGCCACAGCGGCCCCATGTCGAGCCAGTCCATTCTCAACATCTACCGCTTTGATGGTGATAACGCCGCCGACATCTTGCGCAAACTGTTGCTCAGCTGTGAATTCAATATTCCCTGGGAAAACCTCGAGCGCGATATCGGCTTTATCGTCGACGTGGTCAATCGGGATCTGATACCCCGCATCCCCAAGAACAGCGGCGAGATCTGGGTAGAAACCCTGGAGTCCTTGTTCTTTCGCAATAAGGCCGCCTACCTCGTTGGCAGGGTGGTCAGCGGCAAGTTCAGCCTTCCCTTTGTTCTGCCGATTCTCCACACCGAGGAAACCCAAGCAATTTACGTCGACACCCTGCTCTACGACCCCGACGACATTTCCATTCTGTTCAGCTTTAGCCGCAGCTACTTTATGGTCGACGCGTCAATTCCCTCCGAGTACGTGGCCTTCCTACGCAGGCTGATGCCACACAAAGAAGTATTCGAGCTTTATAACGCTCTTGGCATGCCGAAACATGGTAAGACCGAGTTCTTCCGCTTTGCCGTTGAAGACACACTGAAAAGCAGCGACCCCTACATTATCGCCCCCGGCATCAAGGGGATGGTCATGCTGGTATTTACCCGACCGGAGTTTGATTACGTTTATAAAGTGATCAAGGATCGCTTCACGCCGCCCAAGGAAATGACCCGGGATCACGTCAAGAAGTGCTACAGCCTGGTAAAACGCTGGGACCGTGGTGGGCGTATGGCCGATACCCAGGAGTTCAATAACCTGGCCTTTGATCGGCGCCGTTTCTCCGATGAGTTGATGGAAGAGCTTTACAAAGAAGTGCCGTCGCTAATCGAGGAAAACGGCAATGTGCTGGTGCTCAAGCATGTCTACATTGAGCGCAAGATGGTGCCACTGAACCTCTACCTCAAGGACTGCAGTGAAGACCAGCTGTACAGCGTCATGGATGAGTATGGCAAAGCCATCAAACAGCTGGCTGCCGGTAATCTTTTCCCGGGTGACATGCTGCTGAAAAACTTCGGGGTCACCCGACATGGCCGGGTGGTATTTTACGATTACGACGAAATCTGCCCCCTCACCGACTGCAACTTCCGCCGTCTGCCCGAACCGCAAACCGAGGAGCAGGCCATGGCAACCCATCCCTGGTATGAAGTGAAACCCGAGGATGTTTTCCCCGAGGAGTTCCGCCTGTTTTTTTCGGGTAATCAGGCCGCCAAAAAAGTATTCGACCAGCTTCACAGCGACCTGTACGACCCAGATTACTGGCGGGAATTGCAGCAAAAAATCCGTGCCGGCTATGTGGCCGACGTATTCCCCTATCGCAAACGCCAGCGCTTTCAACAGCGGGGCCTGCTCTAAACAGGCCTGCGCCTGGTGGCGCCAACGCGGATGGCGGCTTGAACTGGCGGCCACCAAACAGCAGAATCAATGACTGTGACACAAATACAATAATGCCTGGCCGCTGGCCCAATTAAAACTCGCCGCCGGCCCAATCTAAAAAGGCCACCGTATGAATCAAAAAGTCATTGTCATCGGCGGCGGACCCGCCGGCCTGATGTGCGCGCTCGGCCTTGCCCAGGCCGGTGTCGACGTCACCGTACTGGAAAAAACCGAATCCATTTCCTACACCCCCCGAGCCATTGCCTACGCCTGGCCCATTTTTAGCGGCCTGGAATACTTCGGCGTACTTGATGACATGCTCGCCGCGGGCAACCTCGTTGATCGGCGTGGCTGGCGAATATTTTCCACTGGCGAAACGGTGGTTCACGACCATAGCAGTGTTGCCGAGCTGACCTCCCGCCCCTTTAGCTTGACCCTCGGCCAGGATCTCATTGGCGAAATTCTGTTTAAGCATCTGCAGCGTTTTGCCAACGCCAAGATTCAATGGGGCCGGGAGTTCATCGGCCTCAATCAGTCGCCAGAGGGAGTAAGCGTGGCGGTCAACGGCCCCGATGGCAGCGAAACCTATCAGGCCGACTGGGTGGTCGGCTGCGATGGCGGCCGCAGCGCGGTGCGCAAATCCCTCGACCTGCCCTTTCAAGGGTTTACTTGGCCCCAGCGCTTTGTTGCCACCGACATTCACTATGACTTTGCTGCCCATGGCTGGGAGTCGGGGTATTTAATCGATCCGGTCTATGGCGCCGTGGTTTACCACCTCGGTCGAGATGATTTGTGGCGCGTCACCTACGCCGAGGATCGCACGCTCCCGGAAGAGACCGCCGCCGAGCGGATTCCCGACTTTATTCGCACCATCTTGCCCGGTGACAAATCCTTTGAGCTGGTGCTGCACTCCGCCTACAACATGCACCAGCGCACGGCACCCACCTACCGCCAAAACCGCGTGCTGTTGCTGGGCGATGCTGCCCACATCACCAACCCCACCAGTGGCTTTGGCCTGATGGGCGCCCTGTACGACGCCTTTACGCTGATCGAGCCCTTGGCTGCCGTGACCCGGGGCGAGGTCAGTGACGACATTCTTGACCGCTACTCCCAGGCACGACGGCAGGTTTACCTGGAGCTGATTTCGCCCGTGTCAGCAGAGAGTAAACGGCTGGTATTCGACTGCCACGATCCAGAACGACTGCGCTGGGATTTTCAGCTTCTGCAAGAACGGCAGCAAAATCCGGCGGCCATGCGCCGCTTTATGTCGGTCCCCGCCGGGCTCGAAACCCCATGCTTGCTCACCGGCAAAACCCTGGCAGAAAAGCTTCGGGATAAAGGCACCGCCTGATAAATCGTCGCTGCGCTTTCAGAAGGCCAAAAAAAACCGACCGCGATGCGGTCGGTTTTTTACTAACGGCACCTGGAAATTTAGAAATCCAGACGGGCGCTGACCCCAATCAGATCTCGATCCAGATCGCCGACAAAACTGCGGCTGATGTTGGCAGCAATGGAAAACTGGGGAATCAAATACACCCGCAAACCTGCGCCGATTTCGGCACCCGAATCGTCTTCACTACCCACTTCCTGTTGGGCCACACCGATCATCAAATTACCCTCAATGTTGTTGGTCAACCAGGTGCGGCTGGTTGCCGAGCCCGTGAGGGTATCCACATCAACACCGTCCAATGCAGGGTTGCGACTGTCGGTTTCACCGAAGCTGTAGTCCAAGGCAAACAGCACATCAGTGGTGGGAGAAATCTTCACCGGGTGCCCCACACCAATGCTATAGGTGTCCAACTCCAGATTGCGGCCGTAATCCAGATTGCCGATTGAGCCGCGCAGCAGGAACTGCTGCTGGGGATCCAGCGCCACCGAACCACCGAGGTAGGTGTAATCGGCATCCTTGTCGCCGTCGTCTTCCACATCGGCGATTCCCCCCTCTACATAAGTGTAATTGAAGGGTTTAGCCATCGCGGCACCACTGAGAACAGCTGTGCTCAGACCGAGCGCCCAAACGAGTTTTGACGATGTTTTCATAGGAAACCTCTCCATAGCGAATGTTGTGTTTCTGGGGGCTTCGACGCCCGACGCTGATGGAGAGTTCTGGATAGGAATCGGGATTGTGAATTTTGAACACTTAACGGGAGGGTTTAGTTTTTATTGTTGGGATTTCGGCACGCTCTCAGTAAAGGTAAAAGACCCAACAGACAACACCCCGAGCGCGAAGGGCTCGCCCATCAAACCTCCAATAAAAAAGTCACCGGTCCATCGTTCAGCAACGAAATCTGCATATCGGCGCCAAATACCCCCGCCGCCACGTTGGTGTGTTTCTCGCGGGCAAACGCCACCCCATAATCAAACAGAGGCTCAGCCTGAGCCGGCGGCGCCGCAGTCGAAAACCCCGGTCGCAGTCCCTTGCGCGTATCAGCCGCCAGGGTGAACTGGGAGACTAATAACAAGCCGCCAGCAATGTCAGTGAGAGAGCAATTCATCTTGCCGTCCTCGTCGGCAAACACCCGGTACGCCAGTATCCGGGTAATCAACTTCTCCATGGCGGTCTGGTCGTCGCCTTTCTCTACCCCCAGAAATACCAACAAACCCTGATCGATTTGGCCGACGACATTCTGGTCCACTTCCACACGGGCATACCGCACCCGTTGCAACAACGCTTTCACATTAACTCCTTTGAGGTTGACGGGGTTCTGGGTATTCCTGCGCGGCCATTCAAATGACGTCCTCTAACATATCGGCGATTTCATCAGTGGCTTTTACCAGGGCGTCAGCCACACTGGGCTCGAAAGCTGAGTGCCCTGCGTCTCTGACAATATGCAACTCCGATGCGGGCCAGCGGTGGTGGAGCTCAATTGCATTCTCCAGCGGGCAAATCATGTCGTAGCGTCCATGAACAATTATCCCGGGAATATGGCCAATCGCATCCATTCCTTCTAGCAGCTGGTTTTCACCGAGAAAAGCTTGATGCATGAAATAGTGGGTTTCGATATGGGACATGGAGACGGCAGCGTGAGGGTCGGTCATCACCTGTTCAATATCGAGGTTGGGGCGCAGTGTGCTGCAGCGCGCCTCCCATTGGCTCCAGGCTTTGGCCGCGGCCATGCGCGCCACTTCGTTATCGCCATGCAGGGTGCGGTGATAGGCCGCTGTCCAGCTCTCACCCTCCCGGCGGACCACCCCTTCGGCAAAATCCTGCCAGTAATCGGGGAAGATGCGGCTGGCGCCCCCCTCAGTGTAAAACCAGTCCAGCTCGTGGGGCCGGCACAGAAAAATGCCGCGTAAGATCATCGCCGCCACCCGCTCCGGATGGGCCTGGGCATAGGCCAGTGCCAGGGTGGAGCCCCAGGACCCGCCAAACACGACCCAGCGCTCAATACCCAGGTGTTTTCGAATGGTCTCCATGTCGTCGACCAGGGCCTGGGTTGTGTTGTTTTCCAGGCAGGCGTGGGGTTCGGAGTGGCCGCTGCCCCGTTGATCAAACAGCACAATGCGGTAGCGCTGGGGGTCAAAGAAGCTTCGTGCTTTGGGGTTCAGGCCCGCGCCGGGACCGCCGTGAAGAAACACCACGGGAATGCCATCGGGGCTTCCTGCCTGTTCCAGGTACAGCGCATGGGGCGCCTGCACCGCCAGACGCTCGGTTTGGTAGGGCTTGATGTCGGGGTAGAGAGCTTGCACGTCACCATCTCCTTGCTCACTCGGCCTTTACACATGCTGGGCCATAAAAAAGGCACTACCGGAAACCGGCAGTGCCTTTGAGTGTAGCGCAGGGCAGAAACAGCGTCCCAGCGCTTAAAGCGGTCCGTCGATTATTTGCCGGCTCGCTTGCGCTCATTTTCGGTGAGCAGTTTTTTGCGCAGACGAATGCTTTTGGGTGTTACTTCTACCAGCTCGTCGTCTTCAATAAATTCCAACGCTTGTTCCAGGGTGTGGCGCACGGGCGGGGTCAATGTCAGCGCATCGTCGGTGCCGGAGGCGCGCACGTTGGTCAGCTGCTTGGCCTTGGTCGGGTTAACCACCAGGTCATTGGAGCGGGAGTGCAGGCCCACGATTTGGCCTTCATAGATCTCTTCAGCATGACCCAGGAACAGCCGGCCACGGTCTTGCAGGTTGAACAGACCGTAAGCGAGGGTTTTACCTTTCACCATCGACACCAGTACACCGTTCTGGCGACCGGCCATTTCACCGCCTTTCACCTCACCGTAGTGGTCAAAGACCGTGGTCATGATGCCGCTACCGGATGTCAGGGTAAGGAACTGGCCCCGGAAGCCAATCAGGCCGCGGGCGGGTGCCATAAACTCGAGTTTCACCCGGCCTTTGCCGTCGGGTTCCATGTTGGTCAGCTCTGCCTTGCGCAGACCGAGTTCTTCCATCACCGAACCCTGATGCTGCTCTTCGACATCGATAACCACCTGTTCGTAGGGCTCCATCTTGACGCCGTCGACGACCTTCTGCACTACCTCAGGCCGGGACACCCCCATCTCAAAGCCTTCCCGGCGCATGGTTTCGATCAATACCGACAAATGCAGCTCACCACGACCCGAGACCTTGAACTTGTCGGGCGATTCGCCGGGCTCAACGCGCAGTGCCACGTTGTGAATCAGCTCTTGATCCAGGCGCTCACGGATATTGCGGGAGGTGACAAATTTGCCTTCCAGGCCAGCGAAGGGTGAGTCGTTCACCTGGAAGGTCATGCTCACGGTCGGCTCATCGACAGTCAGCGGCGGCAATGCTTCGGGCTTCTCCGGATTACACAAGGTGTCGGAAATATTCAGACCTTCGATACCGGTGATACACACGATGTCGCCAGCCTGGGCCTTTTCGACTTCCACCCGCTCTAGACCGTGGTAACCCATCACGGTCAACACCCGGCCTTTGCGCTGCTTGCCATCGGCGCCTACCACCACAACCTGCTCGTTGGGGCGCATTTTGCCGCGGGTAATCCGACCAACGCCGATAACACCAACATAGCTGTTGTAATCCAGCGCTGAAATTTGCATTTGCAGCGGACCATCGACATCCACCTCAGGTACCGGCACCTTGTCGACAATCATCTGGAACAGGGGAGTCATGTCGTCGGCCAGTTCGTCGGCCTCCAGGCCGGCAACGCCATTCAGAGCAGAGGCGTAGATAATCGGAAAGTCGAGCTGTTCATCGGTCCCACCAAGACGGTCAAACAGGTCAAAGACCTGATCGATAACCCAGTCCGGGCGCGCGCCGGGGCGGTCCACTTTGTTCACCACCAGAATCGGCTTGAGGCCGCGCTCAAAGGCCTTTTGCGTCACGAAACGAGTTTGCGGCATGGGGCCGTCCACCGCGTCGACCAGCAGCAATACACTGTCGACCATCGACAGCACCCGCTCTACTTCGCCACCAAAGTCGGCGTGCCCGGGGGTGTCCACAATGTTGATTCGGTAGTCATTCCAGCGGATGGCCGTGTTCTTGGCTAGGATGGTAATGCCCCGCTCTTTCTCCTGGTCGTTGGAGTCCATGATGCGCTCGGCACCCTCATTGCGACGGTCAAGGGTGCCCGACTGGCTCAGCAGCTTGTCCACCAGGGTGGTTTTGCCGTGGTCAACGTGGGCGATAATGGCGATATTACGCAGATCATTAATCATGGGGAAAGAACATCGTAGGAGAAATTTGGGCGCGCAGTATACACCAGCACTGATGACAGGTCTTGCAAAATGGGTGCCTATCGTTGCACTCTTCAGCCTCCCGTATTACGACTCTCGCTAACGCCTTGCCTCGCCGCGGCGGGATTTACTGCGACCCACACGATTGCGCCCCGGTCGTTGCCAACCCAGCCTTAGTCAATCAAGAGATTCAGAGATGCCAGCAAGGACTGCCTCGTCAACGCACCGCCCCCGAACAACCGACTGGCGGCGCTACCATCGCCAAGTGATCTGTGCTGCCGGATTGCTGCTGGGATTGTCGTCGACCAGCAGTCAAGCGGTGGAGGTCGCACGAATGGAGGGTTTTGGCCCCGTTGCCCGAGGATTTGCCGGCGCGGGAGTTGCCCACGCCACTGGCGCCGCGGCAATGATGCTCAATCCGGCCGAATTGATGAGTAACCCGCTCGGGCACGAGTTCATGGGGCAGAACTCGGAAATCCACGTCAACCTCGATATCCACAACCGCAATACCCATGAATCTGTCCGCAATTCCCACCTGGGCGACAACCGTGGCCCCTACGATCTACCCGAACTGGCCTACAGCTATCGCGCTGAGCACTGGGCTTTTGGCACCGGGATCTTCGCTGCCGCCGGATTTGGCAGCGAGTTTCGCGACCGCTCGTTCCTGTCTCGCACCAGCACGGGCAATGTCGATACCGGGCTACCCGCCAGCACCCGGTTAATCGCCCTCAAAATCCCCTTTGCGCTGGCTTGGCAGCCTCACCCGCGGCTTAAAGTGGGCGCTGCGTTAGATGTTGTAAGACTCGGCGCTAATCTCGCCAACCTGTTCGATATTCAGCAAGTGCGGATGCTGCAGGCCCAGCACCGCGTGAGTGGTGGGCTCAGCGCGTTAACGGCTCTCCCCAACGTCGCAGGCGTACATATGGATTTTGTGCAGAACAGCCCGGTGCAATCCAAACTTCAGGCTTGGGGGATTGGCGGCCGGATTGGTGCTTCCTGGCAATTGAGTGAAAACACTATTTTAGCGGCCGCCTATGATGCCCCTACGCGGGTCGGGGATCTAAAAGGCAACGGCCAGCTGACCGCCGTGGACTTGCTCGGCAACCAAATTCCCCTGCAAGGCCGGGGCCGCATACGGAACTTTCAGCTTCCAGAAGCTGCGGTGATCGGTATTTCCCATCGTCTGTCGCCCTCAATCTCCGTGGTGGTCGATCTGCGCCGCACGTTGTGGAAGCACATGCTCGACGATGTCGATTTTGACTTTCAGGCCGAAGGCGGCCTCTTTGACGGCCAGCGACTCAATGTATCGCTGCCGCTGGGCTTCAATCATCTGACCACCATTTCAGCCGGCCTCGCCTGGGCTCCCAATGACACCTGGACATTACGCATGGGCGCCTCCCGAGCACTGCAAGAGCTGGTGAAACCTGATCGTTTCAATCCCGGCTTCGCTACCATTTCCGGCAATCACGTGGTGGCCAATGCCAGCTACCGATGGCGGGACGCCCACGAGTTTACGGCAGGTGCAACCTATGCCTGGGCCGACCCGGTGAAGAACCCGGGCAACAATACCGGCAGCATTCCCGCCATCCAAGGTGACAATGCTCAAATTACGCCCGCCTTGTCCTATCGCCGCCAATTCTAAACAGCGCAGCCGAGCAAAAGAGGGCCCGCCAGTACCGACACGGATAAATTCCCCAGCCCAACCGGCCTCTCATTTGCTTACACCTTGTCGAGATAATCCGTGGGCGTCAGCGAAACCAAGGAGGCTCTGCACAACCCGGTGATACCTCAGGCTTTGCCGGAGGGCGGGCCTTTGGGGCGCACTGGACGGCGCTGCATCGCCGAAACGTCGGACCGCCGAGTGTCGGACCACACCAAGGACAACCAGCCTTGATCTTCGCGCAGCTCCTTGCCAGTACGCCCCAAAGACGCCGCTGAGGCATTACCGGGTTGTGCAGGGCCTCCCTAGGCCTGGGCTGGAGCGTTGCTCCAAATGACAAAAGGTAGTGAGATTTTCCGCAACAAAGAGCGTCGTTCTAAATTTCCAGTATGGAAAGAAAAAAATCCCAGAGCCGTGGCCGACTCTGAGAAAGGGCGTGGTGATCAGCGCTGCCGCTTACATTAGCGTCGATTTCACCAAGATTCTTACCAGTGCTTAGAGCTCAATTTTGATTTTGGCGCCGTAGAGTTTGGGCGCGCCGTAATTTGCTTGAACACCATAGTCATTTTCCATTACCTGAACAGCGTAAAGCTCGTCTTTAGCATTGCTGACATAACCTGTAACCGTGATCCCCATTGGTTCGTATATCCATGAAAGGCGTCCGCCCCACAGCTCGTACTGAGGCTGCATCACGTTGGGATTTTCTGCAGAGGTGAGGAAAAACTCGCTTTTGAAGGCGTAATCTAGTCCTATTTCAATGTCACCGAACTCGCCAAAGGTGAGGTACTGGTTTATCGCCACGTTGGAGCTAAATCGCGGAGTACGCGCAATGCGATTTCCGGAAAAGTCGCGACCTGGCATTTGGGTCAAGCTACCTGGTCCATAAAATAGGCCAGTATCCTCATCAAATGCCGAGCCGTCTTTGTAGTCGGTATAGCGTGCATCGATATATGACACGCCACTGTTGATTGCCAAGCCCGGATTAAGCTCGGGCATAGGCTGCCAAAGCGCCTCCAGCTCGGCACCCTCAGTTTCAGACTCCCCCGCATTGAAGAATCGAACCACGCCACCAGAGGTCAGGGAAACCACAGAGGAAATAGGGTTCTTCGTCACCGACTTGAAAATCGCGCCGTTAAGGCGCAGCGTGTCATCAAACAAGTCGGATTTAAAACCAAACTCCAAAGCGGTCGTTGTCGACTTTTCCACCGCGTCAGGTGCAGAGAAGAAGTTTAAGATATTGTAGGTTTGGGACTTAAACGCGCGAGACAAAGAAGTAAATAGCTGTATATTTTCAGTTGCGAACCATTGCAGTGCAAACCGAGGCGCAAGAGAGTTATCGCTCAAATCAGGGACCGCAAAATCGGCCACATGGATATTGCGGCTTCGATCGTCGCTTCGGTAATACTTTAACGCCTCTCCCTCAAAGCCACCCAACGTAGGATCAACAACGTCTAAATAGTTACGCACCAAGCCGCGCGTCTCTTCTTGATAACGCAAACCGGCAGTGGCGATCAGGCTCTCTGTAATATTGTAATCGCCCTGCGCGTATACCGAATCTGACTCAATGGTGATATTCCCGCCTGACTCCAGCGTGACTCGGGTGTCGACGATTGGACCCACGATACTACGCACCGACTCAGGCAGTGCCGCCACCACGCTGCCCACGGCTGTAGCGCCAGAAACATTGAAGAAGATACGATCAAATCCACCGCCGCCCTCGAGATGATAGTATCCAGCCACCCACTTCAGCTTGTCAGAGAACCACGTTTGGTCGTTCGAGCTCACTTGTAGCTCGTAGGTCTCCTGCCAGGTGGGTTCGTCATAGGTATGAAAACTGGTGCGCTCCTGCTCAGTGCCATCGTAATCGGTGTGCGCACCGAGGTCATTCATCACATTTGAATCTTGGTCAGAATAAACAAACTTGACGTCTACTGGGCCTGCATTCCACTGCGCGATAAAGCCAAATAAATCACTCTCGCTGGATACATAGGCGTTCACATTGTTGTGGGAAATCCGGTCGGGTTCATCAGGTGTCGCGCCCAGGGCCAAACCGCCCGGACGTATGTTTTCGTTGCGAAGAGATTCTGCAATCACTTGCTCAGACTGCTGATAAATTGCAGTCAAGGTAATGTCATCGCCCAGGAAGTAGCGCATTTTCACCCGCACACTTTCAGAATAATCATCCAGCGGATCTTTTTCATGAAAATCGACATACGATCGCGAACCGTTAACCTCGTTGTAGCCATAGGGTCCGCGCTCGTCGTGATAATACGCAACAGAGGCGGCGAAATCCTCGGTTAATGCTGCATCACCGTAAGCAATCACATGCTGCGCATCGTAATTGCCCTGGTTATACGTCAACTGAGCAGTGTAGCCCTCGGTCGGCAACGACTTGGAAATAATACTAATAGCACCACCAGTAGCGGCTCGGCCATACAGCGTTCCTTGGGGCCCCTTCAAAACCTCTATCCGTTCGACAGGTCCAATTGCATCCTGCTTTCCATGTGCGCTGGCAATATTGATACTATCGACGTAGGTCGCAATACTAGGTTCTGCATTGGGCAGAAAAGCCTCGCTGCCTACACCTCGCAAATAAATCAAGGTGTACCCATATTGCTCGGTGAAAGTAAGCCCTGGTGTTATTTTCTGCAGATCCGCGGTGTCTTCAATACCAAATGCTTCGAGCTTCTCACTCCCAATCGCGGCCATCGTGATCGGCACGTCTTGTGAGTTTTCCTCACGCTTCTGGGCCGTAACGACAACTTCTTCAAGAAGTCGATTTGACTTTTTCTTAGACGACGCGACATCTTGCGCATTAACAATCGAAGCAATCAAAGACAGGGAACAACACAGTGCTGCCATACTGGCAGGCCGGGAAACTTGTGCCGCCAATGGATTAATCTTAAATTCTGCTATCTTCACAGTGACCTACCCCACAAAAAATTATTATTGTGAAATTTTAGAAAATCATCCCAGCCAAATCCCTAACCTTAAGTTTGGCATTGGTGAATAGGCGTCACCCGGGTTGGGGTTTAGTCTTATACATCAGCCAGGACCTATTCCTACAGCGCTGTATAACCACCATCAAGAGTAAATTCCGCACCCGTAAAATACCGGGAGGCATCACTGCAAAGAAACACCATCAGGTCAGCAATATCTTCCGCTTCAGCAAATCTACCTGCCGGGATCAGCGTACGAAGAAAAGTCAGCGCTTCATCTTCCGATGCGACCATTCCCGCCGCCATCATCTGCGCGATGCCAGTTTGCGCCAACGCGGTATTTCCCGGGCCTGGGTGTACGGAGTTCACTCTGATGCCATCACCGGCGCGAGCAAACTCAACGGCCTGGGACTTAGTCAGCATCCGGACGGCCCCTTTAGTTGCACAATAAGCCGACTGGGCGAAGCCAGAAACCTGGCCATAAATCGATGACACATTAATCACCGATGCGCTGCCGCCAGGGCTTTCGCTGGCCCCCTTCTTGAGCAGCGAATATGCTGCCTGTACTGAAATCCAGATACTTTCCACGTTTACTCGATGAATCTTGCGAAACTCATCCAGCGAGGTCTGCAGATACGGTTTGGTCAGCATATAGCCGGCGTTGTTAATCAAACCATCCAGCTTGCCGAACTCGCATTCCGCCTTGCTAAGCACCTGCTCCCAATCGCGCTCGCTACTCACATCGTGGCACCCACCCACCACCTTTGCACCGAGCCGCCGACAGGTATCTAGCGTCGCGCCGAGGGCGCTAGCATCGATATCGGGCGCGACAATACTCGCACCTTCTGATGCCAGCTTTTCGGCCGCAGCCTTGCCAAAGCCTGCACCTGCGCCGGTGACCATGATGACTTTTCCGGTGACCGAATGACTGGCCATTGTTACCCCCTGTTAGTATTTGTCTGATTATTCTTGTTAGTCTGGGCAGTGTGGTAGCGGGCTCCACAATACATAAGCCGCCTCCGGCCAGCTCGATTTACTGTGGAGACCCGAGGCTAGCGCGCCAGAAAAGCTGGCGCCCTGCGCGCTAAGAAGGCCGACACACCCTCTCTAAAATCTGCGGTTTTCGTGGCTGCGCAAAATGCCTCACGCTCTGCTGCCAGTTGAGCGTCCAGGCTTCTATCTCGGCCGTTTCTTACTAGCTTTTTATATTGCGTGAAGGCCAGGGTTGGGCCGGCAGCAATTTTTGCCACCATATCCGCTGTCACCGATATCAGCTCCTCATCGGCGACCACTTTATTAATTAGCCCAGCCGCTTGCGCATCTTGTGCGTTCCAGTTTTCCCCCAGGTACATCAGTTCCGCCGCTTTGCGCTCGCCCAAAAGGCGGGGCAAGAAATAGCTACCACCGCAGTCGGGAGGAGCAGCAATCTGGTTATAGGCCAGCAAGAATCGCGTACTGGCGCCAGCGACCGCCAAGTCACAGGCCGCCAACAGGCTTAGGCCGGCTCCAGCGACCGCACCGTGAACACTGGCAATCACGGGTGCTGAGTGCGTCTGAAAGGTTGCGATAACCGGTTCGAGCGCATCTAACAAGGCATGAACAACATTGTCAGCCTTTGCGAAATCGTCAGCGAATGCGGATAAATCCCCGCCGGCCATAAAGGCGCGCCCTGCACCACTAAATTCGATACAGCGCAAATCCTGACGCTGGTTCAGCTGATCTGCTGCGAGACGAATGGCCTGAGCAGTAGCCACATCTAGCGCGTTCAGAACGTGTGGGCGATTCACAACTAATCGCCCAACCAAGGATGCTTCATCTATTTCAACGTAAGCTAAGGCACCGTTCTTCATGGTTTTTCCTTTTAGCCACTTGGCAAAAATTTATCAGCATGAATGCGCTCAGGATTAACTCCCAAGGCCAGTAATCTTTGTTCAACTGCGGCCACCATAGGCAAACTGCCACAAATAAAGCTGGCCACTGAGCCGAAATCGACGCCTAAATTTTCATCGAGTGGCTGGGTTACCAGCCCCCGCGCACCGGTCCAATCCGAATTTTCGGGCTCATGGGAGAGAACTGGCAAGATGGATAAGCGTCCGGGGTGCCGCGATGCCAACGTCGTCAGCTTGTCCATGCCGAACAAGTCTGCCTGTTTCTGCACGCCATATACCACGGTAAAGCAAGCTGTCGCAGACGTTCTAAGGCGATGTTCGACAATCGAAAGCACAGGGGCGAGCCCGGTACCACCTGCCACACACAGGCCGTCTGCATTTGGCTCATCTACCCCCATGACACCATACGGCCCGTGCAGCCACATTTTGATTCCGGTTCGATCTTTTTCGAATAGCCATTCGGAGAAGCGACCGCCGGGCAGCCGCTTAATCAAAAATCCGACTTCGGTTGCCCCCACTTTGGGGTCCAATGGGGGCGCGTCAGAGAAACTGAAACACCGGCGAGTGAAGGAGCCAGACTCAGCGAGGTATGCATACTGACCCGCCTCGTAAAAAAAAGGACTTTCTAGCGCAATGCGCAACTCAATAACATCGCCGGGCAGGCGCTTCCATAAACTCACGCGGCCAGATATCTGCTGCTCCGGAAACACATGGTGATGTCCCAACCTGACTTCGATTTCGATATCCCCGCGCACCTTACCCTGGCACGCCAGAAAATATCCATCGAGAATCTCTTGGTTTGTAAGTGGCGACAGGGCCAAGTCCACCATGGGGCTGACCTTTCCAGCAAGTAACTTTGTCTTGCATTGGCCGCAAACCCCAACCCGACAGCTGTGGGGATAATCGATATTCTGCTCTAGCGCCGCTTTTAGCAGCATATCATTAGGACTGATTGAGAACGCCGCATTGTGTTCCCCAGACACTTTGATATTTATCTTCGGCCGCTCTTGAGTACGTCTGTTTTCTACAGGACCTTCCATTACACCCATCCCCAACTCTTCTCCCTCAAGCGGTCGTCATCCACGGCGCCACGGGGGAGCCGCCGTCGTTCATTTCATCCCAGCCAGCTCGCTCATTCTCGCGCGCAGCAATCTCGCGCTCTTGCGGGTTGGCATAATGCTCGTCCCAATGTTTAAGCAGCGGCTTCATCGCCATCATAAAAAGGGGGGGCACAAAAGCCATCAAGACACAGAGGATAAACGGAGGTTGCTTCGGCCCCCCCTCATCGGGCTCCAGCGCATAAAACGGCTTGTAACTGTCATCGTGATGGCCGGCGTGATTGGTAATCTCCAGCGCCAGAATTCGGGTAAATGGCGTCAGGTGATTCCACGTGTGGTGTTTTTTAAAACGCCCAGGGGTCGCCGAAACGAGGCCATAGTGGTTACAGTAGTTAAAGACTTCTAGCATCATCCGCGGCCCTAGGATGAGCGCCAGACAGGCCAGTACGCCCCCCATCAAACCACCCACCCAAAAAAGCGTGAGGACGAACACTGAAAAATAGGTCACCTTAAATACCCAGGCATTGCGCAGGTCGAACCATTTGCGCCCGCGCTTTGTCCACATCATTTTTTCGAGGTGATAGGACTCTTTCCATTGACCGGGGAAGGTCCGCAGAAAGTGGCCGTACACGGTGTCGCCACGGCGCGCGTAGTCCGGATCAGTGGGTGTCGCGGTATGCAAATGATGGGTCACCACATGGGTAATTTCCCGCCAGGGATCAAATACCAGGCACTGCCCCACTCGACCAAGCGTTCGCAACAGATAGTTTTCTCGATGAAACAACTCATGCACTGGCGGCGCACCGATGACAAAGCCGATCATCACCGTGCCTAAAAAAGCACCTAAAGCCTGAGTCGCATTGGCAAAATGGCCACTGCCAACCAAGTACGCATAAAAATAGATGTTCACGAAGCAGGCCAACACAGTGACCGAAATGATCAGGTCATAAAGTACCGGAAAGCGCTTGTCACGCACATGGTGGCTGGGCTTTAGAAAGGCATCAAATGCGAGCACCCACATGAGGATGCCAAATCCCAGCCAAGCATAAGCCCCCCCTTTCAAAAGCCCCCATGCATGCAAGCCAAGAATCAGCGGCGAAAGTAAGTATTTAGCATAGTCGAACATAGCAAGCCCCCTGGCAATTTAGACGGCGGGTAATCCCTGAGTTTGCGGATACGAACAGAATGCCGAAAGGAGGCTAACTTCACCCCATCCGTAAGTTTGGCAATTCCTAAAAAACGCCGATGCAAGACACGAATTGGCAGTAGATCGACGACCAGAAGGCCTCTTGCTTTTATCTAGGGCCTATTAAGGAGCCCCCGCACGACCTGGTAATGCCTCAACGGAGTCCTTGGGGCGTTCTGGCACGTGATGCGGCACTCCGACGACACTGCGCGAGGGCCAAGGCAGGTTGTTGGTGAGAGCGGCAACGGCGTCCAGAGCACGTCAAGGCAAAGCCTGGGGTTTCACCAGGTTATGCAGAGATTCCTTAATTGGAGATGAGATTCAGGGCCCGCGCTTTAGCAATTGCAGAAGCACGATTGGCTACGTTGAGTTTGCTGTACAGGTTGTACAAGTGCCATTTCACGGTGGCAACTGACACAAAAAGTCGGTCGGCAAGCTGTTGATTGCTCAGCCCAGCATCGATCAGTTGCAATAGTTCAAGCTCCCGCGGCGTTGGCGTTTCAAGCAGCTTCATTTCACCGTCGAGGCCGTCAATCTGCTCCAATACCGACGAGTTAGCAATCGGCAAGCCCTTGCACAGCTCGGCAAAGAACTCTTTTTCTTCCGCAGAGGCAAACCCCCAGTTCTTTGCTTTGCTTTCGTTTACCAGCCCGGCAATCAAGTCTGAGCGCTCGCGAAACGGCCGAAAGTAGCGTCGCTTCGCTGCGAAGGTCACCGCCCTCACTAAGTATTTGGCTCCGTTCTCGGGATGGGCGCTGCGCAGCGCCGACGTCATTTGCAACAAGGTTAGCTCCACTAAATGCCCATAGCGACCTTGTTCTTTGGCGTGCTCCACCATTCTCGCGATTCGTGCATCCGCTTGAGCCAATCGTCCCTGAACAACTTCAAGATCAGACTGAGTCTGATCAAGCAAGAAGCGAGTGAGCGGAAACCGATTCTCGCGAGCTGTCTCACTCCCCAGGCCAATTCGCTTCGCTTCGTCAATCGCGCCATCGAGGCGCCCCAGGCGGAGTAATCGCTGGATGATGAAGCAGGACAACATCACTGAGAGACGCTGCGGGAATCCTTCGGCAATGTCGCGCAATTTGGAAATGGAAATACCGTCTCCAAGGGGACCTGCCCACAGCTTCACCGCCGTATTCAGCGCATGTGCGACAGTATCGACCACGCCGTGAGTCTGAAGCCGCCCCATGCTCAGCCGGACAAATTCCGCCGCCTCGGCGTCTCTCCCCGTTTCCACCGCAGCCAAAGCTGCCCAGGAAGCTAGCGTACTCACTATGCCCGCGTAGTCCCCCGAGGTCTGCCGAACACGCTTCAGCGCTTCTGTCGACTTGTTATACGCATGGCCGAAATCCCCTTCGTGTATCTCAACCAGGGCCGACAGAACGGAGACCCATGCCATTCCATAGTCACTGGATGACTGGCGAATGCTGCTATGAGCGATCGCGAAATTCTTCCGCGCATTCAGGAAATCAAACTCTTGAGCAAAACTGATTCCAACCCCACATGCTACTGTGGCTACATCAAAAGGATCATCCTCGCCGCGCTCTTCTAGCCAGACCAGGCCCTGCCTTCTAGCTTCTTCATGATGATCAGTGTAGGTCGCGCAAGTGATTCTAATAATATCCACTCGCCGACGAATTCCGGCTAATTGGCTTCCCGTGCCCGACTCAAGCCGTCGAGACAACCGGTCGAGTTGTTTTTCGGCGTAGTCGTAACGACGATGAAAAACCAGCGCCCACACATACCAGTAATCCGTTTCAAGGCCGGGCTCGCCGCCGGATGCCAATATGCGCTCAACCCAATTTATGTATTTACTCAAGTCCCCCTTATCCCGCACAAAATTGGCGGCAACTCGCTCAAGACAGGCCACCGCAATACGGTTGTCAGCAGCCTCCAGAGCATAGTCAATTGCCTCTACCCACCTTCCGCGTTCTTCAAACCAGGAGGAGGCGGCCAACAAGGTTTGCCGGCAATATGGCTCACCCAGGCGCTGTCGAGCCTGGTCGATCAAGTAGCCACGAAACAGCGAATGCAGTCGATACTCATCGCGCCGCCGGCTCAAGGGGATAATAAAAAGGTTATTGCTGATCAGTTGCTGAAGAAAGCCGTCCGTGTTCTGCCCCCGGCACAGTACTTGGCATAAGGGGCCGGTGAAACTCTTTACTAGGGAAATCGTAAACAAAAACTTGCTGAATTCAGGATCGAAACTGCCAATCAATTGCTCGCTGAGCATTTGCGCCAAATCCGCGTCGGCGCCGGAAAATTCCTCCAGCATCTGTTCGGGCGCAGATGACTTCGCCAGGATAATCTGCATTAGCCGCAGAGCGGCCGGCCAACCCTCACTGACTTCAACGGCACGCTCAAGCCCTCGCTCTCCCAAAGCGTCGGCAAGTGATTGACCGAAAAGCTGCCTGGCACCGTCACGGTTTAAGCCGAGCTCTTCAAACCCATACCGCGCAACCAACCCTGCTAGCATCGCGCGACTGAAATTCACCATGGGCTCTTTTGTCGAGGCGAGCATGAGGAAAAACTGGCTGCCAGTGCCAAACACCAAATGATTGATCAGTGCGCCCAACGTCTCGTCAATGCAGTAATCCAGGTTGTCAATGAACAACATCACCGGACCTTCAATACGACTAAAGAACTCTATGACCCGGTCCAGCCGCTGCTCAACCGGCTCATCGCTCTTGTGCATATCCTCAGTACGAAAGTGTGAGTCGACATCCGGGTTCATGAAATACTCAAAGCGCGCCAGAACCCTTTCACTGGTGTCATCGAAATCAGAAAGGCAAATCCAGAAGGTCGAAATTCCACGGCTTACCGCATCATTATAGAGAGCGGTCAGCAATACCGTTTTGCCGTATCCAGTGGGCGCCACAATCTGGCTGACCTTTGAGGGCGGGAGCGGCGATTCCGTGATTTGCTCGTATGCCCGGGTGCTGACAACCGAAAAGCCGAAATTAGGGGGCTCGTGACTATGCAAAGAATTTTTCATCGCTCAATTATTATTCTCTTTCATTCCTTCTGACTACTGACGCATTCAGCGCGAGGGATGAGCTCCCAGCGTTGAATATCAAGATAGCGGGCTATCAACTAGCCGGGAAAGCAACGGGAAATAATAAAGCTAACCCCAGCACAGCTACCGCCCCATGCGCTATGGCGGCGAGCACAGAAAACTTTCGACGAAACAATACGCGGAAGAAAATCAGGCCGCCAAACAGACCGACAGTGAATGCTACCAGGGACCACCAAACGCGGCCATCCAAGCCATCAGATTCAGACTGCAGCAGGTTAAGCACAAAAAATATACCCACCCCAGCGAGTCCGACCATACCGTGCGCCGTCCCTAACCATCCCGGCAACCTGAGCTTGGCGCTGCGTAGGATGGCAAGCGCGACGCCGGCTGCAGAAATGCAGGAAAAATAAATGAAAACAAAGGAATAAACTGTCATAACGGCCCCGAGACTAAACATTTTCTTGCCATACTAACCGTCTTGCTCCAAGCATACCCTAACCATAGGTATGGCCTACAGAGCGATTGGCTAGCCAGTACGCACGATCACCACACCGGCCACATCGCTCGCACCTGAGCCGCGCTCCGGCACCAACGACCAAACTTTGGTTTGGTGCCGTCGATATCGCAATCGCTTACTGTGTCAGCACCATGGATACTGCGAGGCTGATCCGCGCGGTGTCACTCAATAAAGCAGTCAGGATAATAAAATGAATACGCCGACCAAGCGCCTCCTTTCGTCTATAACACTTTCCATTGCCGCGAGCGCCAATGCTCAGATTCCTGTTGTTGGCGATCTGCTGAATGGCGCAAGCCTGGACAGCGCTATTGTTGGCGCACTGCCTCTAGATCAGCTTACTGACAGCGCCCATCTGTTGCGCACGCTCAACCCTAATGAGTTGAGCGGGAGTTTGGATGGCCTCCTTTTTGCTGCGACAATCGTCTCGCCAGCTTTTCAGGATATCCCCAAGCTGGTACCGACCTCGCTAGACATTAGTTTGGCTCAGGGGTTTGTCCCCGTGCTAGAGGTCTTATTCACCAGGCCAGCCAACCTACCCAATTACCTCCTCGGCGGCGGCACGCTGGTTTCTCCTGGCTTGGCCTATGTTCCGGCGGCCCCGATCCTATCTGCACCACTGAAAATCGATGGGACTGGAGATGCCTTTAGTGGCCAGCTACCTGATGACCAAATTCGGCCGGATGTGGTTCTGAGTCTAATTTTGGGCCAGTTGTCAGCGGGCTCCGCCTTGCTTCCACCCCTCGCATTGCCTCTTTGAGGTACAGTGCCGAAATCCACCGCTTGGGGCGCTTCGCGCCCCCTTTTAGCTCTAGCCCCAATACCCAACTCCGATCCCAATTTGCGCCCACACTTTTCGGCACTATCATTTACTTAAAGTACCCACTCCAGAGCGCAGCCACCCATATCCCCGGAACGGCCTACGCCAACAACTTCCTGGCGATAATCATTCGTTGAATCTCACTAGTGCCCTCATAGATACTCGTGATGCGAACATCCCTGGCAAAGCGCTCCAGGGGGTACTCCCGATTGTATCCATGGCCACCCAGGATCTGCTGACCAGAGTAACAGGCACGATTTGCTGCTTCGGTGGCAAACAGTTTTGCCATGGACGCCTGAGACGCGAAATCCAGGTTGGCCTCTTTCAGGTATGCCGCCTGCATTAGCAACAAGCGGGCCGCCTCTAGTTCAGTAAAACCATCAGCCAACATCCACTGAATGGCTTGGAAGTTCGCAATGGGCTGGCCAAACTGCTCACGCTCCCTGGCGTAGTCGCGGGCATATTCCATCGCCGCCATGCCGACACCCAGCGCCAGCGACCCAATGCCTATTCGGCCTCCCGCCAATTCCCCCAGCGCTACCTGATAACCTCGGTTGAGTTCGCCCATCAACGCCGAAGCGGGAATGCGGCAGTCATCAAAGTAGACCGGATTCGTTGCCGACCCCTTCTGCCCCATTTTGTCTTCCGCTGGACCAACAACAAGTCCGGGTGTTTGCCGCTCCACCAGAAAACACGAAATACCCTTTCCCCGCGGCGCATTCTTGTCGGTGACGGCCCACACAACAAACACACCGGCGAATTCGCCGCTGGTAATATAAGCTTTGGCGCCATTGAGCACCCACTCACTGCCATTCCAAGCGGCACTGGTTCGCATTGCAGAAGGGTCGGAGCCCGCACCGGGCTCTGTCAAACAAAAGCCCGCCGCCGGATATTCGCCACTACAAATCTTTGGCAAGTAAAAGGCCTTTTGCTCAGCGGAGGCGACTGACTGAATGACCTCCGCCACCATGTTGGTTACCGAAACCGTCACGGCAGTTGATGCACACGCCTTGGCCAATTCGGTAATGGCTAAACTAAAGGCAATGCTTCCTGCCCCCGAGCCTCCGAGTTCAGGGTCAATGTTCAAACCCATAAAACCGAGCTCCGCGAGAGCCTTTAGATTTTTGAAGAAGATGTCTTGGCCGACACCCTGATCTAACGCCACCGCATTGTTCGCCAGCTCTCCGCAAGCAAAATCCCGAGCAGCACGCTGAATTAACTGTTGCTCGTCACTGAGTTGAAACGGCATAACACTCTCCTTTGCTTCCTTTTTGTCTCTTTTTTGCCACCGAACGCCGGACAGCGGTCGGCCGTGCATCCTGTTGACGTCCCCCCAGCGCAGACCAGATCAAACAAGAACGCCTGTTGCGATCAAATTATTAATGTCATCCTCGTTGTAGCCGAGCTCAGCAAGCACCGCGATGTTGTCTTCACCGGCGAAATGCGGAGGGGCCGGGCGGGCAGGGGCGCTGCGGCTAAACTTCGGTGCGGGCGAGGGCTGGAGCACCCCCTGCTCCTCGTAGAAACTCTGGCGATGTCGGTTATGGGGATGGTTAAGCACTTCGCGCATAGACAGCACAGGGGCAAAGCAAACATCCGTTGTTTCAAGCAGTTCACACCACTCGTCTCTCGAACGAGTCAGAACGATCTCTCCAACTTTCTGCTTAAGGGCTGGCCACCGCTCGCGATTATGCTGGTCATCAAACTCCGCGCTCGATAGGCCGAGCTTGTCCCGTAGCAGCGCATAAAACTGGGGCTCAAGGGCAGCAATCGTGATGAACTTGCCATCGGCTGTTTCGTAGCTATCGTAAAAGTAGGCCGCACCATCGAGCAGATTGACGCCCCGCTCATCCTGCCAGCGGCCCTCTGCCATCCAGGCGTACATCATGTGCATCAAATTGGCAGATCCCTCCACCATCGAAACATCAATTACCTGCCCCTTGCCAGAACGGCTCGTCTCGTAGACGGCGCACAGAATCCCAAAGGCCAGAAACATGCCTCCGCCACCAAAGTCACCCACTAAATTGAGCGGTGGACGCGGCGGCCTATCTGGATGCCCCATGCCATGCAGCGCCCCTGACAGGGCAATATAGTTCAGATCATGACCTGCAGCCTGCGCCAACGGACCATCTTGCCCCCAGCCGGTCATCCGGCCGTATATCAGTTTGGGATTCGCCGTCAGACACTGCTCGGGGCCGATGCCAAGACGCTCGGCAACCCCTGGTCGAAACCCCTCGATGAGTACATCGGCGGATTCGCACAGGCGAAGCACCAAGGCCACCCCCGCCTCTGACTTCAAATTCACGGCGATGCTGCGCTTTCCCCGCTCACTTATCGCATGAGGGCGAGCCATTTTGGCGGACTTGCGGGTGATAGAAATCACCTCTGCGCCCATGTCGGCCAGCATCATTCCACAAAAAGGCGCCGGCCCCAGACCTTCGATCTCAATCACTTTCAAGCCCCGAAGCGGGCCCTGTTGGCTCGTCATAATTCTCTCTCTTTTTGCGTCAGTGACTCGGTCACCATAGCGGTCCATGCGGCAAATAAGGTCACACTCATAGCGCCCGCGTGGACACTCCCGAAGGGCCGCAGCACAAGGGATTTCGGACTGCATGGCAGCCCTTCGTACTCGCTAATGATCGGCAAAAATTCGGTCCGGCAGGCATGACCTGCATCCTTGGCCTTCAGACTCTGTTGACCGATGCATACCCGCACCAACAGCCAAAAACAGAATCGTTGCGCGGCAGCTCAGTACAATTCTGAGGGCCGCCGCGGCAGGCGGCCATGATGTGGAAAGCCGGAGAACTTGATATTTTGTTATAACCCCCTTTGCTGTCAGCACCTACCCCTTACCCGGACAGTGATTCTGACAAGGGCTGCGCAGTCACCCTGCGGGTTTTATCAGCAGGCCCTAACTAAAGTCGGGTTTTTGTCAATCTGCCGCTCCTTACACTGGAGCCTACCAAAGAGCTTTACCCAGGATCGAAAATCATGAAGCGTCATGCAGACACCCTTTTCAACGATATCTTCACCCCAGAAGAGACCCTTAAGATCCGCAAAGAAGTGCGCGAGTTTGCAGAGGACGTGATCCGCCCCGTCGCCCACCGGCTCAATACCACACCAGAGTCCAAGAACACCTTCGCGCGCAGGGAATTTGACGCCATGGCTGCGGCTGGCCTGTTCGAAATTCCTTTTCCCGCCGATGTTGGTGGCCGCGGGTTGGAATTTCCTACCTTGGCAACCATGACGGTTTTAGAGGAGCTCGGTTACTACTGCCCCAGCCTGGCATCGGCGTTCTATGATGGCCAGGCTATTCTAGTGGGGAGCACCCTCAACAATGCTCAGCCCAGTATCAGAGAAACGTATCTCCCCAAGCTGGTGCGCGGCGAGTTTGTGGGCTGTTTTGCCACCTCTGAACCTGGCGCCAGCACTGATTTGTCGGCCAAGTCTGTTGAAACTATCGCCGAGAAGATCGATGGCGGTTACCGCATCAATGGCACCAAACGCTGGATAACCAATTCTCCTTGCGGCGACCTGATTTTAACGCTCTGTAAAACAGGGGACGCCCTTACCATGCTGCTGGTCGATATGAGCCAGGAAGGGGTCAGCGTTTGCGATCCCGATCTGAAAATGGGGAATCATGTTCAGCAGACTGCCGACGTGACTTTTACCAATGCGTTTGCCTCCGACGAGGCCGTGGTGGGTACAGTAGGGGGCGGACTTCGCACGGCCATTCAGGCACTTGTGCAAGGTCGCATGGGAATCGGCGCCATTGGTTGCGCCATGTCACAAGCCGCCTTCGACTTCGCAACCGACTACATGGGCAAACGCAAGGTTTTTGGGCAGGAGCTGGCTCGCTTTCAGCATTGGCAATACAAATTTGCCGATTACGCCCTGCAAATTGAATCTGCCCGCAATCTTTGCCACAAAGCGGCACTGCTCTACGACAAATTCAAGCTTGCAGATACCGAGGCCGCCATGGCCAAGCTGGCTGGCTCACGAGTGGCCTGCGATATCGCGCGAGACGCTATCCAGGTTTGTGGTGCATACGGATTTGTAAAAACCTTATCAGGCCCCCAAGCCCATTTCCCACTGGAATCGATTTACCGGGATGCGAAAATTGGCGAAATCTACGAAGGCGCGAATGAGATCCAAACCTGGGTGATCGCGCGGCGGATCTTCGGTCGTGAAATGACCGGCTGATCGATTGCCCACTGCCAGACCAAAGTTTGGTGGCGAGATGCTATGCATGCCCCACACTACCTGACGTACTGTTAACAACACGTCAGGAAGAGGCAGAGTAAATGACAGCAAACATCGAGCTTCCACCCTCACAGCATTACATAAATGGCGAATGGGTTGGGGGCGGCGATCGCGTTATCCCCGTTATCAATCCTGCCGATGGCACACAAATAGGTGAGATTCCCAGCGGCGACCAGCATACCGTCGGCGCAGCCGTCAGCGCCGCCCGGGCGGCGTTTCACAACCCACACTGGCGCAATATGCCGCCCATGGTCAGGGAGGGTTTGATGCACCGGCTGGCCAGCTTGATTGAAGAAAATGCCAGTCAGCTGGGCCAGATTGAATCGCTCGACAACGGAAAACCCATCGCCTTTTCCAGCTCGGTTGATGTGCCGATGACAATCACCTGGTTTCGCTATTTTGCCGGCTGGTGCAGCAAACTTTCCGGCAAATCACTTTCGCCTGCGCTGCAGCCACTTGATTCACACCATGCGTATACCCGTCGCCAGCCGGTTGGTGTCGTCGGCGCTATCGTACCCTGGAACTTCCCTTTAGTTCTGGCTGCGTGGAAACTGGCCCCGGCATTAGCTGCGGGATGCACCGTCATACTCAAACCCGCAGAGCAGACACCCTACAGTGCACTAAAATTAGCGGAACTGATAAGCGAAGCGGGGTTTCCGCCTGGGGTTTTTAATCTTGTCTTGGGAGACGGCCAAACCGGCCAGGCACTCGTCGAACACCCAGGCATCAATAAAATTAGCTTTACCGGGTCAACTGCAGTGGGCAAGTCCATTGTCCGTAGCGTTGCTCACGACCTGAAGCGCGTCACGCTGGAATTGGGTGGCAAATCCCCGACGATTATTCTCCCCGATGCCGACATGGAATTGGCAATCCCCGGCGCCGCCCAGGCAGTGTATGCAAATGCAGGACAAATCTGTTTCGCCGGCACCCGCCTCTTTGCGCCTCGCAAGCAATTCGACCGCATACTGGAAGGAATCGCGAGCGTTGCCGAGACCTTTAAAATCGGCCCAGGTCTCGATCCTGAGACGCTGCTGGGACCAGTGGTCAGCCAAAAACAAATGGATGGCATTCTTGCTCGTGTCGATGACAGTGTGCGCCACGGCGCGAGCCTGTTCACCGGGGGCACTCGCCATGGAGATAGCGGATACTTCATCAGCCCCAGTATTTTGGTAACCGAGGATCGTCAAAACCCCGCTTTCAGGGAGGAGTTCTTCGGACCGGTTCTGTGTGCCACTCCCTACGATGACCTAAATGACGTGGCCGCACTGGCCAACGACTCCAGCTACGGTCTCGCAGCACATGTCTACACATCCAGTTTGCAGCAGGCCCACCAGCTCTCCAATAGCCTGGATGCGGGCACGGTGTGGGTAAATACTCAGCTCTCCCCTGACCCAAACATTCCCTTTGGTGGCTTCAAACAATCGGGCTGGGGGAGGGAAAATGCCGAAGACGCACTGGACCACTACACCGAAACCAAGTCGGTAATTATGAAGGTGGATTGCTAAATTGGCATCGACTCGCACCCAGGCGGTGGCCGCGGGAATCACCTACTGATAAGCGTCCGGAGTGATACGCGTCGCCCCTCTCAACGGTCATAATAATGGAGAAGAAACATGCAATTTACGCAAGGGCTTCATCGCGCCGTGCAGCAACACCCCCACGGCATCGCCACCCGTCACGGCGAGCGCACCCAGACTTTTCTGCAACTGAAGCAGCGAGTGTCAAAGCTGGCGGGCGCCCTTGCAATGCACGGCGTACAGAAGGGAGACCGAATTGCTATTCTGTCACTGAATTCCGATCGCTACCTGGAAGCCTATTTAGCCATTGCCTGGCTTGGCGCCGCGGTCAATCCGATTAATTTCAGGTGGAGTAATGACGAGATCATCTACTCCCTCAATGACTCATCATCTTCGGCCCTGATCATTGATGACTATTTCTCTCAGAAGGCCGGCGATATTCTCGCAGGTGCTCCGTCACTACGGTCAGTTTTTTACAATGGCGACCATATCGCGCCCAACAAGACCGTTAATCTCAATCAGCTCATTGACGCAGCCATTCCCATCGACGATGCGCAGGCCAGTGGCGATGATCTGCTGGGGGTTTTTTACACCGGTGGGACCACGGGGGCACCGAAAGGCGTCATGCTTAGCCATGCCAATGTTTTCAGTTCTGCTATGGCCTTGTTGGCTGAAGGCGTTTTTGGTGAGGGCGCAGTTGGCTTACACGCAGCGCCAATGTTCCATCTCGCCGACATGATGACCACGATGGCATTGCTGATTCGTGGCGGCAGTCACGTCTTTTTGAGTGCATTTGATCCAGAGGCCGTATTGCAGCTGGTTGAGCAGCACCAATTGACCGACCTCTTGTTGGTCCCGGCCATGCTGCAGAGTGTTGTCGGCGCAGCTGAGGCGTGCAAGTCAGACTCGAGCTCGGTAAAGAATATTATTTACGGTGCCTCACCCGCATCGGAAACGCTGCTTGACCGAACGATGAAAATCATTCCAAGCGCTAATTTGACACAGGTTTACGGGATGACGGAAATGTCGGCCGTGATGGCAGTGTTACCTGCCGATATGCATAGGCCCAAGCAGCGTCACCTCGGCCGCCTCCGAAGCGGTGGAAGAGCCGCGCTCCACGTGCAAACCCGTGTAGTAGGAGCTAATGACCAGGAACTGCCGCGCGGTGAGATTGGCGAAATTATTGCCAGGGGGCCCAGTATGATGAAGGGCTACCTGAATAAGATCGATGCGACCAAAGAGGCATTAATCAATGGCTGGATGCACACTGGCGACATGGGTTACATGGACGACGAGGGCTACATTTTTATTGTTGACCGCCTTAAAGACATGATTATCTCTGGCGGCGAGAATGTGTACTGCGCCGAAGTCGAGAATATCGTTTGCAAACATCCCGCAGTTGCCAGTTGCGCTGTGATTGGTATTCCTTGTGAGAAAATGGGCGAGCAAGTTCACGCCGTTGTCGTTTTACACCCTGACAACAGCCTCACTCAGGACCAGCTGTACGAGCACTGTAAATCACACATCGCTGGCTACAAATGTCCCAGAAGCATGCAGGTGATCGACGCGCTACCGATGTCCGGAGCAGGTAAAGTGCTGAAAACAGAATTGCGACAGCCATTTTGGACCGGAAGAGACCGCTCGGTGAGCTAAGACCTACTCATACTAATTCAACGGTTACTGCTGGCGGTCATTTTGGCTCCCGCTAGCGGAACGCCGTGCGGGAATGCATTGCGGGGGTTGGTGGGCCCATGAGTTCCCCGTCGGCGCCACTTATGCCTGGTCGGACCCGGTCAAGAACCCCGGCAATAACTCCGGCAGCATTCCCGCCATCCGTGGCAGTAATGTGCAAATCACCCCGGTACTGTCGTACCGCCGACAGTTCTAGCCCCTCCGTTTGCCCGGTAAGCCACGGCATTTGCGCATTGTTCTGTTTGCCGCTACAATCCCGAGCTAACAAAAAGTGTTTCGCAGAACACTATATGCCGTCGATATGTGTCGCCGGGGGCACTCTTCTTGCAGCCTTCCTCGCAGTTGCAGAACGTAGCCTAGCGCTGCAACGGTCAATGCACGCAGAAATCAACCAATTTGCCGGAGCCGTACGCCACTGCTCCGTCACCCAGCAGAGGGGCTCACTGCCACCATGAACCAAGCTGCCAGCATCACCTGGAAATCCCGTTGGACTTTCATTCTTGCCGCCACGGGGTCAGCGGTGGGGCTGGGAAACATCTGGAAATTTCCCTATATCACGGGTGAAAACGGCGGCGGCGCTTTCGTCCTGGTGTATCTGGCCTGCATTTTGTGTATCGGCATACCCGTGATGATCGCCGAGATCATGGCCGGCCGAGCGGGGCGCAGTAATCCCATTCACAGTATGCTCAGCCTGAGTCGCGACGCTGGCGGCAGTCGTGCCTGGGGCGTGGTTGGCGCGGTCGGCATGGTGGCCGGGCTGATGACCATGATGTTTTATAGCGTCGTGGCAGGCTGGGCACTGGAGTACGTGTTTCAAAGCGCCAGCGGCAGCTATAGCGGCGCACCGGCGGAAGAGATCGAAGCCCACTTTGGCAACTTACTGAGCAGCGACGGCCAACAATTTATCTGGCACAGCCTGTTCAGCCTGCTGACCGCGTCGGTGGTTGCCGCCGGGGTCACCCGGGGGATCGGCAAGGCGGTGGAAATTCTGATGCCGCTACTGCTGATTTTCCTGCTGCTGCTGGTCGGCTACAGCGCGATAAATGGCAATTTCAAAGCCGGCCTGCATTTTATGTTCGATACCGATTTCAGCCGCTTGAGCGGCAACGCGGTGCTGATTGCTATGGGCCACGCCTTTTTCACCCTGAGCCTGGGGATGGGGGCGATCATGGCTTATGGCGCCTACTTCCCCGGCCATGCCTCAATCGGCAAGACTGTGCTGACTATCGCTGCGCTCGATACGGGGATCGCTCTGATGGCCGGTATGGCCATGTTCCCCCTGGTATTTGCCAACGACCTCACACCAGGCCAGGGCCCCGGCCTGATGTTTGTTACTCTGCCCATTGCCTTTTCCAATATGAGCGGCGGGGTGTTTTTCGGCAGCCTGTTTTTTGCGCTGGTCAGCATCGCTGCACTGAGCTCGTCAATTTCGCTTATTGAACCCGGCGTGGCCTGGATGGAAAAACGGGGTTGGCGACGTGTACCCAGCACCTTTTTGCTGGGCGGCATCGCCTGGGCTGGGGGCGTTGCGTCCATTCATTACGGCGCAGTGTTTGATGCGCTCGATTATCTGACGGCCAACATCATGTTGCCCATTGGCGGCCTGCTGATCGCCCTGTTTGTGAGCTGGCGCCTGCCGCGCAAGGTGGTGCTCGACGAGACCGGTATGAAGGGTGGGCCCGCCTTTGCGGCCTGGTATTGGCTGCTGCGTTACATTGCGCCAATTGGCATTCTGATTGTTTTCCTGCATAGTCTCGGCCTGTTCAGCGCCCTGGGAGCACTTTTTTAGTGGCCCTAACGCGCTAACTATTTTTCAAAAAAATGATTGGCAGGAACCGTGAAAAATATCAGTCTGAAAGTGTTTGTGATCGCCGGCATTCTTCTGTTTGGCAGCCTGTACTACTACAGCGGCGAAGTGGAGGAGCACTACCAGGCCAATGCCAGCCGTTACCTGGAGCTAGCGCTTAACGATATCTCAACCTGGCAGGCGCCGGCGCTAGAGGCACTGCTGGCTCGGGCGGCCAGACAGCAGGTCAGTCAAGAGCAACTGCAATCCCTGATGGATCACTACAGCCACTTGGGCCGCTTTGAAAGCATGGAGCCTCCCAAGCTGACTCGGCTGAGCGCTGCACTGTCGATATTCAGCGAGCAGCCGCGACTGACCTATGGGAGCAATGTCACCTTCTCAAACGGCCACGCGGTGATGACCGCCACGCTGACCCTGGAAGATCAGCACTTCAAGATCTACAACTTTAATCTGGGCACGGCCAGCCAGAAGGCCAACTAGGGCCTGTTAACAGGCCCTAAACGCCCTCAGGTAACAGGTGGGCGAGTAGTTTTTGTTTTGCCGCAGCGGGCAGGGGCTCGCTGGCTCGGCTGCGCAAGTTCATCCACACCAGAGTGATATCGCCATCGGCCACTACCTGGCCGTTCTCTGGCTCCAGCAGTTGCTGGCGCAGTTTCACACTGGCGCTGCCCACGCTGAGCACATGCCCGGTCGCCAATAATGCATTAGGGTGGTGCCACTCCCGGCGGTAATTCAGGCTGGTGTGGGCGATGATCAAACCATAATCACCTTCATTAGAGATCGCCGCGATCGGGTCCGCCAGCAGCCAGGCGACTCGCGCCTCCTCGAGATAGCGGAAGTAGGCCACATGATTGATATGGCCGAAGGGGTCCTGGTCGGCCCAGCGAGGTTTAATTTCCACCGCAAACAGCGGTGCGATGTCAGACGTCGTCATGCGGGTCGATACACCTTGATGTTGTTGAAACCTTGTTCAGCCATATGGGCCGCATGGAGCCGGCTCATGACGCCTTTCTCGCAGTACAGCTGATAACAGCGCTTGGGGTCGAGATCCCCCGCCCGACTGTGAAGTTCAAAGAAAGGGATCTCAAGCACTTCTGTCTGCCCTACCCGCAGGGGGCGGCGCTCGATCTCGTCGGGGTGGCGCACGTCGATAATGGCAGCGTCCGGCAGGGGTACCGGCAGTACCTCCACATCGACCTTGGCAAATTCCTCGTCGGCCAAATCATCAATGGTGATCATCCGGGCCGCTGCTACGGCGGCATCGAGCACCGCAAAGTCAAAATTGGCCTCCTGCGCGACAATGCGCTCCGGCTTTGCCTTGGTCGTCGGGCGCACGGAAATCACGCCGCAATATTCCGGCATGCTCGCCGCAAATTGCTCGGTGCCGATCTGGGCGGCGATGCGAATAATGTCTTGTTTGTCGCTGGTAATCAGCGGTCGGAGCACCAGGGTATCGGTCACGCTATCGATGACTGAAAGGTTCGCCAGGGTCTGGCTGGACACCTGGGCAACGCTCTCGCCCGTCACCAGCGCCGACACTTCCAGCTGGGCAGCGAGCTGCGATGCAGCCCGCAACATCATGCGCTTGAGCACCACCCCCATTTGGGAGTTGTCGACATTCTTCAAGATTTCCGCCACAACGGGCTCAAAGGGCACTGATACAAACTTCACCCGATGGGATGCCGAGAACTTCTGCCACAGATACAGCGCCACCTCTTGCACACCCATTTCATGCTCGCGGCCGCCCAGATTGAAAAAGCAGAAGTGTGTGCGCAGGCCGCGCTTCATGGTCATAAAGCTGGAAACGGTCGAGTCGAAGCCGCCGGAGATCAGCGACATTACCGCATCGACACTGCCCATCGGAAAACCGCCCAGCCCCTCGTGGCGGCGACGCACGATATACAGTCGCTCTTTTCGGATTTCGAGGCGCACGGTCATTTGGGGGTTACGCAGATCAACGCCGCCGGTCTGGCAATGCTGGTTGAGACCGCCGCCAACATAACGCTCGACATCGGTGGAGCTGAAATCGTGATTGCCGCTGCGCTTGCACCTGACAACAAAGGTTTTGCCGGCCAGGGAATCCCCCACCGCGAGACGGGTGCGCTGGAAAATGTCCTCGAAATCGCCGAGGGGGTATTCCGCCACTTCCAGAAAATGGGCGATGCCGGGGGTATTGGCCAGAACGTCACTCATCTCGGCGACCAAGGCGGGATCATCCCTGTCGCTGTCGACGGTCAGGCGATCCCACTCCCGGGTGACCACCACATTGGGATCCAGCGGCTTGAGCAATTTCTTGACGTTATCCCGCAATTGCTGAGTAAAGCGCTTGCGAACTGGCTTGCTCTTGATGATGATTTCGGGGAATAACTTGATGACGAACTTCATGGAACAGACCGGCGGGGGTGGAAAAATGAGGCGGCATTATAGCGAACTTGCCGCTGTGGGTCAGAGCTCAAATCGGCAGCCTGAACGCACCAAAATCAAGCACAAAACCCATAAAACGCACCAAAATAAAGCTTTACCCCTATTTTTCTGCACATTTTTTAAGCACCACCCTCGGAAAGCGAGATAAACAGCGTGAAAATGCGCGCAATTTAATGGCACGCATTTTGCTTCAAAGGGCACACACAAAGGGCGCGCTATGCGGGCCCAGTGCAATGAGAATATAATCGCGAATTTCGGGCCCAACCGATTCTAAAAATACTCTCTATTTGGAGGAGATAACGAATGTCAGAGAACACTCTGAAAATGATCGCCGATCACGATGTGAAGTGGGCTGATCTGCGCTTCACCGACACTAAGGGTAAAGAGCAGCACGTAACTCTGCCCATCGGCGAAATTGACGCCAGCTTCTTTGAAGATGGCAAAATGTTTGACGGCTCATCCATCGCTGGATGGAAGGGCATCAACGAATCTGACATGATCCTGATGCCGGATGACAGCGCCTCTGTAATGGACCCCTTCACCGAAGAGTCCACTATCATCATCCGCTGCGGCATTGTTGAGCCCTCCACTATGCAGGGTTATAACCGCGACCCACGCTCCATTGCCCAGCGCGCCGAAGACTACATGCGCTCTACTGGTATCGCTGACACCGCACTGTTTGGTCCCGAGCCCGAATTCTTCGTGTTTGACGACGTAAAATGGAAAGTCAGCATGGAAGGCGCCAGCTACGCCATCAAATCTGACGAGGCTGCCTGGCAGTCTGGCGACAACTTCGACGAAGGCAACATGGGTCACCGCCCCGGTGTGAAAGGCGGTTACTTCCCCGTTCCCCCCGTCGACAGCCTGCACGACCTGCGCGCTGCCATGTGTAACGCCATGACCGACATGAATCTGGAAGTTGAAGTACACCACCACGAAGTGGGTACTGCAGGTCAGTGTGAAATCGGTGTTGGCCCCAACACTGCTGTGAAGAAAGCTGACGAAGTACAAGTACTGAAGTACTGCGTACACAACGTTGCTCACGCCTACGGCAAAACGGCGACCTTCATGCCCAAGCCTGTGGTTGGCGACAACGGCAGCGGCATGCACGTTCACCAGTCTTTGAGCAAAGACGGCCAGAATCTGTTCACCGGTGACGTTTACGGCGGCCTGTCTGAAACTGCCCTGTACTACATTGGCGGTATCATCAAGCACGCTCGCGCCATCAACGCCTTCACCAATGCGTCAACCAACTCTTACAAGCGTCTGGTTCCCGGTTTTGAAGCGCCCGTTATGCTGGCTTACTCTGCCCGTAACCGCTCCGCTTCTATCCGGATTCCTTTCATTAGCAACCCGAAAGCACGCCGCGTTGAAGTTCGCTTCCCCGACCCTTCTGCCAACCCTTACCTGGCCTTTGCGGCCATGTTGATGGCTGGCCTGGACGGCATTCAGAACAAGATCCACCCCGGCGATGCCGCTGACAAGGATCTGTACGATCTGCCCCCAGAAGAAGCTGCCAACATCCCCACTGTTGCTTCTAGCCTGGAAATGGCTTTGCAAGCACTGGATGCTGACCGTGACTTCCTCAAGGCCGGTGGCGTGTTTGACGACGACATGATCGACGCTTATATCGCCCTCAAGCAGGAAGATATCCAAAATCTGAACATGACCACTCACCCGGTCGAGTTCGCTATGTACTACAGCGTGTAATCCACACGCTCCAGGTCTTTTTGCCCGCCTCTGGCGGGCTTTTTTTTGCCTGATTTTTATTGCGAGTCAGGACGGCAGGGAGAATACTGGCAAGGTCGACACCGAAGAGCACCCCGCAATGAAATACCTGGCTTGCATGGCGCTGAGCCTCTCGCTGACGACAGTGGTTAGCGCAGAAATTTATCGATCCACCGACTCCCGGGGGACCCCGGTGTTTAGTGACACGCCGCAAAAAGGCAGTGAGCGGGTCGACCTTCTTCCCGCCAACACCACCCCGGCAGTCACTCCCGAGGCCAAGCCCGCGGCACCCGAGAAAGCGGCGGTGTCAGAGGATATTCCCAATATTCGCATCACCCAGCCTGCTGATGGCGCTGTGCTCGCCAATGGCTTATTGGGCGCGAGCGTCAACCTCTCTCTGGATCGCCCCTTGCCGCCCGGCTACCAGATCGAGTTCCGTCTCGACGGCAACGTGCTGCAAAAGGGTCGGCAAACCCAGGTCAACATCCCCCACCTGAATCGCGGACAGCGGCTGATCTCGGCCCGCCTACTGGACCCCAAGAATCGCGTGGAGCGCCAGGATGAGAGCCGCATCACCGTGTACTGGCCCAACAACTAGGCAACGGCACGCGCAAAATAGTTGCATGAGCACTATTTTGGGGCACACTAAGCGCTCGTCCGACCTGGGCTATTGACTGGATTAGCAGGAAGTCCTGCCGGGAGGCCGCACCATTATGGTACTTGGCGGCTTTTTCGCGCGGTTAAGCCCCTTGTCGGCGCAATATTCTTTGGCCTGGAAATTGCTAACCTTGCGTATAATTAGAGCCCCGGCGACGCTATGCCCCCGAATAACATTCACCACCACATTCTCGACAATCTCAAAACAGCGATTCTGCTGGTCGAGCCGAACCTGACGGTGAGCTACATCAACCCGGCGGCGGAATCCCTGCTGGCGGTCTCCGACCAACGCATTCATGGCGAGGCCATTACCCGCCTGTTCCACGAACAGGAAGACACCCTAGTGAAGTTGCTCGATGCGATTAACAACTGTGAGGCCTACACCAAGCGCGAAACCGTGTTGACCTTGCGCTCGGGTGCTGAGATTACCGTGGATTATGCTGTTACACCGGTGCTGGAAGGCCAGCGCACGTCGCTGATTATCGAGTTGCAGCCGCTGGACCGCCTCCTGCGGATTAGCCGGGAAGAGGGGCTGCTGTCTTCCCAGCAGAACAGCCAGGCACTGATTCGCGGCATTGCCCACGAAGTCAAAAACCCCCTTGGCGGTTTGCGCGGCGCAGCCCAGCTCTTGGCCAGAGAGTTGAGCGACGCCCGCCTCCACGATTACACCAACATCATCATTGAAGAGGCCGACCGGCTGCGCAATCTGGTCGACACCATGCTTGGGCCTCACAAGGCGCCGGAAAAGCAGAACACGAATATTCACGAGGTGCTGGAGCGGGTCCGCCAGTTGGTGGAAGCCGAGAGCGATGGCTATCTGCAGGTCATCCGCGATTACGACCCCAGCATCCCCGACGTACTGGGTGACCGGGAGCAGTTGATTCAGGCCTTCCTCAACGTCATGCGCAATGCCCAGCAGGCCCTGAAACAGGACCCACCCGAGGATGGCGAGCCCACGGTAATACTGCGCACCCGCAGCATGCGCCAATTTACGATTGGCTCCCATCGCTATCGACTGGTATGTCGGGTGGACATTGTCGATAACGGGCCAGGCATTCCGGAGGATCTACGCGCGTCGATTTTCCTGCCTATGGTCAGCGGCCGGGCCCAGGGCTCTGGCCTCGGGCTATCCATTGCCCAATCCATACTCAATCATCACAACGGACTTATAGAGTGTAAAAGCGAGCCCGGGCACACCGAGTTCTCGCTATTTATACCGCTGGAGCAAGCATCATGAGCGATACCCCTGCAGTTTGGATTGCCGACGACGACCGATCGATTCGCTGGGTTCTGGAGAAGGCCCTCAATCAGGCGGGTATCGTCACCCGCAGCTTCGAAAGCGGCGACGACCTGTTGGCCGAACTCGAGGGTGATGTGCCCGATGCCATTATCAGTGACATTCGCATGCCCGGCATGGACGGTCTGCAATTGCTCTCGCGGATCAATGAGATTCATCCCGGTGTGCCGGTGATTATCACTACCGCCCACTCCGATCTGGACAGCGCCGTGGCCTCTTACCAGGGCGGCGCCTTTGAATACCTACCCAAACCCTTCGATGTGGACGATGCGGTCGCCACCACCCAGCGGGCCGTGCAACACGCTGCCAAAAATCGCAATCAGCTGCCCGAAGAGCCACCGCTGGAAAGCACCGAAATCATCGGCGAAGCTCCTGCCATGCAGGAGGTCTTCCGGGCCATCGGCCGGTTATCCCAATCCAATATCACCGTGCTGATCAACGGTGAATCGGGTACTGGTAAAGAGCTGGTTGCCCAGGCGCTGCACCGCCACAGCCCGCGGGCCAGCAAGCCATTCATCGCCTTGAACATGGCCGCGATTCCCAAGGACCTGATGGAGTCGGAGTTGTTCGGCCACGAAAAAGGCGCCTTTACCGGCGCCAGTGCCCAGCGTCGGGGCCGCTTCGAGCAGGCCAATGGCGGCACCCTGTTTCTTGATGAAATCGGCGACATGCCCGCCGACACCCAAACCCGACTGCTGCGCGTGCTCGCCGATGGCGAGTTCTACCGTGTTGGTGGTCACACCCCAGTCAAAGTGGATGTGCGGATTATCGCCGCCACCCACCAAAACCTGGAGAAGCTGGTTAAGAACAACACCTTCCGGGAAGACTTGTTCCACCGGCTCAACGTTATTCGCATTCACCTGCCTCGGCTTTCGGAGCGGCGTGAAGACATTCCCAAACTGATGCAGCACTTTTTTGTGCGGGCCGGCAACGAGCTCAGCGTAGAGCCCAAACGCCTGCGCCCGGAAACGGAAGAGTATCTGTGTCAGCTGGAGTGGCCCGGTAATGTTCGCCAATTGGAGAATACCTGCCGCTGGCTGACCGTTATGGCCTCCGGTCGCGAGATTCACATTGACGATCTGCCGCCCGAGCTGCTGGAGCGTCCCCAGGGTGAGGCTGCTCCTGCCTCCAACTGGCAGGACAATCTGCGCCGTTGGGCCGATCAGGAACTGATGGTAGGCCGGGACAAACTGCTTGACCGGGCTGTGCCGCAGTTCGAGAAGATCATGATCGAAGCCGCACTTAAACATACCCACGGCCGCCGTCGGGATGCCGCGAACTTGCTGGGCTGGGGGCGCAATACCCTGACCCGGAAGATCAAAGAGCTTGGCATGGGGGGGGATGACGAGGATTGATTCTCGTCGAGCCTTCCTAATGCGCCAAGGTCTGCGTGTCCCGACCTAGGACTGATTCTGGTTACTGCCCCTGTGAGAGCGGGCGCCGACGGCGAATGGGTTTACGTTTTGCTGTTGGCTTTTTGCCTTGGGAGGCCTTTTTCGCCCAGCTGGGCGAAAAAAACAGCTCCCGCCAGGGAATAGAAGCCCGACAAAGCAATAGCCGAACAAGGTCGCTTTGGCCCCGGCCCCAGCAGCACGAGCAAGCCGTCAGGATTCGGCCCAAATCAGTCCCAGAGCGCTAAGCTCCCAAAAACCCTACCTGTCGCCAAGCCTCGTAACTCACCAATGCCACGGTATTAGACAAATTCAAACTCCTCGCCCCCGGCATCATCGGCACTCGTAAGCAGTGCTCCGCACCCAGCCCATCGCGAATGTTTTGGGGCAGCCCCGACGTCTCGGAACCAAACAACAAAACATCGTCTGCTTGGAAGGCAACATCGGCGTAGTTGCGCGTGCCCTTGGTGGTCAGCGCGAAAATACGACGCCCCGCCATCGCAGCGACAAAGGAGGGATAATCAGGGTAGCGGTGCACCCGGGCCATGTCCCGATAGTCGAGCCCTGCGCGGCGCAATTTTTTCTCTTCCAGATCAAAGCCGAGGGGCTCAATCAGATGCAACTGGCAGCCATTGTTGGCCACCAGCCGGATGATATTCCCGGTGTTGGGCGCAATGCGTGGCTCATGCAAAGCTATATGAAACACGGCGCGCGCCCCGAAAACCGACAATAATTAGTGGGTGGTAGTGCTTTCTTCAGACTGCTTGTTGGCCGCTTCAGCTTCCGCCTGGCGGTACAGCGCCTCAAAGTTCACCGGCTGCAGTGCGACGGCAGGAAAGCCACCTTTGACCACGGCCGAGTCGATGGCTTCGCGCACATAGGGGAACAGCATATTGGGGCAGGCGATACCGAGAATCTGGCGCATTTGCTCACCCTCAACACCTTCCGCCAGGAACAAACCCGCCTGATGCACTTCCACCAAATAGGCGGTTTCTTCTTCCAACTTAGCGGTCACTGTTACCGTGAGGACCACTTCAAAATTGCCCTCGCTCACTTGGCGGCTGCGGGTATTCAGGTCCACATGCATTTTCGGCTGCCACGCTTTGGTGAATGTCACCGGGCTGTTGGGAGCCTCAAAGGATGCGTCTTTAGTGTAAATGCGCTTAAGGGCGAATTTTGCCTGCGCCTGATTTTGTTCAGCCATGGTAAGTCCTGTGTAGATTTAGTTATCGTGATTAACGCTTAAGAAGCGAGCATCGAGTCCAAACGCCCCTGCCGGTCAAGGGCCATCAACTCATCGCAGCCACCCACGTGCTGCTCGCCGATCCAGATTTGCGGCACCGTCGATTGCCCGGTGCGCTCCAGTAATTGGCGGCGCATATCCCTGTCGCCATCGACCGGAATTTCTTTCACTTGCGCACGCTTACTATTCAAAATGTGCTTGGCACGAATGCAATAGGGGCAGAACCGCGTGGTGTAAATGGTGACATCTGCCATAACGTGCTGCGTTCCCCTTTGCGAAATTGACTGACTAACGTGTCGCGCCGACTATTTGACCAGCGGCATCTGCATTGCCTGCCACTCACCAATGCCGCCCTTCAGGCGATGAACCTGGGAGAAGCCCTTGGCAGCGAGCTTTTTGCCGGCTGCGCTGGAGTGTTGTCCAAGTTTGCAGACCAATACTAGGGGTTTGTCCTTGGCATCGACATGGCGATCAATTTCGTCGTCCAGCTTGGCAAAGGGCACATTCACGGAATCCAGAATATGACCCTTGGTGTACTCGCCCTTATCACGTAAATCGATCACCACCGCCTGCTGCTGATTCACCAGATTAACCACCTGCTGAGGCGTCAACTGCCGTCCCGAACGGCGGGACTCGTGATAACTCAGCATAAAAAGACAGCTACCCAAGGCCGCTACCAGCAGCCATTGCTCGCCAACAAACAGAATCAGCTTTTCCATGAAAACTCTCGATTACTCCAGCCTGAGCGCCGGACAGACAAAAGCGCGAGTATACACCGGCCACCCGCATTTCTCACCCGCTCACATAGCCTCGACTGGTTGGAGAAGTTACAATGGGGGGCCTGTCTGACGATTTCAAGACCTTAAATCCACATTCCAAAACGTGACTCAAAAAAAGCCCGATGACTGACTCTCAAGCCCAATCCCCCGCGAAAAAACCCGTTGTGCTCATCATTCTGGATGGCTTTGGCTATCGGGAAGCGCCAGAGGATAACGCGATTTTCCACGCCGCCACCCCAACCTGGGACGCGCTGTGGCAGTCGGCGCCCCGCACCCTGATTTCAGGTTCCGGGCTGGACGTGGGCCTGCCCGACGGGCAAATGGGCAATTCGGAAGTGGGCCACATGAGCCTCGGTGCCGGCCGCATCATCTATCAGAGCATTACCCGGATCGACAAAGAAATTGCCGACGGCGATTTCTTCAACAACGCCGCCTACACCGACGCCGTTGATCAGGCGGTGGCCTCAGACAAAGCGGTACACATTCTTGGCCTGCTATCACCCGGCGGAGTTCATAGCCACGAAGACCACATGGTGGCAATGATCGAACTTGCCGCCAAACGCGGCGCAAAGAAGGTGTATCTGCACGCCTTCCTGGATGGTCGCGATACGCCGCCGCGCAGCGCCAAAGCCTCACTGGAAAAAGTCGATGCCAAGTTTGCCGAGCTCGACTGTGGCCGCCTGGCCTCCATGGTGGGCCGATACTATGCCATGGACCGGGATAACCGCTGGGACCGGGTACAAAAAGCCTACAATCTGCTGCGCAACGGCGCCGCTGAGTACCGTTTCGACAATGCCAGCGCTGCCCTCGATGCCGCTTATGGCAGGGACGAAAATGACGAGTTTGTCAGCGCAACCGTGATCGCCGCTGAAGGCCAGGAGGCCGCCACCATCAGCGATGGCGACGCCGTCATCTTCATGAACTTCCGCGCCGATCGCGCCCGCGAAATTACCAGAGCCTTCGTCGACAAGGACTTCGACGGCTTTGACAGAGGCCCACGCCCCGCCCTGTCCAGCTACGTGATGACCACCCAATACGCCGATGACATCGATGCCCTGGTGGCCTATCAGCCAGACAACATCAGCAACAGTTATGGCGAGCTGATGGAAAAAGCCGGTAAAACCCAGCTGCGCATTGCCGAAACGGAAAAGTATGCCCACGTGACCTTCTTCTTTAGCGGCGGTCGCGAGGCCCTTTACGAAGGCGAAGAGCGCAAGCTGATCCCCTCTCCCGACGTTGCCACCTACGACCTCAAGCCGGAGATGAGTGCTCCGCAGGTGACCGACGAACTGGTCGCTGCCATCCGCAGCGGCACCTTCGATACCATCATCTGCAATTACGCCAATGGCGACATGGTCGGCCATACCGGGGTATTCGATGCGGCAGTAAAGGCGGTCGAAGCGCTGGACGGCTGCCTGAAGCGGGTCACCGAAGCGGTGCTGGAAGTGGGCGGACAATGTTTGATCACCGCCGATCACGGCAACTGTGAACAGATGCAGGACTACGATGCCGGTCAGGCCCACACCCAACACACCACGGAGCTGGTACCGCTAGTCTATGTGGGTGACCGGAACGTCAGCCTCAAGGCCAGCGGCGGCCGCCTGGCGGACATTGCCCCCACCATGCTGGCATTGATGGGACTGCCCCAGCCGCCAGAAATGACCGGCGAAAACCTGGTGACCAGCCGCTAACGCCGCCCCGACCATTACACCAGAAGGAGCGCAGGTATTTTGCGCCAACCCGCTTTGCTTGCTCTGTTCGTCTGCAGCGTGCTGGCCAGCCCGGCAGGCCGGGCCGACGACACCAAA
Source organism: Spongiibacter taiwanensis (assembly GCF_023702635.1). Classification (NCBI taxonomy): domain Bacteria; kingdom Pseudomonadati; phylum Pseudomonadota; class Gammaproteobacteria; order Cellvibrionales; family Spongiibacteraceae; genus Spongiibacter; species Spongiibacter taiwanensis. Next base: position 1,755,437 of record NZ_CP098455.1, read on the forward strand.
ACACGCCAGCAAATCGATGCGCTGAATACCAAAATCTCCCAGCTCAAGGACGATATCAAAGACACTCAGGGAGACCGAAGTCGCGCCGCTAAAAAGCTGCAGCACATTGAGACAGAAATCGGCACCCTGGCCGCAACGCTGCGCAAAACGGAGCAGCAACTGGCGCAACAAGAGCGCAAGCTGCAGACCTTGCGCAGCCGGCAGACAGAATTACAGGCTCAGCAACAACGCCAGAAAAATCGCATTGCCGAGCAGGTTCGCGAAGCCTATACGCTGAACCAGGAAACACCGCTGAAGATGCTGCTCAATCAACAAAGCCCCGACACGCTCACCCGCAACCTCACCTACTACGAATATTTCAATCAGGCTAGAGGCGAAAAGCTGGCCCAATACCGTGACACCCTGCAAGAACTCGAGTCGCTGGTGCCCGCAATTGTGAGCGAGCAGGACGCGCTGCTGGAAACCCGCGAAACCCTTGAACAGCAGCGCAACGCAATGGCGAAGCAGCAGCGCGAGCGCAAAGAGCAGATCGCCAAACTGGATAAGGAACTGAGCCGTCAGCAGGGTTCATTAAAGTCCATGGCCGACGAGCGCAAAGCCCTGGAGCAAGTGCTGCAGCGGCTCGATGAAGATATCAATGTGGCCGATATTGCCATTCCTGCCAGTAACGAACCCTTTGCCAAAATGCGCGGCAAACTGCGCTGGCCAGTTCCCGGCAAACACCTGAACCGCTACGGCGCCTCTCGCCAGGGCAGCGCCGTCACTTGGCAGGGCGTACAGATTGCCGGCCGGGAAGGCGAGGCAGTCAGGGCCATTCACAACGGCCGCGTGGTGTTTGCCGACTGGTTGCGCGGCACCGGCCTGCTGATCATTCTCGACCACGGCGGCGGTTACCTCAGTCTTTACGGCCACAACCAAAGCCTGCTCCGCCAGGAGGGCGACTGGGTCAAGGGTGGCGATGCCATTGCCACCCTCGGCAATAGCGGCGGCAAACGCCAGGCAGGTCTCTATTTTGAAATTCGCCAGAAAGGACGGCCGATTAACCCCAGCCCCTGGTGTCGATAAGCGGTGCTGATAAGCGACTTGAAGCGCTTGCCTGCGGCGGCATTCCTAGCCAAAGCGAGCTACAATGACGGCTATTTTTTCAATATCGGGAACATATTCATGCGGGAATCTCGTCACATAGGCCTCCTTGCAGCCGCCATTTTCAGCTTGGCACTGCCACTGACCGCCCTTGCCCAGGACGAAAGCCCCACAGAGGCCAACGAACAGCAGCAGGTATCTGAGGGCAGGCTCCCACTGCAGTCCCTGCGTAATTTCGCGGATGTGTTTAACCAGATTCGCCAAAGCTATGTGGAAGAGGTGGACGACGAGACCCTGCTGGAAAATGCCATTCGCGGCATGCTCAGTGGCTTGGACCCCCACTCGGATTACCTGGACGAAGAATCCTTTGCCGACCTGCAAAGCCATACCACCGGCGAGTTTGGTGGCCTGGGTATTGAGGTTGGTCAGGAGAATGGCTTTGTCAAAGTGGTCGCTCCGATCGATGACACCCCCGCCCAAAAGGCCGGCATCCAGCCTGGAGACCTGATCATTCAAATCGATAACAAGCCGGTAAAAGGCTTGAGCCTGCAGGAAGCGGTCACCCTGATGCGCGGCCCCAAAGGCAGCAAGGTCACCCTGACCATTCTGCGCAGCGGCACGAATGCGCCCTTTGAAGTGGAATTGAAGCGCGACATTATTACCGTCGCCAGCGTCCGCAGCGAGCTGCTCGAGCCCGGCTACGGCTATATCCGCATCTCCCAATTCCAGAACCGCACGGGCACCGACCTGCGTAAAGAGCTGGCCAAACTGAAAGCGCGCGCGGAACCGCTGGAAGGCCTGGTGCTGGATCTGCGCAACAACCCCGGCGGCTTGCTGCAAGCCTCCGTCCAGGTGGTCGACCTGTTTATGGACGAAGGGCTGATTGTTTACACAGAAGGTCGGCTGCCGAATGCCTATAGCCGTTTTATGGCAGGCCAACGCGAGCCCGCTGACACCACGCCGATGGTGGTTCTTATTAACGGCGGCTCCGCGTCCGCATCCGAAATTGTCGCCGGCGCGCTACAAGATCACCGCCGCGCAGTCATTATGGGTACCCAAAGTTTCGGCAAGGGCTCAGTACAAACCGTATTACCACTATCTGAAAACAGCGCGATCAAGCTGACCACCGCCCGTTACTACACCCCGAGCGGACGCTCCATCCAAGCCCAGGGTATTGTCCCTGACATTTATGTCGAGCGCGCAAAAGTCGAAACCCTGCAAGCAGGCAAGCAGGTCACCGAGGCCGATCTGGCCGGGCATTTGGGCAGGGACGATGGTGAAGAGAGTAGCGGGGTCACCCGCTTTGCAAAAGAGCGCAGCAACAGCCTGGCCGCAGAAGACAACCAGCTTTATGAAGCACTGAATCTCTTGAAAGGGCTTCACTTTATGAACAAAGCCAAGGCGGCTCTTCAAGACGCGCCTATGGCCGCAGAGTAAGTTCAGCGCGAGGGCCACTGCCCTCGCAGCCACTCAAAGACGGACTTCAATGCCCCGCTCGGCCATATAGGCTTTGGCCTGGGGCACGCTGTATTCAGCAAAATGGAAGATGCTGGCAGCCAACACCGCGTCAGCTTTACCCTCGAGGATACCATCCACCAGGTGGTCCAGGTTACCGACCCCGCCTGAGGCAATAACGGGCACGGATACCGCCTCGGCAATTGCCCGGGTCAAGGCCAGGTCATAGCCTTTCTTGGTGCCGTCGCCATCCATGCTGGTCAACAGCACCTCGCCAGCACCGTTAGCCACCATTTTTACCGCCCATTCCACCGCGTTAATGCCGGTGGGCTTGCGGCCGCCGTGGGTGAAAATCTCCCACCGAGGGCTGCCATCCGGGTTGTCATCCACACGCTTGGCGTCAATGGCAATCACAATACACTGGGAACCAAAGCGTTCAGCGGCTTCTCTGACAAAGTCCGGGTTGGTAATCGCCGCCGAGTTGATGGCGACCTTGTCAGCACCGGCGTTCAGCATGGTGCGGATATCCTTGATCTCGCGAATGCCGCCGCCAACGGTCAAGGGAATAAACACCTCAGCAGCGATCTGCTCAACGGTGTGAACGGTGGTCTCTCGCCCCTCATAGGTCGCGGTAATGTCGAGAAAGGTAATTTCGTCAGCGCCCTGCTCGTTGTAACGCTTGGCCACCTCAACCGGGTCACCCGCATCGCGGATACCAACAAAATTAACGCCTTTGACTACTCGCCCCTTGTCTACATCCAGGCAGGGGATAATTCGTTTGGCCAAACCCATTTGTGCTGCTCCCCCGCTGCCTCAGAGAGCGCCATCGCAGAAAGCCTGAGCTTCCTGCAGATCGAGCTCACCCTCATAGATGGCGCGGCCGGTGATGGCGCCCAAAATCCCTGCCTCTGCCACAGCTTTTAAGCCGCGAATATCGTCCATATTAGTTACCCCACCGGAGGCAATTACCTTCAAACCGCTGGCCTGGGCCATGGCCACGGTGGCCTCGATATTCACCCCTTGCATCATGCCGTCACGACTAATGTCGGTGTAAACAATCGAGCTAACGCCATCCTGCTCAAATCGCTTGGCCAGTTCAGTGGCCTGAATGGAGGAAACCTCTGCCCAGCCGTCAGTGGCCACCAGACCATTTTTGGCATCGAGCCCGACAATCACTGCACCGGGAAATTCGCGGCACGCCTCGGTGACAAACTCAGGCTCTTTAACGGCTTTGGTGCCGATGATGACGTAATTCACGCCAGCTTCGAGATATTGCTCGATGGTTTTCAGGCTGCGGATACCGCCACCAATTTGAATAGGCAGCTCCGGGTAGGCCTTGGCAATCGCCATCACCGCCTCGCCGTTAACAGGTTTGCCGTCAAACGCACCGTTCAGATCAACCAAATGCAGGCGGCGGGCGCCCTGGGCTACCCAGCGGGCAGCCATTTCGACAGGATCACTGCCATACACGGTGGCATCGTCCATTTCGCCCTGGCGCAGACGCACACAGGCGCCGTCCTTAAGGTCAATCGCGGGAATAATCAACATAATGAAAACCTAATCTGAAAACTTACTCGGATACCGGGAAAAACGCCTGGGGCCGATCCCAGTCGAGAAAATTGCGTAGTAATTGCAGGCCGTGGTCGCCACTTTTCTCCGGGTGAAATTGCACGGCAAACACGTTGTCGCAGCTCAGCGCGGCATGGAACTGCAAGCCGTATTCACAGGTAGCCGCGACAAACTCCGGCGCATCAATATAGTAGCTGTGAACAAAGTAGAAGCGCCCGTCGTTGGCGATGTTCTTCCATAGGGGGTGGGCGGCATCCAGCTGATGCACATTGTTCCAGCCCATATGGGGGACTTTCAGCCGTTCACCCTGGCTATCCACCAAGTGCTTGCCAAAGAACTTCACCGCGCCAGGCAAAATGTCCAGACACTCAACACCGCCATTTTCTTCGCTGGATTCCATCATCGCCTGCATTCCCACGCAGATACCCAGCAGGGGCTTTTGCGCTGCCACTTCCTGAATCACTTCGTCCAGGTCGCGCGCCTTGATTTCCGCCATGCAATCGCGGATGGCCCCCACACCGGGGAAGATCACCCGGTCGGCACCCAGAATAGTGTCTGGGCAGTCGGTGACCATCACCTTGACGCCATCACCGACCTTTTCCAGGGCACTGGCCACGGAGTGAAGGTTGCCCATACCGTAATCGATAACGGCAACAGATGCTTTTGCCATTCGAACCTCTACAGACAGCCTTTGGTGGAGGGCATGATGCCCGCCATACGCTCATCCACCGTCAGCGCCATTCGCAGCGCCCGGCCAAACGCCTTGAACACGGTTTCAGCCTGGTGGTGAGTATTCACCCCGCGCAAATTATCGATGTGCAGCGTGGCCTTGGCGTGATTGACAAAGCCGTGAAAGAACTCAGAGAACAAATCGACATCAAAACCACCCACGCTGGCGCGAGTGTAGGGCACGTGATACTCAAGGCCGGGGCGGCCTGAGAAGTCGATTACCACCCGTGACAATGCCTCGTCCAGCGGCACATAGGCGTGGCCGTAGCGAGCAATACCTTTTTTGTCGCCCACCGCCTCGGCAAAGGCCTGGCCGAGGGTGATGCCAATATCTTCAACGGTGTGGTGGTCGTCGATGTGCAAATCGCCAACCGCGTTGATATCCAGATCGATCATGCCGTGGCGGGCAATTTGATCCATCATGTGATCAAGAAAGGGAATACCGGTCTCAAACTGGGACTTGCCGGTGCCATCAAGATTGACGCTTACCGTAATCTGGGTTTCGAGGGTGTTGCGACTGACCGTCGCCTTGCGCTCGTTCATCGACGCCTCAAGGGGAAATTGCTTACAATAGCGCATTATAAAAAATCCCGACCCGCATTACATCAAGCAGACCAGAAACGATGCCCGTTTACGCCGAATTCATTCAAGATTGCCAAGATCAGGATCGTCACGACCTGAGCCTACTCTACCCAGAGGACATCTCCGGCCTCCTGCAAAAAGCCCAGCAGGGCAAACTGCAACTCGTCGCGGGCCGCTTCAACGGTCGCCTGATTGCCGCCCTCACCCTGACACCAATCCACAGCGGCGACTACGAAATGGCCAGGCTGACTGTGCGGGCGATTACCCGGCGCCGGGGCGCTGCGCGTCAGCTACTGATTCAAACCCTCAAAGCGCTGCCCCCGGAGATCAGCTCGATTTCCGCTAACCTGGCCAGCGCCCCGGAGCTCAGTGACCTGTTTGCCGAAATTGGCTTTCACTCTCAGGGCGCCATTTGGCGCTGGCACCGCCCTGCGTGAAGCCGAGTTTCAGCGATCGCTTGCTGAGCTGGTTTGACCAGCACGGCCGCAAAGACCTGCCCTGGCAACAAGACATCAACCCCTACCGGGTGTGGGTGTCGGAAATTATGCTTCAGCAAACCCAGGTCACCACAGTCATTCCCTATTACGAGCGCTTTATGGCGCGCTTTCCGAATGTCGAGGCACTGGCGGCCGCATCCACCGATGAGGTGCTGGCACTGTGGACCGGGCTAGGCTATTACGCCCGGGCTCGCAATCTGCACAAGGCCGCCCATGTCATCGCCGCCGAATACCGCGGACGCTTTCCCGCCACTCTGGACGACATTCAAGCTCTTCCGGGGGTTGGCCGGTCTACCGCCGGTGCCATTTTCAGCATTGCCTGCGGCGGACGCGCCCCCATTCTCGACGGCAATGTTAAACGGGTGCTGACGCGACACGCCGCCCTGCCCGGCTGGCCCGGCCTCAAGGAAGTGGAAAACTCGCTCTGGGATTTGGCCGAGGAGCTCACCCCCCACCAACGGGTCGCCGACTACACCCAGGCCATCATGGATTTGGGCGCCACCCTGTGCACCCGCAGCAAACCGAGTTGCGAACACTGCCCCGTTTCGGCCGACTGCCAGGCTAATGCCCAATCAACGCAGGCAGAATTTCCCGGCAAAAAGCCAAAGAAAGCCATCCCCGAGCGCAGCACCATTATGCTGTTGCTGGAAAACCCGGATGGGGAAATCCTGCTGGAGCAGCGCCCCAGCCAGGGAATATGGGGAGGTTTGTGGAGCCTGCCAGAGATTACCACCAACGAATCCCTTACCGACTATCTCAACGAGAAATGGCCCGGCACCCACAACATTCAGCAATGGGCGCCCCTGCGCCACACCTTTAGCCACTTCCACCTCGATATTCATCCGGTGCACGTCCGCCTGACGGCCGCCCCCAATGCGGTCATGGAAGGCAGCCAACAGCTTTGGTATAACGGGCATCCGCAACAGAAAATCGGCCTGGCCGCCCCAGTGAAGAAATTGCTGGGCATCGCATTACAGCCAGACCTGTTAAGGGAAACCGACTCATGACCCGCACCGTATTCTGCAAAAAATATCAGCAAGACCTGGAAGGCCTGGACAAGCCCCCCTACCCCGGCGCCAAGGGGCAAGACATCTTCGAAAACGTGTCCAAAAAAGCCTGGACCGAATGGCAGGCCCACCAAACCATGCTCATCAACGAAAAGCAGCTCAGCATGATGGACCCGGGCGCTCGCAAATTCCTCCAACAGGAAATGGAAAAATTCCTCGCCGGAGAAGACTTTGAGCAAGCCGAGGGGTACGTTCCCCCCAGCAAATAGCACTTTGCTTTCAAAGGCTTGACTCGCCGTTTTGGAACAGGTTTAATACGCGCCTCTTGCGCAGCCGATCGGCTTCGCATCTTGTGCCCAGATAGCTCAGTCGGTAGAGCAGTGGATTGAAAATCCTCGTGTCGGTGGTTCGATTCCGCCTCTGGGCACCACTAATCAAAAAGCACCTTAAAATCAAGAAGATATGTGATAGCTGCCAGCAAATGTGTAGCACTGAATTGCATAAAATGTGTGGCAATTTCTGCTAAATTTTAGCCCCGCAATTTTGCCATAAACACCCCGCTAAATCCTTATTTCAAACTCACTGTAAGCGGCTTGAGTATCAGCATCTGTCAGCCCGATATACCTCATGGTTACTGCCGGATGAGAGTGATTTAAGACCTTGCAAACTCGCTCGATACTGGCGCCTTGGGAATGCATCACCCAGCCCAAAGTCTTGCGCATGCTGTGGGTGCCCAACTGAATATCGAGAATCTCACCTACCTCAGCGAAGGCCTTTGAAACTGCCGAGCGGCTGAGAGGTTTATTCCTTGCCCGGTTACTGTCGACCTGAAAAAGGTAGATGTGATCAGGGTTGGCGACAATCCGTTTGTTAACAATTGCCTTGGCAGTATCGTTGAGGGTGATTTTTCTCAACTTTCCAGTCTTCCCCTCCTGCAACTCCAACATTCCAGATTTGGCCTGCTCCATCGTCAGCGGCAAAAGGTCAGATATGCGCAGAGCAACATTGACTCCAAACACCCATAAATCGGAATAAATTTCGCCACGATGCTTTTTGAGCAGGCGAGCAACATCGCGTACCTCATCCAGGGTCTTCACTGCATCAACTGCCGCCATATCTATTCCTCTTTTTATCAATTAAATTAATAAAATGTGGATTAAATTGTAGCAGGTATCGTCACAGCCAACAATTACGGGCGATTTCTATTCCACAAAACTATATTTTGCGGAATAGGCATTAAATTTCACAGAGAATTAGTGGAGAGGAAGCATGAGGTTCAATTGGTTGCCGCAGAAATTTTTGCGCCACCACCGCCGCTCCATCGCCCAAGCACAATTAATATCAATATCTGCAAAATACTGAGTAGCGACCCCAAAATTGCGCCAATTAGCCAGAGAAGCTTTTGAAATAATCGCCCAAATACCTTAATTACGCGTTCACCACCAAGCCTGACCATTAATGCCGTCTTGTCGCCTAGTCCAGCTGAAGCGCGTTTTACAGCTTTCAAAGAATCCGCGTCTGATACCTTCTTCACCAAAAACAACGAATTCTGCACCCCGCCCGAGTTTCTTACGATAACCCCCAAATCGCTGAAAAAGTCCGAGACCCTCTCGAAGTGCAGGGCCCTCTTAATACCATGGGAAAGCCTTTCCATTCCTGATGGAGAAAACTCAGAGCCTTTTAAAACTCTTTTCAGCTCAGCGAAATCAACAGCGCTCGTCACCTTGCTTGATAATAGCCGTCTAAACCCTGCCGACTGCTTAGCTGTTTGCCTGGCTGCAGCTTTGGCCAGGGAAACGCCGCCATCGACTATTGGCGTGCCGAAGGTCGTTACGATACCAATGGCAGCCAACCCAGTGACAAGCTTATCCAACTCCTCTCCTTGAGAGACCTGATAAGCCTGGTTGGCAAGATCACGAAAATCACCGATAACAAAAAAGTCACTCGTGATGGCTACCGAGGTGGAAACAGCGTTTTCCATTTCGCCATAGGCAAGGCCACGATAGATGTCCTCTGGCGCCCTTTTCGCCGCATAGAAAAAAGTTGATCTTCGAGCAACCTCTGCATCCCACTCGTTGTTATGTGGGTAGCCATAGCCCCTGTTCATCTCAATAAGGGTCGCGGCATCGTCGAGCCGGTCCTCCTCGATAGCCAGCCAAATTTCTGAACGCAGGAGCTCCTCGGATCGCTCCCACCAGACAGCTACTAGCGCAAGCTGCTTTCCAACATAAATGCTAGTGTATTCAAGGGCATAAGCGGCCCACATTCCGGTCGAGGCTAGCAGCGAAAGAACTAGAAGTATTCGGCGTAAATGTCTCAATGCCACATCACCACTTTGTGGGTGCGACAACTAAAAAAGAAGATGAATTCCATTGTCTCTAAGCCACTCCTTGCTTTTTTCATAGCTGGGCAAAATCCGCCCAACCTCTTCCCAAAACTCAGCCGAGTGATCGTGCCGCTTCAAATGACATAGCTCGTGGACTACCACGTAGTCTACGCAACGATTCGGTGCCATCATTATCCGCCAGTTGAATTCGAGCCGCCCCTTCGCGGTACAACTTCCCCAGCGAGATTTGAAGGATTTGATGCCCACCCCTGCTGGCTCCACGCCTACCGCCGCAGAATAGCGCTCTACTTTTTCGACTATCTTCACTTCAGCCTGGCGTTTGTACCACCGCACCAGGGCATTACGGATCATATGGGGCTGTTCTTTGCCTTCGGGCACCGTAGCTACCAGTCGGCCATTAATCAGCCTCACAGGCTGAAATGGGCCTTTCTCGACCTTTAAACGATAGTTGCGCCCCAGGTAGGGGAAGGCTTCACCAGACACAAACTGCTTTTCACTGGTGGGTTGGGCCTGTCGATGCAGAGCGATTTTTTCCTTGATCCACTTACGCTTTTCCTTCAGTAGTGAATCGATACGCTCGACGGGTAGATCACCAGGAACTACCACCGACACTGCACCATCTTCTACACGGATGTCTGCCGTCTTTCGGCGTTCAGTCCGAATGACTTCGGCGATAAAGCCGTTGGCTTCCCGGTATTCTGGCTTAATGGCAACCATCATCTGAACTTAGTCTTTGCTAGTTCCATGAACCGGTCTTGCACAACCGCCACAATCGCTTTGTCACCGTAGGAGCAATCCAATATCGCCCGTTTGATTTCCTTCTTCATCCGCTTTACTTCGTCAGGCTTGGCGAAGAAATCTACTATCCGGGTCGCTTCGTCGAAGGTCTGCACAAGTGACTGGCTGGTCGCTTTGACTTCTTCGTGTATTTCATCGGTTAGCACACCATCATCGCTATGCTGTGTCACTTCCTTCATCAGGATGTTGTAGAAGGCCAATTCGGTCTTGGTCAGCCCGAGATCGTCAGCCGCTTTTTGATGCTCACCTTCGATGCTGGAGACCAAGTTCAACAGCAATTCCAATTGCTGCTCCCATTTGCCATTGGTCTGTTCAATGATTTCCCGTAGGCGAAGACTCAACGATTTATAGAATTCAGGGTCTTCTTCAAGGTTGACCGTGATGTGGTGCTTGATAGCACTTTCAATTTCACTGGCACGGGATTCGGGTGATTTGATCTGATCTATTTCTTCCTTGAAGTTTGCCGCCATCAGGTCAACCGGGGGAATCTTGGGGTCTACCCCAGTGCTGATGATATGGTCTTCGACCAACTTCCGTACCTTTTCACCGGCATCACTGATATTCAGCCCAGGATCACGGTAGCGGTTTCGGGCTGCACTCTGCACCTTGCCCCAAAATTTCAGGTCAGGCACGAATGGCTTCGCCGCCACATCAGGGAGAATCACATCCATCTGCTTGGCGAACTTCTTATACGCCAGTTCGAATTGTTGTCGGGTATCTTCGTTTTTCAGGAACAGGACATAATCATCGATGTCGTCACCCTTTACGGTGCTGAAGATTTTCGCCACATTGGTATGGGCGGCTTTCAGCTTGGGTATTTCGTCTTTCAGGGAATGATAAGTACCTTCAACATCGTCACTGCTGAACATATCTAGGGCTTCTGTCAGGTGATCTGACAGACCGTAGTAGTCCACGACGAATCCTGCCTGCTTTACCCCTTTCCCATTAGGTGAAGAGCACGTTCGGTTCACCCGCGCAATGGCTTGCATCAACGTATGGTCTTTCAGACTGCGGTCGATATACATGACTTGCGCAATCGGCGCGTCAAATCCCGTGAGTAGCATATCCTTTACAATCAGGAAGGCAGTCGGGTCTGTTTTCTCTTTGTCGTCACCTACACCAGAGCCCAGTGGCTTGGTGAAGTTGTTGATAATCCGCTTGTGGTCGGCGCTATTGGTATAAGGTGCATAGATCGGTTCATCGTTATGCTTACCACTAATGATCACTTCAGACGGTGGTGCACCCAGTTCATCTAGTGTTTTCTTGTACAAGGTGGCGGCATAACGGCTACCGACCACGATCATGCCCTTAAAGCCATTGGGCTGAATGTGTTCACGGTAGTGGTTCAGCAGATCAATACAGACCCAGCGTATCCGGTTGGGTGCTTCACGCACTGCCCGTTCAACGCCGTACTTCTGTTTAATTTCTTTCTTTTCTTCCGGGCTGTAGTCCTTGAAGTATTCTTCAAACAGGGCATCCAGTGAATCACCGACTACATCAGTCTGTACCTGACGCCCTTCGTAAATGATACGAACAGTTGCCCCATCTTCGACAGCTTCATTGATCTTGTACTGGTCGATATAGCCACCGAATGCCTGATCCATCTTCTGGGTCTTTAACAACGGTGTACCGGTGAAACCGATCTTGGGGGCATTGGGCAAAGCTGCATTGATCGTTGCCGCCAGATTCCCGAACTGGGTTCTGTGGGCTTCATCTGCCATCACAATGATCTTGTCGCTGGGGTTCAGGTCTTTGAAGTCGCCTTCAGCTTCCGCATCCTGAAATTTTTGCACCATGGCGGTCACGATGTCAGACGAATCTTTGCTGAGTAGTTCTTTCAGGGAAGCTACGGATTTCGCGTTGTAGATCGTCTCACTTTGGGCATTACCGAAGGTTGCCGATAACTGTGTATCCAATTGGGTACGGTCGGTGACGAACACCAACTTGTATTGCTTCAGTTCAGGGTCACGGCGCATCTTCATCGCCAGCATAACCATCGTCAGGGACTTTCCTGAACCTTGGGTGTGCCATACGACCCCGGACTTTTCTTTGCGGTCTACGCCCGTTTTAAGCCGTTCTATGACCTTATTCACCGCCCGGTATTGCTGGTACCGCGCAACCTTCTTGATCAAACGACCATCGACCGCCTCAAAGATAGTGAAGTTCTGAATCAGGTCTAGGAAGTTAGCGGGACTGAACATCCCGGCAATCAGTCGCTGTTGGGCTGTCACGGGAGTGGCAACACTGACTTCACCTTCGTAGCAAACTGGTGATGCCATTTCCCGCACTTCGTACTTTGGTCTGTCGCAAATTTCAGCATCAGTGAACGGATAGGCGTCTTTCCAGTCACCATAATGCTGGGCGCTGGAACTGATCGTGCCGACCTTGGCTTGATCCCGACAGGTACTGACCATCAGTTGGTTGTACCAGAACAGCTTTTCAGCCCCTTCATGTTCTTCTGGGTACCGTAGATTGGCATAGCGGCGCAGCTGGTTGATGCCTTCACCAATGGCATCCGCCACATAAGGTGATTTGCATTCGATCACTGCCAGGGGAATGCCGTTCACAAAGCACAGTATATCGGGGATGATGTTCTTGCCGTTATTCTCAATCTTGAACTGGCTTGTGCACAGAAAGTCATTATTGGCGGAATTTTCGAAATCGATGATCTTGACGGTCTGCCCTTTGCGACCTTTACCCAAGTCCTGTTCGACCGACAGGTAGTTCACCATCATCTGATAGATGGCGTGATTGTACTCCATTAACCCGGCATAATTCGGGTGGGTAATTTCCCGCATGACCTTGCGAAGATTTTCTTCACTGATCCATGAGTTGAGTTTACGAAGGGCAGCTTCAAGACGATTAACCAGCAGCACATCACGGTAGTACGCACGTTCGCTTGAATTGTCGGGCGACAGCTGGGCACCGGGTATGTAGTCCCAGCCAAGCGTGATTAGCTGGTCTACGGCGGGTTGTTCTACTTTGTCGAGTTCGTCCTGAAACATCGTATTGGCAGCGCCCGAAATCAGGCTACTGCTGACTCCTTATTATCGACATTGACCCGGACTTTGCCGGTTAACAGGTCTTGCATTAGGGCTTTTTTCAGCAATCCCAATTCAATATATTTCTTATTAGATGCCTGAATTCTCCTATCTATAGAATCAATTGCAGTAGCAATTTTTAGCTGTTCGTCCATTGGCGGGACTGGCGTCAGCATATCTTTGATATCTTTCAGATAAATCGCTTGTTGCGCCGATGAACCTGATAACTGCAACATATTCTGCTGCACACTTGGCAACGCAATGTAAAGGGCGAGAAAACCACCAAAACATTTTTCATTGGGCTTAAGCAATATAACGCTACCCATCAATGCGAACTTCACTCTAGAAATATTGAGCGTTGTTTTTCCGATTGTCGCACCACGACTAACAATCAATACGTCCTGATATTCAGGATTACATCGCTTCAACATTTTCTCAAAATCATTTTTCGATACGTACTTTGCCCCGCTAATATCAACTCCATATTCTCGAACATCTTTAGCCGACAATATTGGAAATTCACTATCACAATAATTTGGTGAAAGATGTTCACCATCGGTGATTTTTGAACAAATCTGACTGCATGGCTTCACATCCCACCCCACCGGTATCCGCCCTACTGGCGAATCCTTGAATTCAGTGTGCCCAATCCCTTTGGTCAACAACTCTTGCATCATCCCTGTTTTAAGGTCTTTCAGCTTGTCGATCTGTGCGCGGGTCTTTTCGATCACATCATCGACGGTGGACAGGATGGCAGCGATTTTTTCTTGTTCGGGAAGTGGGGGACAAGCGAAATCAACGTCTGCCAAAACTTTGAAAGGAATCGATGCCCTTCTATTAATCGATCCCTGCCCAAGGGCTGGATACAATCTCATGAAATCATCGGACTTTAGCAAATTGAATAGATAGGTCTTATCGATCCCTTTAGTCTTAAATACTGTGTACATAGGGGACACTTGCCCTTCTTCAACAGCATCCAATAAGCCAAGCGACCCTTCATCTAGATGAATAGTCGCGTAGGCAAATTGTCCTTTCTTTACGATTTTATAAGTATTGGTGTCGCGACTAAAAACCTGCTTCTTAAAGTAATCAAGGGACAAGACAAACCCTTTATACTTCGTGACAGACAGTACCGGCATTGGCTTCAAGTCCGAATTTTTACTTTTTATTTCAGTAGCAAAATCACCAATTTTCGATAAAGACCACCCTTCAGGAATTGGATTACTCATAACCCAGCTCCGTCAGATAACCCTTCATCACTTCTTCAGCTTCTACCACTTGTGAATCCAGTTCTTTCAACGACACCCGGTATTTGTCCCACCACCGCTCAAGCTGGGTGATGACCTTGGCGTCCACATCACCCACGACTTCCCGAATGGCTTCCTTGGAATCAATTTCAGGTCTGAATTCAAAGTAGTCAGCATCCCGCTTCACAAAGACCGTACTGACATCAAAGTCTTCCAGTATTTCTTCCCGAATATACTCACTTTCCACTTCGCGCACGGGAATGCCGCCATGCAGTATCGCCCGAACATCGAAGATTTCCGGGGGTGGACTGGTATCGGCATAACGACGAATATTCAGGTTGTAGTCGTTGTCGGCAATGTCCGCCAAGGTCACCACCTTTGAGTACCGTTTGATTTCGGCTTTCCCACTATCGAAAGGAGCATCAAAGGTCTGAACGATCTTTTCAATGTCCTGTGGGCGAAGCTTGTTCTGATTTTTGCCTTCTTCAAATTCCAGTTCGCCGTTGATGAACAACACCTTGCCTTTGCGGTCAGCCGGTTTGTTCTTGTTGATGATCAATAGACAAGCGGGAATACCAGTACCGTAGAACAGGGCTGACGGTAGACCGATGACGGCTTCCAACAGGTCATCATTGAGTATTCCCTTACGAATTTCCTTCTCACTGGAACCCCGGAACAGCACACCATGGGGCATAACGACCCCCATCATGCCTTCGGCGTTCAGGCTGGCAATCATGTGCTGCACGAAAGCAAGGTCACCGGCGTCTTTCGGGGGTGTACCGTAGGGGAAGCGACCATAGTTGTCGGCATCCGCTTCTTCCTTACCCCACTTCTTCAGGCTGAAGGGCGGATTGGCAATTACCCGGTCGAAGGTCATCAACTCACCACCTTGGGTGTGCTGGGGTTCCCGCAGGGTATCGCCCTTGGCTATGTCGGCACTGTAGACACCATGTAAGAACATATTCATCTTACAAATCGCCCAAGTGTTCAAATTCATTTCCTGACCGAACAGGGACAGGTTAGACGGGTTTTCACCGTTGCGGGCAAGGTAGTTGCGGGTTTGCACCAACATACCGCCAGAACCCGCTGTGGGGTCGTAAATACGCATACCCGCATGGGGTTTCAGTAAGGACACCAGTAGCTGTACCACTTCAGACGGGGTATAGAACTCACCGCCCTTCTTACCCGCTGAATCCGCAAACATCTTGATCAGGTATTCATAGGCGGTGCCCAACAGGTCAGGACGTTCGAAGTCTTCATTGCGCAGACGGTGGCGACTGAAGTGGCTCAACAGGTCGCGCAGCTTCTTGTCTGACAGCTTGTTCTTGATGTTGAAGTCGATGGATACCAACACGCCTTCCAATGAGGCGTTGTATTCTTCGATGGCTTCGGTCGCTTTGTTCAGTTCAGCACCGATATCGTGCTTCAGGTCTTTGATGGCGTCCCAGCGGGATACCGGGGGAATGTAGAAAGTCTTGTCGTATTCGTCTTCGTCGTCGGCAAGCTCACGGGCTTGGGCTTCGGTCTTGCCCTTGCCGATGTAATACTGGACCACCCCTTCCTTGGCTTCCTCAAAGGCGTCGGAGAGTCGCTTTAGAAACATCATACCGAAGATGTAATCTTTGTACTCAGAGGCATCCATGTTGCCCCTGAGGATGTCTGCGGCTTCCCACAGGAAGGATTCGAGTTGTTGCAGGGTGAGAGAGTTACTCACTGAGTGTAAGTCCTTTTATTCGTTGAATTCTTTGCCACAGCTAACCAATTTCGACAGTTAATTGCTACCAGCGAGCTGGCTGTTGACATTACCTCATTACAACACTACTGTAAATCGTAAATCATTTACGATTATTGAGTATGTCCTCAGAGCCCCGACAAAGCCCGACCCGGCAGCAAAGAGATCAGAAGCTTAGCGACCTAGCCGATATTTTCATGGGGGCGACTTTGAGTCACTACTCTAAATCGCCGCTCGAAGATGCGCCAAAAGCGAAGCTAATTACTGCCAATGCGATTGCTGAGCAGCTTGACCTGTTGTCCGATGAGTTATTACCTGTCTGGTTGAAAAAGAGTGATATTAGCCGCTTTATCGTTTGCGCTGGAGATGTCGTCTTATCGGCGAGAGGCCGCATCCGAGCGGTAGTAATTGGCCCTCAGGTTGCGAACCAGCAATTGCTTCCTGGAGCCAATTTAGTGGTGATTCGTCCCCGCGAGCCGGGACTGAATAGCTGCTTTCTTGCAGAGTTATTCAATTCTGGCGAATCTCTTCGCCAAATGGGTCTAGTCGTCGGCAGCCGGATACCCAGTCTGCGAGCATCGGACCTAAAAAGACTGACTGTCCCCTCACTTAGCAAGACGCAGCAGCAGGCCGTTGTTGAGCTAGCTAGAGCGCGAACCGACGCGGTTGACGCCACAATGGCCCTCGCGGAGCAACAATACAAGACGGCATCTCAGTTGATTTTCGATCTAATTTGGGATGGTAGTGACACATGACTTTTGCCCAGCGGCGCCTGCTCGCCCTTCAAAGTGACTGCAAAGGGCAGCTAAAGCCGGATGATTTTTTCTCGACCATTTCATTCATACTGGCTTTAGCTGCGGAACACCCTCAACTGCTGAAGCTTATCCTAGCCCATCGCAATACCCCCGTATTATGCAGGCAGACGTTAGCAAGGGAGCTGCTGCAGCTACAAATTGCAGAGCCTAAGCGGCCCTGGCACTTCGCTGACCTCGATAAGCTGCCTTTGGAGGCGATACTTGGCATAGCAGCGGAGGTGGTCCGACACAGGGGGCTCGTGGCCGATTTTGCTGCGGCTACGCGCTCTGAATACGCCGTGCACGCCTACAAAAGACCTGAACTAAAGCTCGCCTACCATCGCTACTTGCAATCGAAGCTTGGAGACCTCACCGGCATAGCTTTGTTGGATAGCAATTGCGGCCTTACCTTTAAATTCGACCACTTTGAGCGGACAAGCATCACTCTGAATGACCCTAACCCGACAGTAGGATTAATAAGTCATTGGCTACTGATTGCAGAAGGGGACAAATCTTCGTTCCTACACTGCGACTACCTGCTTGAGGCATGCCAGCCCTCTACCTCCGGCGAGAATTGCACTCTGCGAGACGAAAATGCATTCGACTTGATCGTGACCGAACCACCGGCCAGAGCAAAACTGGAAGAAAAGCTCATTCTAAAGTTGAACAGTCAATTTCCATTCTTTGTAGCACCCAGGCAGGGACAGCTACCAAGTACTGCAGGCCTCTCACTGTGGATTCAGCACACGCTGAGACAACTAAAACCTGATGGGCATGCCTACCTAATTGTGCCTTGTGGCTGGCTTTACAGGGGCGGATACGATGCCCAAGTGAGACGAGCGCTGGTTCTTGCAGGCAGCATTGTCTCGGTGAGTGCCCTGAATTCCGATCTGCAAGGCGAAAGCGACAAAGCCCTGGTAGTACTGCGCAAACCCAATACCAAAAAAGCCAGTACCGTTACTTTCGCCGACGACAGCAGCGCTGTCCGATATGAATTGGACATACTTAGGCAAGAAACAGAAGAAATTCTTCGCCACCCTAGTAGACCGTACTGCATCAACAAGTGCATTTCGGTCGAAGAGATCATTAATGATGAGTGTCGCCGGACCAACCTCAATCCGAGCTACTACCTGCGCCGTCCAGCAAAAACAAAAAGCAGCGTTGACAGGGCGCTTCGAAAACTAGAGGCAGCAGCAGACACGGCCAATCGAGCACAAAAAACTCTCACTACATTAGTAAGGAAACACCAGAAGAATGATCTTCCCGGTAGCTTCAACGACACCGGGCGCTGAATTTTCGCGTGCTATCTCGCGCTCGTACCGCTCTGCTTTGCGACACGACGCGACACGACACGACACGACACGACACGACACGACACGACACGAGAAAAGCATCGCGTATGTTCTAAACCGGTAGAATCTAGCCTTAGTTGACGATCAGATTACTCGTCGCCAAGAAGCAGCGACTACCCACTTCGACCCTTGGATGGGGAAATACGAAGAAAAGGAGGATTTTAAATGGCGACAGTTTCAGCACAAATTTTGGTAGGTAAAGCGCACCCCAATGATGGAGGAATGTGCGAGGGATACGGATCATTAGATTTCCTTGAAGGCAGTAGGCCCGCATGGATGGGGTCATACCGAGGACGCAGATATGTCTGGTTGCCTCGGGACAGCTCAACAATATTCGCAGACGGCCTCTTGATGGCTGCAACCCTGCATATGGAAGAGAACCCCGTTGGAGAGCATCTGCGCAAAAAAATGCTTGATATCGAGCCCGACCGCGACAGAGTGACGCGGATTTGGCTTGGCGAATGGGAAGGGGTCGACTTAACTGCATGCCATGAAAACCTCCTGGCCAGCATGAAAGATGCTGACGAAAATCTCCCCGGCAAGCTTAAATTGATGATTTTGATGTTTGACGGCAGCGATCTCCTACGAAATATTGAGTATTTCAAAGCGTTGCATTGTGACGTGGAGATTCTGACTACCAATTACAAACGCCAATATTCAATATGGGATAGAGACAACTTCTGATTGGCACTAGCAAGCCCAGTATCAGGAAGAAGGTCTAACACTTGGGATACTAACGGGCAGAATAGTTACGGAAAGCTCCGTGGCTATGCATGCCCATACTCGTTATGGTTCTCTCCCCGAAACTGACGCCATCTGGCCCCAAGAGGCCAAAGCGATCACCAGGTTTCTTGTCATACGACGCTTGCTCAAACACCTTGGTTAGATACGCTTCCAGACTGGTATAGGGCGAGAGATAGGTTTCTTGGAGCTCGAAATGTTGAATTCTTGAATCGCTATGTCGATTACAGGCTTCAATCTCCTTAGCCACTTTTCCCCGAAATTCATCCGCAGCCGGAAGATGCGGCTGATCTTTGAATAGAATGTGGAAATGAACTGTATCCATCCCCTTGGAATCTTCCATCACTGCCACCCCTTCTAAAAATTCTTGCCGGGATTGTGAGTATCGTTTCCGATAAATCCTCAAGTTTAAATAGTGGATCAGCCTATCGAGTAGCTCTCTGCTCTTGGATTCGGACAAGCCATAACCGAAGGTAATTGTTAAATGGTATTTGCAATCGATGGACTGCAGCCACTTGATATATTCATTCCGAACTGGATCGGTGGTTAAAAATTGATCATCACAAGTTTTCTTCAGATCACACTTCATGTTTCTAAGATTCATATTGTCCCTCCTTATCAATAGACAATAGTTAACTCAACGCTGCCACCCTATGGCACGCAAAATAGGTTGTTTTTTAACCAGAAATCAGTCTCTGTCCTTAGCCTCTAAGTAACTCAACGTCATCAGGCCAGCCATACTTTCGCGGCTGCATGAGTTTATTTATTATTAGGGGGTTAAAATCCGTAGAGCCCCCGTTTCACATGGTTAAATTGAAAAGGAATACGCAACCGGCGACATTGGCAGCTAAGAGCTGTAAGGCGAAAAAGAGAGAGCTGAAGAAGGTCGAGGTGTTGAAGTCAGTTTGCCCCGATTTTTGTGATTATCACGGCGATGGGGGGGGATGCTCTGGGGGGCAGCCGCCTAATGGCGTTATCCTGGTGGGCTGTATGAGCCTCAACGCCATAGCCTCCCATCTGACGCATTCGCCTTACCGGGTTAAAACCCTGACTGACCGAGATCATTGGCAGGCCAGTCAGGTAAGAAACCTATTCAGGGAGGAGCGAGAAGCCCTGAGAGCACTCAAAGGCACTCAGAGCAAATCATCGAAGGTTTAAACTTTCAGCTTCTCAAGCAGCTCTTGGGCAAGCTTAAATAGGTCGTCACCATGGTCCATGCGGGAAGCTGGCTCGACCAAGGATTTAATGGTTCGACCTGCCGAGTATGTTCTTTTGGCAAGGGTCCCACGACCATCTTCATGACCCACCAGAAGTGAGATATTCTCATTACTGACCTCCGCACGGTCGAGCGCCGTTATCACGGTGCTCCTAAAACTATGGAAGGTACACTCCCGTTTGTGGCTATCTCCGTCAAAGAAGCTCTTTTTCCAGCGCCCAAAGTAGTCAGAAACTTTCTTGGAACGCCGACCATCAAATTCATTCAGGTTTGGCACCAGATACGCATCTCCTTCAATTCGGGGTAAAGTCTTGAAATATGAGACAGCTTCTCGGCAGCCGCGATTTAATGGTATATCTCTGATTCCCGCCGAAGATTTAGAATGGGGCAAACTGATAACTTCAATACCATCGACAAATTTGATGTCGCTTTTTTTTAGCTGGCAGATTTCCTCTATTCGCATCCCGGAGTACAGAGCAAGCACTGCGCAGCCAAAAACCATTTGAGCATCATAGGAGCGCGCCTTCTCGCTAAATCTGGCCAAGCTCGGTAGCATCTTCGTCAGCTCCAGCTCTTCGTAAGCTCGATTTTTATGAGCTTTCCTCAACCCGTCCTTCGGCCTAGGAACCAGCGATTTAGCCTTTTTGAACGGATTATTGCCTGGAACATCGAAGTGGACGATGCCGTGATCAAACACTGTATGTAATGCCGATATATTGTTGGTACAAGTGGTGTAATTCGGCCACTCGGCTTGAGCTACCCTTACAAATTCTCTAACATTTTCTTTACTCACGATATGTTGAGCAGTTCTCATACCGTTAGGCAGGCAAGATTTTGCAAATAGCTCCGTCACCCGCCGAACATCACTTAGTGCCGATTTTCTCGCGCCTTTCTCTTCACGAAGCTTCAGATATGAATCCAGCACCGTGCTCAGGGAAATTCCTTCTAATGCACTATTTTCAGCCGCAATTGCACGTTGAAATATCACGTGACCAAACTGACGAGCACGAGCCGAACTCCCCAATACCTCACAGGCTTTTTCAATAAAGTTCTGCTGTAGCATTTCTTCAGTTATCGGATTATTGAGGTCGTCCACTTCTTCCAGGGTTAGCGAACCCAGGTTTTTCATGATGTAGCTTTGCCCGATTTCATGGCCCAGTCCTCTGCGAACTTTGTACAGTATTTGTGCAATTCCAACCGCATACTCAAACAACTCGCTGACAACGGACGAGTTTTTACCCGCAAAGGAGAAATCAAACTGTTCCACGAGCTCAGAGGATGAAGATCGAACATCTGCAATGGGATCAGGTGAGCGGCCTGAAAGAGCAAGGAATTCCGCCTCCCAGCGATCTAGAATTTCTGATGCAACTACCGCAGCCTCGCGCTTAACCAGCTTACCTGTTGATTGCGTCAGCTCCTTCCGCGCCTTGCCGCATTTTGTAAGCAAACTCGGGTGACCAATCAAAGAGTCAGGTATTCGCTTGCGGACATACCAGTATGGGGACGACTTTCTTTGGTGCAGATAACTTGCGTTTTGGTGGGTACTTCTCTTCTGCTGTGTAGCAGCTTGTGTAACAGTAAATGGCATAATAACTCCGTAATTTCAGTCTCTTACAGGTTATTTATGCAATTTCAATGGCCTACAACTACTGTGGGTACATTCCGCCTCTGGGCACCACTTAATTTCCCCTTCTTTGCAACAGATCAACGCCAGCTGAACCCGCTGCTGTTGCCATATCGCTTTTTCGGAAAAGCCGCAACTACCGCCCAATTCAGAGGTTTGTTGCATTTATGAACCTGCGGACTATCTTTTCTAAAGGCTCAGGACGAGCCCCTGGCATGGAAGGCATTCTCAGGACGAGAACCGGGCAACGGATGGCAAGGCGCTGCCAAGAAGGCGGCTGCCTTCCTGCCAATTTCAGCTGACACTCTCACAGCGCTCCCCCCTGCAGGCCAACCCCGCCCCGGCGAGCGCGCCGCCCAAATCAGGGCGCGGGCGACAGCATTCCCTGACAGTGGCTATCCATAAAGCGCATCATCAAATCTAGGTACTTCGCCCGCCCCAAATGCACCATGTGATTGCCGGGAAACCAGTGCAGATAGGATTCGGGCCAGTGGGCATGAAGCAAGCGCACAAACCGCGGCGGCGTGAATCGGTCGCCGGCGCCGCCAATAATCATGACCCGCTCCGGGTCGAGCACCGGCTGATAGCTCAGCGGACTATGAATCGCCATCCCACGCCGCAGAGCCAGGGGGCTGAGTCCGGAATAATCATTTAGCAGGTCCAACAGGCGGCCCGTCGGTTGCCAGCCACGCATGGTGTCAACCGGTGCGACCAAGGGGGAATTGGGGATACAGAATGCCAGGCGCGGCTCGACAACTGCGAGCAGCGCGCTGATATACCCGCCCAAACTCAGCCCACTGATGCCAACACTCGGGGCGCCACGGTCGAGCAAATAATCAAAGTAAACCCGCAGGTCGCTTACCGCATGGAGGATCGCCTCATTGAGCTGTGCGAACCCGCCAGAAAAAAGACCGTAGCCACTGAAGGGATGCCAGCGCTCAGCCCGACGACCATGGAAGGGCAAGGTGTAAAGCAGGATATCGTAGCCCTGATCGTAAAAGCGCTTGAGCGAGAAAAAGGATGCGTTGAAGGTGTACCAGTTCTCCAGCACGCCATGCACCAGAATCATGGTCGGCCGTGGACTGCCCGGATGGCGCCAATGTAAAGCGCTCGCGCGAAGGTTTTTGCTTTGCTGCAAATACTGAGCATGGAGGTCTTTCAGTAGCGGTTTAAACGGACTGTCGAAACACAACTCGACCGCGGAGACACCCCGAGGGACTCTCGTTAATCGGGGTGGCGGACACTCTTCCATTGCGACACTTGGCGGCGCAGCAAAGACTTTTTGCGCATCCCTCGCCTCAGCCAGACCGGCATAGAAATCCAGATGCTTACGCTGGGACAAGCGATCGTTGCCCAACAGGATGCCGGGCAACATGGCCCCGCTAATCATGGCCCCCAGACCACTGCGCAGGACGCGGTCAACCATCGCTGAGCCGTAGACCTTCACCGGAAAGTCACCATCGAGCTCAGTGCCGTCGGCCTGACAATAGAAATCCTCTGGCAATGTAAGCCACCAGGGTGGTGATTTTGAGACAAGGTGTAATGCCGAGGCCCGCATACCTGAAGCTTCTCCGTATATCCCGTGACATCCCGCTGAGCCCATCCGGGCCCAGTTTCACTATGTGCCGATGTTTTAGCACGTTTTACTCGTCAATACAGGTACGCAATTACCTTGAGCTGTTTTGCACAAGGTTCTAAGCTGGACCAAATTTTCGGTTTGGGTCGAGCGTGAACGGCGAACAGCGCGTCAGTGCATTTCTTAACTACCTTGAAGCGGCGAAGCGGCTGTCCCCCCACAGCATCAACGCCTACCGTCGGGATATGAACGAGTTCCTGGCATTTTGCGAGCAGCACGACCAGTGTGATTTGGCAAAAGCCGACATCCCCCAGGTCCGCGGATTTCTATCGCTACTGCGACGCCAGGGCAAGTCTGCCAGCAGTATCCAACGTTGCCTCTCGTCGCTGCGCAGTTATTTTCAGTTCAATATTCGCCACCTCGATGGCAAGTCGAATCCCGCTAAGGCGGTAACGGCCCCCAAGGCAGGCAAGCGGCTACCCAAAACCATGGATGTGGATGGCCTGGCCCACTTACTTGAGTTCCCGCTGGAGGAATGGATCGACTACCGCGATCGCGCCATCATGGAGCTGTTTTATTCCTCCGGTCTCCGACTCGCCGAGCTGGCCGCCCTCAACTTGCCGGATATCGATATCTCTGAAGCCATCATTGTTGTGACTGGCAAGGGCAAGAAAAGCCGCGCGTTGCCAGTAGGAAAAATGGCCATTAACGCAATAAAGCAGTGGCTGACCAGGCGCGACCAGGTTGCAAGCGACGAAGCCGCACTTTTTATCAGTCAACGGGGTCGACGACTGGGTCACCGCGGCATTCAGCAGCGGATCGCCTTGCGCGGCAAACAACAGGGTTTGCCAGGGCACGTGCATCCGCACATGCTGCGTCACTCCTTTGCCAGTCACATGCTCGAATCCAGCAGCGATTTACGCGGCGTGCAAGAACTGCTTGGGCACGCCAACCTGTCAACCACACAAATCTACACCCACCTGGACTTTCAGCATTTATCCAAAATTTACGACCAGGCACACCCACGTGCCGGCAAGAAGCACCAAAATGACTGATATCAAACTCATTTGCTTTGATTTGGACGACACCGTCTGGCCGGTCACCCCCACGCTCATAAAGGCGGAGCTTACCTTTTATCAGGCTCTCCAAGATCTGGCGCCGGCCCTATGTGAACGCTATACCCCGGACATGCTGCGCCGGCAGCGACAGGATTTTCTAAAAGCCAGGCCGGAGTTGCGCCATAATGTCAGCCGCTGGCGGCTAGAGAGCCTGCAATCGCTGTTGGAAGAAACCGGTCATGCACAACAAAGTGAGGACATTGCCAGGCAAGCCTTCGCTATATTTTTACAGGCGCGTCAGCGGGTGCATCCCTTTGCCAACAGCGAGCAAACACTGGCTGAACTGGCCCAGTCTTATCACCTAATCGCCCTCACCAATGGCAATGCGGACGTGACCCGCATGCCCATCGGCCAATACTTTCGCGGTGCCTACCGGGCGGAGGAAATCGGCCTGAGCAAGCCACATCCAGCGCTCTTTGAAAAGGCACTGGCAGACGCCGGGTGCGCACCCGGCCAAGCGGTCCATGTTGGTGATAATTTGGAAGATGATATTGCAGGAGCGAAGCGCGTGGGGTTATTGGCAGTGCAGGCTCGCCTCACGGAAACGGCGTGGCCACCAAGCCCTGAGGCCGATGACCACTTTGATGACTGGCGGCAGCTCCCTGGCATAATCGCCGCATTGTCGCGGCGACAGGGAGACTAGAATGCGTCCTGATCGCTATCCAGCAGCGCACTACGCATATAAGGCTCCAGGTGCTGTATTTCGCCACCCTTAGCGAGAAAGGCCTCAACATCCTTGGCGAGCTGATCCCTCATTCGATCATGGGAGGTCAGCACTTTCGCTGCGCCTTTGTTAAGTTGTTTTTTGTCTGCCTGTGCTGAAATTCGGTTACCCATCACGACTCCTCCCCGGAAAAACGACCGGCCTTTCACAAGCGATTTATACTGCTATGAATGACTCGATGACAACGTCCGGATTAGTTTTTTTTATTATTAAAAACTTTTTGCTTAAGCCAAACTCGCAAAGAGCACAGACAAGCTACCAGCACCACTTCCGGCAACGAAGGAAATGACACAGACGGTAAATGAAAGCAGGTGGGCCGCTCGGACGAGCGGCCGAAAAGGGGGGTGAAAATATCGCAGGGGCTTAGATCGCGTCCTCGCCAGTCTCACCCGTGCGGATACGGATGACCTGCTCAAGGTCGGTGACAAAAATTTTGCCGTCGCCGATCTTTCCGGTACTGGCAGCCTTGGAAACCGTATCGATCACCTTCTCCAACAAGGCGTCGGCAATGGCAATCTCCAGCTTCACCTTGGGGAGAAAGTCCACCACGTACTCCGCCCCACGATACAGCTCGGTGTGTCCCTTTTGCCGGCCAAACCCTTTCACTTCGGTCACTGTGACGCCTTGCACACCGATCTCCGATAACGCAGCGCGAACATCGTCCAATTTAAACGGTTTAATCACAGCACTGACTAATTTCATACCCGAACAGTCTCCCTTCGGCTTTATATTGTTTGATCGGCTACGTTAGCCCAGCCTCAGGCACTTGGCAAGCGAGGTGGGCGGGCAGGGAAGCCCTGTTGCCAAAACCCGCCCCTAATCGCCCTACCGGCAGCGCAGCACCTTGTCGGCACAGCGTCATGGGCAGGGACAGATCAAGGGGCCGAAAAGGCGACAAGCCGCTCATAAAAAAGGGCGCTCAATGAGCGCCCATAAGTATCACCAAACGGGGGAGACTTACTTGTTGGTGAATTCTGGGTAGGCTTCCATCCCACACTCGGAGATGTCGACGCCTTCGTACTCTTCCTCTTCGGTAACCCGCAGGCCGAGTACTGCTTTGAGAATGCCCCACACCACCAGGCTGGAACCGAATACCCAGGCAAAGATCACCACGGTGCCGTAGATCTGGCTACCGAAAGAAGTATCACCATTGGTCAGAGGCACTGCCATCAGGCCCCAGATACCAACCACACCGTGAACGGAGATTGCACCAACCGGATCGTCGATTTTCAGCTTGTCCAGCGCCAGGATCGAGAACACCACGATCACGCCACCAACGGCACCGATCAGGGTTGCCGCAATCGGGCTCGGCGTCAGCGGCTCAGCAGTGATGGCAACCAGGCCAGCCAGAGCACCGTTCAGGGCCATGGTCAGGTCAGCCTTGCCGAACAGGATGCGAGCAACGATCAGCGCAGCAATCAGACCACCACTGGCAGCAGCGTTAGTGTTGACGAACACTTGAGAAGTTGCGTTGGCTTCGTCGATGTTGGACACCATCAGCTCAGAGCCGCCGTTGAAGCCGAACCAGCCCATCCACAGGATGAAGGTACCCAGGGTAGCCAGCGGAAGGTTGGCACCGGGGATCGCATTGACCTGACCGTTGGCGCCGTACTTGCCCTTACGAGCACCCAGCAGCAGCACACCAGCCAGAGCGGCAGAGGCGCCACACAGGTGGACCACACCAGAACCGGCAAAGTCAGAGAAACCAGCCGCATCCAGGAAGCCGCCGCCCCATTTCCACATGCCTTGCAACGGATAGATAACACCTGTCATCACCACGGCGAAGGCCAGGAAAGTCCACAGTTTCATGCGCTCAGCAACCGCACCTGAAACAATCGACATGGCGGTAGCAACGAACACCACCTGGAAGAAGAAGTCAGAGGAACCGGAGTAGTAGATATCGCCGTTAGAGGCCAATACTTCTTCTACGCTGGCATCAGAGATCGCATTGCCGAACCAAGCATCAGGCAGAACGCCGCCTTCAGATCCGCCGTACATGATCATGTAGCCCATCAACAGGTACATGGTACAAGCGATCGCAAACAATGCGACGTTTTTAGTGAGAATTTCAGTCGTATTTTTTGCCCGGACCAGACCGGACTCCAGCATGGCAAAGCCTGCTGCCATCCACATTACGAACGCGCCACACACCAGAAAGTAAAATGTGTCCAGGGCGTATTTGACCTGTATGATGTCTTCCATCACATGCCCTCCAAAGGGAATTTTCTACAAATTTTTTGTTGGATTAGAGCGAAAGCCAGAAGGCCATCATCAGATAGCGTCTTCGCCGGTTTCACCAGTACGGATACGCACAACCTGCTCCAGCGGCGTCACAAAAATCTTGCCATCGCCAATCTTGCCAGTGTTGGCAGACTTGCTGATCGCTTCGATTGTTGGATCCACATTGCCGTCGGCAACCGCAACTTCGATCTTCACTTTGGGAAGAAAATCGACTACGTATTCAGCGCCACGGTACAGCTCGGTATGACCTTTTTGGCGACCAAAGCCTTTCACTTCTGTCACGGTAATGCCCTGCACACCGATATCAGACAGCGCTTCACGCACATCGTCGAGTTTGAATGGCTTAATAACAGCCGTAATCAATTTCATCGGATATCTCCTTTCAATGTGCACGAGTCGCACATCAGAAATTGCTTATTGATATTAATTGCCGGCTCACGGGAGGTGAGCCGGCAACGTCGCTTTAAAGAATGGGCAGGCTGTAAGACACAACGAACTTCAGATCATCGTCGTTGTCTTCGTCAATCATCTGGCTGAAAGTAAAGCTCAGGTTATCGTTGTAGGCATAAGAGACATCGAAGTGAGCGTAGTTACTATCTTCGTCATCGCTGTCAGCGCCACCCAGCATAAAGGAGAAGCTGCCGACGTCGTAGCCCAGGGTGTAGTAGAAGTAACCGGGAGCGCCAGCAACATTGTCGTAAATGGTCAGGCTAACAGGGCCAACACCCAAGCCGATGATAATTTCACTCAAATCACCCCAAGTATCACCTGCATCTGAGGTGACACCAGTTTCGTCTGGGTCCCAACCGGGGCCTTGGCCGGTGTAAGTGTAATTCCAAACGCTAATATCAACGCTCACAGGGCCGACTTCAGTAGCAAAGCCGGCGTAGTAATCCACTTCCTGGCCGTAAGTGTCATCACCGCTAGAACCCCAGATACCGGTGTAGAAACCACCTGCGCTGTAAGTAATGTCACCAGAAACGGCAGGAGAACCATCGCTCAGATCAAAACCACGCCACAGATACATGCTGGCAACAGAAGCGCTGGCAGACAACTCAGCCGAAGCAGGAGCAGCCACCATGGTCATAGAAGCAGCAGCTACGCCAGCTGCGAGAAGGGTTTTTACATTTTTCATGTCTTAAGTCTCCACTTAGGTTTGTAAGAGAGTGATCACACACCATCTTGGCAACTCAAAAGCATTTTCGATGCCAACTCCTACTTTTATATTTAAAATCAAATAGTTAGTCTTATTCGCTGAACAACATGCAAAGCGGGTGTTAGAGGCAGAAGAATCCGGCCACCCCACAACCAGCACCAAGGCACTAGTTTGGTGCGGTTTGCGGTTCGAATACCCCATAACGCATCAAATTCACGCAGCAACTTGAGATTAGGTGGGAATCAGGCCCTTCAAGGCCGGCCAAATTGGTAAAAATTCACAATTTAAAACAGGCGCTTAGACCTTATGCCCATGGCTCAAAGCGGTGCACAGGGATTCACGGCGCACTTTTCGCACCAAATTGGCACCATCGCACCGCGATCTAACCTGGCCGGCAATGAAAGCCGAACCGGTGCAAAACCAAGCACCAAAATAGGAACATCAAAAAGGGAGAGGAGCAGAAAAGAAGCAACCCGCCTCAGTGCTCGGCAGAGGCGGGAATAGGAGGGGAGAAGATCAGCGGGCGCTTTCCAGGGCTTTTACTCGGCGCTCAAGGGACTCGAGGCGCTTTTCAATCTCCGACGTGGCGCGACTTGGTACCGCGGGTGCCGGCGCCGCCGCAACCATCAGGGAGTCGACCATCACACCGCCCTCCCGGCCAGGTTCACCCGACTGCCCTACGCTGCCCGACAAACCACTCTCGCCACCGGACACCCACTGACGGCTGCCGGTCAGGGTTTTCTTGGTAATGTAGTAGCCGCCGCTACCACTGCCGCCACTGCCACCGCGGCCGCCGTTGCCGCCAGCACCTGCATTGGCTTCAATTTTGATTCGTTGCGCCACATCCAGAGGCTCGAGCTTGCCGCCCAATACCCGGTACAGCACCGTGACATCACCTGCATTGCCACCGGGGCCGCCATCCCCCCCAGCGCCGCCGTCACCCCCTTTCTCACCGGCACAGTCATCCCGGTTATCAGCGCCATCACCACCGCTGCCACCCGCACCGCCAGCGCCGCCACTGCTAATAATTTTCAAACTACCCAATGACTGCAGCCCCAACTGAAGGCGCATGGATACGCCATCACCACCGGGGGCGCCGTGGGCACCGGCCTGACCGCTGATTTGATTCGCGCAGTCACTGGCCGATACGCCACCGACACCGGCCGCGCCCATTTCGCCGCGCCCATCGATGACAACGCCATCCCCGATGCTGGCGGTTTTCGCTTGCACCCGCCAAGCCGCCACACCGGGCGCAAACCGGATATGTGCCGCATCGCCAATTTCCAGGTGGTCTATCACCAGCTGGGCGGAATCCTTGCTGACCAGGTAGCTCTCACCGGCACCAATTTTCAAATCTGCGGCCAAACCCGCCAAGGGCAGCAAGCCCAGCATTAAAGGAAGAATGCGCTTCATGTGGAATCGTCCTAAAAAAGTGTGCCCGAAGTGTAACCCGCCCAGCCTCGGACTGTTAACTGAGCCGCCGCGATTGAGGCCTTATTACACCGTCATATGACGACGAACGTCTTCCTCAACCATATCGGCACCCGCGCCAGACAAAATGACTTCACCGCGATCCATCACCGCATACTCATCAGCCAGCGCACGGGCAAAATCGAAGTACTGCTCAACCAGCACAATCGCCATCTCTCCCTGCTGACGCAGAATCGACAGCACATTCTGAATATCTTTGATGATCGACGGCTGAATTCCCTCGGTGGGCTCGTCCAAGACCAGCAAACGGGGTTTGGTCACCAACGCGCGGGCAATCGCCAATTGCTGTTGCTGACCACCGGACAAATCCCCCCCACGCCGCTTCAACATGCTTTTCAGTACCGGAAACAAATCAAATATCTCAGCACTCACCTGCCGGTCTTTTCGCTTCAGAGGCGCGTAACCGGTGTAGAGATTCTCCTGAACTGTTAGCTGAGAAAAGATCTCTCGTCCCTGCGGAACATAGGCGATGCCGGCCCGAGCCCGGTCTGCCGAGCTGAGCTTGCTGATGTCCACCCCTTCCCATACCACTGACCCGCCGCGGATCGGGTGGCGACCGGTGATGGCCCTGGCCAGGGAAGATTTACCCACCCCATTGCGCCCGAGAATACAGGTGATTTTGCCTTTCTCTGCCGAGATATTTACCTGGCGAAGCGCCTGACTGGCGCCGTAAAACAAATCAACATTGTCCACTAGCAACATCGTTAGCGCCCCAAATAAACTTCGATAACACGGGGATTGGCCGACACCACTTCGAGCCTGCCCTCAGCCAGAACGCTGCCTTCATGCAGCACCGTCACCTTGGTATCCAACGCCTTGATAAAATCCATATCGTGCTCAACCACAATCACGGTGTGATCCTTGTTGATCTCTTTGAGAAGGGCAGCGGTCTCCATGGTCTCGTGATCGGTCATTCCCGCAGCCGGCTCGTCGACCAACAATAACTCCGGCTCCTGAATAATGAGCATACCAATCTCCAGCCACTGCTTTTGACCATGGGAGAGCGAGCCCGCTTCATCGCCCGCCTTGCGCGCCAAGCCCACCAGCTTGATGGTCTCATCAATCTGATCGCGCTGGGCGCCACTGAGCTTGTGCAAGAGCGAACTCAGCACACCGCGGTTACCCGCCAGAGCCAGCTCAAGATTCTCCCACACGGTCAAACTCTCAATCACGGTGGGCTTTTGAAACTTACGACCGATACCCAAATTAGCGATATCCGCCTCATCGTGACGGGTGAGATCGATCGTGTCTTTAAATCGTACCTCACCCGCATCAGGCCGGGTTTTGCCGGTAATGATATCCATCATGGTGCTTTTGCCGGCACCATTTGGGCCAATGATGGCGCGCAACTCACCGGGCGCAATATCCAGTGACAAACTATTAATTGCCTTGAAACCATCAAAGCTTTTGGTCACACCGTTCAGGTACAACAGACTTTGAAGTTCATTACTATGAAATCCGGGTTTACTGACCGCACTCATGACTGGGCCTCCTGCGCATCACCGGGGCCGGATGCGCCGCCACCCCGTTCCAGCCGACGCTGCTTGACCTGGTTGACCACACCCACAATGCCCTGGGGCAAATACAGCGTGCTCACCACAAATAACGCGCCGAGCATAAACAACCACACCTCGGGAAAGGCGCCAGTAAAATAGGTTTTGGCGTAATTCACCGCAACAGCGCCAATCACCGCGCCATACAACGTGCCGCGCCCACCTATCGCCACCCAGATAACGACTTCAATAGAGTTAATGGGCGAGAACTCACCGGGGTTGATAATTCCCACCTGGGGCACATACAGCGCGCCGGCAATACCTGCAAGAATGGCAGAAACCACAAACACAAACAGTTTGAAATGCTCCACCCGGTACCCCATAAACCGGGTACGACTTTCTGCATCCCGAATCGCCACCAGCACCCGACCGTACTTGCTGGTCACTATCCAGCGACACAGCATATAAGCCAGCACAACAAACAGCGCCGACAAGGCAAACAGAATGCAGCGCATTCCATCGGATTGCAGACTAAAACCCAGCAGATCTTTAAAATCGGTCAAGCCGTTATTGCCGCCAAAACCCATGTCGTTGCGAAAAAACGCCAACAGCAATGCATAGGTCATTGCCTGGGTAATAATTGACAGGTAGACACCGGTCACCCGAGAGCGGAAGGCCAGCCAGCCAAACACGAATGCCAGGGCGGCGGGTACGAGGGCCACCATGAACATGGCGAAGAAAAAATTATCAAAGCCGTACCAGTACCAGGGCAATTCGGTCCAGTTTAGAAACACCATAAAGTCGGGCAAAACGGGATTACCGTAAACGCCCCGGTCACCGATTTCACGCATCAGATGCATGCCCATGGCATAGCCGCCCAGAGCAAAAAAAGCGCCGTGGCCAAGGCTCAGTATTCCGCAGTAGCCCCAGACCAAATCCAACGCCAGCGCCAGCAGGGCGTAGCAAAGGTACTTGCCCAGCAAAACCACGACGTAAGTGGGAATATGCAGAAAGCTGCCCGCCGGCATCAACAGGTTCAGCGCCGGCACCAGCACCATCGCCGCCAGCAGGGTAAGCATCACATAACGCCCGCCCCGGTCAGACAACAGCAGTTTCAGCAGCAGGCTTTTTTCCATCAGTTCACTTTTCATCGCATCAATCCCCCACCGACCGGCCTTTAATGGCAAACAAGCCACGTGGCCGCCACTGGATAAACAGAATGATGAAAATCAGCACAAAGATTTTTGCCAGCACAGCACCAGCAAAGGGCTCCATAAATTTATTGGCCACCCCGAGACTCATCGCCGCGAAGAAGGTACCGAACAAGTTACCGACCCCGCCAAACACCACCACCATGAAGGAATCGATGATGTAGTTCTGGCCCAGGTTGGGTCCGACGTTGGTCAACTGGCTCAACGCCACACCGGCGATGCCGGCGATCCCCGAGCCCAAACCAAAGGTCAGCGCGTCTACCCAGGCACTGCGGATACCCATTGAATTCGCCATCGCGCGATTCTGGGTGACCGCTCGCATTTGCAAGCCCATATAGGTTTTCTTCATCAACAGCACCAGGCCAACCAGCACGATAAGGCTGAACACGATAATAAACAGCCGGTTGTAGGTAAGAGACAGGGCGCCATTAATTTCCCAACTGCCGCTCAGCCAGGAGGGCGTGGTGACCGATTTGTTCAGCGGCGAGAAAATACTTCGTACCGCCTGCTGCAAAATCAGGCTCACACCGAATGTCGCCAACAACGTTTCCAGAGGGCGCCCATAAAGATGACGGATAATGCCCCGCTCAATCGCAATACCCACCGCCCCTGACACCAAAAACGCAGCCGGGATCGCCACGATAATCGAGATATCAATGTGGTTGGGCATAATCTGTTGAATCACATAGGTGGTGTAAGCACCCAGCATCATCATTTCGCCGTGGGCCATATTGATGACCCCCATGACGCCGAAGGTGATTGCCAGGCCCACCGCCGTCAGTAGCAAAACTGACCCCAGGCTCAGGCCAAAGAAGGTATTTTCAATCAGCTTGTATAACTCGGCAGAGGAGCGCATTTCGATAAGCACCTCCTCGGCGACAGCCCTAACCTGCTCATCCTTTTCGAGGAAGTTTCCATCACTGTCTTTTAATTGCATGCCAGCCAGCAAGGACATGACATCGCTGTCCAATGTTCCGCGCATGGCCTCTAACGCGCTGAGGCGATCCGCCTGCTCATCGGAGTGAATGTTGACCATGGCCGCGGCCAAGCGCAGCGCTTCAGCCACCTTTTTGCTTTCTTCAGTTGCCAGAGCCCGATCAATGGCGGGCAAAAATTCCGCTGCGGGACTGCGCACCAGGTTTTGCGCGGCCTGCAAACGTACGTTTTCGTCAGGGCTTCGCAGCGCAATCTCTGCGATCAATCCCCGCAAGACGCCCCGGAGCTGATTGTTGATACTGACCCGACGCACATCTCTGCGTCCGACCACCCCCAGCGCCTCACCAGTCTCCACACTGGTCACCGAATAACCGTCGGGATGTTTGGCAGTGTACACCAGGGTGTCATTGTCTTTGGTGTAGTAAAGGTCACCATTCTGGAGGGCCCGTAAAATCTCAACGGTATTTTCCATTCCAGAATTCGCGATTTGATTGATCACCGCTTCTTTTTGCGTATTGGAACGCGCGTCAATCAGCTGTTTGAACAGCGATTCGCGCTCAGCAGGCATCGCCGGCTCATCCTGAGCATGGCTGACGCTGGTAAACAGGCAGAGGATCAGCACCGACATGAGCCGACTGATCCACAAAATAAGTTGTTTCATTGAGACAGGTCCGCAGTGAGCGGGCTCCAGCCTGCAGCCAAGTCGGCCTGACTGGAGCCCGCGATCTGGTTAAGTGCTTAGTCGCGGATCAGTAGTTCTGACCCGAGCACTTCTTGGTCTCGGTGTTGTAGTTACCGCACATGATTTTAGGATCTTGCCAGTCCGCAGTGAGTTTGGCGCTCTCTGGCAGGAAGTCGGTCCAGGCATCGCCCGGCACCGGCTCTTCGGTCTGCCAAACAATAGAGAACTGGCCGTCCTCCTGGATCTCACCAATCAGCACGGGCTTGGTCAGGTGGTGGTTGGGCAACATGGTCGCCATGCCGCCGGTCAGGTTGGGCACAGTAATACCGATAATCGCTGAGCTGACTTTATCGACATCGGTAGTACCCGCCTTCTCAACGGCTTTCACCCACATTTGAAAACCAATATAGGTCGCTTCCATCGGGTCGTTGGTTACACGCTTGTCGTCACCGATAAACTCGATCCACTTATCGATAAAGGCATCGTTGGCGTCGGAAGGCGCGCTCATGAAGTAGTTCCATGCGGCCAGGTGACCGACCAGCGGGCCAGTGTCGAAGCCGGACAGCTCCTCTTCACCCACCGAGAATGCCACCACGGGAATGTCTTCTGCAGATACACCCTGGTTAGCCAGTTCTTTGTAGAACGGCACGTTGGCATCACCGTTGATGGTCGACACGACAGCCGTTTTCTTGCCTTTAGAGCCAAACTTTTTGATGTCAGACACAATGGTTTGCCAATCGGAATGACCGAAGGGCGTGTAGTTAATCATGATGTCTTCTGATTTGACGCCTTTGCTTTTCAGGTAAGACTCAAGAATCTTGTTGGTGGTGCGTGGGTAAACGTAGTCAGTACCCGCCAGTACCCAACGCTTGACTGAACCGCCGGCTTCGCTCATCAGGTAATCCACCGCAGGAATGGCTTGCTGGTTGGGCGCAGCACCGGTGTAGAACACATTCTTGGACGACTCTTCACCCTCGTACTGCACAGGGTAAAACAGCAGGCCGTTCAACTCTTCAATGACGGGCAGCACTGATTTCCGCGATACGGAAGTCCAGCAACCAAAGATAACGTCAACCTTCTCTTTCTCAAGCAGCTCTTTGGTCTTTTCAGCAAACAGCGGCCAGTTCGAGGCGGGATCAACAACCACCGGTTCCAGCTTTTTACCGAGCAGGCCGCCTTTCTTGTTTTGCTCTTCGACGAGCATCAACACCGTGTCCTTCAGGGTGGTTTCACTGATTGCCATGGTGCCAGACAGGGAGTGCAGCACCCCCACTTTAATCGTGTCTGCTGCCTGGGCGATCGAGGCGCTTAGGGTGAGGGTTGCGGCGGCCAACGCGATACCACTGCGTTTAGCAATCGCCTTTATCGGGTTCCGACTTTCCATTCCGAGGCTCCATCTAACTTGAGTGTTTTTGTTGTGTGTTCATTCCATTAGCGGAATGAACTTGCATCATTCCAAGCGGTGACAAAGCAGAAATGGTGCCAATTACACGACAAGGGGCCAGACAGCCCGCCGCCAACGGCACAGGTGCTCGACACAACATCGGGCATCAATGATGAAACAACCCA
Organism: Spongiibacter taiwanensis; assembly: GCF_023702635.1. NCBI lineage: Bacteria > Pseudomonadati > Pseudomonadota > Gammaproteobacteria > Cellvibrionales > Spongiibacteraceae > Spongiibacter > Spongiibacter taiwanensis. Next base: position 1,791,448 of record NZ_CP098455.1, read on the forward strand.
GAAGGAAATAAGCCTAACAACGGCGTTTGGCAGCCCATCCACGCTTTGGCCACAGGGCACTACCGGTGAAAAGGCCGGACTGACGCCAGAATGAAAGATGAAACCGAAAGACGCACCTGAGTTGCGCAAGAGGGCAGCAGACCAACTCAGTGCGGCCAGCGGGAGCACCACAATAACGCCGGTGCACCAAAATTTAACATTCAGGCTTATTTTTGGTTTAACGTGCAGACAATCTCACCCTAAGTCATTGTTATTTATCAACCTGAGTGAGGTTCGCCCGACTTCGCAGAGATGGCGAAGAGATCTAAATGGCGGGAATTTCGATACACGTACTATCGCGCGCACCATTTCAACGCAACATCGTCAGCGCAGGCCGGGCGGCTCAGCCGCCCACCAGAAGGAAGGTTCCGAAGCCGACGGCAAACATGGCCAGACCACCCTGCAAGGACAGCTGCAAGCGACCATCTCGTTTGGCCGCCACCGCCAGACCGCGCCGCAACGCCGCACCAACACCGACCATCGCCAGGAGCAAGCCGACGTTGAATAGCAGCACATGCAACAGTCCCCACGCCGCCGAGGTGTACTGGGCTGCAGGAATCAGTGCCAGCAGGGGTGCCGACCCGGCACTGCCGTGAACCAGCCCCACTAGCGCAGCATTGCGCCGATGGCCACCATAAACTCGGCCGCGATAATGCTGCTGCCACAAATGGTAGAAAGTATGGGCGCCGATCAGAATCAGCATCCACGCCACCGCTGACTCGGCCGCGGCGCTGAAGGCCTCGGGCACCGCCGCGCCAAATACCATCACCGCCAAGGCAATAATCAATACCGCCAGGCCGTGACCCAGCCCCCAGTGCAGGGCAAAGCCCACACTGCGCTTGCCATCACCACCGCTGAGTCCACTGACCGCCGCCAGGTGGTCCGGGTCAAAGGCATGCAGCACCCCGGCAGCAAAACCCAGCATCAATACGGTTTCTAGCACCTGTACATCCATGAACAATTCTCCCGCTTAGGCCGCCTGACCCAGCATGCCCTGCTCAATAATAAAGTTCACCACGTCGTCCAGGCCCGACTCCGACTTGAGGTTGGTAAACACAAAGGGCTTGGCGCCGCGCATCTTTTTAGCATCGCGATCCATCACCTCCAAACTGGCGCCAACTAACGGCGCCAGGTCAGTTTTATTAATGATCAGCAAATCGGACCGGGTGATGCCGGGGCCACCCTTACGGGGAATCTTGTCGCCAGCAGACACATCGATTACGTACAGGGTCAGGTCGGACAATTCCGGGCTAAAGGTGGCCGCCAGATTGTCGCCGCCGCTTTCGATCAGAATCAGCTCCAGGTCAGGAAAGCGCTTGTTTAATTCCGCCACCGCCGACAAATTCATGGAGGCATCTTCGCGAATGGCCGTGTGGGGGCACCCCCCAGTCTCGACCCCCAAGATGCGATCTTGGGCCAGCACCTCGTGACGCAGCAAAAACTCCGCATCTTCCCGGGTATAAATGTCGTTGGTGATAACGGCGATATTAAATCGATCTTTTAACTTCGCGCAGAGGCACTTAACCAGCGCCGTTTTACCTGAGCCCACCGGGCCGCCAATTCCCAGACGCAATGCCGGTTTCTTCATTTTCTCTGTCTCCTAATCAATCACGCTCGGGGTTTACGAGCGAAACAATCTTGAATATTGGGTTTCGTGTTGTGCCGACGCCATGGCCAGACGAGGCAGCCCCACACCGATATCTTCGTCGACAAGCTGTTTAGCCGCCGCAACGGCGCGCTCCAGGCGAGGCATTAACGCTAACAGCAGGCGCTGGCCATCGGTCTGCCCCAATGGCACCAGTTTTATTGCGGCGGCCACCTGATTTTCCAGCCAGCTCCAGGCAAAGCCCTGCATGGCATCCGCCTCATTGACCTGCCAGTGGACCGCGGCCAGGGCAAATACCGTAGCAAAACTCGGGCTGTGCTCTTCCGACCAAACCTTCGCAGCAGCGATGTCCAGGGACACCAGCAAACGATGTAACGCTTCGCCCATTTGCACATCTTCAAGCAGCAATTCGTGGGACTCTCTGGCCGACTGCAGGTAGTCATTCCAGTAGGTAGCCGCGGACGTATCCGCCGAAGCATAGGCGCGATAAAGCCGCTGGAGCACGGGCAGATCCAGCCCCCCCAGGCTGTGCTCCAGCACTGAGCCAATCCAGTCTTCGGCTGCCGCCAGACTGTTAACCCAGCCTTGGTCGACCGCAAACTCCAGCCCCTGTGAGTAGGCGTAGGCACCGACAGGCAAGGCGGGGCTGACCAACTGCATCAGGTGCAGCAGCGGCGCATTAGCCATGAGTATGACCATGATGCGAATGGCTGTGATGATCATGGTGATCATGCCCGTGGGCGTGACCAGAGCCGTGATACGCGCCATTCTCGGGGTGGAAGGGCTTCTCCGTCACCACCACCGCCAAGCCAAGACCACGCAGCATATCGTCCAACACATGGTCGTGCTGGTAGCGTAATTCCCCCGGCAATATCTGCAGGGGAACATGGCGGTTACCCAGATGGTAGGCCGCTCGGGTCAGCAGATGGAGGTCGTCAGACTGCACCTGCGATACGGTCTCCTCAGCGGCCACCACAGCAATCTTTTCGCCGCTGCTGGCCAGCAGCACATCGCCATCGGCGAGCACTTCGCCGCGCTCGACAAACCAACCAACGTCTTTACCACACAGGGTTTTGGCGCGAAAGCGGCTGCGTTGCCGCTCTTGATAGCAGAGCACGATTTCCAGCGCGCCATCAGCTGTTGTGGCGCCCCGCGTAAATTCAAAACATTCGAGCATTGATCTCTCACAAGTCATCATTAATTAACACCACCCAAGGCCATCTGGCCCCCGGTTCAAAGCCTGCCCCGGACTCGATCCGGGGCAGAGGGACAGCAGCATCCCACCCAACATCACCACACCCTTTTGTCATACCGGCCACCGAGCCGGTATCCAACGCATCAGCAAAAATGGCACTGACCTCTTTAGAACACACAGCGCATCTCTTGCGTCTCGCGTCTCCAGCAAGCTAAAACAAACAGTAGCGCTGGGCCAAAGGCAATTCGGTTGCCGGCTCGCAGGTCAGCACTACACCATCGGCCTTGACCTCATAGGTGTTCACATCCACTTCCATCACCGGCTGGTAGTCGTTGAGCACCATGTCCGCCTTGGTGACGCTGCGGCAGTTTTTTACCGCCACCAGCGGCCGCTCCAGGCCCAGCTCCGCGGCAATACCCGCATCCAACGCAGCCTGACTGACAAAGCTCACCGAGGTGGCAATACAAGCCTTGCCATAGGCGCCAAACATCGGCCGGTAATGCACAGGTTGAGGTGTCGGAATCGACGCATTGGGGTCGCCCATCGGCGCCGCAGCAATAGCGCCGCCTTTGAGAATCATGGACGGCTTGATACCGAAAAACATCGGCTTCCACAGCACGATATCTGCCAGCTTGCCGACTTCGAGCGAGCCGACCTCATGGGCGATGCCCTGGGCAATAGCCGGGTTGATGGTGTACTTGGCAATATAACGACGGGCGCGAAAGTTATCGCTGTAGTCAGAATCTTCCGGCAGCGGCCCGCGTTGCACTTTCATTTTGTGGGCCGTCTGCCAGGTGCGACACACCACTTCACCTACCCGCCCCATCGCCTGGGAATCAGAGGAAATCATCGAAAACGCACCCAGGTCGTGAAGGATGTCTTCCGCCGCAATAGTCTCTTTACGTATCCGCGAATCGGCAAAGGCCACATCTTCTGGAATATTGGGATCGAGATGGTGGCACACCATCAGCATGTCCAAATGCTCGTCCACGGTATTCACGGTGTAAGGGCGCGTTGGGTTGGTAGAAGACGGCAACACATTGCTGGAACCACAGGCCTTGATAATATCCGGCGCGTGTCCGCCGCCAGCCCCCTCGGTATGGTAGGTGTGAATGGTGCGACCCTTGAACGCCGCCAGCGTGTCTTCAACAAAACCCGACTCATTCAGGGTGTCAGTATGAATCGCCACCTGCACATCATATTTCTCGGCCACACTCAAACAGCAGTCGATGGCCGCCGGTGTGGTACCCCAGTCCTCATGGAGCTTCATCCCCATCGCGCCAGCCTTGATTTGCTCTTCCAGCGCTTCAGGCAAGCTGGCATTGCCCTTGCCCAAAAAGCCGAGGTTCATGGGGAAGCTCTCCGCCGCCTGCAACATTTTGCCGATATGCCAGGGGCCCGGCGTGCAGGTGGTGGCGTTGGTGCCGGTGGCCGGGCCGGTGCCTCCACCAATCATGGTGGTCACCCCGCTCATCAACGCCTCTTCAATTTGCTGGGGACAGATAAAGTGAATATGGGCGTCGATGCCCCCGGCGGTAACGATCTGCCCTTCCCCGGCGATCACCTCGGTGCCCGGCCCCACCACGATATCCACATCGGGCTGGATATCCGGGTTGCCCGCCTTGCCGATGGCCATGATGCGGCCGGCCTTGATCGCAATATCCGCCTTCACCACCCCCCAGTGATCAAGAATCAGGGCATTGGTTATCAGGGTGTCGGGCGTGTCGTAGCAAGACACCTGGCTCTGGCCCATGCCATCGCGGATGACCTTGCCGCCGCCGAACTTCACCTCTTCACCGTAGGTGGTGTAGTCCTTCTCGACCTCAATCCACAGCTCGGTGTCCCCCAGCCGCACCCGGTCGCCCAGGGTGGGGCCATACATATCCGCGTAGGCGCGGCGATCAATCGTGCTCATGGCTTGCCTCCCTGATCCAGCGGCCCCATCGTGTCACCGCGAAAACCATAGACCTCCCGCTTTCCGGCCAAAGCCACCAGCTCCACCTCCCGGCTCTGACCAGGCTCAAAGCGCACGGCCGTGCCTGCAGCAATGTTGAGCCGAAAGCCGCGGGCCGCATTCCGATCAAACTTGAGGGCCAGATTGGTCTCGGCAAAATGGTAGTGAGAGCCCACCTGAATCGGCCGGTCGCCACTGTTGGCCACCTCCAGGGTCAGGGTTTGGCGCCCCTCGTTTAGCGTAATATCGCCGCTGCTCGCGACCTGAATCTCTCCGGGAATCATCCTGTACCCCCTCAAACAATCGGGTTGTGAACGGTGACCAGCTTGGTCCCGTCTGGAAAGGTGGCTTCCACCTGCACCTCGTGAATCATTTCAGCAACGCCGTCCATCACATCGGCGCGGCTCAGCACCTGCTTACCGGCACTCATCATTTCGGCAACGGTTTTACCCTCCCTCGCGCCTTCCATCACCTCGGCGGTGATCAGGGCAATAGCCTCGGGGTAATTCAACTTCAGACCCTTGGCCTTGCGCCGCTCAGCAAGCAGCGCCGCGGTAAAAATAAGCAATTTATCTTTGTCTCTGGGACTCAATTCCATGGTTCTGCTTCCGTTATGTTTTTACTGACAGTTCTGACGTCACGCCAGCGACGCTAGACGCTAGACGCTAGACGCTAGACGCTAGACGCTAGACGCTAGACGCTAGACGCTAGACGCTAGACGCTAGACGCTAGACGCTAGACGCTAGACGCTAGACGCTAGACGCTAGACGCTAGACGCTAGACGCTAGACGCTAGACGCTAGACGCTAGACGCTAGACGCTAGACGCTAGACGCTAGACGCTAGACGCTAGACGCTAGACGCTAGACGCTAGACGCTAGACGCTAGACGCTAGACGCTAGACGCTAGACGCTAGACGCTAGACGCTAGACGCTAGACGCTAGACGCTAGACGCTAGACGCTAGACGCTAGACGCTAGACGAGCATGATTTGGCACCGGCGCATGTCAAGCATTTAGCGCACTTTTTTTATTTCAACGCCAATCTCTATTCATCGCCACCCCGGCCCCGAGCCGGGGTTCAGTTGCTCTCGTGTTCAAACCCCGCTGGATTCCGGATCGCAAAAGGCGCGTCCGGAATGACGGATGCTCGGAATCCTCCGGAGGTGCCGCGTCGGACACCCGACGTCAGACCCACTCCGATCTTCGTCGCCCCGGCCTCCGAGCCGGGGCCCAGCTGCTCCCATGTTCAAATCCCGCTGGATTCCGGATCGCAAACAGCGCGTCCGGAATGACAGATGCTTGGAATCCTCCAGAGGCGCCGCGTCGGACATCCGACGTCAGACCCACTCCGCGCTTCGTCGCCCCGCCCCCCGAGCCGGGGCCCAGTTGCTCCTGTGTTCAAACCCCACTGTATTCCGGATCGCAAAAGGCGCGTCCGGAATGACGAGTTCTTTCCAATGCGCCTATTACTGCACCCAACGCCCGAGCTCTCAGCGGCGAAGCCGCAAGTCTTAGCCTCTTCCGTCTCCCGTCAAGCGTCTCCCGACCACCTTCAAGTATTCCAAATCCGCGGCCGACAGGCCGGGCGACCATTCAACAAGGGCCGCAGCTTCTCCCACAAATAGGTAAACCCACGCCGGCAGTGCTCCGGCGAATTCCCCAGGTAGCGCGCCATAAACAGATCCCGCCGTTGGGACAGCCCCCACTCCGCCTGACATTGATCATAGTAAGGCTGAGCAGCGAGGCCATCGCGCAATTCATCCAGCAACGCCCGATCTGCGGTGAGCGTGGCAAACAGACTGCCACTTACCCAGCGGCCCGCCATTCCCCAGGGCCCATCAAGTAGGGCACTGCCACCCTGCCACAGGGTGCGCTCGCTCAGCAGCGGCCGCCCCTCTTTTAGAATAGTAAATCGCTGTAAGCAGCGCCCTTCGTCAAATGACTCACCGCTTGCACGGCGGCCAAGCACCACAATATCCCAAGCCAATAGTTGTGCCCCGGCGGCCAAGTGGAACTCATTACGAAGCTCAGCTTCGGCACCGTCAAAAATAATCGTCTCCTGGGGCAGCCACTCCAGACAGGCATCCTCTTCAACTCGGGCGCAAATACCTTGCAACTGGGGAGTCTTCTGGCGATCACTCCTGTAGGCCTTGCCCGCCGACGGGGTGGTCACCAGCGCTGAACTACCCGCCTCAAGGGCCAGGTCCACCTGCAGTTCATCACCGGGCACCATCCCACCCGGCGGATGCAGTAGATATAAATGACAGAGATCACCCTCTGGATAAAAAGGCCGCTGAATACGCAGCGGCCCCTTATGCAGTACATGGTACACATCCGTGCGCAGCGGTCCGCGACGCAAGCCTAATTCAATGGCCGCATGCCAGGACGGCGCCGTCGCACTTTGCCCGGCAATGTCGGCGCTCATACTGATTTGATTGGGGGCGTTCAAACAAAATCCTTATTTTTCATTGTGCTAGGGCGAGACAACCACCTTGCCACCCCCACCTCAATTGCCCCAAAACCAGAGCAATATCCATACCATCGATGAGCCAGTGTGACGGCAATGAGCATACAACAGTAAAGCCGGGCGCGCTTTTGCGCTACACTTCACCTCACAGTGCAAACCCAGATGAGTTTATGAATAAGCCCGATTTTTTCAGCCAAATTGCCGACACCGCCAACCGCCTGATGAAAGAAGGCCCGGCGATACAGCAAGACATTGAAGAGAAGCTGCAAGCCCTGGTGCAGGCCCGTCTGCGCAAGATGGATCTGGTTTCCCGGGAGGAATTTGACGCCCAGGTTGCTGTGCTCAATCGCACCCGGGCCAAACTGCAGGATATGGAGAAGCAACTGGCCGAACTCAGCGCGCAGCTGGATACCCCGGAGCCGAGCTCACCCGACAAGCCGTAAAATGCCATGCCGGTCTGGGCGATTTGGCAGCCCGGGCCAGCCAAACCGAACACGCGCAGCGCTCAAGGATGAGTCTATGCCACTTGCCACCGTTTTCAGCCGAGCCAAGCTCGGCGTTCAAGCCCCGTTAGTCACGGTCGAGGTGCACCTCTCCAGCGGCCTACCCGCCTTTAATATAGTCGGACTGCCAGAGGCAACCGTGCGAGAAGCCAGAGACCGAGTTCGCTCTGCGCTGATCAATTCGCGCTTCGAATTTCCCGTCAGCCGCATTACCGTCAACCTCGCCCCGGCCGACCTACCCAAGGAAGGCGGACGTTTCGATTTACCCATCGCCATCGGCATTTTGGTGGCCTCGGGGCAATTGCCTCTCAACAGCATCGATGGCTACGAATTTCTCGGCGAGCTGGGGCTCGGTGGTGAGCTGCGCCCGGTGGATGCCGCCCTCCCCGCCGCTGTAGCCTGCGCCGCTGAAGATAAAGTGCTCGTGGTCCCTGCCGGCAACCAGGGGCTGGCGGCCATTATCGACGCATCCGATCTGCGCGAAGCCCCCTCGCTATTGGCCGTAGTGGCCCATATGGCCGGACAAACCGCACTGCCGTTCGGCTCTGAATTAACCCCCGACGGCGAGGTGATGGCGGCAGCGTATCCCGACCTTGCCGATGTCCGCGGCCAGGAATCCGCAAAGCGCGCTCTGGAAATCGCTGCCGCTGGCGGCCATAGCCTGCTGATGAGCGGCCCACCCGGCACAGGCAAAACCCTGCTCGCCAACCGCCTGCCCGGCATCCTGCCGCCCCTCAATGCCGAGGAGCAGCGCGACATTGCCATCGTGCAATCGGTGGCCGGCAAACCACTGCAATTGCGGCGGCCCTTTCGGGCACCCCACCACACCGCCTCGGCGGTCGCGCTGGTGGGCGGTGGCAGCCAGCCCAAGCCAGGGGAAATTTCGCTGGCTCATCACGGGATTTTATTTTTAGATGAAGTCGTTGAGTACCCGCGCAAAGTGCTGGAAGTGTTGCGCGAGCCCCTTGAGTCGGGCGAGGTAACGATCTCCCGGGCCAGCCAGCAGCTCACCTTTCCCGCCCGCTTCCAATTGATCGCTGCCATGAACCCCTGTCCCTGCGGCTTTGATGGGGACCCCACCCGGGAATGCCGCTGCACCCCGGACCAGATTCAGCGCTATCGTCAGCGCCTGTCCGGGCCGCTGCTGGACAGAATCGACCTGCGCTTAACCGTTCCCCGGCTGCCGCCGGGGATTTTGCAATCCAGCACCCCGGGAGAATCCAGCGCAACGGTCAGAGAACGGGTCTGCCGGGCGCGATGCAAACAGCTAGCCCGAGGGCCGCGCTGCAATGCCCAGCTCGAAGCCGCCGAAGTGAGTGACCACTGTCACCTGGGTGTTAATGAGAAAAACTTCATGATTCAGGCTGAACAGAAACTCGATCTGAGTGCCCGGGCACACCATCGGATTATCAAAGTGGCCCGCACCATTGCCGATCTTGCAGACAGCGACCGTATCGCGCTAGTCCACTTACAGGAGGCCATTGCTTACCGGGGAGATTTCTAGCTTAGGGAGTTTGATCGCCCCAGATGAGCCAGATCTGGTTCCGCGAGCGCGGCGCATACATTAGGCCAGAAACAATCCAGCCTGAGACTTTTTAAATGCAGCCCGGCGGAGCATTTAGCATCATTTGCGCCAGGCGTATTTCGATCAGCAAGCAACCCCTGCACGAAAACCACATGCAACAGCGCCAGCCCTGGGGCTGGCGCACGTGAGCCGTCAGTTGTCGGCACCCGTTGGTTACTGAGCGAGGGGTAGCAAGGTACCTTCGGTGAACTCATTCCCTGCGTCACCCTGGCCATCAGGCGTGGATACACTGATTAGCACAGCGCCTTCACTACCAAGAACCTTTACCAGGTCCCACAAGTAATGATCCTCGGAGGCATCGTTCTCCATAAAACTCAGAGTGCCAGCATCATTAATTGACCAGCTGATGCTGTTGACATCATTGCCGTCAAAGTCATTACACTCGTTGGGTGGAAACTGGATGGTCCCCTCACCGCCGGCAGCGAATACCACAGTCATCACCGTTCCGCACTCCGCCACATCCAACACCGCAGGCGAGGTATAGGTCAGCTGCCAACTACCGAGCAGCTCCGTAGCAGAGAACACATCACCTCCACGCTCCGCAAAAACGTTGCCTAGGTCATTAGGTTGATTAGAACCATAATTGGCCGACAGGGTGACCTGGAAGCGACCTACCCGTCGAAATGCTCCTGCATCCTCAGGGTTAGTAATGGCAGAGAAGACCAAATCACCCCAACGCTCGGCAGCAACCCGAACCCGGTTATCGGCATCAGGTTCACCATTGAAAAGTCCGCCATCACCATCAGTATCCACCGACGCATCAGGGTTAAAGACACCATTACCGTTGAGGGTATACGTCCCAAACTCTCCCGAAAGGGCCTGGGCCTGCTGCCCCTCATAGCTCTCGGTATTACCTGTGTGGGCAATCACGTACTGGTTGCCAGGCAAAATGGTCAGGATGTTCGTGTTCGGCATACCGATGAGTGAATCCTCATTTAGGATCCATGCCCCCTCTAAGCCGCCCTGTTCGTTAACCACCCGCTGAAATTCCACGGTTTCTGTCGTATCCAGAAAGCTCATTCTCAATGTGTCGCCCACCACCGACACGGTGCCAATATTGTCACCATCGTCATAGAGTCCCCCAGAGCCATCGGACTGGGCAATCAGTTCAATATCGAATTCACCATCTTCAATATCCCAGCTGTAGGTGCCGTATTCTGCAGAGCCTGCCGTCTGCTGGGCATCGTCGCTATGCTCATGAATGATCAAATAATACCCATCAAAAAAGGTCAGCACATTGCGCTTACCGGCGCCTTCGCTGAAAACCCAGCTGCCCCGGAGGTCGGCCTGCCGCGAGCCAAAGAAATGGGCGTTGGCCTGTTCTTCAGATACCAATGTCACGCCCTCACCAATGGTATCGAGGATATCTTGCACGTCTTCATCAAAGCTGGGCGAGGAAATCGCCAACGTTGCATTAGCAAAGGCGTCTCTAGCCTCGGAGGTTATGGTAATGCCGTTGTCAGGGTTACCGTCCGAATCTAATGATTGAAGCAACTGCAGAATATTAGTCACTACAGCGGAATTTTCAGAAAGGTCCAAAGGTGTAATTTGCGTTGCGGCAGGAACGGCCGGAAAGGTTAAAGCGCCAATTGAAAAGGTAACATCTTCGCCATCCAGGTAAGAAAATTCTCCCTTTTGAGAGGTAACTCCCTCTTGCGTTGCTGTGCTATAGGCAATTCCACCAACGACACTGTCCGTAAAGATCCCCGTTTCAGAATCGGGCGTTCCACCGCCACCGCCACCGCCACCGCCACCGCCACCGCCACCGCCACCACATGCTGCCAATGCCGCTATCCCTATGCCCAAGGTAAGTTTCTTCACGATTGCCTCCAAGTAATATTTATTTGTTCCTGCTAGGCTCTCATCGTCTGAGAACCCCATCAAAATCTAGTCATTAGAATGTGCACCGTCAATAATTGCCCGCAACTATAATTTTGCACAGTTAAAAGACTCCCCAAGAAGAGACGCCCCCTGATAGATCCCGAACACCCCGAGCCGGGGACATCTTTAGCTGTCACATTAATGCGAGCTGAAGGTTTGAGCCCTCCTCGAAATTACGACGCGCTTCATTGAGGTAAGTAAAGGGTGTATACAAGAAAAATCCGACCGATAACTTACATCGGCGGAGCTACGAAATGGGGCTCGACCCCAGCCATATCAGGGGCATTGCCGGTACCCCCGGTGCCATGCCGCTGCTACAATGCGGCGCCTTCCAGCACGATTTCGGATGCCCCGCCCCAGTGAGCAAACTCAACGACAGACAACGCGAAGCGGTCCACTACATCGACGGTCCGCTGCTGGTGCTCGCCGGGGCAGGTAGCGGAAAGACGAGTGTGATCACTCGCAAGATGGCCTACCTGATTGAGCAGTGCGGCATTCCTGCGCGACACATCGCCGCGGTGACCTTCACCAATAAAGCCGCCAGAGAAATGAAGGAACGCGTCAGCCAATTGGTGAAAGGCCAAGCCGCCAAGGGCCTGACCGTCTCCACCTTTCACAACCTGGGGATGAATATTCTGCGCCGGGAATACGCCGCGCTGAACTATAAATCTGGCTTCTCTATCTTCGATGCCCAGGACGCCCAGGCCCTGATCCGGGATTTACTGCTCCACGATCACGGCGGCGAGACCGACAAGGCGGAGATGATTCAGCATCGTATTTCCAACTGGAAGAACGACTTTGTTCTGCCCGAGGAGGCCATTGCTCAGGCAGAGGGGCCTGCCGACATGCTCTGCGCCCAGGCCTACGCCCGCTACCAGAACGCTCTGAAAGCCTATAACGCCCTCGATTTTGACGACCTGATCATGTTGCCGGCCCAGCTGTTTGGCGACCGGCCGGATATTTTGGACAAATGGCGTAACAAAATTCGCTATATGCTGGTCGACGAGTACCAGGACACCAACACCGCACAATACCGCTTGATTAAACAGTTAGTCGGCGACCGCCAGGGCCTCACCGTGGTCGGCGACGATGACCAATCGATCTACGCCTGGCGCGGCGCCAAACCCGAGAATCTGTCTTTGCTCGGCAAGGACTATCCCCACCTGAAGGTGGTCATGCTGGAGCAGAACTATCGCTCCACCGCCCGGATACTCAAGGCCGCCAACGTCGTCATTGCCAATAATCCCCACGAATTGAACAAGGCATTGTGGTCAGACCTGGGCTACGGCGAACCGATCCGCATCATTCGCTGCCGCAACGACGACGCCGAGTGCGAACGAGTCGTGACCGAGATTCTGGACCACAAACTGCGCACCCGGGGCCGCTTCGGCGACTATGCGGTGCTCTATCGCGGCAACCACCAATCCCGACTGTTAGAGCTAAAGCTCCAGGCCCATCAAATACCCTACAAACTCAGCGGCGGCACCTCATTCTTCGGTCGAAATGAGATCAAAGACATCATGGCCTATTTGCGGCTGATTATTAACCAGAATGACGACAACGCGTTTCTGCGCATCATCAACGTGCCCCGCCGCAAGATTGGTACCAGCACCCTGGAGAGTCTGGGACGCTACGCTACCGACAGGGAAATCAGCTTGTACAGCGCCTGTGAGGAGTTTGGCCTGGCCCAGCAGCTGTCCGAAGCGGCCGTCACTCGACTGCAAGAATTCACCCGCTGGCTCGATGGCCTGCGACGCCGCTGCTATGAAGACGACCCGGTTGCGGCCATACGTCAGCTTTGCAATGACATCAACTATCTCGACTGGCTGATTCAGAACAGCTCCTCAGTGGCGGTGGCCGAACGGCGCATGGGCAATGTCACCACGCTAATCGACTCGCTGGAAAAGAGCCTGAAGAATGACGAGGACGAGGTTGACGTGGAAGGGGCAATTAGCCGACTGGTGCTGCGCGACCTGCTGGAGCGCCAGGAAGATGAAGAAGAGAGCCCCGACCAGGTGCAGTTAATGACCCTCCACGCTGCCAAAGGCCTGGAATTTCCCCATGTCTTTATGATCGGCTTAGAGGAAGGCTTACTGCCTCACCAGAACAGCGTCGACGATGGCATGGTCGAGGAAGAAAGACGACTCTGCTATGTCGGCATTACCCGGGCACAACGCAGCCTGACACTGACCTACTGCGCCAAGCGAAAAAGTTTTGGAGAAATGAGCAGCTGCGAACCCAGCCGCTTTCTGGATGAGCTGCCCAAGGACGATGTCGAATGGGAAGGCCGGGGAGACAACAACCCGGCCGTCAACCAAAAGCGGGCTGACCAGACCCTGGCCAGCCTCAAGAGTATGTTCGATTAACGCGCACCGGCAAGTGAACTGAGCAGGCGCTGATTCGTCTCCAGCAATGCCTTCTCCGCATTGGCAGCATAACGCGTTGGATCGGCCTTAATCTCAATATCCTTTGCCGAAGAAGAGCCGCCTGACACCATTCCCAGCGCCGAAGAAAACACGTTAGCCGCTTTCTGCATGCCGCTGGTTGCATCTTTGCTGATCCCGAAGGGGCCCGGAATTAACACTGGCGCGCCAAGCGTGACCTTGCCATTGGGGTTATTGAAGGTACCCGCGGCGCCCATCATCCACACCACACCCGAGCCCGGCGTTACCTGGATACCCTGGCCAGCGGTTACCTCCGCAGAATACTCCGCGCCCTTATAGTCGTAAGCAGCATTGGAGGTGTATTCGGTCTCACTACCAAAGTACACAAAATGCACCGTGTAGTGAACGCCGAGTACCGGCGTGCCAATTTGCTCTGCCGCAAAATAAGCCTGATACGGCATGGCCTTGCCAGCATTGAGGTCAACCAGGCTCAAACCCGTTGGCGCAAACGTCGCAGTCTCCTGACTCCCACCCGTAATGGCCTTGAACGATGAGGTATCAACCTGGGGGCTCGGCAGCACTTTCAATTTTTGCCATTCGGCGTTGGCGGCAAGCACGCTGCGATCGGCAAGCCGATAGCCCTTCGCCGACAAGCTGGCAACAAAGTCTTGATACACCTTGTCTGTCAGATCTTGCATCACACTTTCCGGAACATCGACGAGCTTGGCACGCAGGCTGGTTCGCGCATAACCGCGATCCGAGCTGAACATGGGGCTCTCGGCAACCGCAGAAGCTTTGTCGAAGGTGACAAAGGTCACCCGAAAGTCACCGAGAACGACTTCGCTCTTGCCAGCGAAGACCGCAGGATTATCGAGCAATACCGGCTCGGCTTCCTTTTTAGTGGCAACCCCTGCACACGCAACCAAAAGACTGACACACCCAACTACCAACCACTTTTTCATCGAGATCCACCTTGCGTAAATTTGCTCAAGGCTAACAGTTGCCTCGAGTGGGCGGCATCCCAAAGAAGGGGGGGGTCAAGGTAGTCGGTAGCGCACACTGACACCGTAAGTCCGGGGCATTCCGGTCAGCCGCGACACGCCGTCACCATTGCGAAATACCGAGCGGGTAACAAACTCATCGGTGATATTGCGGACAAAGGCGGCAAGCTCCCAGCGCGCCTGCTGGTCACCAAAGGTCAGACTGGCGCCGAGTAGTCCATGATCATCGTGACGATACCAAGGGTCGCCGTCGAGGGTGGAATTGGTCTCATCTTTAAAGGCGTAATCGAGGCTAGCACGCAGCCAGTTTTGACCACCGAGCTGCCATTGATAACTGACGAGCAGGTTATATTCCCACAGCGGCGCGAAGTTAAATCGCCTGCCGGCATAATCAAAATCCGGATCACTGCCGTCGGTGTTGTAGCCGCGGTACCGGCGTACCTCGGTATCGGTATAAGACACCGCAGCCACCAAGGCCAGGCTTTTCACTGCGTTAGGCAAATAGCGCGCGCTCAGCTCTGCTCCCAGCACCGCCGAGTCGGGCACGTTGCGCAGCACTGGCAGCGGGCCGAAAATGGGGTCACGCACCTTGGCGAGTAATTGCTTGTCGGTGTAGCGATACGAATACACAGCGAACTCCGGTCGCAGCTGCTCCTGAAACAGTGAGAATTTTCCGCCCCATTCCCATGCATCAAGCGCCTCCTGAGTGACCGGCTCCAGTTGCGCCTGACTGGCCGCCGTCAGCACGGGAAAGCTACCCGCCTTGAAACTGCGCCCCGCGGACAGATACCACATTTGCCCCTGATCGGGCTGCCACTGCAAAGTCACGCGATAACTGGTGTTTTGTTCGTCCAAGGTGTCAGCGAAGGGGTCAAAGCTGCCGTTTTCTGCCACCGTCACACACTCGCCGGGAGTGGTCGAAAATTGCGGATCGCCGGGCTGACCGGTTTCTTGCTCATAGCTCGCCGCGGTAGCCTGACTCACGGTGGGAAACACCGCCCCGATGAATGTGGGCACACCGGGGCCAAGGGTCTGCACCTCGGGGTCGTCACCGGCGCAACCGGTAAAAAAGTGCTTCTGCCGGGTGTGGCGCGCCCCCAGCGAAACACTCAGCGCCGGGCCTAATTGCCATTGCACATTGGCAAAGCCCGCCCACTGGGTGACGAGGTTATCCCCCACAAAAAAGATCTTGTCAGATAGGGAGCGACCTCCGGTTGCCGGGCTAGCCAGCGCCGCGCTCTGATAACCAATATACTGGCGATGATACTCATGCCCCCGGTCCCGGCTGTAATTCACCCCGGCCATCGCATTCACATCGCCATCGCGCCACTCTCCTGACAGACGACTTTCCAGCCCCAGGGAGTGGATGCTTGCACTGATGTCTTGCTCCGAGTTATCAAAATCAAAGCCGGTTTGCGCGATCTTCGACTCGTCCGACACCATTTTTATATGGCTGACCAGATTACTCAGCCGCACATTGTCAGCGAGCAACCAATCCGCCCTCAGCGTAAACAGGCGAAAACGATCATCCAGCTGCCACTCGACAAAGGGCGCCCCCTGCTCCGCTGGCCAGTCTGCCAGCCGGTTATTTCGGGATGTCGGATCAATAAAGGGATAGTCTTCCGCGCGCTGGGGCGGCGCATTGACCAGCTGGGCATTGTAATAAATCGCCTGAGCAGCCTGGGGCTCGCCGCGGTCAGACCAGGTGTCCACCGCCAGTTCAATATCAAGTGCGTCTGACGCCTGCCAGGTCAGCATGGCCCGAAGCGCCTGCCGGTCTTCCTTACCCAAACGGTCGCCCGGGCGGGTGTTGCTGATTTGCCAGCCCTGTTGTGACCGGCTGTCCTGCACCGCAATGCGGCCCTGCAGCGTGTCGGTCAGCGGGCCAGACAACACGGCGCTGACCTCTGTGCGCTCGAATCGTCCATAGCTAAAGCTCACCTCCCCTTCGACGAGTTCGGTAGGTCGATGACGTCGCAAATTGATGGCACCGCCGGTGGCATTGCGACCGAAGAACAGGCCCTGGGGCCCCTTCAAGACCTCCACCCCTTCGATGTCCAGCAACGGCCCCTTCGCCATAATCGAGTAGGGCAGGCTGAATTCATCGATATACAAGCCCACTGCTGGGCTCGCGGTATACGTAACGTCGTTGAATCCGACGCCACGGAGGGTAAAAACCGGGGTATTAAAGCCGCTATCCGATACCGTGAGTCCAGGCACAAAAGCGTCCAGGCCGCGAACATCTCGCAAGCCTAATTTGCGCAGCTCATCCCCTGAAAACACAGAGATCGCCACCGGCACGCTGGTCCCGAGTTCTTCCCGCTTGCGGGCCGTCACTAAAATCTCTTCCGGGATTCGGCTGTAGCCACTACCGGCTAGGGCCGGTGCAGGAAACACTACCATTGCACTGACTAGCAACGCGAATGGGGCAACGGGTCCTTCGAAACAGGACGCTGTTCTCAACATCATTGGGGGTATTCTCAAGACTGGCAGGCTTTCGCTGTTATTGGTTGTTATTACGCGCGCAGCTGCCTATTGTTCACTACAACATCAAAACTCAATCACGATAATACTACTGGGAATCAGAACTCACCAAGCCCATATCGATGGCTTTCAAGGTCGCCTCAGCCCGAGAGTTAACCTGCAACTTCTGATATAACGCTTTTACATAGTCCGCCACGGTATGGTGGCTCAGCCCAAGCAACTCAGCACAGTTCTTCACGCTGTATCCCCTGGCGATCAGGCTCAATACCTCCTTCTCTCGCTCAGTCAGCGCCACCCCAAGCTCATCAGTCGGCCGAAAGAAGGTCAGCATCCGCCGGGCGATGCTGGGCGACAAAGGCGGCTGCCCCCGCATAATGCCTTTCAACCGGTCACTGAAATCCTTCTCGGATTCATCTTTTAACAAGTACCCATCTGCTCCCGCTTTCAAGGCAGCAAACAGGTTTTCGGAATCATCAAAAATGGTTGTCACCACGCAGACACTGTTAGGCGCCAGCTGTTTGATGCGACGAATGACGTCGATGCCACTGCCATCGGGAAGGCCAATATCAATCAACGCGAGGTCCGGCAAAATACTGCGCATCAACTCTTCTGCACCACGAACACTGTCTGTTAGATGCACGTAGGCCGCGTGAAAAGCGGAATCGGCAACACCGCCAAGCCAGTGCCTAACTTCAGGTATATCTTCAACGATTAGAATGGATTCCATGAGGGCTCTACGAGATCACAGTCGCTGTCCGGGCACCGCCTCAACCATGATATTATGATTTTAAATGACAATGCTGCCCGCTCCCTCGAATGATAGGCACCCCCTAAATGCGGGGGTTGCCGGGCCCGCCCCCCAAAAAGACGGCCCTTGGGCAAAATAATAGAGACATTGAATTGAGCTTGCCAAGACTTTCCCCCCTCGCCTGGCTGGCCCTGGCCGCCCTTCTCGGCATCGCCTTTTCTTCCGCCAACATTTGGCTGGCGACCCAGCAACCCTGGCGCAACCTGGACCTGCGTTGGCAAGACAATGCCGCCACGCTGCTGAGCACGCCACTGGGAAGCGACTTACCTGCCGGCACTATCATCATTGGGATCACCGACGGCAACCAGCTATTACTGCTACAACCGGAGGATTTTATCGAGGAGCCCGATGGCAATCTGCCCAGCTATTCGGCTTACGATCGGTTTATTGAACGCCAGCAAAAACTCTTTCTCGCTATTCAGTCGACCGACTTCCGCCTGGTCGACCAACACGGCAATCACCACACTACCGAGCTGCAAGACTATCGCCCAGCCTCGGATTTGCCGCCTTCTTTCTGGGTGCAAATCATCGTCGGTCTCAGTGCCTGGGTGATTGCCGCCGCCGTGGGCGCCTTTCGGCCCAAAGAAGCCAGCGCTCGCTACCTTACCCTGAGTGGCGCCAGCACACTCCTGTTCGCCAGCCTCGCCGCCGTGTACAGCACCCGAGAACTGGCCATCAACGGTGCATTATTTCGCACCTTGAGCGACCTGAACTTTCTTGGCGGACTCCTATTTGCCGCAACTTTAGTCGCCCTGTTGTGGACCTACCCCAAGCGGCTGGGCCCGGTCCGGGTGCCTAACCTATTTCTTGCTGCCGCCCTTGTGTGGTTCTCCCTGCAACAAACCGGCCTGATTGACTCGATGATGCTGGGGCGTCGCTGGCCGGTGCTCCTGGCCATGCTGGCCAGTTTTGCACTGGCCTATCTGCAATGGCGAGGGACCCGCGAGGACCCCCTCGGCCGCGCCGCGCTACAGTGGCTGTTGATCTCCTGGCTGCTGACCAGCAGCGCCTTTTGTGGCCTGATTTTTGTGCCACAGTTTCTGGGCATGCAGACCGGCCAAATTCAGGGGTACAGCTTTTTGCTGTTCTTACTGCTGTACGTCGGTCTTGCCTTTGGCATTTTGCGCTATCGATTGTTTGGCCTGGGAAAGTGGTGGTCCCGGGTGCTCAGCTCAGTCCTCGCCCTGGTCATCATCAGCCTGTTCGACCTGCTCTTCGCCATGTCCCTGCAGCTCTCTAACGAGCGGGCCCTCGGCCTGGCCGTGATCGCCGCCGCCTTTGTCTGGCTACCACTACGCAGCACCCTTTGGGACAGACTCGCTCAACCCGCGCGACTGCCCCGACGAGAGTGGTTCAATGAAGTCGTGCAGATTTCCTTTGCCAGCAATACGGCACAGCGCAATCAGGCATGGCAGTCGCTGCTAATCCGCTGTTTTGACCCATTGCACTGTGAGACCAGCGACAGCACCGGGAGCGACGTGCGCCTTGAGGAGAGCGGGCTGCACCTGCAGGTTCCCGGCGATGCCGATCGCAAAGGACTGAAGCTCAGTTATGCCATGGGCGGCCGAAGGCTGTTCAGCCTCGAAGACCGCGCCTTAGTCCGGGAGCTACTCGATATGCTGAACCACGCGCGGGGCAGCCGGGACGCATTTCAACACGGGGTGGACAGTGAGCGTGCGCGAATCGCCCGAGATCTCCACGACAATATCGGCTCGAGTCTGCTGGCCGGCCTGCACCGCAAGGACTTGCCCAGCACCCGCCAAAGCATTCGCGGGGCCATCGCGGAAATGCGCACCATTGTTAACGGGCTGACCGGACGCAACACCGAAGTGGCGGTGATGCTGGCCGACTTGCGCTACGAATGCGAGAGCCGCCTGAGCGATGTCGATATCAGTCTGGAATGGGTTCACGATACCCGGGAAAACCCCAGCCTTCCCTACGGCATCTATCAGAACTTCGTATCGATCATCCGAGAAATTGTCAGCAATGTGATTAATCACGCCAAAGCAACACGGCTCACGGTAACCATCGACTGTGCTGACGGGAAATTGGTCGCCATGATGGAGGACGATGGCATTGGGCTCAATGGCGCCCGTAAGGGGGGGCATGGCCTGCTGAACCTGCATCGGCGCATGGAAGAGCTCGGCGGCGAGCTAGTGGTCCTGGACGCCGACAGCGGCACGGCCTTACAGCTTACCATCCCCCTGGCCGGCAGCACTCTGCGACACCCCGCAGACTCACTGGCAGCCCAAACACTGCCCGACATTCAAAGCGCCGGCGGCGAGAACGCCGACCAGGTCAACAAGCGCACATCGGCATGAATAAAGCCCTGTTCTTTGGCGTAGTCCAACGCTCGGTCCAAATTGACAACCCCTGCCCGAACCGGCCCCGCCAGACTGCCGGACCCCAGCACTAGAGTGAAGGTGCTAACCACCGCGAGGGCACGGCCATCGCCGGTTAACACAGGGCCACCGCTATCCCCCGGTGACACTGAACCATCGGCGACAATGTCATAGGCCCAGCCGCCACCCAGCACTTCCACGACTTGGCCCTCCCGGACCTGCAGCTCGCGGTTGCCCAGCGTAAAATCCGAACGGCCAAATAGCACCACTGGGTCACCGGGACCGGCAAGGTTCGACTCCAGCGCTGTCGGACCGCCCACTTCCCGCACCGCCGGATGAATGTTGGCAATATCTTCCCCGGCCAACCGCACCAGGGCGAAATCATTAAATTCACATGCCGCCGACCCGGGCGACTCCCCGACCTCTTGCATCGCGACCCAGCTGGAGTAGACCAGCTCCGCCGGCCTGCTGGCGTTCTCAACCTGAATCTCATTAAAGCCCACCGGCAAGCTCCGGGCTTCGCAGGGATCGACCCCCGAATTGGTATCCGGGCTGAAGCAGTGGGCAGCCACCCCGAGATAAACCGTCTCATCGTTCAGATAAAACAGAAAATTACTGGTGCACTGAGAGCCATCGGCGGTCACTAAAGCGCCGGGACGAATCTGGTTAGCCTGTGGCGCAGAAAATGACAGTTCTTCGGAGCCCGCCTCTCCGAGACCTTCATTATCGGCACCAGACCGGCCTGAGCCATCCCCTGAGGAACCACCACCACAGGCGACCAACAGGCAGACAAACAGAGTGAAAATGGGGAAATATCGAATCATGCCGCGCTCAACTTAATCGTTATTTTTTATCAACCTAATAACGCCTATACGGGTGCGTCAATAGATTGGAGCCGCAAGCGGGAAATATCAGGCCGGACAACGGTAACAAAAAGCAGCCAAAAAAAGCCGCGAGGGAATCGCGGCTTTCTGCACTGCTACAAGAGTAGCTGTGTTACTGGCTATTCTCGACCATATAATCCACAGCTGCTTTGATTTCGTCATCGGAGCAGGTCATGCACAAGCCTTTGGCGGGCATCATACCGACATTGTTCAAACCTTCGATGGCATGGGTGTAAAGTGTATCGTTGCCCTGAGCAATCCGAGGCGCCCAGGCCGCCGTGTCACCCATTTTAGGAGCGTTGCCTGCACCCGTAGCGTGACAACCCTGACAGCTGCCCTCGTAAACTTCTTTGCCAGATTTCGCACCACCGCCTGAGGCTGCCATCGCAGCACCACAGCCGCTGTCACCTTGCAGACACACTTTACCGGCGGGGGCAATTCGAGATGAGACTTCGTCCCGCTGCTTATCGGTCAATGCCCATGCAGACAGCGCCAACACTAACAGCGCTACCGCCGATGCAACTTGTTTCAACAACACTTTTTTCACTATTCCATCCTCTCCCCTAGCAAAGCGACCCGCGTTGGCCTGCTCTCCGCGGGGCATTATAGCGGCATGAATCCGATTACTCCATAACCAGCCTGGCCTTGGCACAATGCGTCTTGCGAGACGAAGCCCCCGTCTCCAGCCCCAAAAAAAGCGCATTTCCGCCACCTGAAGAGCAGAGGGACAACTAGCCCCATCCCCCCTTCAATTCAAATTCAGCATGCGAACCGAAGTCCATGCAGGGCATTTTCATCCACCCAACCAACCAAAAGCGAATTAGCCCTTCCATTTCCGACCTTTCCGGCCGACTTTTGCATAAACCTTCCCAGATGAGCCGGATAATCTACCCTCTCAACACCTGTCCAAGCTGGAGCCCCAAGAATGCACCATAAAAAAATATCCCTGGACGACAAATATGCATTGGATACCACCCGCGCCTACCTCACCGGCATCGAAGCCTTGGTGCGCCTACCCATTCTCCAACACCAGCGGGACACCGAGCGTGGTCTGAATACCGCGGGTTTTGTCTCCGGCTATCGCGGCTCCCCCTTGGGCACCGTCGATCAGTCCATGTGGAAGGCCCGCAAATATCTCGATAAGCACAACATCAAATTCCAGCCCGGCATCAATGAAGACCTCGCCGCCACCGCCGTGCGCGGCACCCAGGAACTGGGCTTACTGCCCGGAGCAAGGTACGACGGAGTGTTTGGCATGTGGTACGGCAAAGGCCCTGGTGTTGACCGCAGCATGGACGTGTTCAAACACGCCAATGCGGTAGGCACCTCAAAGTACGGCGGGGTGCTGGCAGTAGCCGGCGACGACCATGCCGCTAAATCCTCTACCCTGCCTCACCAGTCCGAGCATATGTTCATGGGTGCCTCCATGCCGGTACTGGCGCCCGCCAATGTGCAAGAAGTCCTCGACCTCGGCATTTACGGCTGGGAGCTATCCCGCTACAGCGGCTGCTGGGCGGGCCTGAAAGCCATCACCGAAAATATGGATTCGGCTATCTCTGCCGAAATCGACCCCCACCGCATTAACATTGTCATGCCCGACAGCTTCGAATTGCCCGCTGATGGCGTGCATGTGCGGTTCCCCGATACCCCACTGGCCCAGGAATTACGGCTGAACAAATACAAAATCTACGCCGCCCGCGAGTTCGCCCGCGTCAATAACCTGAACCGCATTGTGCTGGACAGCGCGCAACCGCGGCTGGGCATTATCACCAGCGGCAAGTCCTACCTCGATGTCATGCAGGCCCTGGAAGATTTGGGCATTGACGACAACACCGCCGCCAAAATTGGCCTGCGGGTGTACAAGGTGGGCATGCCCTGGCCGCTCGAGCCAGTGGTCACCCATCAGTTCGCCGACGGCCTGGAAGAAATCCTGGTGGTCGAGGAGAAGCGCTCGGTAATTGAGGACCAGCTCACCGGCCAACTGTATAACTGGTCGGTGGACAAACGCCCCCGGGTTATCGGCGAATTTGACGAGCACGGCAAAGACCTGCTGCCCAACCTGAGCGAACTGACACCGGCCATGGTGGCCCGGGCCATCGCCTCGCGGATTCGGCGTTTTTACCAGAGCGAGGAAATCGACAAGCGCCTTCGCTTCTATGATCAGAAAGAACAATCCATCGCCAGCAAGCGAGACAAGATTACCCGCAGCCCGCACTATTGTTCCGGCTGCCCTCACAACACCTCCACCCAGGTGCCGGACGGCAGCGTCGCCTTTGGCGGCATTGGCTGCCATTACATGAGCACCTTTATGGAAAACCGCCCCGCCCATACCTTTACCCAAATGGGCGGCGAAGGGGTGAGCTGGATTGGCCAGGCAGCCTTCACCGATACCAAGCATGTGTTTCAAAATTTGGGTGACGGCACGTACTTCCATTCCGGACTACTGGCCATCCGCCAGGCCGTTGCCTCCGGCGCCAACATTACCTACAAAATCCTCTACAACGACGCCGTTGCCATGACCGGTGGCCAACCCATCGACGGCCAGTTGAGCGTTGAGCAGATTATTCAGCAGTTGCGTGGCGAGGGCATCAAGCGGATCGCCCTGGTCTCCGATCATCCGGAGAAATTTAAATTCAAAGCCAAAAATGGCCTGACCATTGATCACCGGGACGACCTGATGGCAATCCAGAAATCGCTGCGGGAGGTCACCGGCACCAGCGTGCTGATTTACGAACAAACCTGCGCCGCCGAGAAACGCCGTCGCCGCAAGAAGAAATTAATGGAAGACCCCAACCGGCGGATCTTTATCAACAAAGCGGTCTGCGAAGGCTGTGGCGACTGCGGTAAAAAATCTAACTGCCTGTCTGTCTTACCGGCAGAGACCGAACTGGGTCGCAAGCGGGAGATCGATCAAAGTGCTTGTAACAAAGACTATTCCTGCGTGAGCGGCTTCTGCCCCAGCTTTGTCTCGGTGATTGGTGGCAACCTGAAGAAGAACAAAGCCGCCGCCGCAGTACAGGAATTTGTCCCCCTGCCCGAGCCAGCACAGCCGGTATTGAGCCAACCCTGGAATATTGTGGTCACCGGGGTCGGCGGCACGGGTGTACTCACCATTACCGCGGTGCTGGCCATGGCCGCTCACATTGAAGGCAAGGGCTGCGCGACCATGAACCAGACCGGGTTGGCGCAAAAGTTTGGCCCGGTGGTAAGCCATCTGCGCATCGCCCAGCAGCAAGAGGATATCCATGCCGTGCGTATTCCCGCCGGGGATGCGGATTTGCTATTGGGCTGCGATCTGGTCGTCAGCGCCGGCGACGAGGCCATTGCCAAACTGAATACCGAGCGCTCCTACGCGGTGATTAACGACACCGACGCACCCACCGCCGAATTTGTTTACAACCCCGACGCTCAGTTTCCGAAAGAATCAATGAAGAACATCCTGCTGGAGGAAGTTGGCGCCCACAAAGTCACCTTTGTCGAAGCCAGTCAGATTGCCACCCACCTGCTCGGTGATGCAGTGGCCAGCAACTTCTTCATGCTCGGCTACGCCTACCAGCTCGGTTACATTCCGGTGAGCGCCCAGGCCATTGAAGACGCCATTGAGCTCAATGGTGTGGCGATTGAATTCAACAAACAGGCCTTTCTCTGGGGACGCCGCAGCGCGGTTGCACCGGAAGAAGTACGGGCAATATCTGGCGTTGACGCTGAGCACTGGCAACCGCTGGAACAGCTCGACGACATCATCGAATTTCGCTATCAGCACCTGCGCAAATATCAGGATGACAATTATGCCAAGCGATATGCCGATATTATCGAAAAAGTACGTCAGGCAGAGGCTGCACTCCTTGGTGAAAACACCATCCAGGAATTAGCGCTAAGCGTTGCGGTCGCAAAGGCACTGCACAAGCTCATGGCCTACAAAGACGAGTACGAAGTCGCCCGCCTTTACAGTGATGGCGACTTTATCAAACAGCTGCAGGATACCTTTGAGGGCGACTTCAAACTGCAATTCCATATAGCGCCGCCACTGCTATCCCAAAAGGATCGCGACACAGGCCATCCCCGTAAGCGCACCTTCGGTGCCTGGATGATGCCCGCCTTTAGATTGCTGGCAAAATTTAAATCCCTGCGGGGCACTAAACTGGATATTTTCGGCTATACCAGCGAGCGCAAAATAGAGCGTCAACTTATTGAAGAATTTATTCAGGAACTCGAATCGTTACTCGGTAAGCTGACACTCGAAAATCGCGATACCGCCATCGAAATCGTCGAGCTGGTGCAGAAGCTAAGAGGTTTTGGTCACGTTAAACTGGCAGCAGTAGATACCTACCGTCGCGATCGGGATGCCCTGATGAAGCACTGCCTCAGCGGTGGGGTGGAATATATCGAAATAGTCAGCGCGGCCTGATTTGCATCAACTTCGCGGCTCGTCCCCCTCACAGGGCCTTGAGCGCCTCCTCGAGTTCTCTCTGCCCACCGATGTAAGCACCCACCAACCAAGCGCTGTATTGCCCATCCTTTTTGGCTTTGCTATAGTTCGCCGCTCTCAAAAGACCCGCCCTTGCCACCGGCAACCGCGCGTCACCGATTTCCGCCCGTAGCTCAGCTGGATAGAGCGTTGCCCTCCGGAGGCAAAGGTCAGAGGTTCGAATCCTCTCGGGCGGGCCAAATTAAAAAGCCACCCCTCGGGTGGCTTTTTAATTTGGTTCGTCTGATCGGTGAGGGCCTCTCCAGGTTCGACAAATTGCGACCAGCAATTTGGACCGCCGATAGGCGCCCCGAAGGGGTCAAAACAGCCACAAGCTGTTTTGAGTCAATCCTCTATCGCTGTCATCTCCAATCCAAAAAGCCCCATTCCCATACCCGGGTGGCTTTTTAATTTGGTTCTCCTGATCGGTGAGATGGCCACAGCACTCGCTGCGCTCGCGGGCCACGCTGACCTCTCCAAGTTCGACAAATTGCGACCAGCAATTTGGACCAAGGAGCAAAGCAACACAGCCCCATCATCTTCAAGATGCGAGTCATAACACTATCACATAAATGAGCAGCCAAATTCTCAATCGAGATAAGAGGCTCTACTGCCGGTACTAGCAGACAATTCAATCGCCTTCAGCATGCGATGCCGCAACAGCGCATCGGCAAAACTGGGCAGCGTTTGCCCACCCCGCAGCCAGTCTTCCACCAGCGTGCTGTAAGCCCGGGCCACACTGGCTGGCGGACCATCGTCCAGATTCAAATTCGGATACTGATACGCGTCGGGGATGGTAAGCGGTGCCAGTGCCTCTTCGCCGCGCGCGCCCTGAATCGCCAGTGGCAACATTTGGGTGTGACCGCCGCCGGCAGTGATGACCAGATCACCCTCGGTGCCGGTGATTTCCCACAAAAAGTGCGTCCCCCGGGAAAAGCCGCCCCGAAAATGCACGGACGCGACCGCGCCACTTTCCAACTCGCCGGTCAGGGCAATCTGGTCGGCCACGGTAGCGGGGATCATTTCACCGCTTTCCACCACTTTGACGCGCTTGCGCCGGGTTGCGGTGGTCGCGTTCAGAGAGGCGAACTCGCCAAGGACCGAACAAAAGGCATCCATGGTGTGACCGAAGGGAATGGTCAACATGGACGCGCCGTTGTCTTTGTCCAGCAGATAGCGGTAGCAGTCCAGTACATCGGCGCCCCAGTTGATGCCATCGGCGACAATGGTGGAGGACAGCACCTCGCCAACATATCCCTCTGCCACCAGGGCTTTAGCGTATTTGATTACCGGCGCAGATCTTGCCTGTAGCCCCACCGCGTTATAAACGCCTTTTTCCGCCGCCATTTTTGCCAGCGCTTCGGCCTCTTCAACGCCATTACCCAGGGGCCATTCGCAGTACACCGCCTTGCCCGCGTTCAACGCCGCGCTGACCAGTTCAAAGTGATAGGGCACTTTGACGGTCACCACCGCCAGATCAACCTCAGGACGAGCGACCAGCGCCTCGGCATTATCAAAAGCCAACGCCACGCCAAACTGGCTTGCCGCCGCTCGGGCCGATTCAGCGCGGCTGGTACTGACAGCCACCAGTTCTGCTTCGGGAATCTGCGCCAAGGCAGGAATGTGGGCGTCGACCGCCCACCCCCGCTCCGGGCTGGCGCCGATAATGCCGACACCAATTTTTTTCGTCATAGCGATTTACCTTATCGGCGCTAACAAAGCACCTGAGTTGCATGAGTGGTATCGAGATATTCCTTCACCTGACAGATTTTTCCGTCCCTGACCGTCATCAGAAAATGATAAAGGTTGTTGTAGAGTTTACCTTTAACATAGCCATAGGACT
Source organism: Spongiibacter taiwanensis (assembly GCF_023702635.1). Classification (NCBI taxonomy): domain Bacteria; kingdom Pseudomonadati; phylum Pseudomonadota; class Gammaproteobacteria; order Cellvibrionales; family Spongiibacteraceae; genus Spongiibacter; species Spongiibacter taiwanensis. The sequence continues at coordinate 1,818,891 of NZ_CP098455.1, forward strand.
CGGCTTCCACGGCGACCCGCTCGCCCTGGCAAGTCCAGGCAGAGGGCGTCATTTGCAAACCGTCGGGCGCCTCTTTGAGCACCCCGGATAACAGCTCAGCGAATTGCGCTTTGTCCCGGGTGCCAGCCAGGGCAAACTCTTTTGGATCGCCGGCAATCCACCAGGAGAAGCCATCATCCGACAGATAGGACAGGGTTTTATCCGCATCACTGGCCGAAAACGCCTGCCAGAAGCCCTCTACAATTTCTTTGTTCTGCTGTTCGCTCATTATTATTTTCCTTACTGAATTTTCAGCCTTACAGATTGCATTACGCCAGCTGCAATACCTGGCCATCGTCTACTGGCAGCACCACACCGTTAACAAATGAGGACGCGTCACTGGCCAAGAGCAGCACCGGACCATCCAGCTCTTCCACCTTGCCAACCCGCTTGGAAGGCAGGCGAGAGATTTCCTCTTTGCCCTGATCTGTTTCGAAATAGGCCTCTACCATTTCGGTCAGAAAGTAACCGGGGGCAATGGTGTTGCAGCGAATGCCGGTGTTAAACAGGTCCGCCGCAATCTGTTTGGTGAGTTGAATAACCGCCGCTTTCAGGCTGCCATAACAGGGCACATTTTTAAGCGTCTGCAGACCCGTTACAGAACTGATGTTAATAATAGAGCCCGGCTTTTTTGCTTCCAGCAGGCGGGTCGTGCACTCTCTACACATGCGCATGGTGCCGCTGAAGTTCACGTCGATCAGGTTATTCCAGGCCGCATCATCAATCATGGGAAAGGGCGCAAAATCAATCTGGGCCGCCGAGTTCACCAACACATCGACAATGCCGTAAGTCTGCTCTGCCTGGTCAAAGGCCGCCTTGATGCTGGCGACATCGGAAATATCCAGACGCACGGCAGTGGCATCACCACCGGCTTCTCGAATACCGGCCGCGACCTCTTCCACCATTTCCTGGCGGCGGGCACCAACAATCACCTTGGCACCCGCCGAAGCCAGGGTGAAGGCAATGCGACGCCCCATGCCGGTACCGCCACCGGTAACCAGGGCAACTTTACCGTCGAGAGAAAACAGATTCTTAACGTCTAACAACATGCTACTGCTCCTTTTTATTGTTCGTCGTGGTATCAATCAAAATTACGCTTTGGAATGGAACGGGCCCTGGCAAGTAGAACTTTCTGGCGTTCTTCGGGGCCGATCATGGGTGTCGCGGGGTCGAGCTCTTTGCTCAAGTCAGCAAACTTGACTTTGCGCAGGGTCGGCACCGGGGTGCCATCGGCCTTGTAGTAACGAATCGAGATCAAGCCACGCTCATGACCGCCCGTGTCGAGCCAGTTGGCCGCACCGGGATCCTTGTGGGCAATAACCGCGCGGAGTACGCCGTCTTTATCCAAAGTTGCCTGATGCCCATTGAGAGACGATTGGCGCTGGTGGTAATCCCTGGCCTCCCAAAAATGACTGCACAGCTGGGTGCTCCAGTAGTGCGCTTTCGGCGGCGTGACTTCCATGATAATGGCCTCATCTGGACCACACTCGTAAGTGCCTTTGCCGTAACGCAGATCAGCCCAGCCGAAGTCGATGGAGTCAAAGATCAGCCTGTCTTGCGGGGCGTCGTAGTAAGAGCGGTACACTTCGGCGAAGCGATTTGGCAGCATTTTCAACCAGTCGATAAACAGCCCGCAACGCTCTCTGATCTCTTCTGCGGTAATACCTGGCGCCGGATACTCTGCACCCACCCGTTCGATAGTCACGTTGGCAGCGGCTTCATTTTCCCAATCATAAAAGTACTGGCGGAAAATAATATTGCCGTAGCCCTCAGGTAATTTGACCCAGTTGCCAGGCTGCTCGTGGCGGCTCAGAATAATCTCGACTTCGTTGTTTTCGTCGGTCTCGAAATCGCTTTTGCGATCCACCACCGTCCAGTCAGCGATATGGGCAAAGTGGTTGTTGCGAGTTTCAATATCGAACACCCGGGCATCGCCCTTGAAACCGCGAATCTTGTAGGTGTAGTCGCCGTGCACCGGTGCCCAAACATAGAAGCAGTCAGTCGCAGGCAAGCCGTAGTGAATACGGGTGCTGAGAAAATGGAAAAACTGAGGATACTCCACCGATGAAGTATCCAGGGTCATGGGCAGCGCACCGGCAATCAAGCGGGTCAGATAGCGCACACCCTCGGCGCGGGTATGTTCGTCTTTGATCAGCGGGTCTTCCCATACCCACTTTTGCAGGGCCGCAATTTCCTGGCTGATGGTCAGCCAGATTTCGGGGTCGGCGAAGCCCGTGGGCAAATTGTCTGCCTTGGTCTTGGGTAGCATGAGCATGATCCTGTTTATTTCAAAATGAATTGCTGGCGATAGGTCGCGAAGCGGGTGTCTATGTCATCAAGCGACAGACCAAACTGCTCCGGGGTGTACTCATAGGTTCCCCAGTAGCCCTTGGGGCGACGACCTTCGTAGTTGTTAAAGGCGGCCAGCGATTCGGCAGTCAGCGTTCTGCCCGCTTTGGCATAGACCTTCTCGATCACGCTGTTCACATCCTTGACGATATCCAGGTAATCGATATCCAGAATGCGGTCGGCGGGCAGTGACTCACGCGCCTGCAGATTGCGGTCCATCTGGTCAGCCCAGTAGGCAAACACATCGCGGCCGATTTCTACCGGGTCAACCGTGTCGCTGCCAATCTTTCTGCCCTCTTCAATCAGCGAAGCAAAAGACGGAATCACATCCCGGGGATCGCGGTGGCAGTGGACAATAATGGCGTCGGGGAAGGTCTCCAACAGCATTGGCATTGAGCCAAGATGCACCGGCGTTTTCATAATCCAGGGGCGACCTTCGGTGTTGCCGTCCTGCCACTGCAGGTACTGCAACATCTGATGGGTCACTTTGTAGCTGCCGCGTTGGTCGCTGCTGGCAACGTAGTCATAGAACGACGGCGTGCGGGCAAACAGCCAGGAGATAATGCTGTCGAAGGCCATCTCCATTAAATGCAGTTCTTCGTCGGGTTCCTCGGCCTCCATGGGATGGCGCGCCATCCAGCCGGGAAAGTTCTCTGACAGCGCCGTTTCCATTTGCAGAGCGGCATCGATCCGGCCCTGGGGATTGCCCGGCTCTTCATCGGGAAAGGGTGCAGGAAACAGTTCTTTCCAGAAATCCAGTCGCTGCACCTGGGGATCCGCCGACATTACGCGCTGCAGTTTTGAGGTTCCGGTGCGGGGCAGCCCGGTAATAATGATCGGCTTGACGATCTTTTCGTCCAGAATCTCCAGGTGTTTGCGCACATCCTCGGCGTAACGCAAACGGTTAGTCAGCAGACGGATAATGCCGCCGTACACCATTTGCTTGCCGGTGGCATTCAGGTTGGCTTCCCTGGGCAGCGCGTCGAGCAAGATCGACAAACCCTTTAGAAACTCGGTGTCGCCAAATTCGCTCAGGCCCGCCTGCTGACGAGCCACCGCCAACAGGCCGTCAAGATCGGTAGGAAGTTCAGCCATGTCTGACATCAATCGGTACTCCACATCTCGTTATTTTGGTTATTCATGCCCGCGACGGAATGTTCACCGCAGGCTTAGAAGGAGATTACGGAGGATGCAGAGCTACAGATAGCACTCGACGGGCCAGCGCTGTACCAAAAAGGCCAAATTTCACTATTTGGCACAAACCGATACACGAGTTCACGGTGCAATCAGCCGGATGTCAGGCGGGGCGATTGTGAAAAGCGCGCTTATTCGGCCCCTTTGGCGTGGCGCCCCGGCGTCTTGCCCGTCCAGCGTTTAAAGGCCCGACTGAAGGCCCAGTAGTCTGAAAATCCCAGGCGCTCGGCAATCTCACCAAGGCTCAAATGGCCCTGACGGAGATATTGAAAAGCCAGCTCCTCCCGCAGCTGATTGAGTACCCCCGAGTAGGTCTCGCCCTGTTCTTTGAGGCGACGAAGCATGGTGCGCTCGCTCATATGCAGCATTTGCGCGGTTTTCGCCTTGGACGGTGCGCCATCGGTAAACTGGGCCACCAGGGCATCTCTCACCCGCAGGGGGAGCCGGTCCTGCATTCGCAGCTCCAATTGCTCCCGGGCAACCGCCTCCAGCAAATTGGCCAGTTCTTCATCGGCAGCCAAGATGGGCCTTTCCAAATCAGCGCGATTAAAGGTCAAGCACTCCTGCGCCGCACCGTACGCTATCGGGCAAGAAAAGAACGCCTCAAAGGCGGGATCGAGAGCGGTATCCGAGTAGCGCAGGTTAACCGAGTGAGGATCGATGCGATCACCAGATATCTCCCGCAGCAAATGCAGAATGCTGGCTAGCACAGTGTCGTAGGATTGCGCTACGGGCGGGTTTTTGTCCAGATCGTAGAGAAATTCCAGGGTGATCAACTCGCCTCTGCTGACCAACCGGGCGGTAGTGGCATCCGAGAGCAAACGGCAATATCGGGCAAGGCGCTCTAAAGCCCGTAGCAGCGTCACGCTGCAGGCCATCAGGTGTCCCACCACATGAAAGCTCGCCGGCTTGACCTCCTGAGCAACGCAGAGGCCGAAGGCCGGGTTGTGGGCGAGCTTTCGGGCACACACCCAAAGTTGCGTCACCTCCTGCTGGCTATAGCGATTACTGCCCTGCTGCAGGCGCTCGCCATCGAGCTGCGCGGCGCCGAGAATGTCATCCCGCAACAGGCCACTCTGCTTTTCCAGCGCGCGGATAATCGTTAACACCCAGCTGGCAAGTATCCCCTGCCCTTTCGCACCCGCCAGGTCCACGCTCGGCTCCTGCTACCCGGACTCAGCTTAACGTTGCCGAGCTTTCACCAACGGCAGCCAGTGAGCAAATCCAAACAGCAGCGTCGGCACCAGTCCGATTCCTGCAACACTCGCGAACTTGGCTTTTACGAAAACGTATTCCAGCGCGTGAGCCACCAGCACGAATACCCCAAAATAGAGGGCAATCTGATTGATCGCCGGTGGCAGCAAGGCGGCCAGGGCGAGGATAAAGGCCGCCCAGGTGAGGCACATCGCCGCCTTGGTAGCAATAATGACACTGCTAGACATGACAGACTCCTGCATGGAAAAGTGACGCGATTGAAAGGAGATCAAAGACCATCAACCAGAACATGCCGGCCGCGCCCATTACCTCATTATTATTTAAATTCTTTCGGTAAAAAAACCGGCGCGACCTTACTGCACCCCGGAGATAAACAAACCCAAAATCCCCAAAGTGACGACGGCGGTCCAGGCTTCAAATACCATTCGGAGCGGCCAGGGCGCTTCTTTCAGATCCATAAAGTGGATCAGCACCAAGCGGATTTTAAAGGCGGCAATACCAATACTGCCTACCGCCGCCACCGTTGGCGTGAACGCATCTTTAGACAAAAACCAGGTTGTAATCACGCTGGCAGCGACAAGCAGGGCCCAAACTACCGTGGCCGAGCCACCATAAGCATTTAGTTTCATAAGGCTTTCAGCAGATAAAGTAAGGGAAACAACATAATCCACAGCAAATCGACCATGTGCCAATAAATACCACCGGCCTCGAGATGGGCAACATTATTAGCATTGATTCGGTTGCCACGAGCGCGAAGATAAAACACTAAAAGCACGACAGAACCGCCGATAACATGCAGCAAGTGAATCCCGGTCAAGGCAAAGTAAAACATGAAAAAGTCATTGGAGACTGGGGTAATCCCCGCCCCAAATTTGGCGCCATATTCAAACACTTTAGACACCAGAAAGCCGACACCAAACAGCAGGCCGCCGAGCAGGAACCGGGGAACCCGGTCGTAATCACCGACCTTCGCCGCCTGCACGCCGCGGACCACCAGCCAGGAACTGGTCAGCAGAATCAGGGTATTGATCCCGCCGATGTCCTGGTTAAGGAGAAGGCGGGACGCTTCGAAAGTCTCCACTGCCTTTGCCCGTTCCATCATAAATGACATGAACAGCACGGCAAAAAAGAACATATCTGCGCCGACAAACACCCAGACACCTTCAACGCCTGGGATACGACGCTCTTTAGCTGCAACCACAGAACTCATAATCCACACTAATTATTTTGGGGGCAGGGGTCGCCGCATAGCTGGCTTCGCCCCGGCGGGGCTACTGTCGATCCTGCTAAACGGCGATTGAGGCACTAAGCCGTTGCCGAAGCACCACGAAGACCGGCACTCACTGACTCACTGGCCTTTTCCTCAGCTTCCAGACGGTACACCGCTTTGATCACGTAGATCGACATTAACACAATCCAAATGTACCACGTGGGGAAAGCCACCCAAAAGTTAAACAAACCGTGGAAAGCAAACGGACCGGTTTTGAAGAACGGGATCAAGCTTACCGGGAAGAACGAGGCCACGGTGACAAAACCCCACCAGCTAACATAATTGGGCACCAGTTTCTTCTCGCGCTTATCGCGCATGAAACACACAGAACAGGCGATAATCTGCCAGCTGGTCACCATGTAGGCCAAATCAATGATCATCCACGCGCCCATATAGAGCATTTGAATGGTCTCTGGTGCCAGCGAGTCAACCAGCAAGCCGCCGGTCAGCCACAGGCCACACGCGACAATAATGGGGCAGCAGGTAATGGTTGAACCCAGCATTTCGATGTTGGACAGCATTCCCTCTTCACCGTCCTCAATACGGCGCATCACCCGAGATACAGCCGCACCAAACGTCATGTAGCAAGACCCGAGAACAATACACACGGACATCCCAATCAGGATCTCCATCTGCAAGTTTTTATAGTGTTCCCACATGCCCTCTGCAGAGGTGGATGCCGCCATCGGCGGAAAGTTTCGGGCCAACAGCCCCCACATAACGAAGAAGCCAATAAAAAATATTGGGCCAGACCATGCCATCAATTTCCACATGGCGTACTGGCGCGGTACAGGTTGAGCGGCCATAACAGCGTCCTCACGATAACTATTTTTTTCAGTTGCGACCCGCCCCATCGGCGCAGCCATCAAGCGGCAGCGATTGAGAGCGTCAAGTCACCAGCGTTCAACATTGGCGCGGATTGCCAAGCCCCAGTCCCATTTATTATTTCATCCACAACAGGCATCTGGACCGCCTGCTTGCAATCAGGGAGGGATGCAAACCGACCCCTAATTTAGTTCTTATTGAAAATTCAGTCAACAAGGGCGTCGACGAATGCTCGACCACACAGGCGCTCGATGCCCGGCAAAATATGTGAGCAGGTATGCTAAAGCAGGAGACCACCCTATTGGGCAGCCATGCAAAAAATATAAGGAGAGTAAAGATTTAGGCGCTGGCGAGGTAGCTCATCACCAGCGAGTGAACCGTCTTACGGACGACTCTTGCGGAACTCTGCGAAAAGCGCAAATGGGCAACCGTGTGCGCCATCCCCATCACAACCCGAGAAGCATCGGTAGCATTAATTGTTGCGCTGATCGAACCATCGTGACGACCATCGAGAATCATCTTACGCAGCTCGCTGGTCGCCTCCCGATAAAACTCCATGTACAGTTCCCAGGTGAAACCCCGGGTAAAACCACTCCACTCCAACCACACGGTCACATAGGGGCGCTTGTCGTCGATAATCTTCTCGAAGGCGAGAAGAATTTGTTCGATCCGCTCGTACGCCGGCAGGTCGGAGCGCTCTTGTTGAGGCTTGATCAGCGACTCGACAAAGAAAGTATGCAGCTCCTTTAGCACTGCCTCCTGAAGAGCCTCAAGAGTGGGAAAATAATGAAACACCGTCGGTATCGAGACATCTGCTTTAAATGCAACATCGGTATGCTTGGCGTTGATTAGACCGGTTTCCGAAAACACCTCTATCGCGCAGTTCAATATTTGTTGACGACGCTCTTCTGCAGGCATACGACGCGCCCGCTGACGGGGAGTCGCTACTGCTTTTTCAGTCTGCGGTTCTGGCGAAGAAGGCTTACCCATGTGATCCCTTGTTGGTCTGAAAGCCGGGATAGCCCGCCTCAAACTCTGCTGTCTCGCACAAAAACCGGGAGTATAGCAAATACTGGTGGATCGCCATACGCGAGCCAAATTGCCACAACATCGGTGCGGGAATTGGGAATTCCCTACAGCGTTGAGGTAACATCCTTTGACGACTAAGATACGTCACCACTGCCCCGCCCAAGGACCGACACACCATCAGCCAGGCGAGGTGAACAATAAAAATGATCAACGAGCCCGTACCCCTTGAGCAAGCAAACTAAATCCGGCACTCCGCGGCCACGACAGCCGAGACAATCCCGAGAGTATCGCCAACAGGAAATTTTGAAGGCAGCCCGAGACGTATTTGAACGGCGCGGCTATGAAGATGCCACCATTTCCGAGATCGCAGACAGCATCGGTGTTGTCGAGGGCACCGTCCTTCATTATTTCCAGAACAAGCGGACGCTGATGGCGCGGGTCATCGAGAGTTGTTATGAGGAAAACCTCGATTCTCTCGAGAAGGGAATTTACGCCATCGACGGCGCACGCAACAAACTGCGCTACGCCATTCACCTGCACATGGCCTACCTGTTTGACAACGAAAACCTGTGCTCCGTCATTTTGTGTGAGTCCCGGGGCTCACACCTCGAGCTGCTGGAAAAGGTCCACGACTTCAACCGCCGCTACACTAACTGCGTGATGAAGATCGTAAAAGAGGGAAAAGCATCGGGCGAAATCGCCGCCAACATTCCCGCCACGCTCGTTCGCAATGTGGTATTTGGCACCACCGAGCACTACCTTTGGGACGCATTGTCAGGCAACCGAACCCGGGAAAGCAGCCTGGAAATTGCGGACATGTTGATTGCACTGATTTTTGATGGCGTCGCCAAAAGACCCGAGCAAAACCTCGACCAGATCCAGGGTTTGATCGGCAAGCTGAACCGCTTACTTCCAGAGGACTAAGCACGTCAGTTTTTCTTGGGCCCACCCCGCTGAGGGCTGATCCAGCGCCATTTCCCCTTGCGTAAACTCACTCAGGCACGCAACTGGGCAGCAAACATGAAACACACACTGGAAGAGCGCATCGTCGTACCGCGATCCCTGCAGGAATGCTTTTCCTATCTGGCCGATTTCTCGACCATCGAGCAATGGGACCCCGGCGTCTCCCGAGCCGAAAAAATCACCCCGGGGCCGGTCGCGCCGGGCACGACCTATCGGATCTCCCTCAATCTGCCCCTGGGCCAGAGCACGATGATCTATCGCCAGAAGGTCATTAGTCCCCACCGGCGCCTGCAGCTGGAGGGGAGCGGCAAGGGTATCCATGCCCTGGATACCCTAGACTTTCAGGCGCTCGGCAACAACCAAACCGAAATCCGCTACCGAGCAGAGCTGACCCTCAGCAGTCTTTCCGGCTGGAGCAAACCGGTAATGCGCCCGGTACTGCAACGCATTGGCAGGAAGGCGGCGGCGGGATTAACCACTGCCCTCACCCCAATGGCACCGCCCACCAAAATTCGGCCTGGCGAGCATCTCAAGCATCGCCTGGTGCTTTGCAAAATGGCGGACTTTGGCAAGCGCGGTTACCAGAACATGCCGCAAAAATCTCACAGTTACCGCCTGGACGGCAAAACAGCCGTGGTGACCGGCCCAACCTCTGGTCTGGGTCTGTCTGCCGCTTGCGAACTTGCGCGCCTGGGCGCACATCTGATTCTGCTCGGCCGCGACAACCAGCGGCTGGCAGCAGCGGCGGAGACGATCAGCGACACGGCCGGCGTACCGTCATCCAGCGTGACAATCTACTGCGCCGACCTGGCCTCCCTGACAGATACCGCCGCTGCCGCGGCCGCAATCTGCAAGCACACCCCGCAGATCGATATCCTGATCAACAACGCGGGTGCGCTGTACGATCATCGCCAGGAAAGCCCCGATGGCAACGAGCTCAGCATGGCGGTCAATTTGCTGGCCCCCGCGTTACTGACAGAGCATCTCGAACCGAGCCTGTGCCCAACCAGCAGAATCATCAATGTGGTATCGGGAGGACTCTACTTGCAAAGCCTCCACCTCGACGATATGCAATTTCAGCGCACCGAATTTCGCGGCACCAAAGCCTACGCCCGCGCCAAGAGGGCCCTGCTGACACTCACCCAGCACACCGCCCCTCACGCTGACTACCTCAGCTTTGCCATGCACCCCGGATGGGCCGATACCCCAGGAGTCGCCAAATCACTGCCGGCATTCAGGCAGAAATTGCTGAGCCAACTTCGCGACAATCGGATGGGCGCCGATACCATGGTCTGGCTCGCCAGCGACCCAGGCTTATCTCGACAGCATTGCGGCCTGCTCTGGTTCGACCGACGCCCCCAACCCGCAGCAATAATCCCGGGCAGCGCACCACGGTCAGAGGAGGTAACGCAACTCGTCAGCTGGGTGGCCGAACGCCTCGCCCCCTTCGCGTCAATGAAGGTCAATCATCAACTCAGGTCGAAAGCATCATGACGGAAATTGACACCCAAACAGCAGACTGGATTCTGGTCAGCGGCGCCAGCGGCTTTATTGGTCGTGCGCTCTGCGCGACATTGCAGGCAAACGACTACGGCGTGATCGCCTTGAGCAGAAACCCCGGCCGAACCCAGCAACTGCTCAAGGATCTCGCCCCGGAACGACTGATATGCTGCGACCTTTCTGCGGTGGCAAATCTGCGACCCAAGGCCATCATTAACCTTGCGGGTGCCAACATTGCAGCCCGGCGCTGGAGCGCTCGCCGAAAGCAGACGCTGCGGGATAGCCGCATCAAACTGACCGAGACGCTGATGGACATCGCGCAAAAACATTGGCAGGACTGCCTGACGCTGGTCATCAGCGGCTCTGCCATCGGCTACTATGGCGACGCAGGCGACACTGAACTGACCGAATCCGCGCCGCCGGGGGGCGATTTTGCCGCCACATTATGCCAAGACTGGGAAGCCGCCGTCCCCGACGACGGCAGATTCCGCCGCGCCATCCTGCGCCTGGGAATCGTCCTTGGCCCGCCCGCCGACGGCGGCGCCCTGGCGACCATGCGCCTGCCATTCGGCCTCGGTCTGGGCGCCACCTTTGCCGGGGGCGCTCACTGGCAGGCCTGGATTGCCCGCGAGGACGTTATAGCCGCCATCTTGCATATCATGGACCATCGCGCCCTTGCCGGGCCCTTCAACCTGGTCGCCCCAGTGCCGGCGACCAATCGGGAGTTCACCCTCAGCGTGGCCGCCGCCCTCGGCCGCCCGGCATTTTTGAATACCCCCAAAATCGTCACCCAGGCATTATTCGGCGAAATGAGTACCCTGCTACTTGCCTCTCAGCGCGTTATTCCCGAGCGCCTGCTCAGCAGTGGCTTTACTTTCCGCTACACCGCCATTGATGACGCCATGAAGGCCGCACTTCACTGAATGCCGCCCATTCCTCACGGCGTTATGGCAGATGTCTCACACCAACTAACGCATATCTCCGATGATGCAAACAAGCGGAGTTGTTATTCTAACCAACGTCAGGGATGACATAGGTGCGACACGGATGTCCTGCACCGCCCGATCGGCACGGATTGCTGGTCACCTTGGGTCTTCGTAGCAATAAAAAAACCGGCGCATGCGCCGGTTTTTTTATTCTGGGCTCAATGGAATCGAACCCATTCTGGAAAGGACTGGCGACTATTTCGCCGCGCCTTCTTCAGCTTCTTCATCAACCACGTCAATCAGCTCGACCTCAAACACCAACGCGGCGTTTGGACCAATCATCTCGCCTGCACCACCCGCGCCATAGGCCAATTCAGACGGAATAAACAGCTTGTACTTGGCGCCTTCCGACATCAACTGAAGGGCCTCGGTCCAACCGGGAATGACACCATTCACAGGAAAGCTTACCGTTTGGCCGCGGTCGTAAGAACTGTCGAACACGCTACCATCCAGCAACGTGCCGCGGTAGTGCACTTCCACCATGTCTTCCTCGCCGGGCTTATCCCCTTCACCTTCTGCCAAGACCATGTATTGCAGGCCGCTGTCGGTGGTGACAACACCCTCTTTCTCGGCATTTTCGGCGAAGAAGGCTTCAGCTTCCGCCTGGTTTTTATCGCCCAACGCCTTGGCTTCGGCCTGGCGGGCAGCCATTTGTTTCTGCTGGTAGGACTGCAGGGTGCTCATGATCTCTTCGTCGGTCATTTTGAGATCACCACCGGCGAGGGCATCTGAGACCCCGGCGCTAAACGCATCTACATCGAGAGGGAGGTCGTCGCCAAAGCGGGAGCCAATGTTCACGCCAATCCCGTAACTGACTTTCGCGATTTCAGAATCCAGTTTTGGCTCGGAATCCTCGCCGCCGGTACAGCCCACCAGAAGACCAGTCGCCATTGCGACGCAAAACAGTGATTTTTTCATGTAACTCCCTATTATCGAAAAGAATCGGCAGTGCCAACCGAGTAAAGGACAACAGTCTGCCACAAGCGTTCCCCCATAGACACCGGGGGATAGAATCTGGTACACAAGAAACAAATTCGTATAATCGAGCCTCATGGTATTCAAACTATTTTCAAGGTCTAACAGCATGGTCCGCAATAATAAAAAAAGCGATACCAGACTTGATCCGCTTGCCGAACTAAAGCAGCTTCAGTCTCGCCTGGACAATCTCAGAGACAAACACGTTGATACACTCGAAAAGCAGCTGCAAGACATTGAAAAGAAACTGGAAACGCTGAAAACCAAAGCGGACAAAAGCCGCGCCGCCCTCGATGCCGCAAAAGAAAAGGTCAGTGCCGCCAAGGACGCCAGCCCCTCTATAAAGAAGCGTGCCGAAGACGCCGAAAGCAGAGCCAAAGCCACCTTTGATGAACACCAGCAGGCATTGGCACAATTGCGCAGCGAGGGGATCGCCTTAAAACTGGATATCCGCCGGGAGCGCGCCGTTTTAAAAGCGATGCAGGCCTCCCTTAAAGCAACGCCGGCCAAGCAAGCCAAGCCCAGCAGTCAGCCGGAAAGCAAAAAAACCAGCGAAAAGTCGCCATCGCCGACGAAAACCACCACAAAATCCAGCGAACCAGCAACCAAAGCCAAAGCCAAAGCGATACCAAAGAGCACGCCAGTGAAAGCAGCCAAGAAGGCTACCCCCACGGCGAAGGCCGCAATAAGCACCACTCCCGCCGAGGCAGCACCGCGGTCACCGGCGCCCTCACAAGCCGCTGCCGCAAACCCGCCCGCCCCCGTGGCCGATGAGGCGAAAACGGCAGTCGCCAAGCCCGCCAAACAGACGCCGACCACTGAGCGAGAGCAAAAAGTTGTACCCGCGCCAAAGGCGGAGCCACCCATCCGGCAGCGAAGGGCAAATCGACGCATGAGCGACATTCCCAGCCACCCGGACAAACCGGAAGACCGACTGGTCAGCCTATTTGACAAGATTTAATCGGCGGGCTTGTCGCCAATTCGGCCGGCACTGTTGAGCAACGAGGCCAAGCCCAGCAAACGCTCCTGCAAGCCCCGGTCATCGGGCGGAACGCACACCATCAGCGCCCCTTCCATGTCCTCGGCCATCTCGCCGTCGAGTTCACGCAGCTCTTCCAGGCGCTGGCCGATGTGGTCTATCTGCCAACGCTCGAGGGCAAGCTCGGCAGATTTCAGCGACTCGTAAACCGCCGGGGTCGCAATACTTTTGGCCCGGCGCCGCATATTTCTGATCGGCAGGATAAAATCCCGGCGCAAGTCAGCAGACTCGGCGCGCAGCTCAGTAAAGATGAGCCGATTCCAGGCCAGCCTGTACTGACTGCAAAACCCGGCCGCCAGCAAGAGCACGACATCCAGATTGCATTCGTCCTGGAGCCGCAGGCATTCGCTTTCCACCCCCGGGTACTCATAAACCCGGGAGCAATAGGCCCAGAGCTTACGAGAGAGATTTTCTTTTGCGCCGGTCTGCATCAGCTCTTCGCTACCACGCTATAATCCTGCCCCATCATGATTGAACTCCAAGACCTCAGCTTACAACGCGGCGGCAAACCTTTGCTAGAAGAGGCGAGCCTGCGCATCAATCCCGGCGAGCATATGGCGCTGGTTGGCGCCAATGGCAGTGGTAAATCCAGCCTGTTCATGCTGTTAAACGGGCACCTCCAGCAGGACCAGGGCCTCTGCGCCATCCCCAGCCAGTGGCAAATCGCAGAAATGAAGCAGGAACTCGACAGCAGCGAGCGCCCGGCCCTCGATTATGTCATGGATGGCCACCGGCGGTTCAGAGAGGTGGAGCGGGAATTGGCCAGCTGCCGCAGCGACACCCGCCTGGCCGAGCTCCACGCCGAGCTGGATCTGATCAAGGCTTACCAGATTCCCAGCGACGCCGAGCGCCTGCTACAGGGGCTCGGCTTCAAGCAGGAGGACCTTCGGCGCCCCGTCAACAGCTTTTCCGGAGGCTGGCGCATCCGCCTCAATCTGGCCCAGGCGCTCATGTGCCCCTCCGACCTGCTGCTGCTCGACGAACCTACCAACCACCTCGACCTCGATGCGAGCCTGTGGCTGGAGCAGTGGCTGCGCCGCTACCCCGGCACCCTGCTATTGATTTCCCACGACCGGGATTTCATCGACGCCTGCTGCGACTTTGTTGTGCACCTGCAGCAGCAAACGCTCACTCGCTATCGCGGCAACTACAGCGCCTTTGAGCGTCAGCGCGGCGAGCGCCTGGCCCAGCAACAACAGGCCTATGAGAAGCAACAAGCGGTCCGCGCCCACATGGAAGATTTTGTGCGCCGCTTCCGGGCCAAAGCAAGCAAGGCAAAACAGGCCCAGAGCCGCCTAAAGGCCCTGGAGAAAATGGCGGAAATTGCCCCGGCCCACGTCGACTCTCCATTTAAATTCCAGTTTTTGCCGCCGAAGCAATTTTCTGACCCACTGCTGACCTTGTCCCAGGCCCAGCTGGGCTACGGCGACAGCGCGATCCTTAAAAACATTAATCTCAGCCTGCACCCCGGCAGCCGCATTGGCTTGCTGGGCGCTAACGGGGCCGGTAAATCCACCTTGATGAAGGCCCTGGCGGGCACAGTCCCGACACTGTCGGGCCAGCGCCAACAGGGTGAACACTTTTATGCCGGCTACTTCCACCAGCACCAACTGGAGTCGCTGGATCTGGCCGCCAGCCCTATTTTGCAGTTGCAGCGTTTGCGGCCCGAGGCCCGCGAGCAGGATATCCGCAACTTCATCGGCGGGTTTAATTTCCACGGCAAGCAGGCCGAACAAAGCTGCGAGCACTTTTCGGGCGGCGAAAAGGCCCGCCTCGCGCTGGCCTTGATCGTCTGGCAACGCCCCAACCTGCTGCTGCTCGACGAGCCCACCAACCATTTGGACCTGGAAATGTGTCAGGCCCTCACCGGCGCATTGCAAAACTTTGAGGGCGCCATCGTGGTGATTTCCCACGACCGCCACCTGCTGCGCAACACCGTCGACGAGCTGATTCTGGTCGACAATGGCCGGGCGGAGGCCTACGAAGGCAGCTTGGACGACTACCGGCAGTGGCTCCTGACCCGGGAGCGCGGTACCGACGACAGCGACCCGCAACCAAGCTCTGCTCCCAATGTAGACAAGAAATTGGCCCGCCAGCAGGCCGCCCAGCGGCGCCAGCAATTGGCGCCGTTGACCAAGCAGATCAAACAGCTGGAAAGCCAGATGGCCAAGTTCAGCCAACAGCTCGCCGATCTGGAGCAGCAACTGGCCGACCCCAGCCTGTACGAAGCCGCCCAGAAAGAGCAGCTGAAAACCTTGCTGGCTACCCAGGCATCTCTAAAACAGCAAAACGAGGACAGCGAAGGTCAGTGGCTCGAGCTTCAGGAAACGCTGGAATCGATGGAAGCCGAGCTGTGAGGTTGCGCTAATGCCCTGCCCCCTCGCTCCGCTGGGTATCGACATCAACAGCGTAAAAGGCTTTCTCAGCGCCAACGAAGGCGAAGCGCTTTACCGGGCAGCTGCCCAGGCCAGCACAGTGGGTCCGGTGTTGGAGGTGGGCAGCTACTGCGGAAAATCCACCCTCTACCTCGCCGCTGCCTGCAAGGCACATAACAATCTGGTTTATGCCGTGGATCACCATCGCGGTTCTGAGGAGCACCAGCCCGGCGAGCTGTTCCACGACCCCAGTTTGTTTGACAGCGACGCGCAGCAGGTCGACAGCTTCAAACACTTCCGCCGCAACCTGCAAACCGCGGGTCTGAGCGACTACACCGTGGCCATCGTGGCCAGCTCGTCTTTGGCGGCCCAGCGCTGGCAAACCCCGCTGGGCATGCTGTTTATTGACGGTGGCCACAGCCTCAAGGGCGCGCTGGAGGACTACCGCAGCTGGGTCTGCCATCTGCGCCGGGGCGGTTTGCTGGCTATTCATGACCTGTTCGAGCATGCCGAAGAGGGCGGCCAGGCACCCATCGCGATTTATCGCCTGGCGCTGGCCTCTGGGCTATTTGAAGCGGTGGATCGCTGCGACAGCCTGGGCATATTGCGCCGACTGTAGCCGACCCAACGCCCGAGGCTACCTGGGCGGATCGAGGTGCTGGTTGAGACTGTTATTCACCCGGAACCACCCGGCTATGCTGAAGCGGTTGCGCCTCGCCGCGAGCACCTCATGGGGCACCTTGTCACTGAGAAAGACCACCAGGGTCCCCATCAGCGGGTTTACCCGGTCCACCACTTCGTCGCTGTCGCCATAGATCAGCAATTGCCCCCCATCGGCTTCCAGCCAACCGGGATTCAGGTAGAACACGGTCGACAACACCCGATTGCTGCGTCCCTTGAATGCATCCAGATGCTTCTTGTAAAACGCGCCGGGCTGATAGCGGGCAAAATGGGCCTCGTAGTCAAACAACCCCAAGAACAGGCGCTGATTCAGCGCCCCGCGCAACTGCTCCATCCAGTCGAGGTATTGCCTCTCCGCCCCATCGGCATCAGACAACCAGTGAATTTCGTCGCTGCGCACAAAGGGGTTGAGCAGGTAATCCCCTTGCCGCCCGACCCCCGCCGAGCGGAACTGATCATCGTCAAAACGCGTCACCCGCAGCAGTAAGTCGGCGGCTAGCGCCGGCGGCAACGCGTCAGGCATAACCGCGTAGCCCTCGGCAGCCAAGGCGTCAGCCAACTGATCAAAAATATCAGCGGAGGAAGGAAGAACAGAAAGCAGATCAGCGGACACCGGCGGCACCCCAGAAAAACCGGTATTTAGGGGCAAATCAGCCAAGCTGTCATATGCTTTTTTAGGAATTTTTGCCGCTGACAGGGCAGCAAAAATGACTGGAGCGCCGCCTAGCGCAGCATTCTCAACACCTGAACCAAGTCGGGGATAAACTGCAGGTAGGCGCCCACCCGCCACAGACGGTCACCGAGCGGTGCGCGAATTTCCCGGTGAACCGCATCAACCATTTGCAGCAGCCGACGCCGGGTTCCCCAGCGATTAAAGCCGTATTCCAGAAACGGCGATATCAGTGGTGTCGCGGCGATGGCCACCGCAAAGCCGCCAATGGCGCCGCTCACGGCAACCCAGCCCGGCACCCCAAACCAGCTCGCCCACAGCGCCGACAGGGCGCCCTGCTGACTGAGATAGGCACTGCTCGCCAGAGAAACACCCAGCACTGAAGCACTGCCAAAGGCAATTTTGTCGCTCAAACTGCGCCCCAGCAAACCCAGGCCGAGAAACATCAGGAACTCGCGACTGTTGTCGTGGCGTTGCCCCCATTGGGCCACCGCCAGGTGCAGCCGGCGCAGGGCCTCATCGGCATCGTATGGCGCCAGCTCGGCTTGCAGCTGCGCAATGGCATCGGGGCGATAGTCGGGATGACCTTCCAGATGAAACAGCAGCTTTTGCTGCAGCCCCGGCAAGTCTAATACCTCCCTAGCCATAATCTCGGCCACCGCCTGCTCTTTCCCTGTCAGGGGACGAGGGCCACGGCGACCACTCAGCACTTGCCAGAGACCCCGGGGCAAGGTCAGCAAATCCGCCGGCACGTCCCGACGGTGCTGCCAATGCCGTTTCAACACGCTGCCCAGGGAGGCGAAATGATGGTGGTAGGCCTCATCCACCCGCTCGCGCGCTGCTATGAAATGAGCATCGAGCATCGCCAGCATATCGGCCCGCCAGGCCTCCGCCGCTGCATCTGCTGCCACGTCTGGCGGCGCCGTCGACGAGCCCTCGGTATCAGTCACTCGCCCGCTCCGCTGAGGCGCACATAAAAATGCCTTGTAAGCCTCTGACATTGAACACAAAATAGGCCCTTGATCACCGAACTTCCGGCTCCGTTATGTCTGAACCAACCGATTACGTTAAGTGGTTTCGCAATTCGGCTCCCTACATTAACGCCCATCGCGGCAAAACCTTTGTCTTGATGATTGGCGGGGAGGCAGTTGCCCACCCGAATTTTGCCAATATTGTGCACGACATCGCCCTGCTTAACAGCCTGGGCGTGCGGCTGATACTGGTTCACGGTGCCCGCCCCCAAATCGAAGGGCGGGTTGCGGAGGCCGGGCTCGAAAGCCAGTTTCATAACGATTTGCGGGTCACCGGAGAAGCCGAGCTACACTGTGTGACCGCGGCCACAGGGTCTTTGCGGGCGCAAATCGAAGCCCTGCTATCGATGGGGGTCGCCAACTCGCCCATGCACGGCGCAGCCATCCGGGTCTGCAGCGGAAATTACGTTACCGCACGGCCCATCGGCGTGGTGGATGGCGTCGATTTCAAGCACACCGGCATGGTGCGCAAGGTGGATGCCAATGCCCTGCAAACCCAACTCAATAACCAGCACATTGTGATTCTCTCGCCACTAGGCTACTCCCCCACCGGCGAGATTTTTAACCTCACCTCGGAGGATGTCGCAGTCCACACGGCGGTGGCATTGAAGGCCGACAAGCTCATTTTGTTCACTGAAAGTGACGGCCTGATGGACCTCGATGGCGAGCTGGTCAGGCAGTGCGAGTTCCGGGATGTTGACCGCATTGTCAGCGAGCGCAGCGAATTGCAGCGCGACAGCATTGTGCAGGCAGTGGTGGACGCCGGTGACATGGGCATTGATCGCTGCCACTTGGTGTCCTTCTGCGAAGATGGCGCGTTGCTGCGGGAGCTCTACACCCGCGACGGCGCGGGCACCCTGGTCACCCAGGAGCACTACGAGCAAATGGTAACGGCCGACATCGACGACGTCGGCGGTATTTTGGGCATCATCGAGCCGCTTGAGGCCAAGGGAGTCTTGCTCAAACGCTCTAGAGAGCTGCTCGAGAACGAAATAGACCACTTCAAAATTCTGGTTCGCGACGGCATGGTCATCGCCTGCGCCGCCCTCTACCCCTACCCGGAGCAGGCCACCGGCGAGATCGCCTGCGTGGCCACCCACCCCGATTATCGGGGCGCCGACCGGGCCGAACGCTTACTCGAACAGGTTGAGCGGGAGGCCAAACAGCGGGGCCTGACTAGTGTTTTCATTTTGACGACCCAAACCGCCCACTGGTTTCAGGAGCAGGGCTACGTCCAGTGCACCGTTGACGACCTGCCGCCGGCGAAGAAGCAGCTGTACAACTTTCAGCGCAATTCCAAAGCCTTTATTAAGACCCTCTGATGCGCATCCCGCGAATTTATACCGCCGCCTCACTGAGCCCCGGCGAACACGCGCTGGACAGCCGGGCCGCGCATTACCTCGGCCAGGTGTTGCGGATGAAGGCGGGCCGCAACCTGGTGTTATTCAACGGCGACGGGCTGAACTATCCCGCGCAAATTACCGAGGTGAGCAAGAAGGGCGTGCAGTGCCGGGTCGATCCGCCGAACGCCTCAGCGGAGCCGCCTCCCCCGCTATTCATTGAGCTGGGCATTGCCATCTCCAAGGGGGATCGCATGGACCTGGTCATTCAGAAAGCCACCGAGCTGGGGGTCAGTCGCATCAGCCCCCTTACCAGCGAGCGGGTCGACGTCAAACTTAGCGGCGAGCGGCTGGAGAAAAAAGCCCAACACTGGCAACAGGTGATGATCAGCGCCTGCGAGCAAAGCGGCCGCAACCGCTTGGTAGAACTCGCGCCCCTACAGCCTTTGGACCAGTGGCGAGACAACTTGCGCAGTGAACGCAAGCTGGTACTCCACCCCACCGCCGCCCAGCGCCTTGGCGGCGACAGCCCAGGCCCTGCCAGTGTTGCCCTGCTGATCGGCCCGGAGGGAGGCCTCACCGACGACGAGGTGCAGGCCTGCCTGAACCAGGGCTTTGCCGGGCTTCAGCTGGGGCCGCGGGTCTTGCGTACCGAAACGGCGCCGCTGGCAGCCATCAGCATTCTGCAATTCTGTTGGGGCGATATGGCCTGAACCGGCCGGGGAAATTACTCCAGCGCCTCGGCCGGAGAGAACGCATCTAGCAGGCGCTGCTCAATCACCGCGCAATCGGGCACCATCAGCGTCGCCCCTCCGAGCCCAACCCGGCTATGGCAGGCGGTCGGCGCGTCACCCTCGACCTGCAGCAAATCGTCGGCACCAATGTGGACCACCTGGGGCACCGCCGCCAGCGCCAGGCCGTAATAGGGAAGCTGCCCGGGGTGGTGGAGCCCCCGAAGAATAGCCACCTGACGCAGCGCCAGATTGTTGGGCATGCGGCCCGCCAACAAGCCTTCAAAACTCATCACCGGAATTTGCGCTTGCCGCCAGTCCATCATGCCCAGAATAAAAGGCGAAGATATTGCCGAACTGAGCTGGCCTGCCAGCGCCACTTCCACAACATTGGCGTTGGGAATAATCAGCCCGCCACTTTGCAACGGCAATAGCAAGCACGGCAGGCTTTGGGGTAATTCATTCATTGGCGTTTACCTGAACAGCCTGACTGACTTGGCTAATGGCCTGCAGCAGCTGGGTCTCCTGGTAGGGTTTACCCAGAAATTGCTGGACACCCAGGGCATCGGCGCGCTGCCGGTGTTTTTCGCCGGTGCGCGAGCTGATCATAATGACCGGAATATCCTGGGTACGCGGGTTACCCCGCAGACGCACCAGCACTTCAAAGCCATCCATCCGCGGCATCTCAATATCCAGCAGCACCACATCCGGCAGGCGTTCTATATCCTGCACCAGAGTCACCGCTTCCATCCCGTCCCGGGCCAGCAGTACATCCATTCGTTGGCGCTCGAGCAGGCGCGAAGTGACCTTGCGCACGGTGACCGAGTCGTCCACCACCATCACCAGAAGATTACCGCTGACGGGCTGGGCGGGCAGCCTGGCGTCGTCGCCTGCTTGCAGCCGGCGGGCGGAGTCGGCCCGAATGGCGGCGAGCATATCCAGAATGACCACCACCTGGCCGTCCCCCATCACCGCCGCACCAGACAGCGCCGGCACCGAAGCAAATTGCGGCCCGAGTGACTTCACCACGACTTCCCGTGATCCCATCAGCGAATCCACCTGAACCGCCGTTGGTGGCTCAGCATTACGAATCAGCAGCACCGGCTTCAGGTCTACCTGCCCCTCCAGCTTGGGTGTGGCCTGGCCCACCAAACCGCCGAGATAACGCAGGTGATATTGCTGGCCAGCATATTCAAACAGGTGGAGGTCGTCCTGGTAGTAAACCTCCAGCTCGTACGGGCTGACCCGCACGATCCCTTCAATGTTGTTGAGGGGCACCGCATACGGCTCGCCGGCGGCACTGACCATCAGGGCCCGGTTGACCGACACCGTAAAGGGCAGGCGAACCTCAAAGCGGGTGCCGCGACCGGCCTCGGTGCGAATATCAATGGTGCCGCCCAGCTGTTTGATCTCGGCGCGCACCACATCCATGCCCACACCCCGCCCGGATATCTGGGTCAGATTGCTGGCGGTACTGAAACCGGCATGGAAAATGTACTCCAGCAACTGGCGCTCACTGAGGACTGCATCCTCGGTGATCAGCCCCATCTTCAGGGCCTTGTCGCGCACCGCCGCCAGGTTGACCCCGCCGCCATCATCGCTGATCGCAATCACCACGTCGCCACCCTGGCGATCAAAGCGCATGGCCACTTCGCCGGCCGCCGCCTTGCCCGCTGCCAGCCGCGCGGCCTCGGGCTCAATCCCGTGGTCAATCGAGTTGCGCAGCATGTGCTCCAGGGCCGGAATAATCCGCTCCAGCACCCGGCGGTCCATCTCGCCGTCGGCGTTATACACCTTAAACTCCACCCGTTTGCCCAACTCACTGGCAAGCTGGCGGACCCCGCGACGCAGCCGGGGTACCATGCGGGAGAAGTGAACCATCTGGGAACGCATCAAGCCTTCCTGAAGGTCGGCATGAATCCGGGATTGCTGCAGCAGCAGGGTTTCCATGTCCCGGCTCTTTTCCAGCAAAGTGCTGCGCAGGTCCGTCAAATCCGACGCCGACTCCAGCAAGGAGCGGGAGTACTGTTGCAATTGGGAATAGCGGTCAAACTCCAGCGGATCAAAGCCGTCAGCCCCCTCGCTGCCAACCTGCTCCTGGCGGAACAGAATCTGGGCCTCGGTCTCCATATCCATCCGCCGCACCTGATCCTGGAGGCGCTCGACGGTAATTTCCATTTCTTCCAGTGACGCCTGAATTTCGCCAACCTGCTCTTCGCTCCGGGCGCGAGATATCGAGGTCTCACCCGCCAGGTTGATCAGCCGTTCCAGCAACTGGGACGAAACCTTGATCATTTCCTGGGGACCGCGCAGCGGCGCCAGCCCCGTTCCCTCTTCCTCGCCACCCACCAGCAGCGCGTCGCTTTGCTTGGGCTGTGCTTTGGGCGCAAACGCCTTCGCAAAATCGAATTCAGCCAAATCGCTGTGGCGGGCCTCGGGCTCGGCCGAGACCGGTGCGACAGACACTGACGCGGGCTGTCTGGCCCCATCGACCATCTGCACCAACTGATCCTGGTACTGGTTTAACTGCGCCAGCAAGGCCGGGTGATCTTGTTCACTTTGCCCGAGCGCGTCGGTAATCGCCGTCTCAAATTCGTGGCTGACATCCCCCAGCGCAGACAGTCCTGCGAGCCGGGCCCCGCCTTTGAGGGTATGCAGGCTGCGCTGAATTTTATCCAGCGCGCTCAAATCCTGGCCATTCTCTGACCAGCTGTGAATGGACTGGTCGATGACCTCAAGCAAATCACCCGCTTCCTCCAGGAAGACCTGCAGGATTTCAGGATCCATATCGTCATCGAACAGGCCCGGCGTCATCTCAGCCACCCGCTCAGGCGCCGTGTCGGGCACCATCTCGGGCGCTATCTCGGACATAGTCTCGTCGACGTGAAGCCCATCACCGTCAGGCTCGACAGCATCCGCCGGCAGCGCGCTGTCCACATCAATGGTGGTCACATCCACCACGTCGGCAGCCTCGGTTTCATCAACCTCTTCCACCGGAAACAGGGGTGGCTCACCGCTTGTCGCGGGATCAAAATCGCGCATCCGCGCCAGCAGCTCGGCGTTTTCGCTGGGGGCCTGTTCAGCGGCAATCTGATTAAGCTGCTCGACCAATTGATCGACCGCCTCAGCGGCCAGGGCCGTTAGCGCGTCGGCAACCGGGTCTTCGGCATGACCCAGTAAAACCTGCAAGGCGTGGCTGAGTTCGGCAATCGCCTCCGCGCCCATTTCTTCGGCGCGATAGGCAAAGCCCCCCAGTCCCGGCGCGATGCGACGCAGCTGTTCCGCAGAGCCAATCTGACCACTGGCCAACTGGTCGCCAATAAGCAGCAACTCATCACCAAAACTGGCCAGAAAACTGTTCAACGCGCCCGGTGCAAGCTGCCCTTCCTGGCTGTTGTAGGCTGACATTTCTGCCTGAGACAACATCTCGGCCGACAACTCTTCCAAGCGTTGAAGCAGTTCAGCCGGGGTGCGCAAGGCGCTGAGGGGTTGCCGCCGCAGGGATTCGGTGAGGCCGCGGCTATAGTCAACCACGTCCTTCATCATCGCGATCAGCGCCTCGTCGGCGGCGATCCGCATGGAGCGCAGTTCCTTGACCAAGCCCTCAAGGGGTGTGACCAGGTTGGCGATCGCCCACACCTCGGCCATGTTCGATGCACCCTTCAAGGTATGCAGCGCCCGCTGAACCGCGTCGGTCAGGGTTACCGGGTAACTGTCTACCTCCGCCAGATACTCTTCGAGCAGCGTCAGGTGGGTGTCGGCCTCATTAATAAAGATCCCCAGCAGGCTGTCATCCGCCGGCGGCTCCGACAGCACCTCTGGATATTCGATCGCTTCCTCAGGTGCCGCTTCGCCCTCGGGCGCGTCGCCGTCCTGTGCGGACACGAGCGGCAGCACTGTGGCCTCCTCCGCGGACAGCGCCGGAGACTGCTGCTCGGTGAGGACTTTGGCCTCTTGAATCAAGGCATCAAGCTCGCTGCTGCCGGGGCCAAACAAGCCCTGCCGGAACGCTTGCAACAGGTCTGGCGTCAGCGCCGCCGCGGCCTCAACCACGGCCAAGCGGGGCCCATCCATGGCAAAGCGGCCATCGATCACCCGATTGAGCATGTTTTCCACCGCCCAACCCAGCTCACCAACCTGATCAGCCTGCACCATGCGGCCACTGCCCTTCAGGGTGTGGAAGGCCCGCCGGACGTCAGCGAGGGTGTCGGCATTATCGAGCTGGCCATGCCAGGCGGGCAGTAACTCCGCCAGGCGCGCCAATACCTCGCCCGCCTCTTCCAAAAACACCTCGGCGATTTCCGGGTCGACCCCATCGGGGTAGTGATGTAGCTGACCAGCCTCACCTTCCGTCACCGCCTCGCCAGATGACGCCTCATCAAATGGGGGCTGGGCTATTTCAGCTGCGGGCTCGTGAATCTGGTCAGGGGCCGCATTCGCTTCGTCGCCGGCCCCGGGCGCCGCTTCGGTAATGGCTCCTGTCTCTGCACCGACCTCGCCCTGCCCTTGCGGGGGCAGCTCGGCCGGAGCAAAAACCAGCTCCGCTATACCGTCTGCAGCACTCAGAGGATCACTCACGGGGTAACCGAGGCGAGCAACACATTCCTCGGCCACGGCCATCAGTGCACCGTCTTCCGCATCAGAACTGCTGACAATGCGCTCGAGGTAGTAGTCGATTGCGGCTATCGCGTCTGCCAGCGCATCAAGCTCTTCCCAACCGGGCTGGAAGCCGGCTTTCAAGAGCCTTTCGTCGATGAACACCAGACAGCGCGCCAAGACCGCCGCCGGGCGGTTCAGCTCGGCCAGGTTCAAGGCGGCAACCAACTGGGCTAGCTGTGCGGGCAGCTGACCAATGGTATCGAGGGTAAATTTGTCGGCGACAAAACTGAGCAATTGCTCCTGGGCATCGGCCAACACCTCCCGGCTTTGAGCAGACAGCGCCTGCAGGGCCGAATCCAACTCCAGTTGCGCCTCGGGATCACTGCGGAACAGGGTTGTGCGGGGAAGTTCTCGCTCAGCGGCAAGAGTATCCGCCAGCAGTACCAGGGTTTTGGCCGCGTTCTGTTGCTGCTCGACGGCCAGCTCAGCGCCGAACAGCGGCGCCATGGCATCAAGGGAGTGAAGCACTTCCCCGGCACCAATGATCGCCAAGGCGTCCGACATTTCCCGCAGATCAAAGCGCCCCGGATGAAACTCGCCATTCTCCAGGCGCTCGGCAAGCAAGCGCATATCGGCGGCTATACCCGCGGCCACCTTAGTGAGGGCCTCCGCGGCCGCCGCATTCTCCAGATTAACGTCGCGGTCGGCCAACACCTTGTCCAACACAAACAGGCGCTGAACCTCAGTGACAAAACGAGATTCGCCCGGCGAACAGGCGACGTAAAACAACACATCTTTAATCAGCGACTGATTCAACGGCGCCTGAGCCGCTTCGGCGCCCAGCTCGGCAAGCAGCCCCAGGGCCGAGCCCAGCCGAACCATAATGGCATCCACCGCACTGCAACTGACTACTGACTCATTCGCCAGCCCCTCAAACAGCGCCAGCGAGGCCAGCCACAGCGATTCTTGGGGCGTGCCCGCGCACAGGCGGGTGGCCCGGCCGGCGACTTTCGCCATGTAGGTCACGCTGTTTTCCGGCGCTTCGCCGCGTTCCCAGGCGGCCAGGGCCAGGCGGTACATTTGCCGCAACTTCCCCGCCAACTCGATAAAACTCGTGTCGCTTAAGTCGGCAGGGCGCTGACTGTAATTCAAAGGGTCTTTGATTTCGGGGGTAAACAGCAGTGTTGACGATAACAGCGGCCGGTCCATCACCGAGCGCAGTTCGTTAAACATAATCATCAACGACGCCGGCAGCTCCCAGCGCGAGCGACGCAAGCGAGCCAGATAGGCCGGCACCTCATCGCATAAGACCTGCAGCACCTGAATACGCCGGAGCCGCTGCTGCTCGGTCAGCGCATTGTCGTCGAGGTTGGCGACGCATTCGGCCATTTCATTGAGCAAGCGCTGCGCGCCGCTAAATTCGATCATCCGCAGGCTGCCACGGGCCTGAAGCAACAAACCCTCAGCCCGCTCCAAGGCAATATCGGCAGCGGAGTCGTGCAGATACTCCCCCAATGCCGACGCGCACTGGGCCAGGTTGGCGGCGATTTCGCCGGCTACCCAGTCAAGTGCGACATAATCCCGATGATCAATCATGAGTCGCTCCGGCAGCCCCGATTAGCTGCCCTGCTCCGGCAGCGTGAAGCCCGCTACCGAGCTGCGCAGGTCGTTGGTCATTTCCGCCAGGGCACCAATCGAGCGCGCGGTTTCGGTGGAACCTGCCGAAGTCTGCGAGGTAATCTCCTGGATAACTTTCATCGTGCTGGAAATTTGACCAGCCGATTCCGCCTGGTCCGCCGCCGCGCTGGAGATGTTCTGGATCAGTTCCGCCAGTTCCTGGGAAACCGTCTCGATTTCGGTCAGGGCCGCGCCCGCGTCCTGTGCCAGGCGGGCACCGCGAACCACCTCGGAGGTGGTTTGCTCCATCGAAATAACCGCCTCGTTGGTGTCGGACTGGATCGTTTTTACCAGCGCCTCAATCTGTTTGGTCGCCCCGGAAGAACGCTCCGCAAGGCGCTGTACCTCGTCGGCAACCACCGCGAAGCCCCGGCCGGCGTCACCGGCCATCGACGCCTGAATCGCCGCGTTAAGTGCCAGAATGTTGGTCTGGTCAGCAATGTCGTTGATCAAGGATACGATGTCGCCGATCTCCTGGGAGGACTCACCCAGTCGCTTGATCCGCTTCGACGTTTCCTGGATCTGCTCGCGAATGTTATCCATGCCTTTGATCGTATTCTGCACCACCTCGGCGCCGGTATTGGCGATGGCTACCGAGCGCTGTGCTACCGCGGCAGAGTCCCGGGCGTTGGAGGATACCTTGTCGATACTCACCGCCATTTCGGTGATCGCCGCCGACGCACCGGCTATTTCCTGGGCCTGGCTCTCTGAAGCCTGAGCCAGGTTCAGGGCGGTGGACTGTGACGCCTGGGCCGCAGAGGACACGCTCACGGCGGTATCGTTAATCTGCGAAACCAGTACCCGCAGCTGGTCAATGGTGTAGTTGATCGAGTCGGCAATGGCACCGGTAAAATCTTCGGTAACCGTGGCCGAGGTGGTCAGGTCCCCGTCGGCAAGATCCGCCAGCTCGTCCAGCAGACGCAAGATCGCAGTCTGGTTTCGCTCATTGGTTTCGGCGGTTTCACGCAAACGCTGCTGGGCATTCTGTACCGACTGCCAACCCAGCAGGCCCAGCGAGATCACGATCAGGCCAACAAATAGCAATGCCGTTAGCACCGACAGGGGTCGCTTGTCTTCCAATGCGGCGATCGCCGCCGACAATTGGGTACTGATTTGGGTAATCTGAGGGACATCCACCACAATGGCGTTAGCGGCCTGGGCCGAACGCAGCAACTGAGGCGAAATCGCGAAAACCTGCTCCATCGACTCACTGATGGTGGCGTAGCTTGCCACCATCTCGCTCAATAGCGCCCGTGCCCGCGCATTGTTCACGCGCTTCACATTCAGGCTGCTATCACCACTGAGCATGGCCGCCTGAACACCAGCAAACAGCGAGGTATCCTCTTTAAACTGCTGAGCCGCCTGTTCGGCACCCGCATCGCCGGCAATGATCCGGTCGATGTTGCGGCCAATTCGCTCGGCCAGCCAGATCTGGCGTTGGGCCACGGCAACCTGATCAGCATCGCCACCATTGCTCAGCAGAATATCGACAACTTCGCCGTAACCGCTTTGAATGGAGGGCAGCAGCTGATCCAGCTGATCGGCAACCATGTTCAGCAACACAATCCGGTCGCGGTTTCCAATGATCGTTTGCACCGAACCATCGAGTCTGGCCCAGAGCTGATTCAACTCGCTGATTTCCTCGGCCAGCATGCCCGAGGGCGAGGGCAGCTCGCGACTGCCTTCACTGAGTTGCTTGCGCACCGCATTAAAGTTCGCACTGGCGCTGGCGAGTTCATCAAAGGCGGTAGCAGAACCTGACGCCGCTTCCCGCGAGCTGTTGGCAATCTGCTGCGCGTACAGTCGCATCTCGCCGCTGAGCTCCAGATAGCGCTGATCGTAGCCCGCATCCCGAAGAATAATGAAGGTGTTCAGGCCCGCACCCACAAACCCGATGAGGATCAGTATGACCAGCACACTAACCGCCCGGTTTGTTCGCAGTCGCGTCAAGGCGCCCTGATTGAATGTTTTCATTTACCCCAACTCCAGCAGGTTTGAATGTGTGAAATAACCGGCTGCCTAGGCGGCAACCTGGAAAAAATCTCTGTCGTTCAGCAAGCGGTTGGGGCGAAAGACCAGCCACTCACGATCGCCCTGGCGGTAACTGCCG
Source organism: Spongiibacter taiwanensis (assembly GCF_023702635.1). Lineage (NCBI taxonomy): Bacteria > Pseudomonadati > Pseudomonadota > Gammaproteobacteria > Cellvibrionales > Spongiibacteraceae > Spongiibacter > Spongiibacter taiwanensis. The sequence continues at coordinate 1,847,489 of NZ_CP098455.1, forward strand.
CGCAAGTACTTGCCCAAAGCCGAATCCGACGGCCCCTCGCCATCGGCATACAGACTGCTGTCAAAGTGCTGCATGCCCAGCACCTCTTCAACAATCAGTCCGGTATAAATCTCGTCCCGTTCCAACACCAGGACCCTGCCCCGCAAGCAAGGCGCCATGCCCAGAAATGCACTCAAATCAATTAGCGGCAGCAGACGGCCACGCACATTAGCCACCCCGCGCACCCAGCTCTGCACACCGGGGAGACGGGTCGCTAATGGCTCGTGAAGCACTTCAGTGATATCGCCCATCGGGGCAACGCAGTACTGGCCGCCGACACGAAAACCGATGCCACTCCAGGCGGAGGCGCGATTGTCACGTTGGCTCGGCAGCGACAGCTCGGCCGCCTGAGCCAGTGCGGCCATTTCGCAGAGGTAGTGAAAGGAAGTGTGTGCTGAGTCGCTCACCGTCTGTTCAGCCCATTACCGAACGAATCTCGTTAATCAGGGCGCGGGCATCTACCGGCTTGGTCAAGTAGCCTTTCGCTCCCTGACGCTGCCCCCACAGGCGGTCTGTTTCCTGATCTTTGGTGGTCACAATAATGACGGGGATACTGCTGGTGTCGGGATCCCGACTCAGTTGGCGGGTGGCCTGAAAGCCGTTGAGCCCCGGCATGACAATATCCATCAGCACCAAATCGGGCTGCTCGGCCTTGGCCATCGCAACGCCCTGCTCGCCATTTTCGGCGGTGAGCACCTGAAACCCGTTTTTATTGAGGATTTCAGTCATCTTAAAAATTTCAGTGGGCGAATCGTCAACAATCAAAACCCGCGGCATTCTTTCCTCCAAACTACCGGCACTCTCGGCGTTCCGCCTAGGCGGCTCCGCCGATTTCCATGGCGCCTGCTGCGCCTTGCATTAAGACTTCGCACTGCATCAGGGCCGCCCCTAATTGCCGAAAGGGTCACACTGACCGGGCTGGACCGAATGGGGCTACCACCAACGAACGCGAATCGTCTCACATGATAACAAGCATGTTGTTAGCAAGGATTATGCCTGAGCCTGGGAGACGTGGGCATTGATGGCATCGAGCAGCTCGACCTTGCTGAAAGGCTTGGTCAAATACTGATCTGAACCAACGATCCGCCCTTTTGCCTTGTCGAAAAGACCATCTTTACTTGACAACATGATGACGGGAGTCGATTTGAATTCACTATTATTCTTGATGAGGGCGCAGGTTTGATAGCCATCCAGCCGGGGCATCATGATGTCCACAAAGATGATATCGGGTTTGGTGTCTGCAATTTTGGCGAGGGCATCAAAACCATCGATTGCGGTCACCACGGTGCAACCTTCTTTTGCCAACAAGGTTTCTGTGGTGCGACGGATAGTCTTACTATCGTCAATAATCATCACTTTCAGATTTGAAAAATCGGCATCCATTGGTTTCGCCCTTAACGATCAGCTGAAAATACTGGGTTGCGGTCCTTCAACGACTACTGCGATGTCTTTATGTCAAAGCAGCCAACCGACGGCTCATCCGTCTCAGGCCGCCTGCCACCCGCAGACACCTCACCCCGAAACCAACTTCCATACCGGTTTGGGAAATCCGAAATTGCGGCACTGGGCCACATTACGCTAATTTAGCGCTCCTGACTTACAATAAGCGTCACTTTTAAACATCAAATGTAAGTCAGGGAAAACTCTCGCCATTGTGGCGCGCCAGCCCGCCCAAGTCTGACCCGGGCCGCACAGAAGTTCCCGACGCATTATTACCACCATAGAGACGGGGTACGCAATGAGTATAAGCCTTGGGGTCGTGATGGACCCCATCGAGGATATCAGCTACAAAAAAGACTCCACCCTGGCCATGCTGTGGGCAGCCCAGAGCCGCGGTTGGCAGGTGCATTACATGACTCCAGCGGACCTCTATATCAGTAGCGCCCAGGCGCGGGCGAAAACTCGCACCGTTTCCACCTTTCGCGACCCCGCCCGATACTATGAGTTAGGCGAGGAAAGGGATCTTGCCCTGGGGGAGCTGGATGCCATTTTGATGCGCAAGGACCCTCCCTTCGACAACGAGTTTCTCTACGCCACCCACATATTGGAGCTGGCTGAAACGCAGGGCGCCATGGTGGTCAATCGCCCCCAAAGCCTGCGCGACTGCAACGAAAAGCTGTTCGCACTGCAGTTTCCACAGTGCGTACCACCCCATCTGGTCAGCCGGGATCCAGCCCGTTTGCGCGCCTTTCATGCCGAGCATGGCGACGTGATTATGAAGCCACTGGACGGCATGGGCGGCAGCTCGATCTTCCGCCTGCTGCCTGAAGAGAAAAATCTTGGGGTCATTATTGAGACCCTGACAAACCACGGCAGCACCAACATCATGGCGCAAAAATACCTGCCCGCCATCAAAGACGGCGACAAGCGCATACTGCTCGTTGATGGCGAGCCTGTGCCCTACTGCCTGGCCCGAATTCCCGCAAAGGGCGAGACCCGAGGCAACCTGGCCGCCGGCGGCACCGGCCGCGCCCAGCCGCTCACCGATCGGGACCGCTGGATCGCCGAGCAGGTTAAAGATACCGTCAGAGCGAAGGGCTTGCTGTTTGTCGGTCTCGATGTGATCGGCGACGCCCTGACCGAAATCAATGTCACCAGCCCCACCTGCATCCGCGAAATCGACGACCAAATGGGCACCGACATCGCCGGCCAATTGATGGATTGCCTAGCCAGCAAGCTCGCCCTGCGGGGCAGCCCCGCCGCATGAGCGCGATCCAGCAGCCCCTGTTGATGATGCCCCAGGAAGATCACCGCCCACCGGAGCGGCTGGGTTTCATTCTGGTGCTCGCGACGGCGATGCATATCGCGCTGATCCTCGGCATCCGCTTTGCCCCCGAGCAAGCCGACGTCAAACTGCCCACCCTGGAAATAACGGTGGCCAGCTACCAAAGCCTGGAAGCCCCCGACAAAGCCGATTACCTGGCCCAGCACGACCAGCAGGGCAGCGGCACCCTCGACGAAAAAGCCGAGCTGAGCGCCGTAACTGACAGCGCCTTTCACAACAACGATATCAGCGAGCAAGCGCTGAAAATGGCGCGCAGCGACAACACCCCCCAACAGTCCGACACCATCAGCACCACGGCCCCCAGCAGCCGATCGAGCTCGTCGCACAGTACCAAAACGGTATTGCAACAGCGCCAATGGCAACAGCAGGATGACATCACGGAAATCAGCGACAACATCTCTGCCCTGGAAGCCCAGCTCGCACAATTGAACCAGGCCTATGCCAACATGCCCCGCCCCAAGTTCATCACCTCAGTGGCCGCCAAAGGCTCGCCGGACGCCCTGTACCTGAATCGCTGGGAGCAACGGGTCGAGCGAATCGGTAACGCAAATTACCCCGAGGAAGCCCGGCGCCGCGGCATTGAGGGTGAGTTGCGACTGCTGTTAATGCTCAAGCCCGATGGCAGCGTTGACCAGGTTAAGATTCTGCGCAGCTCCGGCGTCACCCTGCTGGATCGGGCCGCCAACCGGATTGTACGCTTAGCGGCGCCCTACGAGGCGATTCCCGCCGAGGTGCTGGATGGCAAAAATCGCCTCGGCATCGTCCGTACCTGGCGCTTTGAAAAGGCCGCCCTCAACGCCCGCGGCAGTTGATCATCAACCCGGCGCATCCGGGCCAAGCCCCCTGCCGCTGACGCAGATTTCTACTTGTGTTTGGCCAATCTTCTCCCATACTAGCGATATGAACAGCTCATTCGCGTCGCTAAAGAACCACTTTCTGATCGCCCTGCCCTCACTGCGGGAGGGCATCTTCGCCCACAGTATTACCTATCTATGCGAGCATGATGAAGAGGGCGCCATGGGCCTGATTATCAACCGGCCACTGGATATGAGCGTGGACCAGGTGCTCGAGCAACTGGAACTAAAAGAGCACCGCCATACCCACGCCGAGCCGGTCTACGCCGGCGGCCCGGTGCATACCGACCGGGGCTTTGTGCTCCATCGCCGCGGCCGGGAGCAATGGGATGCCACCCTGGACGTCAGCAGCGAAATCAGCCTGACCAGCTCATTGGATATTCTCGACGCCATCGCCCGGGACAGCGGCCCCCAACAATCGCTGATTGCCCTCGGCTATGCCGGCTGGGGGCCAGGCCAACTCGAAGCCGAGCTGGCGGAGAATACCTGGCTGACCCTACCTGCCGAGGACGCGATCCTGTTTGAAGTGCCCGCCGACAAGCGGGTCGATGCCGCCCTGGCCAAGCTGGGAATCAGCTTTATTCAACTGGGCTCCGACAGCGGCCACGCCTGAAGCCCGGCTCGCTCCCTACCACCCTCAGGAAAAATCACTTCTCCTCATGGTCAAACCGATTTCTGTTCTCGCCTTCGACTTTGGCACTCGCTGGATCGGCGCCGCAGTGGGTCAATCCTTATTGGGTAGCGCCACCTCCCTGCCCAGCCTGAAGGCCAAGGATGGCATTCCGGACTGGGCCGAGCTGGAGAAACTGATTAAGGAGTGGCGGCCCGACACGCTGGTCGTGGGCCTGCCGCTAAACATGGATGGTAGTGAATCAGACATTTCCGCCAGGGCGCGCAAATTTGGCAACCGCCTGCACGGCCGCTTTGGTCTGCCGGTGGAATTCAGCGATGAGCGCTTAAGCAGTTTTGAAGCCAAGGGCGACATTCTTGAACAGCGCCACTCCAAGGCATTCAAGCAAGAGAATGTAGATAGCCGCAGCGCGGCTATCATTTTGGAGAGCTGGTTTCGTCAGATCTAGGCGCAAACCCAGTACCGGCCTACGCCCTTAATTCCCTTACTCCCCGGCCTGAGGCAATCCCTAAAATACCCTACTCAAACCGGTAGGCGACTTTAATGCCGTAGGTCACAGGCTTACCTGCATAACGCACAGAAGTATCGTAGATGCGGTTTTCATGGGTCGCGTAGTACTCGTCCAAGGCATTATGACTAAACAGTTGAACCGTCCAGCGGCCGTCAGCCGTCGCCACACCGACTCTCAAATCCAACAAGCCGTATTCGTCAGATTCCAAAGAGGGATGCTCCCCGATAGTAGCTCGATCTTGGAACAGGCTCGGCGCTTCCGTCTGATAACGGTAATCTGCACCCACAAAGGCAAGCAGATTGTCCTTCAGCGGCCACTCATAGCGGGCACCTGCCACCACAGTCCACTCAGGAGTAGAGGGGAAGCTGTAGCCATCATAATTGGTCGCATCTGACCCGGTTTCATAGATATCAATGGTGAAGAAGTCACCATCGACCTCCGCGTCCAGGTAGGTTGCCGCCAAATTCAGCCGCAGGCCCTGAACAGGCATCCAGATCATTTCCAGCTCAGCCCCCTGGGCTGACGAGTCGGGAATGTTGACCAGAGCGTCGATCACACCAAAGACTTGCGCTGGATCCAGGATTCGGCCGCGAAGCTGTTTGTCTTTGTAGTCATACTTAAATACGGCGCCATTCACCACAAACTGCGGCGTCACAGTCGACTTAACACCCACCTCATAGGAGAGCAGTTCCTCCTGCTTTACCGGCTCAAACTGCACTTCACCCGTGCCGGGCAGCGTCGGGAACGACCCGGCCTTAAAGCCTTTGCTGACAGTGGTATATAACAGTGTGTTTTCCAAAGGATGCCAATTCAGGCCGAGCCGCCAGGAGACGTTATCCTCATTCAAAGAGGAATTCACCATGCCGGGGGTGAAGGTCGAGTCAAAGGTCAGGCACTCGCCCGGTGCTACCGGCTCAGCATCGTCGCCTTTGACAAAGCCCTGAATGAAGTTCATACCTGCCGTAAATTCGGCATCTCCCGACAGGCATCCCTCATAGTCGATCTCGGACTTGGTGTAGCGTGCTCCCGCTTGCAGGTTTAGATTGTCGAGGAGATCGAATTCGATGTTACCGAACACCGCCTTGGTCGTCGCCGTGGGCTGGGCGTAGGTGTTGATCTCAGCAAAGGGCTCAAGACCAAATGCCGTAAACGCAAAGGCCGGCGTGGTGTAAGGCAAGCGACCCAGCGAATTCTCTTCGGTCTCGTCTTTAGCGTAGGTTACACCCAGCAACCAAGCCATCCGGCTTTGCACCGCTACACCACTGGCACGAAACTCCTGAGAAAAGGACTCGACCGTGCCGCGCTGACGCTGGCTATTGCCATCAACGGCAACCCCGTCATTGTTAATCCAGTCATCCTGTTCGTAATCCTGGATCGAAGACAGCGAAGTCAGCGTCAGGCCGTCTGAAACCTCGTAATCAGCCCGCACTGTCGCCTGATAGAATTGTTGATCATTCTCATGTGGCAACCCGGGAAACCAGTTTGCCGCACGGGCATCATTGGGTGCGAAGGGCGCATTGACCAGATCAGGAACTTGATCCGCCTGGGTAGGATCCTGGAGGTTGAGATCAATCAACTGGGTCACTGGCGTGTCCGACTCATCGGTCCAGGTATTCAGGTTCACCGCAACATCGAGCCGGTCAGTGGGCGCCCAACTGAGCAGCAAACGCAATTTTTGCTGCCGGGTGTCACCAAGCTCGCCACCATGTGTAAAACTCTCTTGCCAAGCACCACCATCCGACACGTCAAAGGCGAAGCGCGCTCCCAGCGTGTCAGTCAAGGGACCGCTGACAAAGCCATTAACATTAATCGCGTCAAAACGCGCGTAAGTGCCTTCAATGCCGGCCTCGAAGGTACTGGTGGGTTTTGCCGCAATGTAATTGATTGCCCCCCCTGTTGCATTCTGCCCGTATAGGGTTCCCTGAGGACCCTTGAGAATTTCCACTCGCTCCAGATCAAGGGTGGCGCCCTTGGTCAACGCGGGAAACGCGAAAGCAACCTCATCCACATATACGCTGACCGTTGGGCTGGCAGCCAGAGACTCTGAGTTGTAACCCACACCACGAATGGAATACACCGGCGTACCATAGGAAGCCTGAGAAACCATAAAACTAGGCTCTACTTTCATAAGACCAGCTACATCGCCAATTCCCAGCTCTTGCAGTTGCTCACCGCTACGCGCCGTGATCGACATACCAACATCACTGATCGACTGCTGACGCTTTTGAGCGGTAACAACAACCTCTTCAATAACAGACCCGGACGACTTACCGGATTGCGCCAGGACCGGAACAGAGGAAAAAACAACCAACCCACTCAATATCGTTGCTTTGGAATTCAGACGGATACCCGATATGAGCGGCTTCAACCTGATTGATTTAGAGAGTTTCATCGCACTACCACCTATTAAAATTATTCATGTAATGTAATATTGATAAATTAGTCACTAAACACAATTATCTTCAGGCAAATGTGTCACAGTCAAAATAGGTATTAACCACTACTTAGATCGATGATTAATTAACTTCCGCCTAATCCCTATCCAACAGGTCATACCTAGGGCATCACAAAAAGATCCGCATGAGACATAGTGGCCAGCACAAGCCACTAACAGAATTTCTAAACGAGCAAAGTCGACGGCGCGGAGTGAATTTTATCGGGCAAGCATTGGCAAGGGACACACCAACCATCGCCAACTGGGTCGGCCATAGTCTGATTGAAGCGTTTTATTGCGTCAGAGCTAGCCAGGACCTGCTCATACTAATTTGATTGCCAATATTGTGGCCAATAAGCGTCAATCCAGCGGACGCCGAGCGCGGACGAGAGGAGAACAGTTTGGTTATTCCAAATAAACGAAAGTTGGCCCCGCGAACAAAGCGAGTGCTTTGGGTCCGAGCAACGCACAGTGGCGCAATTTTAGCCTCAACCCGACGGGCCGGGAGGCGTTCCGCTAGCTGGAGGAAAAAATGACCGCCAGCAGCAATCAAATTAGCGTGAACATATCCCAAAACAACCAAGCTAGAACGTTCTGGAAGAGGTCCATAATTAGTCAATTTCGGCCAACTTCAATCAATGCAGTGAACTGTATGTCCCGCAGATTCCTCGACGGCACATCAAAATGCATACAGTCCAAAAAAATCAAAAGTGAATCAGGTGCGACGCCCAGTCCCAGCACCAAAGCTCCCGCCTCGCGGAGGGCTCTTGCTGTCGTCTTCCTGCATGCTCAGTTTGCCTGCCATCTGTTTGATGGTTTCCGGCCGGTTATCAGCGCCCAACTTGATTAGCAGGCGCAGGTCGTTGGCGGAGTCGGCATGGGCGATGGCATCCTGATAGGTGATTTCGCCCTGCGTGTAGAGATCGTACAGCGCCTGATCAAAGGTTTGCATACCCTGCTCGGTGGACTGGCGCATGAGGTCTTTCAAGCCGGCAACATCGCCTTTGCGAATCAGATCTGAAGCCAGCGGCGTATTCAGCAAAATCTCCACACAGGCCCGGCGGCCATCGCCATTGCGGGTGGGCACCAATTGCTGGGCAACCATGGCTTTCAGGTTGAGGGACAAGTCCATCCACAACTGGGTGTGACGCTCTGGCGGGAAGAAATGCAGAATCCGATCTAGCGCCTGGTTTGCATTGTTAGCGTGCAGCGTACACAAACACAGGTGCCCGGTTTCAGCGAAGGTAATGGCGTTCTCCATGGTTTCCCGAGTACGCACCTCGCCGATCATAATCACATCCGGCGCCTGCCGGAGCATATTCTTCAGCGCAATTTCAAAGGAGTCGGTATCAATCCCCACCTCCCGCTGGGTCACGATACACCCGCGGTGCTGGTGCAGAAATTCAATGGGGTCTTCCACCGTAATGATGTGCCCCTTGGAATTATTATTGCGGTGCCCAATCATTGCCGCCAGGGATGTGGATTTACCGGTGCCGGTGGCGCCAACAAAGATAATCAAGCCCCGCTTGGCCATCGCCAGGTCCTTGATGGTATCGGGCAGGCCCAGCTCATCGGTGGTGGGAATCTGGGTTTCAATGCGGCGCAACACCATGCCTACCAGGTTGCGCTGGTAAAAGGCGCTGACCCGAAACCGGCCAATACCGCGAGCGCTGATGGCGAAATTACATTCCTTGTCCCGGACAAAGTCCCGGCGCTGTTGCTCGGTCATGACCCCCATCACCACTTCCCGGGTCTGCTCAGGACTCAGCGAATTGCTGCTCAACGGCGCAATCTGGCCATTTATTTTGATGGAGGGAGGCACCCCCGCCGAGATGAACAGATCTGATGCGCCTTTTTCCTGCATTACCCGCAGCAGTTTTTCGATTTCCAAGGGACAGCTCCTAGGGCCTGTTAACACTAATTGAATTGCACCAGCTGGAGGTCATTTTTGCCTCCAGCTAGGTGGAGAGTGTTAAAAATTCTCCGGGAATCGCGCCCGGGTCTTGGCAGCGTCCCTGCTGATCTGGCGGTTCTGTACCAGATTTTTCAAACATTGATCCATGGTTTGCATGCCGACATTGGCGCCGGACTGGATGGCCGAATACATCTGCGCCACCTTGTCTTCCCGAATCAGGTTTCGAATGGCCGGCGTGCCGATCATGATTTCGTGCGCCGCCACCCGGCCACCTTCCGGTTTTTTAATCAAGGTCTGGGAGATAACCGCCTGCAAGGACTCGGACAGCATCGAGCGCACCATGGCCTTTTCTTCACCGGGGAAGACGTCCACCACCCGGTCGATGGTTTTGGCCGCCGAGGTGGTGTGCAGGGTACCGAATACCAGGTGACCGG